>CAYZJR010000090.1:6565-28004 GCA_964478655.1 uncultured Candidatus Obscuribacterales bacterium
GGACAGGCTACTGCGTCAGCCGAAGGGCCGAGAGGTTCTTAGCTGAGAAAACCCGCATTGATTGTTGTGGTTGGCTTGTGTTCGATTCGAGGAGGGAAAAAGGCAATATCTCAACTTAATGAGACAAGTGTCAGCGATCAATCTGGTATGTAAGGAAAAAAGCGTTGGAACAATTGTGAATACCGGATATCTCGAAAATTCGATTCTTGGTTGCGTGTGGAATCATTCTGGCTCATTTTTGGGTGAGTCTCTAAAGCGTCCGAACTGCCCTCCCGAAGATGAACTCTGAATTGTGTCTAAGTAGCATCGCTTGCGTGATTCACTCGATTTGTTACAAGAAGACCAGCTCGAGATGCCTATTTACGACTCGCTTACTTTTTTCTGGTCCTGATCGGATTACAGTAGCGCAATTGATTTATTCGTTCCCAAAAAATAAGAGACTTGGTTCGCTGATTCGCACAAAGGGAAATTGTTGTGAAATTGGGAGATTGAAGCGGCCATCAACTTGGCATAAAATCAATCGAGAGTGAATACCGGTAAGTTCCTGGTGTCCTTCGAAAACGAACTCAATGCGCCATCGAATCCTCATAGATTTGCCAATCGATTTGACACAGGGAGCGCAACTTACGCTGACTGCTCGGTTGGCTGAGCAAATAAGACGATTGATACTCGATGGAAGACTTAGACCAGGCGCATTGATGCCATCATCACGAGCGCTCTGCGAGTCGCTCAAAATCTCACGTTCAACCGTTGTTGAGAGTTACGACCATCTCAAGGCTGAAGGATATTTGGAAACTCGAGGCGGATTAGGAACGGCTGTCAGTCGCCGCTTGCCACCACCACCGGTGTCGAAGCCTGAGGTCAAAAATGTCGAAATTGTCGAACCGTCGAGGCGCCTGATAACTGGCATTTCGGCACTCGCCCGCAGAGTGCAGACAATGCCGAAGTTGCATCCAACCACGCCGATTTGTGAAATTACGTTTCGGCATTGGGACATTTGCTACGAAGTTGCATCACCTCATCCGTTGGCTCAGATATACGCAAAACTGAGCAAAAAGGACGACCAGGAGCTGTTTGAATATGCTTCTGACCCACTTGGGTATCCGCTGCTACGCGAGTGCATAGCGCGTTCGTTGTATCGATCGCGTGGTGTCAAATGCGCTGCCGAGCAGATTCTTGTCGTAAACGGGCTGCAACAAGCGCTTAGTTTGATTGCCAGAATCCACGTCGAACGCGGCGACCTTTTGGCGGTGGAAAACCCTGGCTACGTGCCGATTGTTCGCACTTTCGAGTTTGAGGGAGCAACCGCTTATCCAATTAACGTTGATGCCGACGGAATTCAGGTCGAGAGATTGGAGGCAGCGAATGAGCGTTTCAGGCTCGTGTACACCACACCGACGCATCAGTTTCCATCGGGTGTTCGCTTGTCACTCACAAGACGCTTGCAACTTCTTTCATGGGCCGCAAAAACTGGAACTCTCATCGTAGAAGACGAGCATGATAGCGAGTTTTGCTTCGAGCAACAGGTTCCGGCTCTGAAGGCGCTTGATGACAGCGAGCAGGTGATCTTCGTAGGCACGTTCGTTAAAGTTCTCTTTCCGTCGATGAGCTTGGCCTACATGGTGCTCCCTCGAAGTTTGGTCTCTATTTATAGCCAGGTAAGAGAACTTTCAAGCGACCAACCTTCTACCCTTCTGCAAGCCTCTTTGGCGCAATTGATGCATGACGGGTTGCTCAGTCGGCATGTTCGAAAATTGCGCCATGTTTATGCGCAGCGCAGAAGCACTTTGCTGCAAGCGCTCGAACAATACTTCGGCAACAGAGCCACTGTCAGTGGTGAGAATGCCGGGTTGCACTTGATGGTGCGTTTTGACACCGGATTGTCGACCGAGGAAATCGTGACAAAGGCGGCGGAAGCTGGAGTCGGTCTGACGAGCACCGAGGGCTTCTATTTCTCGGGGGGCGTCCCGCCAAACGCCGAATTTATCCTAGGCTATGGAAACCTGCAAGAACGGCAAATTGAAGAAGGCGTGCGCCGACTCTCACTGGTTCTGACGGCTTAATCGTTGCGCTTCCAAACGGACATTTTCGACGAGCGACCTTTGCAAGTTCCAATCTTGAGATAGTTTTTTTCGAGAAATGGAACAAATTCGTGTGCTGCCAGCCACTGCATGGTTGATTCCGTAGCCGGCTTCCTATCAGTGTTTTGCTTGTCTTGATCTTTTGCTTCTGAAATGAAAATTAGCTTGGGCTTAGATCTGTCAATGTCCTCTTTGATTTCGCTTAGGAGTTGCTCCAATTCGCGCCTGGCGTTTCTTTTATCATCTTCTGAGATCGAAGTTTTCTCAAGGTGGCGATACATCTCGAGAGTGAAGTAAAAAAGGTACCGCGAACCGCTCGTACGACCGGACTCTAAAAGCGGCGGATATATGTCAGGAACATTTGGTGAGATGAAAATGATTGAGTCTGTCGGTTTGCTCTCTTTGAGAATGGTCTGGAGGACTTCTTTGGGATAAGAGAGTGACTCTCTGATTATCACCGATGGTCCTGCGCAAACAAAAAAGATCAAACATGCCACTAAGATCTGTTTGGGAGCTGACTTTGGAATCCGGCTTGATGGCTGTGCGCCAGCACATCTTACTTGTGTCGCGACCAGCAGACATGTTCCAGCCAATAGAGGCAGGTAATGGTTGTACCAACCCTTCAACTGCACTAGAGCCGCAAGATATGCTGAAATACACCAAAGGAGGAGAGGAACAGTGAGTGTACAGCGATAAAATGCAGCCAGAATCGCTCCTGCAATCAGAAGCGGAAAGCAGCCAATCAGAGCCGGAAAAACAGTTAAAGCCAGCCAGTCACAATTGTACGCAGAGTATCCGCTCAACACCGCCGGAATGACTCGACCAAAGAAGGCCTGTTTGACATTATCCGAGAGAACCCAAAGGTGGGCTGTGTATGCAACAATGCACGCGACTGCGAACATGATTTCCAGATCGAACAACCTGTAGAAAATTTTCTGCTTAATCAAATCGTCTTTTCGCCAATTAAGGAACCAGAAGGCTTCCAGTGTAACTGGAACGAGTGCGTATTGCGGCACCAGGCAGACTGTGATACCGAATATAGTGCCGCTGAGGATGGATGGAAGTTTTGCAATTGCATCCCCCTCGTGCCTGCGCCAACGACAAATGAAAAATGGCATCATGCCGATAGCTGCAAGATGCTGTCGCTGTCCGAATTCTCCCCACTCACCTGTCAGGAAGTTGAACATCGCGAAGCCAAAGAGCATGGGCTGTAAGTAATCCGGACGGTTTTGGTCGAGTGCCCTTTCTTTGTCGTTGGCCTTTAGGTTCAAACATAGGCATAGGAAGGCCGTCGCTATGGCGAAAAGCCAGACGCAGACTTCGAATGAGGAAATGACATTTGTTGCTGTGAGCTTGCTGAGTGCCACAGGAATGGCATTCAGGTAAAAGACTAACGGTGGGTTGAGATCTACGAAATCTACATATGGTGCTTTGCCGGCAACAAGCAATTGTCCGGCAACTATGTACATGGCGCAGTCATGATTGAGGTTCCACGAAGAGTGAGTAACAGTGCGCCATAGCAAAAGGAAAAACAGCACCAACGCGCAAATGAACCAGGGGTGGTCTGATAAATTCGTCTGCTGGTGTGATTCTGACAGTTGCGACATCTAAGCCATAATATCTGCAAATTGGGCTGACGAACAACAAAAAATGCTGGGTGTTTCAGTGTTGTACTAGTCCATGTCGTATCAATTTTGCAAACGAAGAAACGGGCGAAACCATCAGGTGTTGGCCGAAAGCCGTCCTGACGGAATCGCCCGCTCTTCAACTGCTCGAGAGCAATCTGGTACTACCAGGCGCCCAGACCGAGACTTAGACTGCTGCCGGTTTGGTCCTGCGCTTCTTGCCCTTGTGCGAACTGCCGCCGCGCAGCCGATCGAAACCGATCAGCCGCTGCTTCGGATAGATGCGCGGGCCTCTTGAGCGACCGATGCCGAGCCAGGCGTCTTCGCGCTTGTTGTCACCGGTAGTTCCGATGTGGAATTCGCGTGCTTCAGCCTGGGTCTTGAGCGACTCGCAGAAGGCTCCGATGCTCGGAATCTCTGCAGGCTTCAGCTCTTCCGGCTGCTCGGGCTTCGCCACACGAACATGCTTGAATTGGGGCGGCTGCTGACGCTGTGGCAGAACGCGCATCTGCACGTCCAGGCACATGGCGTAGCCGAGCGCTGCATCCGCATACTTGTTGAGCAGCCGGAGGTCGCGCGCGGACTCCTCGTCGAGCTTCTCGTGCGCCTTGCAGGTGGCGAGCGGCGCGAAGAAGTCCCAGTTGTCTTCGTAGACTGCTTCGGCGTAGCCGAGGGCGTTGTGTCCGAGCACCTCGAAATTGCGGTAGCCGGGACCGCTCTTCCAGTACTCGACATAGCAGTACGCGAGCAGCGACTTCACCATCGCCTCGGCCAGGTGATGCACGTTGATGACGCGAGCGCTTTTGTTGATGTTGGCCTCGCTGAGGTCCTTGGTGTCGATGCTCGCCGCGTACCGCTCGGCGGCCAGCACCCAGCGCTTCATCGTCTTGAAGGAGTACGGCGTCTCGGCGCGCAAGCGCAGAATGTCGCCGCCCATGTCCATTTCGAACATCCGTTGGCCGCTGTCGATGAGGCTCTGCATCTCGCGACGCAGATACTCCGAATGCGCAATGTTGCGCTCGATCTTGCGCACGAGAATGGCACGTGCTTCGTGGAAGGTGTGAATGCGCTCGACGGCAGCCTCGCGGTTGCAGGTGAGCTTGGGAGCGCTGTGTTCTTGCCACCCGAGCCGTCCGAGGATGCGACGTTCCGGCGCGAACTCCTCATCCCATTTGGTGATGCGTGTCGAGAGCTCGTACACGAGCCCCTCCACAAGCGCCTTCGCCTCCGCCTGCTTGTTCTTGCGCTCGAGCGCTTCCACCACCACCATCAAGTAGTTGATGCTGAGGTTGGTAAGCGTCCAGCGGAGTTCGTTGTAGGAGTGCGATTTGAGCGTGTCCGCCAGTTCCGCTAGCTTCTGTGCGGTTGCCACCAGTAACGGTGCGTGCTTGTGGGCGTTCTTGGTCGTCACCGCGCCGTCGATGAGTTTCACCGCATCGTAGATGGCGGTGAGGAAGACATCGAAGTTTCCGAGGCTGTCGGTGGCGCGCGCCAGGACGGACTCCACTGTCCGGCCGAGCGTGTTTGTTTGGTTTTCCATTTTCTAATCCTGGTTCCTTAGAACCGAAGAGGCAGAGTCGGGTTTCTGCCTTTTGAGTCTGCGACCCTGTGATAGGACCCGAAGTCGCGCAGCTGCAACCAATTAAGGTCGCGTCTTGCGAACTCCTCGCACGCAGCGATTGAGTCTCTGCGCCGAATGAAGTTCTGTATTTTCGCCGGCACCTTAGTGCTGACGAGTATCTCGTCGATAACCGATTACGAAGGCCGGGCGCCGACGAGAACGCCCTTGTTTCATTTCTCACTCGAAGCTCAAGACAACGAGTCTTAAGCCGTCCTCGACATCTCGGTCAGTTTGATCAGAAGACGGGCGATGTTCTTCGAGTCGTCACCGCCGCGGTGCAGGCGACCCTCGAATTCGAGACCGACTGCATTGAGCATCTCGGTCAAGCTCAGGCGCTTGCGGTTGCCGGTGACCAGTGCGAACAGAACGGAGACGTTGAGCTGTTCGTCGCCAAAGGGGAAGTCGACGCCACGCAGCTTGCACTCCGCTTGCATTGAAGGAGCTTCCGAGCCGCAGTCAGTGACAAGCAGGCGATTCTGCCCGCCGTACTTTTGTGCGACTCTGCGGCATGCCTCGGACAAGGAAACACCCTGTCGTTTCAAGGCCGCTTCAGTCCAGCCGGTGAGGTCGGTGCAATACGGGCTCACCTTTGAATAGAGCGGCCTCACGGCGATGGAGAGCGTACGCACGATGGTCAGAGACTCGAGATCGACCTCTGTGATGCCGACTTCGATGATCTCAGGAAACTCTCCTTGCGGAAAGACGCCGTTCTCGTAACAGGTCCACTCCGTGTCGAGCACGTTTGCGATTTTGGATTTGGCCATGGTTATGGTCTCCTATTTCGCCACTGCCCATCACGCGATGAACCTGTCATTGTGACATGTCCAGTCGCACTAGGGCGTGGTCTTGTCGTTCGCGGTGCCGGTTGAGCGGTAGGCGAACTTGATTGTTAAGAAGAGCAAGACAACCGAAATCACACCCCAGATGATGCTCCAGAGTGCAGCCGGCAAGCCGGTGTGCTCCGCCATGTTGGTGGCGTCGGAGAATGCCGTGGTGTTGTGCATGCCGAGCGAGAGCTCGGTCAAGAACTTGATGTCGGTGAGGGCGTTGAGAGAGGTCTGCGCGGCCAAGAAGAGGACGATGAAATACGCCACTTCAGGTCCGAGCTTGAGCCCGCCGAAAAAGAGCACGATTCCCATGATCAAACCGATGGCGACGCTCGACAGTGCTTGACCGATTGGTGCACCACCGTGTATCACGGTCTGAGTCATGAATGCAAGACTCGCGGCGACGAACAGAAGTCCGAGCGCCATCATCAAGCCCTTGCAGCGCTTGGGTTCTTTGCCGATCAGGATGAACAAGCATCCGAAGATCGTCGTGCCCAGATAGCCGGCGGACGAGATGATCCAGGGTATGCCGCCCCTGGTGAAAGTCAGCCCGCCGTGCCCGTGTCCGTCCGAGACGATGGTCAGACCACTGACATCACCGCCGGTGGCGACGCACGCGAGCGCGTGACCGAGTTCGTGCAGCGTCGTGGTAAAAGTCTCGACGGGAAGAAGAATCAGATTGAAAACCGGCATGTGCGCGAGAAAGAGACTCGCGATGGCGATGCCGATCATCAACCAAAGAGCACCAGTTCTGCTTTTGGTTTCGTTCATGTTACTCCTCGATCAGCTTCGTTTCACCAGCGCGAGCAGTTGCTGGTCGAGCTGTTTCAGGTAATCACGGCCGTAGGGTCCGTTTTCGAGCCCGGAGAGCAAATGCTCGGGAAGATCTTGTTTGACCTCCGTTGAAGCCGACGCGGCTCCCAGCGCGATGCAGGCGACCGTGTCCACGTCGCCGGTAAAGGCGACGGCCGCTTTGAGAATCGCCGTCATCGACGAGTTTTCTGGTGCGACGATTGCAGCAAGAGCGGCGCGAACCGCCATCATGCCTTTCTCGCCGACCGGTTCGTCTTGGGCCCAGGGCGTTGTCCATTCGCCTGCCACGTGCTTCGCGAGGAAGCTCGGGAGATCGGCTTTGGCGCCCAGACCGTAAAGGAAGTAATGCCCCATCAGAGCAGCGGCGACGGCGGAGTTGATACCGCCTTCGGTGTCATGCGTCAGCTTCGCTTGCAGCGTTGCTTGCGCGATGACATCCTCGATCTTCGGCAAGACGCCGAAGACGACGGCTCGCATGCACGCGCCGGATTTGTCACTGCCCGGTTTGATGCGGGCGATGAATTCTGTGCCGTTGGCGACCGAGCACAAAAACGCATAGAAGCCGCCCGCGTATCCGACTCGCTGGTCGCGCTTGAAGGCGCGTACGTAGGCGTCGGCGAGAGCCTCCCGAGTCACCGTACCGGAGACGATGACTTCGGCGTTGGCCAATGTCATTTGTGCGTCGTCGGTGTAGCTGCCGGGCGGAATCTCGTGATGCGGGTGCTTCACGTAGGCGCTGAGGTCGTTGTGGCGAGCGACGAATCCGGGCTTGGCATATTCGAAGCCGGCACCGTAAGCGTCACCAATTGCCAATTCCACTAGCATGGTATGTTCCTCGAAAAAGTTGGTTGGTGCAACGGCTGCTGAGCCTCTAAACGAAGCTCAGCAGTCCGTTTCACCGTTTCGGAAGATTAGCTCCGGAAGTCGCCGTTCATCTTCGACCACACGCGCGCGATCACGTGATCGCACAAGCTCGTGACGAAGCGAAGCAGTCCCTTCTCGAATGGGTTCTTCGCGGTCCCGATGTAGATCAGGTCGCGAGTCTGGTTGGCCTTGAGCAGGTACTCCTGACTCGTGCCCAGCTCGTCAATGAGACCGAGCTTCTGGTTGACGCTCTCGGCCGCCGTCCAGTGTGCGCCGGTGCAGGCCACGTCGGGGTTGACGTTCGGACGGTAGGTGGTCACCGCCTTGATGAACAGCTCGTGAATGGCACGCAGCTGCTCCAGGAAGTGCTCCTTGCCCTCTTCGGTGATCTCACCGGTCGGCGTCAACGTGCGCTTGTGCTTGCCTGCCGTCAAGGTCAGAGGCACGATGCCGTAGCGCTTGAGGAAGTCGTGCACGTTGACGAACTCGCTCACCACGCCGATCGAGCCGACGTAGGAGAACGGAGCCGCGACGATCTTGTTTGCCGGAACGCTCATCAAGTAACCGCCGGAGGCGGCAACCGTGTCGACGCAGACCGTGAGGTTGAGCCCCGACTTGCGAACGCGCTCCATCTCGGCGAACAGCTGACCGTACTGGGCCACACCGCCGCCAGGCGAAGTGACCGTGACGATGGCGCCGTCGAGCCGATCTTTGTTCATCAGAAGCTCGTCCACAAGACGTGCGAAGTTGTCGCGCCCGCTGGCCATGACGTCGCCGTTGAAGTCGAGAACGGCGAGAGGTTTGGCACCACCATCGCCTACTGGCGCGATAACGTCTTCCGCTTCTTCGCAGTCGGAGCCGTGCGCTTTGCACAGCGCTTCCTTGAGGAGTCTCGTCTTGATCGCGGGTGCCTTCTTGTACACGGTGGTTTCGTGCATCTTGAAGAGCCCGAGCTTTCGTGCGGCACTGCCGGCGCCGGGTTTCTTCATCGCCTTGCCGATCAGCCCGAGAATGGCGAAGCCGATGGCGACGGCGAGAAGCAGGAGTGCTAGATGCAGCGCTCCGAAAATGAAGTTGGATAAACCGCTTGCGATTGCGGTCAAAGTCTCGAACATAGTTTCGTCCCTTCTTTTTGCATTCGGATCGAAGTTTGTTGATGAACCACCTCAGAATTAAGGCGGTCCAGTGACCCTCTCTTGCTCACCTCAGCGGAGGCATGAAGGCAGACGAACCCAACTCGCGCAACAATCCACACCTCAGTTTCCTGGGGCGGCTTATGGCTGAAGTTGGTCAGGGAATTCGTCTACGAGGGAGCGGGTCGTGTTTAGTGAAGTTGAGAGAACTCCCCAACCCTAGGCGGTTATCAAGTGGCGGCTCAAGAAATGATACTGATTCTGTAAAGGCACTCTGATCATGGTAAAAGCCTTATGAAATCAGAGTTAGGAACGGTGACGAACAATTGTTCATTGCCTCTGAGCCGTTATAGGAGCTTTTCTTAACCAGTCCTTAGGTGCGCAAGCTCGCGTTAGCTCTTCAGTCTCTGTCGAGATCATCGAATAGCTCAGTTGTGTGCCACCACGAGTGATATTGAATTTCTGATTCCAGTTCGAATCCAGTTCGAATCAAGTTGAGAATCCTAACGGAGCGGCCAGGGTGCGGCGGCAACCCAAAGATTAGACAGTACGCGAAGCGCGCTAGCAGAAAGCAGATTAGATCGCTTCGCCCAAGTGAACGAACGTTCAAATTTCGTTGCTTGTGAGTCTCAAATCTCATTAGGGTCAACTTATCTTTCTCCAAACGTCCTCTCAACACCAAACTCAAAGCAGACCCCAGAAAATCCAACTCAATCATTCGCTTCTCAGTGCTCTCAAGGCATTGCGAAGAGATTCGACCAGAGCTGGGCTTTCGATTTGGTGCGTTGTTTGAACGCGACGCAGAAAGACTTGCGATTACTAACCCGAAACGAAAGGAACAGAATGAACGAGTCTATGAACCCAGTCGAAACCTCTGCAACCCCGGCCGCCGACAACGCAGCCGCAAAGCAGACCCCGAAACCCGGTCGTCCCAATGGTGGTCGTGACCCCCGTTGGCAGACCATCCAGGAGCAGATGGCTGCGAACGCCACCGTCTCCGTCACCGTCACCAGCGTCGCCACGTCGAAGGAAAGCCGTCCCGTCGGTCTCAACGTCAGCCTCAACGGGCTGCGCGGATTCCTGCCGGGCTCTCTCATTCCGCGTGGAGCCAAGCACAACGAGATGATCGGGCAGACCCTCCAGGTCAAGATCGTCGAGTGCGAGCGTGGCAAGCTGGTGGTCAGCCTCAACGCCCAGCGCGCCGAGGAAGCTGCCGCCTTCGTCAAGACGCTCAACGTCGGCAACGAAGTCACCGGTCGCGTCGTCTCCGTGGTCGACCAGCTCGGCTACTTCGTCAACATCGGCCAGGTGGAAGCCTTGCTGCACGTCAGCCAGACTCCGCTGGAAGGCGGCAAGCCCAAGGTCTTCCAGGTCGGTGACGAACTCACCGCTCGCATCAGCGCGGTGAACCTGGAGACCAACAAGGTCGGCCTCACGATGCGTCCGCCGCGCAAGGACCGTCCGCAGGAGCAGCGCGACAACCGTTACACGCAGCGACGTTCGGACAACGGTTCGAGCAATCGCGGCGGCAATAGCGGCAGCAAGTCGACCGCTCCTGTGAGCGTGGCAGCCCCGGTCACCACCGACACCAAGCCCGCAGCCACTGCCGTGGTCGCGAAGCGTCAGGTGAAGCCGGTCGTGCCCAAGCCGGTGGCGGCGCCGCGCACCCCGTCGCAGCCCAAGACGTCCACTCGCCGTCAGGAGCAGCGGTTCGGCAGCTTCGCCGAGCTGGCTGCCTTCCTGCAGACGCGTGACGGCGCTTCGGCGGAAGCGACTGCTGCGGACACCGCGGTGGAGCCGGCGAAGGAGAACGCCGGTGACGCCGTCGAGCAGAAGGGCTAAGCCCTCGAGCCTGACAACAGCCCGACGGACTTCCCGATAGGGAACTGCTTTGAGTTTGGTCAAGGAGACCGGCGGATGATACCGAATGTGGTATCGTTCGCCGGTCTTCCGAGACTGGGCTTTTTTGCAGATTTCCTATTGGTGTCTGTTCTATGCATTCATATAGTTGATATCCCGTTTTCGCGAGCGGACTTGCCTTTTGGGCGTTAGCGGGACATCATTTTTCGTAGCATTTGTCTCAAATCTGGCGGCTCAACGATGGTGCCGTATCTTTCGAACACTCAACAAGTTCGAAACTGTGCATGACGAGCAGCTTTCCAAAATGATGTCGGAAAGCTGCTTGAGTTGAGTTTTTTAGCGCGCGATTCTTTTGAGATCTAAGAGCGCTGAGGAAGCAGTCGTACTCGGCGTATTCGCATTGCGGAGCAACAAAAGTACAACAGCACGGTCGTTTCCCGCGGCTAAAGTTTTGCAAGAGTACGCAGGTTTTCCTCAAATCTTCGCGACGCACAATATAGTGAACTCGCTGCCCATGCAAGAGGAGTGTGTGCTCCAGGAAGAGCAACAGTTGATTTGAAGTCGTCTTTTCGGCTGACAAACTCATATGCTTCCGGCACTTTGAACCCAGGGCAAGGCTTGCCGTTCGCCTTGAGGTTGGGACTTCCGTCGCACTGAGCTGCAGCGGTTATACGAGCGTACGAACGGTTAATGAATTCAGTTGCTTTCTTGTGCCCATACGCAATCAACTCCCTGCGTCTATCAGTAAGGTCTCCGGCAGCGAGCAGACGGCCTACTTGATTGCTGTATCCTTCCGATATGACTGAAACCATGAACCACTGCGCTTCTTGCTTTTCTCTCGAAAATTCTGCGCGTTTTACCAGTTCATCCTCACTGCTGCAATCTGTAGAACCAAAGTGGCGCTCACTCGGTCTTTCCTGATTTTTTTCTGCCAGAATACGCTTGAGATTTTCGAAAATCCAATAATTCGCACCGAGATAACTATCAGGCACCATCACTGTTTCAGACGATTCGGTGGTTACTTCAAACGGCGAATATCTGATTATTCCGTGCTTACGCACAAGAGTCTTTTCGACAAAGTTCAGGACGTCGAAATGTTTTTGCACATCATCGTCAAGATCGTCTGCAAGCGCAATCGAAGACGTTGAGATAAACGCCAGCGAACTATCGAAGGGGCGTCGCGGATGTTCTACCGGATGCTGTCCAGCGGTCAGGCGAGCAATGACTTTCACTCGTGCAGCTTGCATCAAATCGTCGAGGACATTTTTCTGCTCCAGCCATTTTGAATGCTTGAACTTCTTCAGTCTTGTTCTAATCTCAGAGTGTGTCGCCTCGAAATCAGTGCCGTACAGTAGGTCCGAAAGGCTTTCGAAGCCCGCTCGAATCGCTTCGATGTCCCAAGTTAAACCACCGGCAAACGGCATCTCTTCCCATGGACCTGCCGATGGGGCATTGAAGTCGAATATGCCCGTTTTGGGGTCGGTATTTATCGACTTCAGATATGACGCGAGGTAGGCAATCGACTCGAGTACAAACGGCATGTCCTCTTCGTCAATGCAGGAGTCATAAGGCGTTTTCACGAGATCGCACAATGCCTTTAATGCGAGCCCTGTCGACTCCAGTCTTTTATTATTGAACCACTTAACGTCCCTCTTCAACGTTTCGGGCAAGAAGATGTGTGCCACTCCTCGGGTGGCGTCACCTTCCCGGAAATAATCGGGATCTTTGATTGAAGCTTCAAAAGCCTCTTTCTCAGCCGGTTGGCAATAGAAGCGGGAAAGCATGATCAAGGCTCTTTGAAACGACTTCGGGTCCTGTTCTCGCTCAATCTCACCGCATCGCACGGTATCCGTAACCCATTGCCTGGCACTCATGCCCCAGTTTTCCGGTGCGTCTGAGGTCGTAACAAACCCGGTTTCCTTGTTGATAGAAACAGTGAAGACGCCGTTGGCTTCCGCGGCTTCGCGTAACTTCTGAAATGAGTCTGGTTCGTATTGTTCCTTCAAAAGCGCTGCAATCATGGGGTTGTGAACTGACAACTCAATGGCTCCGAGTTTCAGAGTTGTGACACTGTATTTGGTGCTGGCGTCAATTATTTTGAGCGAGTCCAAGAGGGTAGAAAGGAGCTGCTTCTGTTCATTGGTTTTTTCCAACTCAGTGAAATCGAGCAAGTTCACGTGCTCTTGGGTCTTGCTCTGACAATTCGTCGCAATGAGAGTTTCTATGCCGAGTGCCTGTTTGAGATCGCGCATCCAATCTTGGTCTTTGGAAGATAAGTTTCGCTTCTCCTCCACGATTGGTTCGAGTTGTGTTATCGCATTTGAAATGGCCTGGCTGACCGACAATAGAGACTTCTCCATCGCTTCTCCCTTTGGGTTTGGACTGAGGTTCGTCAGTATAACTAGCTGCGGCTCAGTTGTGTATTGTGTCGTGTAGTACGATATGTTATAGAGGCCTAGGCGCAAAAAGGCAAAGCCCTAGATGAATAGGGCTTTTGTGTCTACGCAGAGCGAGCGAGCCAAGCCCGCTCGCTCTGCTGACCAGGCATCAGGCCAAGGACTGAGCCACCTTCTCCTTCAACGTCGCCAGCGTCCACTTGCTGGCGAAGTTGCAGCCGGGCACCTTGAGGCGCTTCACCTCGGCGATCAGCCGGGTGCGCTCCTCGACCTCCAAGACCGGCACCGTCTGCGGCTTGGCCTTGACGGCGCAGGCGATCTCGCTGACGAAGGACGGACAGCCCTTGGAGACCTCGCCCACCTCGCCGGTGGCGAGCAGCGCCGTGAGCGCCTGGGTGAGCGCCTGACGCAGCCCCGTCTCGCCGGTGGAAACCACCGTCGAGTAGCGGAACTCCTTGCCGCCGACGCCGGTCTTCCAGCCCGGGAAGTGGGGCGCCAGCGTCTCCTCGCGACCGGAAGCCGGCTCGACGCGGACGCGGAACTCGCCTCCGCCCAGGTCACGGAAGCCGACCTGCCCGTTGTCGGTCGCCAGTCCGACGTACTCGCCGGTGCCCTCGGTGCCGACCATCGTGAACTTCGCGTTGCTCTTCATGTGCGTTCTCCTTTCGGAAGTGGTTGTTCGAACTGCGTAAAAAAGCGTGCTTCGTGAGAAAGCCTGTCGAAGAAACGAAATGGAGCCGGACAGTTTCCCGTCCGGCCCCACATGCGTTGGCTTGCGTCTGTGCTACGCCAGCTTGGCGCGCAGCGTCTCGAGCTTCCAGCGGCTGGCGCCGTTGGCACCCGCGAGCTTGCGCTGGCGGGCGGCGGCGACGAGCCGCGCGTGCTC
The DNA here is from genome assembly GCA_964478655.1 of uncultured Candidatus Obscuribacterales bacterium. Lineage (GTDB taxonomy): Bacteria > Cyanobacteriota > Vampirovibrionia > Obscuribacterales > Obscuribacteraceae > CAYZJR01. The sequence continues at coordinate 20,672 of CAYZJR010000090.1, forward strand.
CTGGTCCTCGGTCTCCACCGGCGTGAAGGCCGTCACCTTGGCGAGCAAGGTGGCCAGGCCCCAGCGCCCGGCGCTCGCGGCACCCGGCACCTTGAGCTCGCGCACGCGGGAGACCAGCGCCGCCTTGTCGGCGACCGTGGCCGTGGCGAACGCGGGCGCCTCGGGGTTGACCTCGATCGTGGTGGCGCCGGTGGTGAGGGCCTTGGTCGCCTGCTTGAGCGCGGCGGTCAGCCCGGCCTCGCCGTTGTACACCATGGTCGAGAAGCGGAAGCCGGACTGGGCGTTGTGCTCGCTGCCCTGCTTCCAGCCGGAGAACGACGGCACCAGCGAATCGGCGCTGCCCTCGACGGGCTCGACGCGGACCCGGTAGGTGCTGCCGCCCAGGTGGCGGTAGCCGACCCGGCCCTTATCGGTGGCGACGACGACGACGTAGCGTCCGGTGCCCTCGGTGCCGGCCATGTAGAAGTGATTGCTCTTCATTGCGATCTTCCTTTCGGGAATTTGGTTGAAAGACACGTCACGCGAAGCGTACAGCACCACGGCTGGTGCATTCGCGATTGCGGAAGAGAAACAGCGCTTCAGCAGTGATCTGCCGGAGCGTTCAGCGAGCCTAGTAGTGAAACCGGCTCAAATACTCGTCTGAGGGCACGATGCCTTTGAGAGCGAACACCGCTTTCGCCTGCGCCTTTGTCTCGACCGCCTTCTCGCAGTGGCGCTTTCGCGCTTCGGCGATCGGGTCTTCGACTTCGGGCTCGACGAGCGCGATGAGCGACGCCAGGAAGGTGCCGGTGCGTCCGTGGCTGCCGATGCAGAAGGCGAGAACCTTCTTGCCGGAAGCCAGAAGCGGAATCACCACTTCCGAAAGAAACTGACCCCAGTTGTCGGGCACGCCGCCGAAGTCCTTGAGGGGCGCGGCAAGCACGTTGTACACCTTGTTCAGCTCAAACGGCGGCAAGCCGCGAATCTGGCTGAGCGAGGGGTCGGTCTGCTGGAGTTGGTGCCAACTGCCGAAGGCAAGCGGCACCTCGGTGAGAGGCAGAAGCACGTCGGCGACCGCCAGGTCTTCTGCCCTGAGGTACTGCGTTCCGCCCAGGAAGATGGTGTAGGCACCGACCTTGACCGGTTCGCCGCGATGTGGCTGATGCGGCTTGGGAAGACAGGGCACCACCTTCGGTGCGCGTCTGGTTCGCCCCTTCGCCGACGCAGCCTTGGTTCGTTTCGTCGTCATGAGAAAGTCCTCCAATTGAGGAGCGGGGCCCGAAGCCCCGCTCCTCTGCTGTTGCGCCGGCTTACGCCAGCTTCGCCTTCGCCGGCTTCCAGATGCCGAGCTGCTCTCCCTTGCGGTAGAGCGCTTCGACACTGGCATCCAGCGTCGGTCGGCCGTGGCTCGAGCTATAGCTGCTGGGGTAGCCGCCGTAGCCGCCATAGCCGCTGAACCTACCGAGCCTCTGGTAGAGATCAGCCACGCCGGCGGCGTACTTCTTCTCTTCCAGCTGCCGCCCCACCGTGTGGCGATCTCCGGTAATCATCGGGTTCTTACCGAAGACCGAGCCGTTGTTGTGCTGCAGATCGAAGGCGTGATCGGCAAACACCGAGTGGCTCAACTCGCCCTTCAAGAAACCGAGCGCCGCCTTGGCGATGGCGCCCCACTTGCGACCGCCGACGCTGCCGGACCAGCCGCTGGTGTTGAAGACGGACTCGACGAGCGCCAGGTAGCGGAGCTGCTCCTGCACGCTCACCGTCTTCAGGTGGTTCAACGTCGCCACCTGTGCCGCCCTGCGGTCGCCGCCGAGCTGGGTCTTGAACACCCGGCGCAGCGTGTCGACCTCAGCCCACCAGTCCTTGGCGTGGCGAATCTCGCCGCCGACGGCGACGACGAGATAGAGCGCCAGCCGCTCGGCTACTTGCGTATGGATGCGCGTGCGCAACACGTTGCACTCGCCTTCCAGACACGTTTGCTTGGCGGCATTCGCCATGGCATCGACCATGTAGAAGTCGTTGATCATCTGGTTTGCCGATGCCGAGGAGTTGTAGAGTTCGAAGTCGAGCCTCGGCTTGGGCCACTTGCGGGCGTCTTCCTGCGCCGCCCACTTCAAAAAGAGATTGACCTCCTTCTTGTTGACGGCGCCGGCGAGCTTGACCTCGCCATGAATGACCAATCCCGCCTCGCCATCGACGGAGATGATCATGCCTTCGACCACCTTCAGGTTGGCGACACCGACCACGCAGGGCTTGGAGAGACCCCTCGCGACCACTGCAGCGTGGCTCGTCGCCCCGCCGGTCATGGTCACGATTGCGCAGGCAGCGAGCATTCCTTCGAGGTCATCAGGCGACGTGTCGGGACGAACCAGAACCACCTTCTCGCCACGCTTGGCGGCACAGGCAGCAGCCTCGGAGCTGGTAACCACCCGCCCCACGGCGCAACCCGTGGAAGCGGACAGTCCCTTGCCCAGAAGCCGCATCGCAACCGCCGACGCCAGAGCCGCCTTCTCGAAGCGCGGAGCCTTGAGAGCAGCCACCTGTTCGGCGGTCACTCCGGCGAGTGCCTCTTGCTTGGTCAGCTTGTCGTCCCAGACGTAGCGGCAGGCGACGGTGGCGGCAGCCTCCGGATCGAGCTTGGCCTTGCGCACCTGCAAAACGTAGAGGCGGCCCGACTCGATCGTGCACTCGATTTCCACCACGTGGTTGCGGCGGGCCTCGAGCTTGGCGATGAGGGCGGACAGCTGTTCGTACGCGTTGTGGTTGACTTGGCTGAGCTGCGAGATAGGAAGCGGAGTGCGCACACCCGCCACCAGATCTTCGCCCTGCGCGTTGAGGAGAAACTCGCCCCAGATGCCGGGTTCGCCGTTGTTGGCGTTGGCGCTGAAGGCGACGAGCGTGGCCGAGTTGTCATCGCGGTTGCCGAAGACCATCGCCTGGACGTTGACGGCGGTGCCGAGCCCATGCGAGATCTTGTGCGCCCGGCGGAAGTCCACCGCGCGCTTGTTGTTCCACGACGAGAGCACCGCCATCAGAGCCATGTCGAGCTGCGCGTGCGGGTCGTCGCACACGGGGTTGCCCGTGACTTCGACGATCAGTTCGCGGTAGCGCAGACACAGCTGCCTGAGCACGGACCCGGTCATGTCACGGTCGAAGATGACGCCTGCACGCTCCTTCTCCTCGAGCATGATCACCTCGAAGAGGTCCTTGTCGACACCGAGCACCACCTCGCCGAACATGGAGAGGAAGCGGCGGTAGCAGTCGAAGGCGAAGCGCTCGCCGTCCTTGCGTGCCAGACCTTCGACGATCTCGGGATTGATGCCGAGATTGAGGACGGTGTCCATCATGCCAGGCATGGACACCTCAGCGCCGGAGCGAACGGAGACGAGCAGCGGGTTGTCGACCGAGCCGAAGACCTTGCCGGTCTCAGCCTCGAGCGCCTTCATGCCCCAGACGAGCTGGTGCGCGAGCCGCTTCGGCGCGACGCCATGCTGCGAGAACGCCCTCGCCACGCCGGTCTTCACAGTGAATCCAGGAGGAACCGGAGCGCCCAGCGCCGCCAGCTCCACCAGTCCAGCACCCTTGCCGCCCAGAATCGAGGGCGACGGGGAAACGCCCTCCTTGAAGAGGAAGGCCACCTTCTTGGTCGTACGGATGTTCGTCTTCATGGTAGCCTCCTCCCCAAGGGGACGGGTTAATGGTTCAAAGACCCGCGCCGCAAGCCAGCGCGGGTATACCAGGAGCGATGGCACCACGCCACCGTGCCTGTCAGAGCTAAAGGAGTTGCTTGTCGCGGCAGGAGAAACCGCCGCCCAGGGCCGACACTCTGGTGAGCCCGAACTCCGGCTATGCCGTCGGAGGTAAATTCCGAGTTGCCCGCTCTCTTAACCGGGCAATCCTAACGATGAAAGAGCCGATACCACCTCTTCCATCCTCGGACGTGCTTCCCCACGCCTGCCCAGGCGTGGACGCCAGCGCCACTGGCTGTTGACGCAACCACCGGGATTGCGTCTGGGACATGTGTTCTTGTCCGGTCGCTGCGCCAACGCATTCATAATCTCCACAAGGAGATATGTGCGTTTGAATCACAGCAAAGCTATATTTCAAATTTTTTGAAATATGCTATTACCGGGCAAGAACACTCGACGCAAACTGTGGGCAAGCCGGCAAACACCGGCTACAGCCTGCGTCACCGCGGCACCCGAGGCAGGGCCCAACGGCTGATACCATTACATTTTTAAATATGACCCTTTCCTCTTAAGAAGAAAGGGTCGTTGACCTCGAGGGCGCCCCTTGCCTCTGGATGCCTGCTGGGATCAGCGAAACTGTGGCCACAGCTTCGCCGCATCCTGCGCACACCCGGAGCGCCCCCATTGAGGGGAGAACATAAAAGGCGATCCCGGCTAATTACCGAGATGCCCCTCACGACAACCGCACAACCCCTTCTCCAAAGGATTGCCGCTGCCGGCTGGAACATATGCTGCCACCCCCGGATCGGATAAAGGTAGCGACAGCAAATGCTTGCCTCGCCGACCACCAACAGGCCGGCTGAGCGCTTGTTTTCGGCGGTAACATCCCCGCTTCAAACTCACGGGCTTAAGCTGAGCCCGACCTGGACCACCCCTCGCTTGCACCGCGGGTAGTGTCAGGATTTCTCCGGCTTACGCGCTAGGCGGATGAGCCAGCGCCACTCACCGGAGGACAATTGAAGGCTTATTTAAGGCCAGTGCATTTCACACCTCCCAATCAATTGTGTGGGGATGCAGCGAAACAGCGAGAGCTTGTTAGCCCTCGATGAGCTGCATCTCGATGGCGTCGTGAGCCATGTGAGCGCGTTCGCTCGTCTCGACCCGACCGCTGCCCATCAGGCGCACCTGATGTTCGCCGTTCTCGTAGCCGAGCCAAGTCGCCTTGACCCATTTCTCACCGACGTAGGCAGCGACCTGCGCCCCCTTGCGGAACGACCACACGCCCTCGCTCTGCGCGACGCTGAGCGGAAGGATGTGATCGACGTAGAGGTTGCCGTCGCGACGGCCGGTGGACACTTCGTACTGGTCGCACATGCAGCCGACGAAGTGACCGAGCACGAGTCGGTTGCCGCTCCATGCGACGACCCGCGAGCCGACCGTGAGGTTGCGAACCTGGAGCGCGTTGCGGAACAGGCTCGCCGCCTGCTTGGTGTTCGCGCGCTGCCAGCCGTTGGTGGTGCCGTCGCCGACCTGCGCGACGTACTTGCCCTTCACCTCGATGATGCGACCCTTGAGTCCCTTGAGCCAGATTTGCGAGTAGATGACCTGGATGTTCTTGGTAGCCATGATTGTGTTCTCCTTGTCCGGAGTTACCGGACGAACCTTGGTTTCCCAGCCTGAATGGCACTCACGCCGTGTGTTAGACGAGCGCGAACCCGCGACCGGTGTTGGCCGCGAGCGGGAGAGTTAAGTAAGTTCCGACCTACGCAGGTCGGGGGTCAAAAAAACTAAGCGAGTTCCGGAGTCGCTGCTCTTCCGGAACCCGCTTCTTTCTCGGTTGCTGTGTGAAGCCAGCCCGACCGAGAAGTGTGCTAAGCAACCGCGGCCAGTTCGACGCGCGGCTCCTCAGCCTTCCAACCGATGGTGTCGAGAACGAAGTCGACGCGCTGCGCCGGAGTCGCAAACGGAACCCGCACGATGCGATTGCCGTTTCGCTCGTACACCTGCTCCATCGCTGGATTGAGGATACGCGTGAATCCGGAATCTTCGTAGCGGACGCCGTTGTCTTCCCAGATGGGCAGCTCGTCGAAAACGAACACGACATCGTAGCCGGGACCCCTCAGCGAACTGAGGAAGTTGGGCAGCGGCACGCCGAGCACCTTGTCGTAGGCAATCCCGTCAAGGACGCCACGATCAAGAAACACCGGTTTGCCTTCCGACCGAACAGCCGCCTCTGCCCGCAGTTGGCGCTTGAGCGCTTCGTGCTGGAAGTTGTAGCGGTTGTTCCACGGCATGAGCGACGGGTCTCCCTCGACCAGGATTTCCGTCGCGACTTCACGTACGACGGGGAAACCACGGTCTTCCAGAATCTGGATGAGTGTGGATTTCCCGACGCAAGGTCCGCCCGTAAAGACGTAGCGGCCGTAGGTTGCCGAAACACTTGAGGTGATCGTGTTCATAGGCCTCCTCGTGGTTAAAGGAACGGTTGAAGTTTCTCTCAACCTCTGGCAAAGCTTCGCCATAACTACGTTTTCGCGCGACTTCATCCAGGACAGAAAAACTGTCACAGAATGAATCCGAGTGCCGCGCGATTACGTAATTGGTGGTTTGGCTCGACCGAAATTGAAAGTGATGAAAAACGATAGCTATTGGTACCAAATACGGTTCTTGATAGTCACGATAGGGAAAACCAGATAAAGCCGCTGAGGAATATCTCTAAACGCTTATTGTGGGGGAGTTCTATGATTTCTTCGCGCGAACTCTATATATGCGTATTTCCCCACTTAAGCCGCTTCTTATAAACTCGCGCAAGTATCGCCAGCAGCTGTTTTGGCTTCGAGCAGGAACATTAAATAGGGGTACCTGGTTTTTGCAAAGGTTGTGCAGAACTCAGCGAACTATGCAGAAACACTATGCCGGAAGGCTACGCGCAAATGCTTGCACAGCTTGCGTAAGTTTCTCTTCGTCGATGTGAGCGAATGGAACGAGAAATTTGCGACCTTCGTCCGCCTTGTGATCCATCGATACCAGAGGCACATCGAAGCCAGACAAAGGCTCCTCCTTAGCAAAATAATTGCTCATTGCCACGATGGGCAGATTGCTTGAAGTAGCTAAGGACAAAACCTGCTGTTCATCAATGTCTGTCAATATTCTTATGACGATATGCGAACCTGCGTTAGCCGTTACGATTCTTGCTTTCGTTCCCAATTCTCGATTTACACACGCTAACAGGTTTGCCCGTCTTCTGGCATAGAGAGCCCTGTTTCGCCGAACATGCCGTTCAAAGTGACCTTCCTCGATAAAAATTGCCAGAGCTTCGTGTTCAACGAAATGAAAGTCCCGTTCAACAAGCGCCTTTCCCCGCTGAAAAACAGGAATGAACCGATGAGGCAATACGACGAATCCGAGGTTAAACAGAGGATAGAGCGTTTTCCAAAACGACGAAAGGAAGATGACAACAGAGTTTTCATCGTCGCGCTGGAGAGCCGGTTGGGGATTTCCTTCAAATGTAAAAGCGCTGTCGAAGTCATCTTCGATGATTATCGTTTCTCGGTCATACGCCCAATCAATGAGCTCTTTGCGTCGAGTTTGGCAAAGCGGCACTCCTGTGGGATCTTGATGCGAGGGCGTAACATAGGCCAGTTTTGGTTTGCAATCCAGCGAGT
>CAYZJR010000091.1:0-27765 GCA_964478655.1 uncultured Candidatus Obscuribacterales bacterium
TTTGAGCAAATGCTTGTTCTATCATCGCGTTGGCCTCATCCAATCGTCGATGCAGAGGGCAAAGTTTGACTGCATGAGCGTCCAATCCGAGCGGGCATTCTCTAATTCGCTCGACAGGATCTACCGCGTTTACGACGTCCAGAACTGTGATCTTCTTGGATTTGTTTATCAGCGTGAAACCACCGCCTAAACCCCTTTGGGATTGAACGATGCGAGCCCTGGAGAGCTGTTGCAACACTTTAGACAGGTACGGCGCAGATACCTGGGTGGCGATAGCAATTCGATCGGTAGTTTGTCCTTCATCAGCATTTTCTGCGAGAAATACCACTGCTCTCAGTGCATATTCAGCCGTTTGCGAAATCATAAGAGTCACCGAAAACAAAGAACCTTTAAAAATCCGATAACTGGATCTTGTTATCCACTTTATACCCTGGTAACATCAAACTGTCAAATCAGAAATCTCGTTTATTCGCGCGGGCAACGCCTTGGAGGCGCAGATGAGCTACAAAAGATTGTGGGTCTGGTTAACTTTTGTCATCGTCGGTTCGTTTGCAGTACTGGGGTATTTTGGATACGAGATATACATGCAGGCGCCGCCTGTTCCTGAGAAAGTTGTCTCCACTGATGGAACTACGATTTTCACAGGCAATGATATAAGAAACGGCCAAGCAGTTTGGCAATCGATTGGTGGACAAGAAGTAGGGAGTGTCTGGGGGCATGGAGCTTATGTCGCACCGGATTGGTCCGCGGATTTTCTGCACCGCGAGCTCGTCTTTATTCTTGGCAGATGGTCGCAGACCGAGCATTCAATTGCTTACGACAAACTGGCACCGGAGCAACAAGCTGCATTAAGGGAAAGATTGCGGCTACTTATGCGGAAGAATACTTACGATACAAACACCAAAACCTTGACGCTAGCGCCGATTCAAGCGGACGCAATTCAAGACGTAAGCAAGCACTATTCCGCGCTGTTTTCCGGCGACCCTTCCCTTACAAAACTGCGAGACGCCTACGCACTGCAACCCAAAGCAGTGCACAACGAACAATCTTTGCGGCAACTTATTTCGTTCTTTCATTGGGCAGCTTGGAGCTGTTCAACAAACAGACCAGATGCCGAAATCACTTATACAAACAACTGGCCAGCCGAGTCATTAATCGGCAATGCACCGACCGGCGCGATCGTGGTTTGGTCTGTCCTTAGCTTCGTTTTCTTGCTTGCCGGCATCGGCACACTCGCGTGGTATTTTGCTGCACAACGTGCGCACGAAAGCGATGCTGAACATCACGTTCCTGATGTCGACCCACTGCTTGGGCTTACGCCAACCGCGTCAATGAAGGCAACGCTCAAATACTTTTGGGTGGCGGGTGCACTTCTTGTGGCTCAGGTTGGACTCGGAGCTATCACCGCGCACTATGGCGTTGAAGGTTCTGGATTTTATGGAATACCGCTTGCTGAGTGGCTTCCGTACGCTGTCACTCGCACGTGGCACACACAGCTCGGTATTTTCTGGATTGCCACAACCTGGCTGGCTACGGGACTCTTTGTGGCACCAGCGGTCTCCGGTTTCGAACCGAAATTTCAACGCGCGGGTGTCAATCTTCTATTTGCCTGCCTGCTCATAATCGTCGTCGGATCAATGATTGGGCAATGGCTCGGCGTGCAGCAAAGGCTCGGACTCACCGAAAACTTCTGGTTCGGACACCAGGGATATGAGTATGTCGATCTCGGCAGGTTCTGGCAGATCTTTCTATTTGCTGGTCTGTTCATATGGCTTGGACTCATGGCGCGCGCACTTTGGCCCGCTTTCAAAAATCCGCAGGAAAACCGGAGCCTGCTCTCACTGTTTCTCATTTCGTCCTTGGCAATCGCCGCATTCTACGGCGCGGGTCTGATGTACGGTCAACACACCAACCTAGCCATTGCGGAGTACTGGAGGTGGTGGGTAGTTCACTTGTGGGTCGAGGGCTTCTTTGAGGTCTTTGCGACAGTCGTCATTGCGTTCCTCTTCACTCGAATGGGGCTGCTTTCGACTAAGACTGCAACAGCAAGTGTGTTGTTCTCCACCGCGATCTTTCTTGCAGGCGGAATCATCGGCACAATGCATCACCTATATTTCACAGGAACACCCACACCTGTCCTTGCATGGGGAGCCACTTTCAGTGCGCTTGAAGTCGTGCCATTGACGTTAATTGGTTTCGAAGGGTACGGAAACATGACATTGAGCAAGGCGCGACCATGGGTGAAAGCTTACCTATGGCCGATCTATTTCTTCGTCGCCGTGGCATTCTGGAATCTTGTCGGAGCCGGGCTCTTCGGCTTCCTGATCAACGCACCGATTGCGTTGTACTACATGCAAGGACTGAACACAACGCCAGTGCACGGCCACACTGCCTTATTCGGAGTGTACGGAATGCTCGCAATCGGCTTGATGTTGTTTTGCTTGCGCGGGCTTGCAACTCGTAATGTTTGGAAAACCGGATCGGTGAAGTTTGCCTTCTGGGCAATCAACATTGGACTTGCACTGATGGTGCTCATAAGTCTGCTTCCTGTGGGCTTAATGCAAACTTGGGCAAGTGTGGAACATGGACTCTGGTATGCACGCAGTGCAGAATTTTTGCAAACTGGACTGATGAACACGTTGCGTTGGTTGCGCGTTGTCGGCGACACCATTTTCGCACTAGGAGTGGTGGCGCTTGGATGGTTCGTGCTTGGCTTAAAACTAGGATGGTCAGTGTCTGGGCAAATAGATCCGGAAGTGGGAGCGCATCCTGTCGCAGAGGGCAAATCTTCTGATTGAACTTAGTTGAAATCGTTCACTAGAGATTCAATCGCATCTTCGACCAACTCGGGCGCATCTTTAAAATCTTTGCGTAGTTTTGATCCAATTGTTTGTGCCAACCACTTCGTTGACCCGGAGGTTTCCCTCCAAAGTCGACCGTGATCCATCACGAAAGCAACGGCCATAGATCACTTTCTTCGAAAACCATCTAAGAGATTATCAAGCTGAGGGCGACAAACGTCTGAGCTTTCTTATGAAGTCGAGATCGACCATGCAAACGCCGTCGGTGCAACTGCTTCCTGCGACATCCTGAAGCACGGATTCTTCTTCAGGCAATAGTGGAATCGTCATCAACCCGGTAGGCAAAACACGCGTAAGTTTCTTACCAGTTGCAGTCGGTTCAATCGAATCGAGAATGCGTTTTGCAATGCCAGGGTCGAGCCATACTGTTCCTAGCTTCGCGCTTCTAATCGCCATTTCGAGCGCGTTCGACAACTTGCCTTTGAGCACGTAAGCATCGGCTCCTGCGTCCAACGCTGCAAAAATATCGTCGGCGGAATCGCTCGCGGTGACAATGACAATGCGCACGTTTGAGTGCGTTTGCCTCATCTGTTTGATTATTTCGATGCCGTCGAAATCACCGTGACTCATGGTCACGACCGCCACATCAATATGCTGTTTCTGCGTCCTCTCTAACGCGTCAGATGCGGTTGTTGCTTGCGCAGCAAGCCGCATATCGGCAAACTTGTCCAAGAAATCTCGGAGCACCTGAGCGCCATCGTGATCGCCTTCGATATGGAGAATTTCAATCATCCTTTACTTTGCCTTTTCGCGCTGAAATACACCTTGCCCGTTTTCGTTCAGATACTCGACGGTGACACTGCTCGCTTCGCCGCTTGCACCAATAGTGAAGGTCACGCCACTCGTACCAGGAGAGTTCTCGCCTGGAGGCACGAATGTGAACGTATCACGATCATAATGTTTCAGAGGGAACGCAGTTTTGTTAGGCCCCTCAATCAAAGCCATTCCACCGCCGCTCTCAATTATCGAAACAGTGCCATAGAGATCGTTGGAATATGTTCCAACATACGCTGAATTCTTTAGTGGCACAGATGGTGACGTCGGTACTTTCGCATAGTCGAAGGTTTTGTCGAGACCGAGCGTCGAAGGGTCTGCAAAAACTCTCTTGAACAGTGCAAACCAGTCTTGCGTTTGCTTGCCGTATAGGGCTTGATCGGTGAACGAGGTAGTCAACGACTCTGCAACTCCCATCGGATATGTGTTGGTTAACACCACCACTCCAAGCTGCTCACTAGGAACCAAACTAATCGACGTCGCCGCACCCAAAGCAAATGCGCCCGAGTGACTCAGCCGCAGCCGACCTTGCGAGTCATAGCTGACGTTCATTCCCAATCCATAAAACATCGGAGCGTGATCGAGAGGGCTGAAGTGAGTAAACATCTGTGGTGCTTCGGTTTCTGCAAGCGCCTCTTCATCGATGACTTGCTTGCCATCAAACTTGCCTTTTGCCAAGCGCAATCGCACCCACTTAGCGAGATCGTTAACCGAAGAACTTACACCACCAGCGGGCGACTGAGCATCCGGTTGACGATCGTATTTTTGTAGTAACTTTCCGTCAACAAAAACATGCAACAAGGCTTTGTTAGGACTTTTAATAAAATCCGAGTGCCTTGATGATGTGGAGTTCATGCCGAGTGGTTTGTACAACTTGTCGGCGGAGGCATCTTCCCAGGTTGTTCCGTACGCTTTTGCTGCGGCAACTGCACCTTCGGTCAATCCAAAATTTGTGTACGCATAATGTGCGCGAAAACTGCTGTCAGGCTTCTGATACCGCAAACGTTGCAGTACTTGCTCGCGCGTGTATCCCATATCTTCAAGCAAATCGCCAGCATGATCGGGCAACCCGCTGCGGTGTGAGTAGGTGTCGCGAATCGTCAGTTCGCGCGTGACGTAGTCGTCATACATTTGAAAAGCTGGATCAAGATCGCTAATTTTCGAATCCCACCTCACTTTGCCTTCGCCAACAAGTGCAGCAACAACCGTTGCGCCCACTGGCTTAGAAACGGATGCCAACTGGAATACAGTATCGGCATCGATCTTCGCATCTTTGCCAACTTCTCTCACTCCGTATCCCTTGGCGAACACACATTTGTCTTTATGCACAACACACACTGCTAAACCTGCTACTGTGTGTTCATCGATTTGTTTCTGTGCGAGCTTGTCTATAAGTTCCACCGCCTGTTTAACGCGCGCATCGGCATCGCTTCCGCCATCATCGTTTGCAAAACAAACCACATTTGCTGAGCTCAGCAACATTGTTCCTGCAATAATCGTTTTCAAGATCCGAGAGCGCATCGTGTGTCCCTTCTGAGTAAGTTTCCTTGAACTATTTGCTTGAGATTTTGTTTTCTGCAAACTGTATTGCTTCGCGCACTTCCGGTGGATCGCATAGGTCCTTCGTCAAATTACTCGCTTCAAACCCCGCGATCTCCCTGTAATGCCTTTTTATTGATTTCGGTTTCGATGTCGTAGATCAATGTTCCTATCGACTTTTTCGTAGCGCCAGAAAGATTATTGATGACGCATTCAATCGTCCAGATCGGTCCATGAGGCAACCCCCACCAACCGAGCAAGAGCGAACCGATCGTGAATGCTCCGGAAACTGCCATCGACAACGGATTGTCGCGAAGCATGTAGCCTGAACCTATTTTGACGGAGCCAGTGAGCAAGGAAACACAAAGGAAATACTGCACAACTTGCGTATCAAGAGTGATCTGTTTGCCTTGGTATGAGGCCGGAGCTTCCTTGATTTCGGTGTAGCGATTCGTCAACCATTCCATGAATATTTTGCTGTCACTCGCACACTTTCTTGCTAAGAGCCAAGTCAGAAACAAGAACACGACAATACCACTAAGAATGGTGGCGGGCGTATTCCAACCGCGCCGAAAACATTCGAACGCGAAGAATCCGAAAAATGCCATGACAATGAACAGCATTGTGCTTACCTAAGCAGACCGTGCAATTATAAACGATGTTCACGCCCGATTCACTTTGAGCTGGCAAGATTCAAGAAACAGCCTTCGGTCGTGCAGTAGAATATTTAGCAAGGTTGTTATCGAGCTCCAAAACGCAATGGCTAAGGTTTTGCTAGTAGAAGATGATGAGGATCTCTCGGAAGTCCTCAAGCACACTCTCGACACGCGAGGCTTCACCGTACAAGCTGTGCGAGATGGGCAGTCGGCGCTGGATTTGCTTCGAGTTAATCATTACGACGTAATCGTACTTGACTGGATGATGCCAGGTCTCAGTGGCATTGACGTGTTGCGACGCCTGAGAAGCAGTGGCAACAAATCCCCGATATTGATGCTGACGGCGAAAACATCGGACGATGACACGGAAACAGGGCTCGACGCCGGAGCCGACGACTACCTCACGAAGCCATTTGAAAACAAGGTTCTTGCCGCACGATTGCGAGCGCTTCTGCGGCGCCCGCCAGTCTGCGTCGAACCCATAATGCAAATAGGCGATATCACGTGGGATCCTGCTCTGGGCGTCGCAAAGCGTTGCGGTGAAGAACTCCACCTGCGACCAATGGTCGCAAAGCTGCTGGATTTTTTCATGCGGCATCCAGGGCAATTTTTTACAACAGAAGCACTTTTGCAACGCGCCTGGCACGACGATTCAGTCGCGTCGCTCGAGACAGTAAGGGCGCATATTAAGTTGCTCAGGAAGTCTATTGATCCTCCCGGTGCCCCTTCAATGATTGAGACTGAGCGACATCGTGGCTACCGACTTCGCGAGCCGAGCGAGAAAGAGAACAAGGAGTAGTCACGTTCACGCTCAGTTCACCAGCCCGAGTTATTCTGAAATTCGGAGGTGATGAGTATGAAAATTCTAGTTTCAGGATCGCGAGGGCTGGTTGGTTCTAGCCTCGTCCCATCGCTGATTGAGGATGGGCATGAAGTCGTAAGGCTCGTGAGGTCTTACCCTCAATCAGGCGACATAATGTGGAATCCAGAAAGAGGAGAAATCACAGCATCCGACCTCGAAGGATTCGACGCAGTAGTACATCTAGCAGGCGACAATATCGCCTCGGGGCGATGGACAGCGCAGAAGAAAAATGCAATCAGGTCAAGTCGTATCGATGGCACCAAGCTGTTGTGCAGCACTCTGGCGACTCTAAAGAACAAACCTGAAGTGGTTGTCTCAGCGTCAGCCATTGGGTACTACGGAAACAGGTCAGACGAAATTCTAACGGAATCAAGCAAGCCAGGCGACGGTTTTCTAGCGCAAGTCTGTCGTGAGTGGGAAGCAGCAACTATGCCCGCACAGAGCGCAGGCATAAGGGTCGCACTGATGCGAATCGGAGTCGTCCTCAGTCGCGACGGTGGTGCACTAACGAAGATGTTGCCGCCATTTCGCGCAGGCGTAGGAGGTAAGCTGGGCACGGGCAAACAATATCTAAGCTGGATTTCAATCGATGACTTATGCTCCATCATTCTGCACACAATTAAAACTCGTAAACTGCAAGGTCCGGTCAATGCAGTGTCACCGCATCCGGTGACAAATGAGGAGTTCACTGCAGCTCTCGGTGAAACATTAAGGAGACCGACGATTTTTCCTGTGCCACAATTCGCGGCGCAATTGTTGCTAGGTGAAATGGCAGATGAGTTGCTACTTTCAAGCACACTAGTCAAGCCGGAGAAGTTAGTGTCCAGCGGTTATGAATTTTCGAATCCACAGATTCAACAGGCATTGAAGTGTATACTGAATGCTGCATAGCGGCCGCAAAAACACTGCATGTTCATAAGGGATCAATATCCGGAATCAGACCAGCTGAGGCTCATGTTTCAAGCGGTTGAATCCGCGCGCAACGGGGTTGTCATTACAGATCCCAATTTGCCTGATAACCCGATTATCTATACTAACCCGGCATTTACTGATATCACCGGATATGATGCCGAGGACATACTCGGAAAAAATTGCCGTTTCTTGCAAGGAGATGATCGCAACCAGCCAGGACTCGAAGAGGTAAGGAACGCAATTAGGGATCGCAAAGCAATCACTGTTGTGTTGCGCAACTACAGGAAAAATGGAACCAAATTCTACAACGAGCTGACAATTTCACCGGTATTGAATGCAACTGGAGAATTGGTATCTTTCGTAGGAATTCAAAACGATATTTCAGCGAGAATCGAAGCAGAAAATAGGATTTCTGACTTCTATTCGATCGTCTCGCATGAATTACGAACCCCAATTACAAAAATGAAAAGCTCTCTATCAGTTGTTATTGATGGAGAAGCAGGACCGGTGTCTGCCAAGGTGCGCCGTTTCCTCGAGATCTCCGCTAAGTCCGCGGAAGCCTTGTGGAAGATGATAGAGAATATTCTCGACTTTAAGAAGCTCGAATCAGGACAGTTCAGGCTACTCACTCAACGACTACCGATTGGGAATCTTGTTGAAAACACTGTCGCAGAGTTCAAGCCCGTCGCGAATGAAGCCGGCATCGCACTCAGTTTTGAGGGAACAGATAATCCGTACGGAGAGGTAGACGGCGCTCGAATTGTACAAGTGGTAGAAAATCTCCTCAGCAATGCTATTAAGTTTTCAGAGCGAAACACCAGTGTTGCTGTGCGAGTTTTGGTACCCGACCAGGATGTGGTTCGAGTCGAAGTATGCGACCAAGGACACGGAATTGCAGCCGAGGACCAATCAAAATTGTTCGAAAGATTTCAACAATTGTACTCCCCAGATAGACGACTTCGCGGAGGAACCGGACTCGGTCTATCCATCAGCAAAGCGATTATCGAAGCACATGGTGGAACTATCGGAGTCGAGAGCGAAGCGGGCAAAGGCAGCACATTCTGGTTTGAACTCAAAGCAAGTCGCTGAATAGAGACGATCGGGCGTTCACGTTTGGTTCACTCACAACAGCTAGGGTAGTCGGAGGCGATGTTTGTCAGGTGAATGAGTGATGCACAATGAGCTCTAAGGAACGAGTAGTAATTGTCGGCGCTGGTCTTGCCGGACTCTGCTGCGCCCGAATTCTACATCAGAACGGCATAAAATTCACAATCTTGGAAGCGGCAAATGCTGTCGGCGGACGAATCAGGACTGATCGCGTGGACGGTTACTTGCTAGACAGAGGTTTTCAGATCTTCTTGTCCGCGTATCCAGAAGCGAGGGCAATTCTCGACTACGATGCGCTGGACTTGCGTGCATTCGTGCCAGGAGCCATGGTACGCGCCGATGGAAAGTTCCACCAATTGTCAGATCCATTCAGATGCCCGATGCACGTGCTCGAAACTCTCTTCTCATCGATTGGAACACTAAACGACAAATTCAGCGTAGCGAAACTTCGCCTCGCGCTCACAATGGATGGCAAGGAATGGCGACAGTCAAAAGAGACCACGATCTCAGCGCTTCACAAATTCGGATTCTCAAATGAAATTATCGAAGATTTCTTTCGCCCGCTATTTGCCGGAATTTTTCTCGACTCTGAATTGAAAACTTCCGCAAGCATGTTTGCATACGTCTTCAGCATGCTAGCCAAAGGAGACAATGTGCTGCCGTCACAGGGAATGCAGGCGATTCCAATTCAAATCGCAAAGTCATTGCCACAGAACAGCATCAAGTTGAATCAATCGGTTGCCAACGTGACACCAGGAATGGTTACACTTACAACAGGCGAAACTATTAACTGCCGTGCCACAGTGATCGCGACTGAAGAGCCCAAGTGTAAAGAACTTCTAGGTCAGCCTGTATCAAGGGATTGCAAGAGCCAAATCTGCGTTTACTTCACAGCAGACGAACCACCCTACACTGACGCAAGAGTTGTCCTAAATGGAGACAAGAAAGGACTCGTCACCAACTTCGTAGTGCCGAGCAACGTCTCATCGACTTATGCGCCACCAGGAAAATCTCTTATAGCGGCAGTAGTTGTAGGCGACGCAGAGATGAGAGATTCGGAGTTAGAACTGGCAATTCGAAAAGAGATGGGTGAATGGTACGGCAAGCAAGTTGCCGGCTGGAAACACCTTCGAACTTACAGAATTAACTACGCTCTTCCGAACCAAGCTCCGGAAGCAATAGCATTAGTGGAGCGGACCTACGAAAGCGACAATCAGATTTTCGTTTGCGGAGACTACAAAGAAACCGGTACCATTAACGGTGCAATGAAATCCGGAAGAGCAGCAGCAGAAGCTCTACTGGCTAGCAATATTCTTTAGACTATCAGATCCACAATCGAATTAGTGCTGAGGTATACTTGCATTCGAGCATTTTGCCAGGAGCAAGACTATGCCCGTTTTACACTATGTTGTTTTTGTCCTCATCGGACTGGCTGCCGGAGTACTATCAGGCATGTTCGGACTTGGCGGCGGATTGATTATGGTGCCCGCGATGGGGATGCTTGGACTCAGTTTCAAAACCGCGACAGGGACTTCTCTTGCCGCACAACTGTTGCCGTTCGCGATACTCGGCGTGTATCAATACTACAAGGCCGGCGATGTACATGTGCAGGGTGCTCTGCTTTTAGTGATTGGATTGTTTGCCGGAGCGTTCATCGGTGCGAAAATCACCATTGGATTGCCTGACGAAATTGTGAAAAAACTGTTCGGTGTTTTTTGTTTGTTGGTAGCAGCAAAATATCTGCTAGGCAAATAGAACAGCAAAAACATCATCCGAGAGGATGATTTCGCAAAAATTGTGGTTGGAACATTCAATTCTTTTGGTCGAGACGCCAACACCTGAGGCAAACATAGAATTGCTATGAGCCTCTGGGGAAAAAAATGTCGTCGACAATTATTGAAAAACATACCGACGTCGAAGTTGGGCAAAGTGAACCGCTCGGCGCACAGTGCTGCAACGGCGGCGTCAACTTCAGCGTATTTTCGAAAAATGCAACGGGAATGGAGTTAATTCTTTTCCCGAGTCGTTACAGCAAGGATGTGCGAGTAATTCGTCTAGATCCTGAAACGAATCGCACGTACTATTATTGGCACGTCTTCGTTCCGGGTATTGGCGAAGGTCAGGAATACGGATTTCGGGCTCATGGACCTTACGATCCTTCAAATGGTTCCAGATTCGACCCAACCAAATTGCTTCTAGATCCATATGCGAGGGGCGTGACGGGCTGGGATGTTTACGACAGAAAAGCGGCGGGCTCCGTTGGTCAAAATTGGGATAAAGCGCTAAGAAGTATCGTGGTAGACCATCATCCGTATGATTGGGAAAATGATGCACCGCCGCGGAGACCTTATGCAGAAAGCGTCATTTATGAGATGCATGTCGGTGGCTTCACGCGCAATGCCAACTCGGGAGTATCAGCAGAGAGGCGTGGCACTTTCGCTGGAGTTATCGAAAAGATTCCGTACTTGAAAGAACTTGGAGTCACCGCAGTTGAACTCATGCCTGTTCAAGAGTTCGACTCATACATGCCTCAGCCTGGCTTGGAAAACTATTGGGGCTATAACACGCTTGCGTTTTTCGCTCCGCACCATGGGTACTGTATTTCACATGACCCCGTATCTGGCATCAGTGAATTCCGCGACATGGTAAAGGCGCTGCACAAAGCGGGCATCGAAGTGATACTGGATGTGGTGTTTAATCACACGTCCGAAGGTAACGAACGAGGCCCGACGCATTCGTTTCGTGGATTGGATAACCAGATTTATTATCAACTCGACAACGACGACAAAAGCCGCTACAGCAATTACAGCGGGTGCGGAAATTCATTTAACGCCAACCATCCCGTAGTGGGGAGGCTGATCTTAGACTCGTTGCGATATTGGGTGTCGGAAATGCACGTCGATGGCTTCCGCTTCGATTTAGCCGCGGCGCTCGCACGTGACGTTTTTGGTCGCCCGCTCTCGTTGCCACCACTTTTGTGGACAGTGGAGTCAGATCCTGTTTTAGCAGGCACAAAGCTGATTGCTGAAGCCTGGGATGCGGCGGGACTATATCGCGTAGGCTGGTTCATCAACGCCAGTAACTGGTACGCAGAGTGGAACGGACCCTTCCGAGACGATGTTCGTAGTTTCATCAAGGGAGATACCGACACTGTGCAGCGATTAGCAGCTCGTATTATGGGCAGTAACGACATCTACGTGCAACCAGATCGCGAGCCGAACAGAACGATCAATTTTGTGACGTGCCATGATGGTTTTACACTTTTTGATTTGGTTTCGTACAACACGAAACACAACGAAAGCAACGGCGAACTTAATGCAGACGGCAATAACTCCAACTTTAGTTGGAACTGCGGAGTGGAAGGCGCCACTGATGATGAAAGTATTCAGAGATTGAGAATGCAACAAATGAAAAACATGCTGGTGGCATTGTTTGTTTCTCAAGGCACTCCGATGCTTCTAATGGGAGATGAGGTGGCAAGAACACAAAATGGCAATAATAATGCTTACTGCCACAACACCGAAAAGGTCTGGTTCGATTGGAGTCTGATAGAACGAAACAAAGAACTCCTGCGATTCACAAAGGAGATAATTTCGTTCACACAAGAGCTCGCGATTTTCAAGCAACGAAAGACCATAAGTGAAACCGTGGCAACAGACAGGCCATTCCTGGCTTGGCACGGCGCAAAGTTATCCAATCCAGATTGGAGTAGCAACTCCCATACGCTGGCTTTCACGATCGAAAACCCCGTGGATGAAGAACGTTTGCACGTGATATTCAACGCCTATTGGGAATCAATTGAATTCGAGATTCCGTCGCGCTCCATTGATGTTCCATGGCGCCGCATAGTGGACACCGCTCTGCCAATGTCAGATGATATTTCGCCTCCGCAAAACGCAGCTGAAATCGAAGACCATACGTATATGGTAATGCCGCGATCGGCAGTTGTTCTTTACGCCGGACCGTACCGCAGGTGCCTAGAGTAGCTGCCCTTGCTATTCGCCGCCTGCGTATTTGTATGCTTCAGGATCATTCACGAAACGCAAGAACTTTATGCGCAAGTTTTCGTTGTCCTTCAGATCAATTCGCGCAAATGGACAGACTCTCTTTTCGACACGAACATTCGTAGCACTACTGATCGGATTGCCTGTAGCATCGAAATCTTTGATAACAAGTTCCACTTTTATTAAGCCATCTTTGAGCAGAACATAAGTAGATGTAATTTCTTGTTCGAACGCTTCAATGCATTGATTTGTTGCTTTGCAAATTCGCCTGATAGTCGCCAAAGTGCGAATTCGTATTACGCCGTCAGTTTCTGCAATCACAGTGCGACGCAAAACGTTTTTGTAATCGATATATTTATCAGTTTGGCTCTTTCGCGCACGTGTGTTTACGTAATGCCAAATTTGTCCGCGTTCATCCTGTTGCATTCCGATTATGCGTTGTTGCGCATTCAGCTGCGCAATCGGTTCTTCAACAGTTCGCTCGCCGGTGCGAAGATCTCTTACAGTTGTATACGTTTGAAGTTTGCCCCGCCATGTGCCTGCCAACCATTGAGGAACCGGCAGCCATTCACTCGCTTTGGCTTCACTTTGAATCTTTGTTTGCGGAGTTGCAACTTCTCCGCGCAAGCCTCCAATTGTTGCGATGGCGCCAAGACCTTGGAACATCAAAACTGGTACGGTGCATGCCATTAATAGTGTCGTGAGTGGTTTCATGATGGTGGCTCCAACTAAAACCGCAACTATTTCGTTGCACCATGAGCATATGGCCGCTAGTCCACCTATACCTCAACCAAGTGGATGATTCCGCCTGAAAAACCACAGCACACGCCGGTTTCCAAGCGGCGGTGGCGGCGCTAGGAACGCCGTTTTAGATTTTCCAACTCTTCAAGAGTCTTCGGCCAGTCCGATTTTAGTATTTGCGATAACGCACGGTCAGCCAAAAGATTCCCGCCGGTTTGACATCGCGCACAATAATTAGTTTCGTTATCGGCATATCGAATGCGTTGAATCTTCTCGCCGCACACGGGGCACGGTTGGTCGTACTTTCCATGGGCCGCCATCTCCTTTCGAAACGCCGTCACTTTTTCAGGAAATGCCTTTTCAGCCTCTCCACTTAACTTATCAATCCACCATTGCAGCGTGCTGCGCGTCGCATCGTACAAACGCTGCCACTCGTCAGGTGATAGCTTCTGGGTTCTTGTTACGGGCGACAACTTCGCTGCGTGCAAAATCTCATCTGAATATGCATTTCCAATTCCGCTGATAATGCGCGGATCGGTGAGCGCTCTTTTGATTGTTCGGTTCTCTGCGGTCAGCGAATTGCGAAATGCATTGAGGTCACATTCGAACACTTCGATACCACCAGGATTGATCGACTCCAACGCATCTGTTCCTTTAAAAACATGCAGCGATGCACGATGCCTCGTACTGGCTTCAGTCAATGTGAGGGAACCATCCGCAAAATCGAACGCAGCCAAGTCACGACGACCGGCGAGCTTGACCCCAGGCGCTTTCCAGTGAAGGCGACCCGCAATCATCAAATGAAGAACAAGCCAGAGGTCATTGTCCACACCAATTGCGATTCTCTTGCCGATTCTGCGCAACTCGCGCACGGTTCGGCCTATAACATCTTCAATTGGAGGTTCTGCAGTGCGCAGCAAAAACGGGCTCGCCAAGCGAATCTTCCGAATCGGCTGCCCGACTATTCGCACGTTCAGCGCGTGAATGTATGCTGAGATATCGGGGAGTTCGGGCATTACTTCCAAGTAACACAACTATTCAATGGTTCAATTCAGCCCTAGAATAATGGTGAGCTGCTAAAATGATACACTCATTGCCGCGAAAGAAGGTACCTATGAAGTCCAGGATTGCATTTGTGTTGCCGACGTTGTTGTCGCTGTGTGCGAGTTCTGCCGGTGCGGCGAACATCTTAGAACTGTACGACTACCATGGCGACGAAGTGACCGCATCAGCCAAACAAAGATGGCTGGGATTGTACAAGGTCAATAACAAGCAGTACGTGCTCAAGCCGGTCAAGGTTTCGATTACACGCGTGCACGACGCGATTGTCGACGAAGATACAAAGGCTAAAACAGGAAAGCGCATCTCGGTCGCCGGCAAAGAAAAGCCTGTTTTCATATTCAGCGGTGTCTCGGAACTGAAACCAGGAAATGTCACCGCTAGTAGTGTCAAAAAGGAAAACCTAAAACCGAAGGATGTACTCAAGGCTCAAATCGGTGATGACACCATCACGTGGTGGGTTAAAGGCAAGGAGAAAGAGAAGGAGGAGTACACCAACTTCTCAGTCACCGCCTCCAATAAGCGAGGGAGCCAAACACTCGTTTCGGTTGAACACGCGTCTTTGGACCACACACCGTCTCTGATGTGGTGCGGTGACTTGGATGGTGATGGCAAGCTCGACATGATTATGGATACCTCGACCGACTACAACATGAGCAAGGTCACGCTGTTTTTGTCTTCGAAAGCGAAGAAAGGCAAGTTAGTCGGGGAAGCTGCAGTACAGGTTGCCACAGGCTGCTAGCCGGTAGTTGCGATTCGAGCTTAAGATGCACATTAACATAAGATACATTCGAATAGCAGCAATCGGGCTTTCTCTAATCGTCGGCTGCCTCACCTGGCAGCGCAGCATCGCACAAGAGAACAAACCAACAACAATGCACAATCACGAACACAAATCTGAAGCCAGCAACAAACACGAACAAGGTAAAGAATGCGAATCCGGTCACGACCACGGAAAACAAGGCTTCCATCATAGCTTCGACGACCTGGAGCGCTGGATTCAAAAATTCGACGATCCCAAACGCGATGTATGGCAAAAGCCCAACGAAGTAATCAAAGCACTGAACATCGGAGCGAACGACAAAGTTGTCGACATCGGCGCAGGTACAGGTTATTTCTCCCTTCGCATCGCGAAAGCGTATCCAACAGCCAAAGTCTATGCTGCTGACGTAGAACCGAATATGGTGACCCATCTAGAAAAGCAAGCGAAGAGCTTGTCTGTTCCTAACCACATTGCGATCAAAGTTGATCCCAATGAAGTCCGGCTGCCAGAGAAGGTGAACTTAGTCTTGGTCGTCGACACCTATCATCACATCGATGATAGACCGTCATATTTTAGGCACATCCGAAAACAGCTTGCTGACAATGCACGCATCGCAATCATCGATTTCACGCCAGAGTCACCAGAAGGCCCGCCTCCTGAACATCGCATTTCCAAGACGGAATTGACAAAGGAGATGGAACAAGCTGGCTACAAATTTAACCAAGAATTGACGCTTCTACCGAACCAATATTTTCTAATTTTCTCGCCGAAGGAATAGCACTACGTTCCGTTCAAGCCTACTTTAGCCAGAGCTCGTCGACACCTTCAAGATCGGCTGACATACGAACTCTCAGCCTTGGCCTATTCTTCTTTAACGCTTCCGCGCCGCGTTTGGTTACCATGGTTCCTGATAAATCGACAACCGACAAGTACTGCATCTTGGTGAGGTGCGGAATACACTTGTCTGTGACTCCGACGTCGCCTTGAAGATTTAAGTTATGAAGCTTAGTGTTCGCTGCAATCTGCTCAATCGTAACATCCGTAATGGATTTGGTGAAGGATATATTCAGAATTTTGAGCTTCTTCCACCTAGGAACTTTGAATGCATTTTCGGAGAGATTCGACAGTTCTACCGTGAGAGACTCGAGCCTCGGTAGTTTGCATAGTTGAAGCAAACCGTTATCAGTAACGTCGCAATGCGAAACGATTAACCACCTGAGCAAAGTCATTCGCCCAATCGCAGTCATACACTTTTCCGTGCTCACAACTTTACTATCCGAGAGGTTGAGATAATTGATGTTGCTCAGTTCTGAGATGTCGAGAACGTCTTGTTCAGCCACTTCGCAGTTGTTGATGATTATTCTGTTGAAATTAGGCAATGATTTTAATTGACCAAACATTCCGTTCGAAATGGAACAGTCAACCAAGACCATGCTCTCAAGGTGAGTCAATTGTTTCAGAGCATCGATACTAGAGGGAGAAAATGTTTGATTGACTAGATGGATCGATCTCAACCGTTTGATTCGCGCAATATCCATCCAATCAGCATCGTCCACATGACGCTTGAGAATCAGCCCGCTAACTTCAATGGCGGGGAGCTTGGACAGTGCAACTCCCTCTGGAATTTTGAACCAATCGAGACTATTGTTTCGCCATGAATTATCCGTGATATTTGCTCGCTCGTACAATTGAATCGGTTTTACAGCGAGCTTTTGAGTTGCCGTACTTTCTCCAGTCGCGTTGACATTTGAATGTGAAAACAAGGCAGGATACACATAGAAAGCCCCACACAGGCATACCACAAGTGCACAAATGGCACCGACTAATGCGGCACGTTGATTAAGTTTGGCGCGCCTCATTTCGCCTGGTTCAGCAGTATTTTTCGCATTATCTGCATTTATCGAATGCACTGGAACGCGCCCAGTCAGCGCCAACTTCGCCTCATGCGCAGTTTGAAAGCGGTGTTGGGGGTTCTTCTGCAACAACTGTTGCACGACTGCTTCAATTGAAGCTGGGTACGTTGAACCACCAGAGGCCTCTTCTAGAGTCGGCGGGGCTTCCAACTGATGTTGCATCACCACAGACAGTGTCTTACCAATAAAGGGAGGCCTCCCAGTCAGCGCTTCGAAGAGAGAACACCCAACAGAATAAAGGTCTGAGCGATGGTCGACGGGGTCGCCGTTTGCGTGTTCCGGACTCATGTAGGAGGGGCTGCACGCAAGGTCGCCGGCGCGGGTGGTAGCACCGTCGCGCTCGATTTCCTTAGCCGTTCCAAAATCAATGATCTTAATTGACCATCCGCCACCACTATTGTGCGTAAGCATGATGTTACTTGGCTTTATGTCTCGATGCACAACATTGCGATTATGCGCATGAGTCAGTCCGTCTAGCACTTGAGAAAACAATTCTCGTGCAACAGGTACAGGAACTCGTCCCTTCTTCGACAAATACTCTGCCAAGGTCAACCCATCGACCCATTCAGTGACGAGATACTGCCTGCCGTCACTCATGACGCCAAAGTCCTGAACGGTCAGAAGATTCGGATGCTGCAGTTTTGATGCGGACTTTGCCTCTCTCTCGAAATCACGCGCAGCTTTCTTACCACCGACATCGTCATGCAAGATTTTTACTGCAACAGGTCTGTTGAGTTTCTGATGCACAGCTTTGTAAACGGTAGCAGCGCCACCGCTGCCGGTGACGCCTACAAAATGATAAGGTGCACCTGCAACCAAATCGTCAGAAGGTAACTCGTCAGTTTGCAGCTGATTCTCTTTGGTTTGTTCTAAGCACGCACAAGTTCCCGTTTTAAAGATCCACTGGGTGAGAGAACCAATTCGAGTCTTAATTGGGAGGCTGCACAACGCGCATCGAGGCGATTGTGAGCCAGAGGTCGAATTTCCAGAACTGCAGCTACAGGTTTCGGTAGCAAACACCCACTGCGTCATGGATCCCTTTTTTTGCAGAGACCTTCCACAAATGGTACAAACTGAATCGCTCTGAGGTTGCATGAGCCAGCGGGATTAGCCTGGAATCTCGGGTTCCACAAGTTGCGCAAGCAAAAGCAGAGATTCTTGCCAGCCCAGGCAGCAACCTTCAGGTGGAATCACCGATGGAATGCCGGATTGCTCGATGTTCACCTCTGTGCCGCAAGACACCGTTTTCAAATCGATCGTCACCGTCATTTCGCCAGGAAGATTCGGGTCGTCAAACTTGTCCGTTTTGCGAATGCGCGAGTACTGTGTCAACTCCAGGTATTTTCCGGAGAAAGAATGCGAATTGCCGCTGGTGAAGTTCGTAAAGGACATCTTGTAGCCGCCACCGACTCGCGCATCCATTTCGTGTACTTTGCCGGTAAATCCAAACGGCGGCAGCCACTTTTGCATTGCATCGGCATCGATAAATGCCTTATAAATGCGCTCAGCAGGAGCGCGCAGCACTCGATGAAAACGGACGGTATTTCCTTCGATGTTCGGCATGGCTGTTTCCTTTCGTTGGTCACAGGTGGGCATGTGATCATACATCATCAGATAATGAATTTATGGTAACTTTGACTCTGCTGGAAACAGAACGGTTGAGTTCGTCAAATCACGTGCCGGAAGAAATCAAGCTAAAACCGATTGAACAGACGGCGAGTTCGTCGCTTGAATGCAAACTTGCCTCATGCAAATTGCCGTCGTTTCCAATTGATAACTGCCTTGTTGTTTCGTTTGCAGGGCGCATTAATTCCGCAACTGCGTACGAAGGTGGATACGGGTTCATGCACGCGATGATCGGAAATGGATTTACTGCCTGCAACCCAGCTACGTTGATCCTGGATTTCAGAGACCTCAGGTACAACTCCGATGATCGAATGTGCAAGTTGATCGATCAGAAGATCGTCACAAAAGTGATTGTTTCGGAACTCAATCGAAAAGCCTTCACCGACCTGATTTCAGGAATTCTATTTTTGAGCCCGGAAAAGGAACTCTTCAATACGTTGCCCGAAGCACTGAAAGCATGTGATACCGCATATGATGAGTATCTGCGCGCAGGACGAAAGAGAATCATCGCAGATGACTTTTAAAAGAGTCAGCCAATATTCTACAATTACAATTTATCCTCATGAGAAGTGACAACAAACCCGTGAAACACAAGATGCGTAAACGCGTGGAAGCCAAAGATGATGGCAGAATCTTGATCTATTACACGTTTGAGAGCCCTAACGACCTCAGCAACGACTCCAACAAGGTACAAAAGTCCAGCGAATCAATGTCGAATTCTGCACGTCGTGACCGAGAGACCCCGAATGGCCCGAAAGGAAGTCCTTGATGTCTGAAATGCGCTGGAATCCTGTAATGGGAGAGTGGGTGGTAACCGCAACTCACAGACAAGATCGCACCTTCTTGCCGCCGGCCGGCTACTGCCCATTGTGCCCGACCGCAGAGGGAGGGTTTCCAACGGAAATTCCCGAACCAGACTATGAATTTGTCGTTTTCGAAAACAAGTTTCCGAGCTTGAAGCGTGAGCCGAGCGAGCCGGTGGTGGCAGGTGACGAGCTCTTTCCTGTCAAACCGTCTCTGGGAATTTGCGAAGTGGTTTTGTATTCATCAATGCACACCAGCACGCTCACTGATTTGCCGCTGAAAAAAATGGAACAGCTCATCAGAGTTTGGAAAGACCGTTATGAGGAGTTGGGAAATCGACCTGAAATAAAATACGTATTCATCTTCGAAAACAAGGGACAAGAAATCGGAGTCACAATCTCGCATCCACATGGGCAAATTTATGCCTTCTCATACATGCCACCACGGGTAGAGCGCGAGTTAACTAACGAAGCAAAACACTATAAGAAGACCGGACGGTGTTTGCACTGCGACATTTTGGAACGCGAACAGGCGGAGAAGGCTCGCGTCGTTGTTGAATCTGAGCATTTTGTAGCGGTGATTCCGTTCTATGCGCGATATCCATACGAAGTTCATCTCTACTCGAAAAAGCACCGCGGCTCGATGGCAGAATTCTCCGAAAACGAGCAAGACGATTTGGCACTCATCCTCAGCCGCCTTCTCAAGAAGTACGATGGACTCTGGGGCTTCTCGATGCCATATATGATGGTCATGCATCAAAAGCCTACAGACCAAGGTGATTGGCCTGGCTGTCATTTCCATATCGAGTTCTATCCTCCACTTCGGACACCCGAAAAATTGAAGTATCTTGCCGGTTGTGAATCTGGAGCAGGAACATTTGTAAATGACACACTGCCTGAAGAGAAAGCGGCGGAACTGCGCGCCGTGAAAATCGATTAGCGGAGATTGACAATGCGTTCCTCGCGAGTCACAAATTTGCAAAACGCCTTTACACAGCACTTTGATATGCCACCGCAATTGGTAGCAAGAGCTCCGGGGAGAGTCAATCTCATAGGCGAACACACTGACTACAATGAAGGTTTTGTTTTCCCTGTCGCGATCGACCGCGAAATGCTTGTCGCCGCAAACGTAAACGGCACTAATACAGTGAATGTCTTCTCTCTCGATTACAACGAGTCAGACTCGTTTGATTTGACCGACGTTGTGCATCGACGTGATTATCTCTGGGCCAATTATCTGCGCGGTGTGGTCGACGTTTTACAAAAGGCAGGACATAAGCTTAAAGGGTTCAACGCGGTGATCTCAGGGAATGTTCCACAAGGAGCAGGGCTAAGTTCTTCAGCGGCGTTTGAAGTCGCGGTCGCCACCGCATGCAATTCACTCTTCCACTTACAAATTTCAGCAAAAGATATAGCTCTGCTTTCTCAAAAGGCAGAAAATCAATTCGTCGGTGTTCAATGCGGCATCATGGATCAATTCATCTCGGCACTTGGTCAATTAGACTCAGCCTTACTGATCGATTGCAAGACTTTGATTTATCGACCGGTACAACTAAACCTCACAACCAATGGATATTCAATCGTTATTACAAACAGTGGAGTCAAGCGTGGCTTGGTGGATAGTGAATACAATGCCAGGCGAGAAGAATGCAATGCAGGAGCAAAGAAGTTAGCACAACTAACTGGGCGACCTATAAACGCTTTGCGCGACGTTACTGTCGGAGACTTAGAGAAGCATGGTGCCTCATTGCCGGACAAAACTAGGCGCCGCAGTATGCATGTCGTTTCTGAAAACCAACGTGTGTTGTCCGCGGTCAGCGCTTTAGAAGCCGGTGACATTGCGCAGTTCGGCGAATTGATGAATGAATCACATGCATCGATGAGAGATGATTTTGAAGTGAGTTGTCCTGAGATTGATCTTCTCGTGGACCTCTCGCAAAAGTCGCCGGGAGTTGCAGGAGGCAGACTGACCGGAGCGGGTTTCGGCGGCTGCACCGTTGCGTTAATTGCCAACCAGCACATCGACCAATACAGAACAGAAGTGATTCCGGAGTATGAAAAACAAACTGGTAGAAAGTCAAAAGTATATGTTTGCAAAGCAACTGCCGGTGCCGAGCTTTGGCATTTTTAAAAGATACGGACACAGCCGAGCCGAATTAATGCTTAAGAAGGAACGGTTATCAAGCGCCCCGTGATAGTCTGGAACGCATGAGTTTCAGAGGTTGCGCCGGCGCCATGGCAAACAAGAAGACAACGGAAGGCAAGGGATTCTGGGAAACACTTGTTGGTCCAAACAAAGAAGATGTCTGGCGCGAACTCAGCGGACAAATCTACTCCCGCATCGAGCAGGGCGGCTGGCTCGAATCCGACAAAATGCACCTCGACGTCGGAAACTGGACAATCACGCTCGACGACTACACCGTAAGCAACGGCAAGTCATCCACAAAGTTCACGCGCTTCAGAGCGCCGTTCAAGTCGAACTCAGACTTTCGCTTTTGCATCCAACCGCATGACGTTTTCAACAATATCGCAATCAAACTTTTCGGCGCTCAAGACATTCGCATCAACGACGAAGAGTTCGACAAGCGTTTCGTGATTGAAGGCAACAACGAGTGGAAAGTGCGACAGCTACTTGAGTCGCAAACGTTGCGCACACTGTTGCTTCACCAAAACATCGGGCTGCAATTTGCGTTGAAGGACGATGAAGGTTGGTTCGGAACAAAGTTTCCGGAAGGTGTCAACGAGTTGTATTTTTCTGCGCTTGGAACTGTTAGAGATGTTGAAGTGTTGCGAACGATTTTTGCGTTGTTCGTCGAGACTCTGACGCAGTTGAAGCACATGGGCATTGCATCTACGGAAACGCCCGGAGTGAAGTTTTAGGCGGACAATACTGGATCGATGACGTTTCCAGAGCAGTAGTTCGGAACGTTTATGCGCGCTCAAGATCGATGATTGCCTTCCACTCTTCGGCCGTCACCGGTTGCACTGAAAGTCGACTGCCTTTTTGAAGCAAGACCATGTTCTTGAGCTTCTTAACTTCGCGCAGTTCCGCCAAAGGAATCACGCGCGAAAACGTTTCCACGTGCCGAACATCAACCATGTACCATGTAGGGTTTTTGGGATCGCTCTTCTCATCAAAATGCACATCGCGTTTATCAAATGCGGAAGAGTCAGGATATCCCTCTCGCACAACTTCGGCAATGCCTGCTATACCGGATGGTTCTGCATTGCTGTGGTAGAAAAAGATTTTGTCACCGAGTTTGATACTATCTCGAAGATAATTGCGCGCTTGGTAGTTGCGCACACCATCCCAATGAGTTGTCTTCTTCGGCGCGTTTTCGAGATCTTCTATCGAAAACACAGACGGTTCAGATTTGAGTAACCAATAGTTCATCTAAATCCCTGACTTTCAGCAAACAAAGGTCCCACGCAACATGTTTTCGGCCAATTAGAATACCTCATTTTGATCCTTGAAATTCCTGAAAAGCACGCAAAGCATTTGCGATTAATTGATGCGTAACATCCTCTGCAGCGCATGTTTTAGCGTCCGTTGATCTCGCCAATATAGTCCTTCTCGCGATCTTGGGACCATCTCGGAATGCTTGCAGCACAATAAATTAGAACGAATTGGTCAAAAGGCAGTCATATAGGAACTTCCCGCTTGTAAACGCGTCCATCGAAGTGCCGGAATCCCCGGTACCGTATGCGTTTTTGGGAATCCAAACTCTTGAAAGCCGATGGGAAATACTGTAAGATTAAATCGGACTGCTCATTGGAAGTGTCGGGCTTATGGCCACGAAGTTAAGAAAGACTATTGATGAACTGCAAGTTGATTGCGAAGTTGCAGCTGAAGTTCTTGCTGAGGCTCTTGCATTCTGCGCGAAAGAATTAGCACAAGAGCGGGATGCTGAGTTTCCGAATCAAGAAAAAATCGAAACTCTTGAGAAACAGGTTATCGAACTTAAGCGGGATCAAATGTCTATCAGTGTAGATAACACTGACCTAATTCATAAGGCTCTTTATTTTTATGCGCCCCTTCTGAAGAAGAGAACTGCAGTTGATGGACAGCAGCTTTCAACTGAATCAGTCTGAGCACGATCGAATCTTTTCAAAAGTCATCGAGCCCACTAGCTTCCTTGGCACGTCGCCTTCGGAATCCCCGAAGATGATCATAGTGGCAGCTTAGACTGGTGCAGGAAAAAACAAGATAGTTGAATTGTCTGTGAAAGAGTTCGACGACAGAAATGCCGTAAAAGTCAATACTGACGATCTGAGAGCTTATCATCCGAGATTCGACGAAATCGTCATGCTCGACGATAAGAGATCCGCTGAACGTACTCATCAAGATGCATCTGAGTGGAAGAACAAGCTACTTACTCGCTGCCTCGAGACAAAGCGCAATGTGGTCATGGAAGGAGTGTTTAAAGACAAAGAAGGACTCCTCCAAACTATTGAGTTAGCTAAAAGGAACGGATACACGGTTACTGTTAGAGTTGTCGCGGCCCATGAACGATTTAGTGTTTGGGGAATTAACCGCCGTTATGAGAAGGAAAAAATCACGCGAGGACATGGTCGATATGTTCCGATTGAGTATCACGATCAGTGTTATCGACTAATTCTTGATTCTGTCGATGCCATAGAACACCAAAGAATTGCAAAATGCATTGAGGTCTATGATCGTCACGGTGCCCTAGTGTATTCGAATGAGCAACTGAATGGGAAATGGAAAGATCCGCCATCAGCGAGAGCTAAAATCGAAGCAGAGCGTGATCGCAAACTGACCGACAAAGAGAAGAAAGAGTACATTGAAAGCTGGCCTCGCGTGTTTGAGTATATGCGCCGGCGTCGCGCATCGTTGCAAGAGATAGACGCTGTAACTGCTGCTGCTCAGAGCTTCATTCATGACCTTGGCTAAGGTTCGGAGAATCGAAGCACTTTAGCCAAGTTTTGTTCGCTGATTCCATCACCCGTGAAACAGCTTCCACTCATCAAACTCGTCCGGCAGTACGTGTAGTTGCAAGTTCGGATCTGACACGGCGTTTCGGTCGGCTGTCGCTAAATCGTTGCGACCTTTCATTTCGTAGAGCGCAGCTCGTGCATTTAGTGCCTCAACATGATTAGGGTTGAGTTGAATGCATTGAGAAAAATCTTGAATTGCTTTGTCGTTCTGGCCTAGTTTGGTGTGAGCTGTTCCTCTGCGGAAGTAGGCTTTATCACTGTTCGGAACAGCCTTGATGATCTCAGAGAACATTCCAACCGCACCCTGATAGTTGCCGATCGACATGAGCGTCTCGCCCAACTTGCCGAAACTTTCATAGTCTTGTGCGGAAGAAATCAGCTTGTACGCTTCATCGAAATCATTGTGAGCCGATGTTCGATCCTTGCAATGCGAGTACATTGCGCCGCGCTTGATCAGAGCTGAGGCTTTCATACTTTTATCGACTCCCCACGACGACTTGGCGCCCTCCTCATCGATCATGGCAACAACGCGGTTACAATCCTCAAGCGCTTTCGCAGCATCGCCAAGCTTGACGTAAATCTTCGCTCTGATCGAATAGTAAGAGTTCAGCATCGTGTCAGGTCCCAATTCAAGAAGAGTGTTGACCTGCTGCATTGCTTTGTCGAGTTGCCCAAGACCCATGTAAATCGTGCACAACTTCATGTGCGGGAAGTGGCGAAAGTTAGGTGCACCATTTTTTGCTTCATCGAAGAGATCTTTCTCGGCGAGATCGAATTGACGATGCAGTATATAAAACTGACTGCGAACCAACTTCCATTCATCGGAAATTTGGCAAGCTGAATTCAAGTCAGCAAGCGCGCCTTGGCAGTCATAGAGTTGTTCGCGAAGTTCGGAACGGTGGACGAACAACTTAGCCTCCGTTGGAACTTTTGCAATTAGAACGCCGAGATCTTCTATCGCTTCTTTGGTGTTTCCGAGGCTTCTGTTGAGACGAAGTCGCATGTTGATCACTGATTCATTTGATGGATCAACCGCCGCAGCTCGAGATATAAATGCCAGAGCCTGAGCCAAATCCTGAGCCATTGGATGCTGGTAGATAGCTGCCAGTTTCAACAAAGCAGGAAGAGAGTTTGGTACCAACCTTAGTACCGCCTGTAAATCCTCGATTGCTTTGGGGAATTGATAGTTGGTTCCAATGAAGAGGTCGCTGCGCAAAATGTATGCGTCTGTGTGAGCTGGATTCAAGCGAATGCATTCAGTGAGATCATCCAATGCGCTCGATCGCATGTCGATAAAATCGCTGAACTGTCTCTGTTCGTAGCCGACTCCTGATAGGTTCAGTTTTGCCAATGCTCTGAAATAGAACGCTTCAGAGGCGGAAGGATCCAACTCAATTGCTTTGGTGAGTGTGTCGACAGCGCACTTGAAATTCTGGTCGTGAAATTCCTTTTTCCCAGCATCGACAAGTTGTGCGGAGTTTGAGTGAGGTGATGAGTCCATGAGGCTATCGAGTCAGGGAGGTGGGATTGAGGAGGTTGTTTTGGTTTTTAACATAATAAGAGAAAAATACTTGTAAAGACCACTAAAAATCCCCATATTATCGTAAATATGGCGTCCATCGGCATATCTTACTGGGGAGCTACCGCAGCTTATGAAACTTACGCTGACGACGCAATTGTTAATTGCGGCGAGTTTTTGGACTTTTGCCACAACATCGGCACAGGCGCAGGGTGACCCGATACCTGGCCCGCCGCCAGCGGCACCACCTCAGACACAGGTGCAGACTGTAACACCCATTGAAACCCCAAAAATATTCTTGCCGCCGCCACCGCAAGTTCAAATCGTTCCCGTCAATGTTTTGTCAAACCCATCAATCACGCCGCTCGATCAGCGCTCCGGATTGATTGAAAACGCGATGAAGACCAATGCAACTCAAACGCAAGGCGGGTTGTCGATTGGAACTGCAACGCCGACGATAAAAAATTCGAATTTACTGGGAACAGGCACCACGCAACCAACAGTGAAAGTGACCACGACTTCAAGCAGTTTCGGTGGTGTGCAGAGTTCGTTCACGGGGTTGCAGGAGTTGCTGAATAATCTGGCAAAGGTTCAGAACCAGGCGACGACATCTGCAATCAAGGCGCCAACGACGACCGCGACAACAACAACGACCGTGACGACTGTGACTACGGATCAAAAGAAGAGTCAGTTGGACGAAAAGTTGGGCAAATTGAATGAAGCGCAGAACAAAATGCAGGAACAGATCAAAACACAAGAAGTGCAAAAGGTTGTGAACACGGTCATTCCAAGTCCGATCGTGAGTACTGCGATTTCGCTCACGACGCAAGCGATCTCGCTGATAACGGGAACCGGAACTAGTGCTGCTGCTAAAGCAGTTGCTCCTCCGGCGCCAAAAATCCCGGACCCGGTTGCGATTTTTCAAGGTGCAATGCTGCAAGCGAAGATGGCACAAATGAAAATGTCGCCGCTTTTGATTCAGCAAGTGGCTGTAAAGGCAGCGCTTGGGCATTTCAATGACAGTTCGCTGTTGACGGTCATTACGAACGTTTTGAACACGCCAGGTCTCAACACAACAGATGGTCAGATGATTGTGTTGTCCCTGTTGAAGGCTACTGCTCAGCCTACAGACATTCCAATTCCTGTTTTGGCGCAACTCACGCAGGCCACTACGACACCGAGCACTACCAAAGGTGCTCTAAAAGACGCCAACTCCGCCATCAAAGAGTTGACAAACAGAGCAACTACGATGATGGCACTCGCGAATAACTTGCAAACGTCGTTGAACAAGAATCTGATCACTACAGGAACATCGACCACTCCCATTAAGGCAGGCGACAAGCAGGCGATAACTGCGATGATAGGCGCGCTTTCAACGATGATAGAAAATCTGCAAACTGATTTGCAGTCCATGGTGGGCAAGAGCCAGGCGACCATACAAAGCATTTTTGATGCTGCGAACGAATCGAGCCAGACGATGAATCAGTTGTTTAATTCGAAGGCGAATTAGAGCTGGGAACGCCAGCGCCGAAACCCCTGTTCCTGGAACGTCTCGGCAAACTGGCGTTCAACCTTGGTTTGTAGAATGCCTCTCGCGACCTACAAACCGCCGCCCAAGCCGCCAAAGTTGTTGATCATGAAAGTACCGACAATGTGAACAATTGTTG
>CAYZJR010000092.1:0-27003 GCA_964478655.1 uncultured Candidatus Obscuribacterales bacterium
TTGCGTTTAGAGGCACAGTCTTTGCTGCGATCCTCTGAGAATAGTTCACGGCGCTAGTTCTTCTGCGATGATTCGCGTGCAACTCCCAATGGAAAGTGTCGCTTTAATCGATTGATTGGTGCCTCGAAGAAGTGCCAGGAAAGAGATGCTGCGGCGAAAGTGACGAGGAAGGTCCCCAGAACGTAGTCAATTACGTTTGCCTGTGGATACCTGACATACAGGAGTTGGGTTATCGAGAAAGCGAAACTGTGAAACAGATAAAATCCGAAACTGATTTTGCCGAGATATGCAAACGGAGGGAATTTGAATGGTGCCAGAAGTATCTTGTGTTGAGTTGTCCAAAGACCTAGCACCATTAATGCCATCCCAAAGCTCTGTAGCAATACGAGCGGCGTTCGGTAATATTGAAATTGAATTCGAGGGAAGTAGGCCATGAAAACTTGTAGAATCGGAGCAAGCGCAAGACCTGCGAAGAACAGCAATGTTCCTGACAAACTTGTGAATTTCTGGTTCCACTTTTGCTCGATATAACCTGCGATGCAACCCCAGAGAAGATAGTGACCGCTCTCTGGGAGCAGATAAATATAGTTCTTCATGTACTTTGAATTGCCCTGATCGAGCGCAAATTGAGTTGCAAAAAAGAGGAGCAGAACGGCTGCCAGTAAGTGAAGGCGCCATCGCTTTGGCGTGGTGAGAAGAAGAAATGGTATGAAAAGATAGAATTGTTCTTCAATGCAAAGACTCCAGTAAACAGAGGCGGGCCCGCCGCTGTCTCCTTGAAAGGCGCGATAGTTGAAGAGAAAAGTATAAAACCAAATTGGCTCACTGAGCTGATGTGTGAACGTAAGGACGATAAGGGTCGCATAGTAGAGAGGAAAAATTCGTAAGATTCTGCGAATGTAGAAAGTTCGCAAGTCTTGTACGAAATTACCGGTATCACTCATCAGTAATTGACGAGTAATCAAGAAACCACTTATGACAAAGAAGATCTGAACGCCCAGAGAGCCGATAAACACAAAGTTTAGACCTTCACCAATCGGCAAATAACCGATTCGGTTGCAGTAGGCATGAAAGACGAAAACGAGCATGACTGCAAGACAACGCAAGCCATCTAGTTGTGTTCGATGTTCGATGTTCATTTGTGGGTCCGGCAGAACAGCCTTCGTTTCTAGCGCGGGTTTCGTGACTATGATACAGCCCTTTGTGGGTAAGTAGTTATAGTGAAATTGTGAGGTTTCCAGTTGTCCAGTCGCGTCAAAAGATACGTGCAATCGATGAGCTCCAAAACATCGATTGTTCGACTGTCAATTGTGCTTGTGGGCTTGGTTCTCGTTGTTTTGAAGGCGTGGATCTGGCGCCATAGCATTGTCTTTGGCGACATCATTCAGTATCTGGACATGGGTGACTACTTCCTCAGCGGGCAGTTCGACAAAGCCGTCAGTGCCTGCTGGAGTCCGTTGTATCCGATCAGTCTCGGGCTATTTCTGAAAGTGTTTGGAGTGTCCCTGCAAGCTGCGATCGGAGGTATGCGTGTATTCAACTGCCTCGTGGCGATTGGATGTTTCGCGAGTTTTCTTGTGATGTTTCGCACGCTGCGGTATTACGTACTCACGCAATTCCGCAAGCATCAGGATCTTCGCAGGCAGCTTCCGTCTCCAGCTTGGTTTACTACCGCTGGCATAGCTGTCGCAACATTTGTATTCTGTGGGCTGAGCACGCCTGCTGTAGACACTCCGGATATGCTGACGGCACTGCTGTTGTGCTGGTGTTTTAATGCCCTTCTTCTTTGCATAATCAGACCGCGCATCCGCAACGCTGTTGCGTTGGGCGTTTCATTGGCGATGACGTATTTGTGCAATGCTGTTGGAATCTTGATGTTTCCGTTGTTCTTGCTTGTGTTGTGGATGAAGACCAAGCGCCGGCGGATATGTGCAGTGGCGGCTGCAGCGTTTATAGTGATTGCGCTACCTTGGATAACAGCGATCTCGATCAAGCAGGGTTCGCCAACGGTTTCAACGCGCTGGTTTGCGACGCATGTCAAAACTGCGCTGGCAATCACACCCTACAACAGCCCTTCGTACCTCAAAACTCTTCGTCATCCGCCAGGAGTGATTTGTGTCTGGCCGAGAGTTTTGGATTTCAGTGCGTCGGATGGAACGAATCCACAATCGTGGGATCTGAATCGTTGGGTTGAAGGAATGCCTCTTCCATTGATGCCTGATGTTTTGTTTGTGATGCTAATCAGCAACATTTGGTTTTACTTGCGTACGTTCGTCATCTTTCTTCTTTTGGTTCTATTGATTCCGCACCAAAATACGAAGCCTGGAGTGTCACGGAGGGCTTTCATGTCGACTCGCGTGATTACTTTGATTCCATTTGCAATGCTGGTTCTATTTGGTGTGTCCACTAACTTGTATGTGTACGGGTTTGCCGTCAGGTTTGTCCTTGTGCCGATTCTGTTGCTTATGATCTCAATCGTTCTTCAGCAGAAGGTCAAAGACTCAGCGCCCGTTTCCTGGCGTCCCAACATCCCGAGTGTTGCAATGACATCTTTAGTTTCGCTGGCCTTAGTCTGTCAGTTGTTTTTTCTTTTGCCGCTGTGTGCGCGTACCGGTTCTAACCTGAGTAACGCTGTAGCCTCTTCGTTGATTGGACTTGGTATCAATCCCGGTGCGCATTTTGCATATATGACTTCAAATGATGAGCTTTGGGTGCGCGAGATAGGAGGGCGCGCAACAACCGCGATCTACGTTCCTCAGTCCTTCTTTGCTTTGGAGGATAACCAACGTCGACGACTGACGGATAGACTCAAGGCCGGCCACATCGACGCGATAGTCTACAACATCGCCGAACCGGACTACATCACCATGTCGCCGCTCGAAGAAGATGGAAGGTTCATTGGTTTTGTCATGCAGCAGGAGATTCCTAAGGTATTGAAGGAATCGCGACCAGCTCCACCCAAGTCGCAAGGCTGGCTGCAAGTGACGGGGCATCAGGTCTATATTCTTTTGCTCAATGAAGACTTCGATCAGATTTAGGCTAAACTAAGTGCTGTTTGCAACAACTGCCTTTAGGCTTGCGATGCACTCCTCGCGTTTCCTTGATTTATCAAAGAAGAAGGTGGTGCAACCAGCTGCGGTAGCATTTTTGATGTCCATTTCCTGACAATCACCGATGTGTAGAATGTCTTTTGGAGAAATATTTAGACAATTGGCTGCCTTCTCGTAGACAAGTGCTGTTTTTCCGGCGATGCCGAAGTCATCGAGCGAAGAAAAAACATGATTGAAAGTTGCGGCAGTCTCGGCAAGTTCCAATCTGATAAAGTCATGAGTAGTCGTCGAGACGATAATTATGGGAAACCGCTTTCTGAGCTCTGCAACGAATTCCAAAGTGTCGGGATACAACTCTGGTTTATTTTTTAACCGCGGTACGAGATCTTTCAATTCCTTGTCCGGACATAGCTTTTTGAGCCAGTAGCGCGCGCAATAGTAGCGATAGTCATACTTGCCCATCTGAGCGAACTTCTCTTTCAGAGCGGCTTTCGCTTCGTCGGTGCTTAAGTTGTGATGCGCTGCATACAAGTCCGGCAAAAGGGACATCCAAAACTCATCAGAGAATGCGCTGTTTGAGAGTGTTCCCTGGAGGTCGAAACTAATTGCTTGAAACATATCACTAAGGGACTTCCTTTATCTTCACCAAAGAGAAGATGTTGAGAGTGGGGTCTAACTGCTCTCTGCCCTTAAGATATTCCAGTTCTAGGATGAAAGCGATTCCGAGAACCGTGCCACCAGCTCTGGTGACTAGATTGACTGCTGCCTGGGTCGCGCCGGGACCTGCCATTATGTCATAAACTATCAAAACTCGCTCGCCTGTGCTGATTCCATCTCGTTTCAGCTGGTATTCGCCAAAGCCGTACTCTTTCTGAAACTTTTCGCTGTCGACCTCGCCGGGGGTTAGTTCTGGCTTCCGGATGAGCACAAGAGGCACGCCTAGATCGTACGCAAGTGCCGCACCAACGGTGAATCCCTTCGCTTCAACTGCGGCGATTTTCTGTATCTGTTCCACTCCAAAATGAGTTTTGATTTCTTCAATCGCTGCTTTCAAATCGGCAGGATTTGCCAGGAGTCCAGTGAAGTCCCAATAAGTCACACCGGGCTTTGGAAAGTCCCTGTGCCAATTGATAAAACTCGGAATTTGTTGTGTTTCCAAAATCTGTCGGTCTGCGAAGTATATGCGAAGTCTAGCCTGCGATATCAAATAGAACCGCTCGTGCTGGGGCTCCATCGATTCCTGTTAACTTTACCGGAAGACAGAGAAATAAGTACTCCTTTTCTACCGTATCTTTCAAACGCAGGTTGTCGACAAGCGTTATACTGCGTGACAGGAAGGCGTGATGCACCTCGTTTTTACCTTCGCGTTCGAAAGATTGATAGTCGAACCCGAGAGTGGTGACCCCGCGTTCTATCATGAGCTCGGCGGCGTCGACGGTCATGGCCACGTGGTTTGGGTTGTAGCTCTTCATTTCGTCGTATGAGTTTTTTGTCTTCATCATGACGATTGGTCTATTGATGGAACATTTGCGAACTCGGTCGGCGGTGATCATGTCGTCTACATCGGTGAAGTCGAGAACCTGGCACATGCCCATTAGTCTGCCTAAAGGGATCTGATCGCAGGTCCATTTGTCATTGAAAAGATAGTATGGTGCGTCGATGTGTGTGCCCGCGTGAGCGCCGAAGTCGAGCCAGGTGAAGTTGCACGGCGCTTCTGGCTGGCGGCAGATCGGCGTCAATTTTGGCTGCGGGTCGGCAGTCCAAACGACCGTCTTTTCGTTTAGGTCCATAGAAATATCGATCAGCTTACCCGATGTGAGTACTCGCGCGAGTTCGCTTTCGAGGCTGGTCGCTTTCGGTGTCATTGTCTTTCTCTCCTTTTGCGGTGTTTCGCTTTCTTTGGTTTCTTGATTGTCTAACCAGATCTTGAACCTTTGCTAGCCAGTCTGAGCGTCTTGCCGTGCAAATGGTTGCGATTTCATGAAGCATGGGTTCGCGAATCTTTCGATAGGAGTCGATCAGTTTTGAGTGACCGTTCAAGTGTATGAAGTAGTCGTCGATGCCTTCGAATGCGTTCCAAAAATCGAAGTGAAAGTCTGTCGGCATGGGAGACCACGCGGGCCCGTGCATGTCGAAGAGTTGGAACAGGAACTCTGCGCCATCCGGGGTTCCTGCTTCTTTCTCGAGCCACCATAGACAATACCGCTCGACGTCGCTTGATGTGATTGTTGCTCTTAGCTGATCGATGGTCAGTCGAGATAGAACCTGCTGTGTGAGCGCGGCGCCGTTGATGACTTCCTCGAGTGCTCGCAAAAACTCCGACAAGTCTTCCCCTTGCGCGCAAACTGAAGTCAGTGAATCTACGGTCGTCTTGATGTAAGTGGATCCTGACAATCTGTAAAAATATCCGATTAGATCGACTCTGTTTTCGTATGGATAGGCGCCTGATTCGTAGCAATCAGGGCGACCTGGCGGTGGAAACGAGGTGTGCAAAATGCGTTTGTGTGTTGGTAATTCGACATTGATGAAGTATGTGACTGTCTTCAGTTGCGGAGCTGGGGTGAAACAGCGGAAGAACTGAATGGCATTGCGAAACGTGGTTCCTGAATCAATGTATTCGTCGAAATACAAGAATGGTTTCTTGAGAAAATTTGAGATTGCCGTTCCTTCCAAAGCGCAGCAAACTGCTCTCTGAAAGGGCATCTGTGCTGGCAGATCGAGTGTGTCGAGCAACGCTTCGATGTTCGCTTTGCCCTCTCTAAAAAACTGCGCAGGCATGTGAGCGCATATGGCTCGAAGTAGCTGAGATCTAGTCCACGAGCCGGAATTCTGTTCTAGATGGTCGTATTCTGTTTGGCTGGTAATCGTAATTGACTGCTGGCGTTCATCGTCATTCAGGTAGTAATCGAGTACTGGAAATATAGTCTGAACGGGAGCTCTGGGAAACTTCATGTAGAGCCAGGAGATCGAGTTTCGAGAGCTCTCTAGAATCTGATCGCAGAGATACGCATAGGGAGCGGCACCTGTCTCCGCAACCACCACGCGATCGATGCCGCTGTGCCGAATGGCGGACGCCGCGGCCATCGCAAGTGGTATCATTTCGCTATCGGCGAAATAGCGAAAGCCGCGGTTGCAAGCTGGATGTATCAATCCCTTAAGATTGTCCGGTGAGCAATAGAGCTGCTCAAGCGATGGCATTTTTCACCTGGCTTCTGGCAAGGGTGATAAATGATTTGATCTTCGCGGGGTCTTTTCTGTCTTTCCGCAGGTATTCGGAGCCGTATGTGCTGACTCCAGTGGAAACGTCAACACCGGCTGGTTCTGTCGTGCGAATTGCTTCTTCTACATTTGCGGGTGACAAACCGCCTGCAAGATACACGGGTGTTTTTGAAGCTTTGATGAGTTCTCGCGCGAGGTTCCAATCACTCGTAACACCGGTACCTCCGGTGTATCCCGCGACTTGTGAGTCGAGCAAAATATGATCGCAGAGCGGCGCATAGCCTTGCAGTTTGTCGAAGCTGGATTGATCTTTCACGGTGACCGTTTTGATGATTTTCCTTTTTGTTCCGTTGCGAACTTCAGTCAAGAAGGGCACTCCCACGTCTTCGGAGACCTGGATGCCGGTTGAACCCACGTAGTCGGCAAGGGCGATGATGTCTGATACGTTCAGCAAGTGAGTGACAACATAACTATCGACGCCTGACGGAAAGCGTTTAATGATTTCTCGCACGTGCTGTGCGATTGCTTCAACCTCGACGGGCAAGACTTTTCCGCCCATGACGAAGCCTATCGCTGAAGCGCCGCATTCTACCGCCGTCATGGCATCGAGCGCGTTGGAGATTCCGCAGATTTTTACGAGCAATTTCTTCTCCTTGACGATGTCGGAAGAGCTGTTCGTTATTGTGGCAGGAACTTCGAAATATCGGTGACTAGTCGAGACATTTCTTCCTCGAAAGTTACTTCCGACGG
The DNA here is from genome assembly GCA_964478655.1 of uncultured Candidatus Obscuribacterales bacterium. Classification (GTDB taxonomy): domain Bacteria; phylum Cyanobacteriota; class Vampirovibrionia; order Obscuribacterales; family Obscuribacteraceae; genus CAYZJR01. The sequence continues at coordinate 7,020 of CAYZJR010000092.1, forward strand.
CCCGATGTCGAGGTGATCGAACTCCGTACCGCGTTCTTCCGCCTCTTGAGCACCGGCTGCGTTTACCAGTCCGATTGACTTCACGCGGTTAACTGTATAACCCGCGAGTTCTAGTTGACGAACTTTGCGTTTGTTATTTGAAAGGAAGATGAGGCTTTTGCTTGTCTGCAGCCAATCTAGGATGACCGGAGTGATTTTGTAGCCGCATTCATCGTTTGATGAGCGTGGATCCGGCTCAATTCCAATGGCGTGGAAGCCGCCTGCCATGGAGGTTTGGTGAATTTGCTCGGCGGAGTACTCTCCTCTGTGACGAAGCGAGGCGCGCGAGAATAGATCAAACGAAAATTCGTTTTGTGTATATCCGCTGCCCATGCCATTTTGTGTGTCTACGTGCATGAGCACAACGCCGCGTCCATCATTTAGTGCTGGCACGTGCTTCCCATCGTGTTCTGTGAATTGAGTTTGAACCCAGCGCTCAAACTCGCGCCCATTCTCAATGTTTGGAACAGTGACTGGATTGAAGTGGGCGGCAATTTCGCGGCTCGTTTCCCATTGATGTGCGCAATTGCAACGCTGTGAACCGAATAGGAAAGAAGGCGTGCATGCCGATTCGCTGCGAAGGATGATTGGACCGTCGTAGACGTTTCCGATCAATCCGACGTTCACTACTTCTATGCCTAAGCCGGGCAAATAGACGCAGCAGCCTATGTGTCTAGTGATGTATGGAATGTGCGTGCGCGGAGTGATGCTATACAGAGTTGCTCCGCGGTTTGCAATTAGAAGTGCTCCGGTCGGCAGGTGAAGCCCGACTTGATAGAGTGTAGACAGGTCGTAGCGAGCTCGATCGTGACAAAGTGTGGCAGCAAAATTTTCCAAGACCTTTGCAAACAATTCGCGATCTTTGATGTTGACGAATGCATGCCCATTTCGCTCTGCCTGCGCGACTTCAACGACCAATTTGTAAATTTCCTTCTTGCGTTCGATGCGATCGGTAAACGCATCCATGCCGGTGAACATCTGTTGCTGAATTGATTTGAGCATTGCTTGGGGAACCTGCTGAAAGTTGTCAAGATGATAAATGAAAGAGTCTTATATGCATATAGAAATTTGGTTCAGACAGAAATTGATTTCAGTAAGCATCGATGAATAGCGGCTATGGAAGCAGTTCTAGCGAGATTGTGCTGTTACGATATCGCTGTAACATTCCGTACAAGAGTAAGTTGGTTCTCGAACTAAGAGAAACATACTGAGTTGAACTGGTGATCTATCGGGAGTTCGCGCTAGTAGCGCTAACTAAATTCCAAATTCTTGTACATTGCGCTATCAGTCCGCGCGTAGCCTTTGCATTATCCAACGCTACACGCTTTCTTTTAAAGCTTTGATGTCATCTGGCTTAACAGCGCTTGACAACCCTGGTCGAAAAAGACGTAGGGTTGGCTTATCTTTTCTCTCCTATACAAACCCAGTTGTAGCAGTCTCCGAACCAATCATCTCGCTCATCTCAGGAAGTTTCTCGACAGCCGTCAGGCTGCCCGTGTCACTTCTGAAGCTGCGCGTGTGCAGTGCGGAGTGCTGTTGCCACCGCTTTCGGTGCAACTGGTTTGGCACGCCATTCATGATTTGGCGCGAGAAGGGGTTTCTATCCTGCCGAAAGGCAGAGTGGAGGCTAAATGCCTAAGACAGACTCGCAGGGACGGCAAGGCGCTGCTCCCAATCAGGTCGAACCGCACACGATCGACCTGCGTTCTCCTTTCTCTTTGGGCAACAGCTTTCGCTACCCGGTGCAGAATGCACTGGCGCGGAAGGAAGTCTTGATTGGCGCACTGCTTCTCTTTGTGCCGATCGTTGGCTGGTTGCTCAACATGGGTCATCGCATCGAGATGGTGCACAACATGCAGCATGGGCGTAGCCCCTGGCCGGCATGGCGCAATTTCCCGCGCCTGCTGAGGTCTGGTGTGGTCACGTTTCTGGGCATGGTGTACTACTACCTTCCCGGAGCCGTCGCTGGGCTTCTGGCATGGCATCTCGATCAGCCGTGGTTGTATGCCGTCGCTGCACCGCTGGTGTTAGCAGCAACGATTGCTATTCCCGGCTACATGACTCACTACTGCTACGCCTTCGATGCCAGCGAGATATTCAATCCGGTGCGTGCACTGGGTCGAACTTTCGAAGGCGGTCGTGCTTACTGGAAAGCCTGGGCTATCGTCGTCCCTTCGCTTCTGCTGTCCTTCGTCGGACTGCTGGCGTTCGGTGTCGGCTTTCTGGTGACCAGCGTCTGGTTTTGGCAGGTGGCTGGGTTCAGCTTCGCCTGCGTCTTCAGCAACAAGTACCGATTGCTGGACAAGACCAATTAGTCAAGCCGGCGCCACCATGGGTGGTGGTGTCCGAAGGCTCTGGGCAGAATCCTGTCGAGAGCGCGCAGCCCGGACTCACACTCCGGGCAGTTTCTCTGTAGTGCACACGAAGAAAGCGCGGCTCAGCCGCGCTTACACCAGGAAAAGCATACGACAATGTCAACTACGCAAAAATCCGGCATCTCCCTCATCGACCCCGAAGAGTACCGTCCGCCGCTCGAGTTTCGCGAGAACGGTCTCATCACCACATCATTCGGCGGAAATCTCGTCGCCATGTGCAACGCGTCCGCCGACGGCGACTTCGTGGCTGAAATCGGAGGAAAAGAAGTCCTCCGTCTGCCCGTCAAGCAGGGCAAATTCGAGGTTCGGCGTCACGACTTCATCGACGACAACGCCTGGACCACGGGCAGCGACCTGTTGCTCAAGCTGAAAATCGAGATCAACGGCGAAGAGTCTGCAGGCACGCTGTACCGCTTCACTCGCAATTACACCCGCGAATACGAGGCGTATCGTCAGCGCGACTATGCCCGTCAGCGGCAGCGTGAGCTCCTGGAAACTCGCGCCGGCGTCGGCGAAGTGGTTCAGGCACTCGCTCGGCTCGCGAACGACAACAGCGCGAAGAAGTCGTACGTGACCGGCAATCTGTCGCTCAACGTGCTTGCCGATGTCGCTCGTGGCTTCCGCGGCATCGCTCGTCTCGGCGAAATCTCCGAACAGGAGATTCTCGAAACGTTCTTCGATGACGATGCGCTCTCGGCGGTGAAGTCGATGCCGAACGCATACTGGTTCGCCGTATGCGTCAAGGCCGCCGTGAAGGGCGACAAGTTCACGAAGATCTCACTGGCAGCCCTCCTTACCGCCACTCGTGAGGTCGCGGAACCCATCCGTCAGAACGTTCTCACGGTCGCCGGTGACAACGCAGAACTTCTGCGGGCCGCCAGCGCGGTCGAGGGTCTGCTTCTGATCGGCGACGGTCAGCTGGTCGCGAACCCTGTGTTCGCCACGGTTAGCTGACCGAACCGTAGGCTGAGTACTGCGCGCTCGAACAATGCAGCCGGCGCAGACGGGTAACACCGGCGGCTGCATCGAACAAAGAGACTGAGAGAGTGAGAATGCACGCTTCGCGCGGATTCGCTTCTCTCAGTTTTCTTTTTGGATGGAACAAATAGACCGGTCCACTATACTGAAGGAAAAAAGGAAACGCCCCCGTGAGCAGATGACTTTTCGGCAGTTGCCGTGTCACCTGTCCGCGGGGGCGCAATCAAGACTGTCGAGAACTCGGATTGGTTATCCGAGCAAAAAGTGCATGAGGCTGAAGGCGCTGAGAATGGCTGTTGCGAGCAGCCATCCGGAGTACTTCAACTCTCTGCATGCGAACCAGAACGCACCGAATCCGAGCGACAGCGCACCATATACGATGCTACCGACGACGGCGTTGGTGGGAGCGTTCATGAACAAAGCGATGACGACCGCGGCGAAAAGCGCCCAACCCGAGCCGCTGGCCGGAGTCGTGCGTCGCCACAGGTATGCGAATCCCGCGATGACCGCGAGACCGACAAGGTAGAGGAAAAGAGATTCCACGATGTTTACTCCTTGCGATTTGTTGTTTGGTTCTGGCGGTGCGCTCGCAAGAGCGCACACCGCGTTTGTCTGTTGAAGAATCGTCCTACGTGTCGAATTCGGGCGAGCTCTCTTGGTAGAAAGCGTCGGGCTCCGGCAACGACTCGCTAGGGTCAATCAGGAGCACGCCGACGGCGCGCACCTTGGGTAGTGGCTCAAACTGCGAGTAGTCCGGCTCGTCGTCGTACCACAGGCACTGATTCGAAAGCAGCTTCTTCTTCCAATCTTCTGCAGTGTGCGCATCGAGACCGAGCTTCATCTGCCGGGCGACCGCATCATCTGCAAGAACAGGATCAAGAAGGGCATTGTCCATGCCGTCTTCGAACCAGCACATGTCGATATCGTGAGGGTCGAACTTCGAGGTGATGAAGCTGCCACCAATCATGACTTTGGTGCAGCCAGCCTTCTTGAGCATGTGGAGAGCGACCAGCAATCCCCGCAAGAGTCGCTTGCGATGGGTACTGTATGCGTAGCGCGCAACAAGTTGCGACCACGTTGTCGTCCACGTCCCAGGCGGCAACCAGCCATCCACCGTTGTCTCGGGGATGCCTTCGCCGACTGGACGCTCAACAGGGTTGTACTGCCAGTCAAACTGACGGTGTCGATCAAGTTGCTCCTCGATCGACTTCGTCACTTTGACGATGATAGGCTCCAGTTCGGAAGAACCGGAAAGAGCTTGTTCAGCCTCATCGCAAACATCAGCCAACGGGATGCGCGGTGCTTTAGCCTGCTTACACATGCTTCGAGCAACCGCTACCAGGTTCCGCAATGTAGAACATTGCGCGTTTGCATCTTGCGTTCCCCCCGGTAAAGGAGACGCACCCTTGTCTTCCATGACTTCCTTGCTTGCCAGTTTTTCAGGTTTGGCAAAACCGGAAAAGATCGCAATGTTGAGCCATCGCGACCGAGATATGAGCTGACACTGCCGACCCGAGAGTCGATTGGTGCGTCACACGTTGGTGCCAGCGTGGGTGGTGAGGGAGGTGTGAGTGACTGTCTAAAAAATAAGAAGTGAAAATACCCCATCACCATAAGCGCGTGTCATGAATACTTGCAATAGTCGGACTTTTGAAAATTACATGGCTGAATTATGTCTGTGTCATCTTTAGTTTGGAGGAACAATTCTGCATGACTCAGCTAGCACGAAGCGCTCGCGAATGAGCACCGGTTCATTTTGGGGGCGCTCGGAAAGCTGCGCGAAGTTTCAACTTACTCGGCTTGGCCGATCAAAGATCAATTTGCGATCGTCAAACTACATCAGCTTCTATAGGTCTTTTTGCCCGTCTTTGATACGGATCAATGTATCAACTAGCTTTTCCACTCAGTAATTCAAGTTTAAGCACACAGTTCAATCTCAACTGTTCCTAATGAGTTCTTGCAGCCACGTTTGCTGCTCGAACTTCTCCGCCAACCACTCGCACCTATCCGTACCGCTGTGCTTCTCATGCCGGTTTGGGCATGGTGGAGTCACTTTGAAATTGCGGTGAAGTGGCATATCTAAAAACCTCTCGCGTATGAAAACACTGAATGTTTTGGTTCACGTTCTGTTGATTCTCAGCTGCGTTCTGGTGTTGGTCGGAATGGCGCATCATTCGGACTTCAGCATGGCTATTGGCTTTCTTTTGGGTGGCACGGGATTGTTTTGTTATCTCGTCCATGTCCTGCGCAGCGATGCCTTTCCCGACGCTGAGCGCGTCGATGTCTCATAGGAGCTGCATCATGAAAGTACTGATTGTTCTCGTTTACTTGCTTTTCCTCGTCTTTTGTGTCTGTTCGTTTTTGACACTGTTGTTCGGGGTCAAGGGTCTTATGGGCATTGCCGCTATCAGTGCCGTTCTTGCAGCAGTCATTGTCTTGTTTCTCAACGACAGACGAGGGCGATAGCTGCGATTTACTAACGCTCGCTTGCGAGCAAAACTCATCACGATGAAAAATATCACCATTTACGTGCTGGCGCAGACATCATGTGCAAAGTGGATCTTTTGCGATCGCGAAAAAGCATTCGAACTCGGGTTGCACAACTACAAAGGTCGCAAGATTACCGGCTTTCAAAACCGTGCCGATGCGATTGCGTCCGGATTGGCGAATCCCAGTTTTTGTGAGCCTTTCGCTGTCTTGCGGGTAACCTTCTCCGAAGCCATGCTTGAGTACATGAAGCATAGAGAATTCATCGACGGTACCACCAAGGACGAGCAGGGATGTCCGTTATGGGTAGTGACGAACAAAGGCAGCATCTTCCTCGGGCAAGGCCACAACTGTGACCTGTCGATGGAAATCGTGCCGAAGGACAACCCTAATCTGATTTTGTATTGAGCCGGCGTGATCGCATAGCGTCACCAAAAGAGGGATGGAAAGCCGCTTGCGTCATGTTCGACGCAAGCCGGCTTTCTTCTCTTTTTGTGCTTTTTGTCCTTCTTTACAGATCGCCTGCGGTATCTTGTCTCAATCGAACCCACGATTACATTTACCCAACTTGCCAGCACGAACTAGAGTTCTCTTTTTCTCGAGAAATGAGAACTCTGGTTCTCATCCAAATAGCCGACCCGAACTAAAGTTCTCTTTTTCTCAAGAAATGAGAACTCTGGTTCTCATCCAGGCTAGATGTTCTTGTTGAAAGTTCTGTGAGTGACGAATCGCGGGGTCGACCGAGTTGGTGCGCACCGATAGCCGCAGCAAGGTACCACCCCATAGACGAAGTCCATTGTTCGGGGTTGCCAAAAAATTCGAGCCAACCATAGAACCACATTCCATCGCCGATTAGGGCCGTCGCAGTTGGATTGTTCCTGTTAATGGCGAACGCTGGATTCAGTGCCTTTTCTAAGCCCCACCCAAAGCCATCCTGGAACGACTGCAAGAGGCTAATTGGAACAATGACAGCCCCTGTTGAAGCCAGTATCCACACTGTCCAAGTCAGGATGGTTTCGCGCATACACGTTCACCTATCTACTCAACTTCTTCAACCATCTTAATATACTGTGCGATACAGTAAAAAGACAAACCGGAAAAGATGACGAAGCGATGCGGGTTTTGCCCGTTGCTTCGTCATCTCCAGGTAACTTTCAACTTGCGTCGAGAGTGTTTGATTCCGTCGAAAGTCCGACTGCGACTAGACCTTCTTCTTGCACTTGCAGCTGCCGGGTTTGCCGCCGCACTTGCACTTCTTGCCGGGCTGGCACTTGCCGCCTGGTTTTGACGCCCCCCTCAGCTTCGCTCGAAACGCTTGCAGCCGCTCTTCCGCGCGCGCCAGGGTCTCAGGAGACTTGGCGTAGCAGAAGCGGATGTTGTTCGTTTTCGCATCGGGCCGATGGAAGCAGTACCCAGCAACAGTCGCCAGCTGAAACTCACGCAGGAGATACTCCCAGAGTTTCTGGTCGTTCTCGAAACCGAGTTTCGTGCTGTCGGTGAAGAGGTAGTACGTTCCTTCAGGCATCTGGAATTCGAAGCCGGCTTCGCGGGCTGCTTTCGCCAGCTGATCTCGGAAGGCCTGATACTTATCCCGCATGTCGGTGTAGAACGAGTCAGGCAGTTCCAGAGCCACGATGCCTGCCATCTGAAGCGGAGAGGGAGCCGCCAGAGTCAGGTAGTCGTGCACGCGTCGCATCGCGCGAGTAAACTCTGCTGGCGCAACGACGTACCCAAGCCGCCAGCCGGTGATGCTGAAGGTCTTGGAGAGCCCGGAGATGGTGATGGTGCGCTCGCGCATTCCAGGCAGAGTCGCCATAGAGATGTGTTTGCGCCCGTCGTAGACCATATACTCGTAGATCTCATCGGTGATCGCGAGCACATCCCACTTCTTGCAGAGCTCTGCGATGAAGGTTAGCTCCTCCATCGTGAAAACTCGTCCAGTGGGGTTGTGCGGGGTATTAATGAGAATCGCGCGAGTCTTGTGGTTGAACGCCGCGGCCAGTTCGTTGCGGTCGAACGTGTAATTCGGCGCATGCAACTTCACATAGCGCGGTGTGCCACCAGCGACGGTGATGTTTGGATGGTAGTTTTCGTAGAAGGGTTCGAAAACAATCACCTCTTCGCCGGGGTTGACGGTAGCCAGAAGCGCCGCGTTGAGCGCCTCGCTGGCACCGCACGTGACCGTGATCTCCGTTTCAGGATCGGCGTCGATGCCGTTGTAAGCGAGCATCTTGCGCGCAATCGCCTGGCGAAGCCGTGGGTAGCCCCAGGTGTTCGAGTACTGGTTGAAGTCGGCGTTGATGGCGGCGGCGGCGGCTTCTTTCAGGGCTTTAGGAGCTGGATACTCCGGCAGACCCTGTCCGAGGTTGACGACGTTTGGCGTCTGTGCAACCAGCCGAGCGGCATCACGAATGTTGGATTCACGGATGGTGAGTGCACGGTCAGAGATCTTCGACCGAGACTTCCTGCGACCGGTAAAAATCTTCGCGAGCAGTTGGTTCAATTGTTCGCGAGCCTTTTGAAGAGACATATGACTCCTCCTTAGCCACGATTTTGAATTCGCTTCATCGTTGAGATGCTGGTGTAGCCCCAGGCCCCATCTTCAGATGGAGACAAGCGCGGGATTGGTAATTAAAAGTGCGGTGAGCTGAACTTTTGAAGAGAGCCTGAATTCAAAACGAAGTAAGTAGTGTTGATGAACACTAACCAAAAGAAATGAACTAATTCTTGAAAATGAAAATAAATGACTGTTATCAAGAGCGTTTTACATCGCGCGAAGGTATATCTATCACTAACTTCGCTAGTCCTAAAACTCTCTTGACATCAGGGTTTCGGGGCTGGTTTTGTGAAATGTTTGAGTAGTCAAGGGGTGGTCAAAACTGTTCCTTCTCAAAAACCAGCAAACCATGGGCATCTCCATGATTGCAAATACCCATTGTCAAGTGGTGTCTGTATATTTCTGGTGATCCTGTTAACTTGAAAACCCGCTATTCATGGCTCTAGGGTGGTTCATGTTTCTTATTTGCTTCTTTGAGTTCACGTAAGCTCCGCATCGACTGCAGTTCTCTTTCTCGATATCTCTTCCTGCAATGGCCTTGGGTCATCGGGAAGCGACCAGGGAGCGGTGGTTCTTAGAGCACGTAACGCGTTTATGACGGGCATTCTCGAGAATGCTGCCTGTCTAACAACCAAACAGAGCGCCAATGGAATTGGTGCTCGCGAAAGGCATTAACACCATGTTTGCACCAGAGCTTCCGCCCGATGGTCGGAAGGCAGGCGGATTCGCACGAGTCCTGCAAACCATCGGATTGAGCGCAGCAGCAGGCTTCCTGTTTGTTGCGGCGCTGGTCCTTTTTGTCGCTTCTCACTTCATCGTTTCGCCTCAAGAACTGTATCACCGCACCTGGCAGGCGGCTGAGCAGCACATCTACGACCCTCAGACTCTCTCCAACTGGAAGAGCTATGAGCACAAGTACGACGGGCAGATCAAGACCAACGAAGATGCCGTCAAGTACGCCAACGAGATGCTCAAGGCGATTGATGACCCCTTCACCATGCTGGAAAGCCCTCAGGAGGTTGTCGCAAACAACCGCGCCATGAGTGGCAAGTTCGGCGGCATTGGTATCGTCCTCGGTATCAAGACCAACGCTGACGGCGACCCTCTCCTGGACCCCAATGGGGTCCCGCAGACAGATGCCGACGCCGATGGCTTCCCGCTGATCAAGGAAGTGAAGGACGGCCCTGCGAAGGCAGCCGGCGTCAAGGAAGGCGACGCGATTGTTTCTATCGACGGAAAGTCGGCGAAGGGCAAGCAGCTCCCCGATGTCATTCCTCTCATCCAGGGTGACGTGGGCCAGCCCCTTCAGTTGGTTGTGCGTCGCGACGGCAAGGATCTCACGATCCCGCTCGTTCGCGCCATGATCGACATGCCCGCCGTCAACACCAAGACGTTCGGTGACGTTGGGTACATCCGGCTGGAAAGCTTCATGCAGGGAGATGCAGGCGAAGAGATGGCGAAAGCCCTCCAGGACCTGTCTGCTTCCAAGTCGCTCATTCTCGACCTGCGGTCTAACCCGGGTGGTCAGGTGGGTGTGTGCATCGAGCTTGTCGCGATGTTCATCGACAACGGCCAGATTGTGACGATGAAAGAGCGCATCCCGGGCGGCGGTTACATGACCGTCACCGTCGAGAAGCGCAACGATAACCTCGAGATCACTGCTGTCAACAGTGACACCGGGCGCACGCAGAAGCAGATTCAACCTGCGCCGAAGAATCTTTCCGGTGGCAAGCCGATGGTCATCCTCGTGAACGGGCACTCTGCCTCTGCTTCCGAGATGTTCACCGGCGCCCTGAAAGACCACGGTCGTGCCACTGTCGTCGGCGAAAAGACGTTCGGCAAAGGTATCGGCCAAGCGCTGATTCCCATGCCCAACGGCACTCGCTTGCACGTCACTTCGCTGCGTTACTTCACGCCGAAAGGCACCTGGCTGGGAGACGCCCACAAAGATCGTCGCGGCATCGAGCCCGACGTGAAGGTGGAGGCAACCGGCAAATTCAAGCCGCTTACCGAGAGCGATGCGCAGTTCCAAGCTGCGCTGAAGATTCTCAAAAAGTAAGCGGTCGTACGTGCGGGGGTCGCTGAGCCAGTCTCAGCGACCTCTGCCCCTTCGCCTCATGGAGAACAACAATGTTTCTTGCACCGCCCCTGGCGCCCCAGGCGCGTCGGCGGGGTAGACTCTTTCGCGCTGCTACCGGCGCAGGGTTGATCACCAGCGTGCTCGTGTTGAGCCTGCTGGCAATTTTGCTGCAGTATGCGCATTACTTCGTTGTTGTCCCAGCGGCGACGCCGCAGGACCTTTACCATCGCGCCTGGCTGATGGCGAAGGACAACATTTACGACCAGTCCAAGCTCAAGGACTGGGAAAAGTGGGAGCACAAGTTCGACGGTCAAATCAAGACCGACGAAGATGCTCTGCGCTTTGCAGACGAGATGATTGAGTCGTTGGACGAGAGATACACGGGGATTCTTCGACCAGAAGATGTTCTCGATGATATCGATCGCGCCAACGGACACTTCGTCGGCATCGGTGTCGTGTTTGAAGACGGTCGTCCGGTGCTCAGGCGAGTTTTGCCGAAGAGCCCCGCCAAGAACGCTGGTCTGCAAGCGCAAGACGCCATCATCAGCATCGACGGCATCGAAGTCAAGAACCTCTCCCAAGAGGAGTTGGTCGAGGCTTTGAGGGGAACAGAAGGCACCACCGTGTCGCTCGTCGTAGAGAGGCAGGGAACGCCCGTTAGCATCAACGTGGTGCGTGCGCAGGTGCCGATTCCCGTTGTGACGACCGATAGGCTCGGATCCGCCAAGGATATCGGGTACATTCGCCTGGAGTCGTTCGAGCAGTTTGCCACTTCCGCTCAGATGGAAGAGGCAATGATTGAACTTGCCGATTGCCGCGCGCTCGTAATCGACATGCGCGACAACCCGGGGGGATTCATTCATGAGTCGGTGAAAACCGCCGCGCTCTTTCTCGACGAAGGTACTGTCACCACGCTCGAATACCGCGTTCCTGCCGGTGGGCACCAGAAGGTGTCGGTCGAGCTGTCGAAAGGTCTCATCTGGCTGAAAGCGCCTATGGGACCGGTCTCGCTTTCGGTGCCCATGCCTTACCGTCGTCCGCCCAACCTCTCGGGCGATCGCCCCGTCTACATCCTGGTCAACGGCAACACTGCTTCGGCTGCCGAAATGTTCACCGCCGCTCTCGCGGAGAATGGTCGTGCCACCGTTCTCGGTACCACGACCTTCGGCAAGGGTATCGGACAGACCTATGTTCCTCTTGCTAATGGCGCACGTTTGCGAGTAACCAACCTCAAAAACTTCACGCCCAAAGGCAATTGGATCGGTGACGGCGGACAGCAAGTGATTGTCGGAATAAAACCCGACGTCATCGTCGAAGCGAGGCCCGGACTCGACTTCGGGCAAGACAACGACAATCAGCTGGCAGAGGCAATTCGCCGGCTGAAATAAGTTTCTCAAGTTACTTGCTTACTGCTTGAAACGCGGTGCTCAGCTATTGTCGCTGACTCCGCGTACCCAAGCTGTGGTTCACAGTTCAACAAGTGTGAGATGGGTTCGTCGCCGGAAGGTGGAGAGCCCTTCTCTACATCACCCTGAAAAGTGATAGGAATTCAAAATGGATACGAAGAACAGCACTCTCGAACGGCTCGGTATGAGCCACGTTCACAAGGCCGGTGGTGTCGAAGAGTTCAAGCTCAACGCCAACGGTCTCAAGATTCTTCTGGCGGAAAACCACGCGGCTCCTGTGGTTACCGTCATGGTCGTGTACCACGTCGGCTCGCGCAACGAGGCGGTCGGGTACACGGGTTCGACGCACTTTCTCGAGCACATGATGTTCAAGGGCACCGTCAAGCACAACCCCGCTCAGGGCGTTGGTCTCGACGACATGCTCAAGCCCATCGGCGCGCTCTACAACGCAACGACCTCCTACGACCGCACCAACTACTACGAAGTGGTGGCGAAGGAGCATCTCGGTCTCTGCCTCGAGCTCGAGGCTGACCGTATGCGCAACCTCGTCCTCAAGGTCGAGGATCGCAACTCCGAGATGACCGTCGTGCGCAACGAGTTCGAGCGCGGCGAAAACGAGCCTTCCGGCGTCCTGTACAAGGAGCTGATGGCGACGGCTTTCCGCGAACATCCGTACCACCACCCGGTGATCGGCTGGCGCTCGGACGTCGAAGGTGTGCCGATGGAGCGGATGAAGGAGTTCTATGACACCTTCTACTGGCCCAACAACGCCACCGTCATCGTCGTCGGCGACTTCAAGCCGGAAGAGGCTCTGACGCTCATCGCCGAGCACTTCGGCAAGATTCCCGCTTCTCCGAAGCCGCTGCCCGAGGTTTACACCACGGAGCCGGCTCAGGAAGGCGAGCGTCGCTTCGAAGTCGAGCGTGCGGGCGACGACCTGCCGATGGTCTGGATGGGCTTCAAGGTGCCTGCTGCGACTCACGCTGACAGCTACCCGCTGGCAGCTCTCGCTGCGGTGCTGGGTGGCTCGCGCCGCTCCAGCCGCCTCTACAAGGCTCTCGTGGACAAGGGCATCGCCGTGAATGCGTTCGCGCAGTCGGGCGAAAACCGCGACCCGGGCCTGTTCATCATCGGTGCCACCTGCGCGCCCAACGGCAAGCCGGCTGACCTCGAAGCCGCGATTCTCGCGGAAGTCGAGAAGCTGGGCACCGAGCTCGTCTCCGACGATGAGCTGTCGCGCGCCAAGAAGGCCAACCGCAAGGGCACGGTGCTCTCGATGGCCGATCCCATCTCCTTCGCCAACCAGCTGTGCCAGGCGGAAGCCGTCGCCGACTGGAAGTGGATGATGGAGTACGACGACAAGTTCGACGCGGTGACGCCGGCGGAAATCGCTCGCGTGGCGAAGCAGTACTTTGCGCGCCGCAACCGCACCGTCGGTACGTTCTCGCCAACCGGTTCGTCCGACGCAAACGAAGCGGCCCAGGCTGAGATGGCAAGCCACTCTCAGTCCCCGGGTGAAGCGCCTGCGGCTGCCGAGGCTCCGGCCAAGGTGGACACGTTCGCTTCCAAGGTGACGCGTCGCGTGCTCGCCAACGGGCTCACGGTGATCGTCGCTCCCAACGCCGGCACCGGCTCCGTGGCTCTGGCTGCGAAGGTGAAGGCAGGCAGCTACTTCGGTACCAAGGAGAAGTCCCTGGTGCCCGAGCTGACGGCGTACATGCTCACGCGTGGCACCAAGAAGCTCGACAAGACGCAGCTCGGCGAGATGCTCGAAGAGATGGGTGTCAACCTGCGCTTCGGCTGCGACAACTTCGCCGTCTCCACCGGCTCGACGGTGGTGGCCGAAGACTTCGGCGTGTACCTCTCGCTGGTGGCGGATGCCCTGCGCAACCCCGTCTTCCCGGCCGATGAGCTGGCGAAGGCGAAGCGGGAGTTCGTCGGCTTCATCCGCCGCAACAGCTCCGACACCGGCTCTCAGGCCGAAAACAAGCTGTCTCAGGTGCTTTACGGCGCCGACAGCGTGTACTTCGACAAGCCGTTTGCCGAGTTGCTCAAGGAGCTCGAGGCGATCACTGTCGACGACCTGGTGGCCTTCCACAAGGACCACTACGGTCCGAAGGGCACGATCGTCACCATCGCCGGTGACATCGATGTCGATGCCGCGTTCAAGCACATCGACATGACCTTCACCAGCTGGACCGGCGCGGAACCCAAGGCGATCGACCTCGACTCCGTGGCTCCGTCTGCCGCACAGCTCGTCACGGTGCCGATGGCCGACAAGGCCAACGTCGACATCGTCATCGGCCTGGCCGCTGAAGTGAAGCGTTCGTCGCCGGACTTCCTGGCGGCCCGCATCGCCAACGCGGCGCTCGGGCAGGACACCCTGGCTTCACGCCTGGGCATCGTCGTGCGCGAGAAGCACGGTCTCACCTACGGCATCAACTCCGCCTTCAAGGACCCGTCGTTCGGCGGTGCGCCTTGGACCATCACGCTCTCCGTCAACCCGGAGAACGTCGACAAGGCTCTGGAGCTGACCCGCGGTGTGGTCGAAGAGTACGTGACCAACGGCATCTCCGACAAGGAGCTCGCCGACGAAGTGGGTCGGGCTTACGGCGGTTTCGTCGTCAACCTGCGCACGTCGCTCGGTCTGGCCAACGTGCTCACTCAGTTCGAGTTCCTCGGGCTGGGCGTGGCCGACCTCGATCGGTATCAGTCCGATCTGGCTTCTCTGACCAAGGACCAGGTGAACGCCGCCATCCGGAAGTATTTCCGGCTGGATCAGGCCGTCACCGTGCTCGCCGGTACGCTCGCCGCTTCCAAGTAAGCAGCACCGGACCACGAGCGGTCTCTTTCTGTAAAGCGACTCAGTTTCTGTCAGGCGGACGGGCTCCTTAACCGGAGTCCGTCCTGCTTGACCCGTCCAATCAATGCTATCGCGCGGGGCGCACCACATGCGGTGCGCCCCGCTGTACTAGTGAGGTCAACATGCGTAAAAACAAGACTTCGACGAAGCGCACGCTTCGCGGCCCGGTGCTCGACTCCAAGGTCTTCGCCGATCGCCGCAGCCGCTTCCTCGCCAAGATGCTGCCCGACAGCGTCGCCATCGTGGTGTCCAATCCTGAGGCCACGCGCAGCAATGACACTGAGTTTCCCTATCGGCAGTCTTCGGATGTGCTTTACCTGAGCAACTTCCCGGAGCCCGAGTCGGTGCTCGTGCTGTCGAACGTGAAGGGCGTCAACAAGTTCATCATGTTTGTGCGCCCCAAGGACCGCAAACAGGAAATCTGGACCGGCATCCGCTTCGGTGTGGATGGCGCCAAGAGCCAGTTCGGTGCCGATGAGGCGTACCCTGTCGATCAGTTCGAAGACGTGCTGGGCAAGCTGCTCGGCTCGGCCAAGAACGTCTACTACAAGCACAAGCGCAACCACGAGTTCGACGAGACCTTCAACAAGGTCTGGGGCAAGCGCGTGCGTACCCTGCGCAACCCGGAAGAGATTGTGCACGAGCTGCGCGTCGTGAAGTCGAGCGAAGAGCTCGTCGTCATGCGCTTCGCTGCGCATCTCGCCGCCATGGGTCACTGCGAGGCGATGCGTCTGTGCCGTCCCGGCATGGCCGAGTACCAGCTGCAGGCGACTCTCGAGTCGGTCTTCCGTTTCAACGGCGCCGACTACCCCGCCTACGGCTCAATCGTCGCCGGTGGCAACAACGCTGTCGTGCTGCACTACACGCAGAACGACGCCGACCTCCAGGATGGTGACCTGGTGCTCATCGACGCCGCCGCCGAATACAAGGGCTACGCGTCGGACATCACGCGCACCTTCCCGGTCAACGGCAAGTTCTCCGAAGCGCAGCGCGAGCTCTACCAGCTCGTGCTCGACTCGCAGATGGCCGCAATCCGCGCCGCCAAGCCCGGTCGCACCCTCAACCAGGTGCACGATGCAGCCGCTCGCGTGCTGCGCCGTGGTCTCTACAAGCTGGGCATCCTCAGCCAGGAGATGAGCACCAAGACCGGTGCCAAGCGCAAACTGAAGCAGCTGAAGAAGCAGGGCAAGGAGAAGGAGATTCTCTCGCTCGGAGACTTCTACATGCACGGCACCAGCCACTGGATGGGCTACGACGTTCACGACGTCGACCCATCGGGTGAGGGCGGCCGCGGCAACAAGGCACGCTTGCTCGAGCCGGGCATGGTCTTCACGATCGAGCCTGGTCTCTACTTCGACAAGGACGACAAGCGCGTCCCGGCGAAGTACCGTGGTATCGGCATTCGCATCGAGGACGACGTCGTCGTTACCGAGAGCGGTGTCGAGATCATCACCCACGGCGTGCCCAAGACGATCGAAGAGATCGAGGCTCTGATGGCTGAAGGTCAGAAGCATTGCGCCGAAGTCCGCCACGCGTTCGCGCGTCAGCGGTAAACGTAGGCGGTGCAAATGTGAGGGCTCCGATGGTGAAAACCATCGGAGCCCCACTCCTTTTCAGGTCAACGGACCGAAGTATCTTGCAGGTTGCCCAGTGTTGTGCTGGTGTCGCCTGTGGTGTCAATCCTGGAGGCTGTTGCTGCGAAAGCCGTGGCGGCCGCTGGCTTCGGTATTCAAAGAGCGGCTTCGAGTCGCTACGTGGTGGAGTGCCGTAGAGGAGCTCCCCTGTTCTAAATCGTTCGCTCGTAAGAAAAACAAGACGGGCAGAACTTTCCATCAACCGCATTGAGCAGGAGTGTATCTATGCCTGAAATGAATTTCCTGCAGGACCTTTTGGTCCTGTTTGGACTGGGCATCTTGGCGGTGGTTACCTTCCACCGCTTCAATTTGCCTCCAGTCCTCGGTTTTTTGCTTACCGGCATCATCTGCGGACCGTACGGTTTCAAGCTTGTCGATGGCGTTCATGAAGTGGAGGCGCTCGCCGAACTCGGCGTCGTCTTGCTGTTGTTCACCATCGGCATCGAATTCTCATTCCAGAAACTGAAAGAGTTGAAGCGATTCCTCCTCATCGGAGGTGGTCTCCAGGTGGGACTGACGCTCGGCGCCGCAGCGCTGGTATCGATGCTGTTCGGGCTTTCCTGGAGCGTATCGGTGTTCATTGGCATGCTTCTGTCTCTAAGCAGCACCGTCATCGTCGTGCGCACGCTTCAACACAGAGGTGAGATCGATAGTACCCACGGTCTGACTGCAATCACCATCCTCGTCTTCCAGGACTTGTGTATCGTGCCCATGGTTCTCATGACGCCATTCCTTGGCACCAAGGGCGGTGACCTAAGCGCGATTCCGTGGATGCTCGGTAAAGCCCTTCTTCTGGTGGTGCTTGCCGTTTCGGTGGCGCGCTACCTCGTGCCCTGGTTGCTCAATCACGTGGCCAACACGCGCAAGCGTGAGGCATTCGTTCTGAGCATCATGCTTCTGTGCCTCGGCACCGGCTGGGCAACCTCTCAGGTCGGTCTGTCCATGGCGCTGGGCGCCTTCCTTGCCGGATTGGTCATCTCCGAATCGAAGTTCAACCACCAGGCTCTTTCTGAGCTGATTCCCTTTCGGGAGCTGTTCAACTTCCTGGTGTTCGTCTCGATCGGCATGCTCTTCGATGTGCGCACGCTCCTCAGTGAGCCGTGGCTCATCGTTGCAGCACTGGGCATGGCAATCTTCATCAAAGCCATCGTCGCATCGGTGGTAGTGATGGCTCTCGGTCACTCGCTTAGAGTGGGTCTGCTCACGGGTCTTGCGCTTGCGCAGGTCTCTGAGTTTAGCTTCGTACTCGCCAAAGTTGGTCTTGCCGACGGCGTTATGTCGCCGGAAGTTAACCAGCTCTTCATGGCGGTTGCGATTTTGTCGATGGCGATTACGCCACTGTTGTTTGCCGCCGCACCGCATCTCACAAAGGTGTTGGAGCGTGTTCTGCCGGAGAGCATCGTCAATGGTCGCATCAACCCGACCGACGGCTCCACCGGCAAGCTCACCGATCACGTCATCGTGGTCGGCTATGGGCTCAACGGCCGCACTCTGGCTGAGGTACTCGCGAAGAACAACATCAAGTACATCATCATCGACATGGACCCGCAGGTGGTGCGTGCCGAGCGCCGCAAGGGCTTGCCCATCTTCTATGGCGACGCATCGAGTGCTTCTGTGCTCGAACATGCCGGTATCGACCACGCAAAGGTGGTGGCAATCACCACGTCGGACAGCGCCGTCGTGCTTCGCAGTGCGGAGCTGGCGCGCAGACTCAACAGCAAGGTTGCAATCGTCGCTCGCGCGCGATTCGCAGACGAGCTGCCCGACTTGCTCAAGGTGGGTGTGGACGAAGTTGCAGCGGAGGAGTTCTCCGGTGCGGTCGACGTTTTCACCAAGGTGCTTCGTCGCTACGAAGTTACCGAGCCAGACATCCATCGTTGCGTCACGGAGGTGAAGCAGGGTTGGGCGGACAACTGTGGACCGGCAGCACCGGGACCGTGTCTGCCTGAGGACAAGAACAGCAGAGTCGACTAATCTGCTGGGGGAACAAGCCAGAGTCTGTGAGCGTAAAACCTCATGGACTCTGGTTTTGTTCCTTTTTTTGCCCGGAACTGCTATGGAGTATAGTGGTTGTCTTTTCAAAAAATTGCGGTTGGAATTGGTCGAAGAGGTCCATGACACATGCCGTGAGACGACTCCCGTTGCCGAGTTTCCTCGGTACAAGAAGTCGCCTTCCGCGGATGTGTCGTGTGCATGGCATTAACGACGCAGTGAAACTTTCAGTTCTGATACCCAGATTGAAATGCTGTCAGCCAGCGCGTCTGCAGCCACCATTTCTCCGTAAACCTGAATCAGCGCTTCGAGAGGAACTCCTTCGTAATTCGCCAAAACCTCCTTCATCGTCTTGGTTCTTACCTCAACCTCTAAGACGGCTAAAGAGTACAGCTCTTTCGCCAACCTCACGCTTTCGGCTCTGGCGCTAGACCAGCACAGCGTTCCGCTCGGGTTGATGTCCGATTGCGATAAGTTCGAAGTCGTCCAACTTTCGAATTCGGCGATGGTACCTGCTACTTGCTCAATTCTTACGAGCAGCTCATTCAGTTCGTCTTGGTACTCTTCTTTCGTGGGCAGGGTGACGCACAACAGCGAGTCGCAGTCTGCACACTTCTCGACCGGGTGGTCTTCGTACATGAGCTCATTGAGCTGCATCCGGTAAATGCATTCGTTGGCGCGATCGCTTAAGGCATCGGAAACAAGCCCGACAGACGAAAGCACAATTTGATGACCCAGCGCAATTGTGGCCTCGGAGTCGAGTGCAACATCTATGGCTCTTTTGCTTGCTTTGTCGAGAATGGTTTCGACTGTCTGAGCCAGTTCCGCACAATGTTTTGCTCCATTGAGAAGCGCCTGAATGTCGAATGGACGCTTTTCGTTGTTCAGTTTTGCGATAGCTGCTTTGAGTTTTGCGATCTTGGTAGAACGCACTCCTGCAAGCTCTTCCAGCAGCACTAGCTGGTTGAGCACTGGAATTTCTCTTTTCATTTGTTGTCTTTTTTAGTGGTTAACAAATTGAAGTTGCGCCCACGTTGGGCTGCAAGAAAGGCATAAAAACGGGGTTTTTCGACTAGAACACCAAGCGTTACTTTTCGAATCGCTTCACAAATGCGATTTGTTGTGTGTCTGCGTTGTAGTGATTGCTCTGGTGAGACCTAGTCCTGGAGTTTATTTGAAATGAGATATACGAACACACTACGATTCTTTGTCTTTGCAGACAAATTGCCAGTGCCTATGTTATGCCGGTTTCCCGCACCGGACGCGATTGTAAAGTTACTCAGTGAACGCAGCCAAACTCAGACTGAAAGTATCGCTTTTCCGTCTTCATTACCTTTGTTTGCCTATTCTGCTGAGTTACCGGAGCTGTTGCACACACGTGCAACAGAGAACTCACTTTTCGAGCGTGAGGTGGTTACTATGCGTGCACTAAACAGCAAGACTGGTAGAGAGCTACAAATCTGGAGTTGAACAAGGGGATTCAAGTTCGCTATTCGATTTGTACTGTTGGGACGGTCTCGCGCCACGCGCTCCGCGCCACGCGCTCCGCGCCACGCGCTCCGCGCCACGCGCT
>CAYZJR010000093.1:0-6364 GCA_964478655.1 uncultured Candidatus Obscuribacterales bacterium
CCCTTTTCGATTGTCGCGCTCCAAAAAGCGGCCTACTTTTAGGTTAGCGAAAACAACTCGATCCAACTCGCCGCCACCGATACCAAGCATTGATGCTGCACAGCGCAACTCCATTTCTGGTAAATATAGAGCACCTAAATCTCGCAGGTGCATTGCCAGTGTTGCAGCTTTTCCAATGATTACAGTGTTATTGAAAAACGTGTCCTTCGTCCTAGAGTCAACGATATACCGCAAGCCTTCATGAAAGTCATGAGCCCGCAATCCGACTGCAAAATCTGAAACACTAAGAATATTTTCTTCCGTTGTATTTATTCTTCTGTCCATGTCACACGTCTCTTCAAATCATTTAGCTGGTCGTAATCAATAAGCTTGTGCCGCTGTAACTTCCCAACGACGATACCAGGTGCGATACCAATCCTATTTGCGAAAGACACAACGCTTTTTTTGTCAAACTTTCGATGAGCTATGAACTCTGAAAGTTGCTTCGGAGGCATTAACACATCACATGCAAATGCATTAGCCTCGTGTTCCTTCAAATCATTTACATCATCAGGATCATCATCAATAAATACTTCGCGTTTACCGTGAAGCAGTATGTGCGCTACTTCGTGGAAAAACGTAAACCAAAAATGGTCATCAGTTCCATAGCGCAGACTCAATTGAATTAGTGCTTTGTTCGGTGTCAACCATCTGCTGGCTCCACTAATCGGTGCCTTCGGAAGCCCTGGTACATAGACAACTGCTACTCCACATTGAGCGCACAGTTGAGTAATTTCCGTTTGAAACTCAGCTTGCGATTTCACCGTGAGGTCTCGCAATTCTATGATTACTTCTCGAAATGCTTTTGAATCAAACGGACGACATTCAATCTTTTGGCTAAGAACTTCACCACGTCGCAACCATGCGCTGGTCGCACCTGGTTCCTTCGAGAAGGTTGGTGATGTACGATACGCTACTTTTGGCGATAACCATTGTTCATTCCATACTTCTGGTGATGCGATTCCATAGAAAGTAAGAACCGCTTGCAACTGAGCAACCGGATCGGAGAACCTATTGATCCAACCTTCCTTTACCATTGGAGCAACAGGGATTTCAGTAAGCCATGTTGTCCATTTCTCAAGACGTTCACGATCCTTCTCTCTCGCAATAAACGTCTGGTAGTTTGATTCCAGATTCATCCAAAATTTTGAAGGAATATCCAACACGCGCTCAAACTGCAAAGCGGTATCTGGAGTTATTGATGTTTTCCCTTGAACGATTTCATTAATGGTCTTAATTGGTCTTCCTGTCCGATGCGCAAGATCAGACTGCGTCAATCCGCGCTCTTCGAGCGCCTCCAAGAGAATCTCGCCGGGCGAAATACAATAATCAGGTTGGTATTGATTTTTCGACATGCTACTCATGCGTATCCCTGACCTCGAGAATTCTAAGGCTAGTAATGAGACTCCAGTTTATTGATCCATCGTTAAGTAATGGCGGCGGGTTATCGGTAGGCTCAAACAAAAGTCGATACGGACCATCAAGATCAAATGAAAAGACCCCGGCAAGATCCCCCTTGAGGACATGACAATGTCCAGGGGCATTCCTCAACTGCTCCAGATTGTCAGCTGCACTTAGTTGACCCATTCTCCTCATAATCGCCTTCGCCCTTTGCTGACCATGGGCTTTCTGCAACTCCTTGGCGGAGTTGAATTCCTTTTCCTGCTTGGTGCTCGAAAATTCGATATCCATGCACGCATTATAGCAAATTGTTTAACGGAAAGGGTTAAAGCTTTCGGGATTAATCTTTTTAACCCTAATCGTATATGCATTGTGCCATCATTTTTGCAGAGTGCCACCACGCATAATGTCACTCCAGCATCATCATTCTGACTTGACGCCGGGACCCCTTGCGTCCGCTATTTCGGCAGCCGCCGCAGCGGTGTGCGCGCCGCAAATTTTCGAATGCGCAAGAGATCACGATCAGCCAAGCGGCGCTTCCCTGGCTGCCCGGCGACAAGCCTAGCGGACGCAAGCCCAGCGTCAAGTCAACTCTTTCACCTGCTTACACTCATCAGCAACCAGGCCCAAAGCCCATCTTGTCAACACTCAAACCGACCACATGGTGGATTGATTTCGGCACCATGTGGTCGATTTAATGCGAGTCTCACATATACCCGGCATAGACCCGAGCGTTTTCAACTCCCCCAATAAAAAACGGCTCCATCTTTGCTGAGCCGCTTGGATTGAGCCGTTTAATATGCCTGCCCGGCAAGATTCGAACTTGCGACCTCATGGTTCGTAGCCATGCGCTCTATCCAGCTGGGCTACGGGCAGAAGGACTAATAATAGTAGCACGACTTACTCGCCACACGTATTGACAACACCGATTAGTAAACGATGTTGACGGAGGTTTCGCCGAACCCGCACTAAGTCTTCTGCAACTCGGGATGCCATTCGTCAAGGACGGCTCCTTCGATCGGACACGCCGCGAGACATCCGCCGCAACTAATGCACTCATCGCCGCGGATAAAGGCATATTTAGTGCCTTTTGCATTTGTTTTTCCGTCCGCCCAGCTGATGCAATCCACTGGGCATGCGGCAAAGCAGTCACCAATGCCCTCGCAGGCATCAGAGACGATCGAAAACGCATTGATTTCCATAGCAAACTCCCCTGGCAGACAGGTTGCTGCCAGCTTCTGTGTGTTCATAGGCTCAGCTTACACAGGCTTCCGAAGGAAAGCCAGCTTTAATACACATATACGTGTAATAATCAACAGTGACCAAAGCGAAGAAGGCTAATGGGAGCGCAACACAGACAAAAGAGAAATCGAGCGCCTCGAAGTCTTTCCGAAACGAGCAAAAACGAGATTCTGAGGCTCCTCAAACTCAATGGCGAACTCTCAGTGGCGCAACTGTGTCATCTCAGGCAAGTCACTCATACAGCGATTCGCAGGCAACTCTCCGCGCTCCAAAGAGATGGGCTGATCTCACAGCGAGCGGAGGAAACTCGCGCCGGTCGCCCGGTTTACATGTTTCGGTTGAGTGAGAAGTCCGCTGGCTGTTTTCCTTCGGACTATGAGGGACTCGCGACAAACCTAATAGATACGGTACTTTCTGCAAGTGGTCACAGAGGAGTATTGGAGTTTCTGCACACAGCAAACGATCACCTTATTGATAGCTTACGAGTGCAAATGAAAGAACTCAGCTTTGAACAGCGAGTAGGTTATCTCTGTAAGTACTTTTGCGACGCGGGCTACATGAGCGAGTGGAAGCGACTGCCTGACGGCGATTTCTTTCTCTTCCACCAGAATTGTGCAATTTACAATCTCGCCGCAAAGTATCGACAGTTTTGCCTTTTGGAACTACACCTAATTCAAACCGTACTGTGTGCGAGAATTACGCGCCAGCAGTACATATTCAAAGACCAACATATATGCGGTTATGTCATCCGCGCCACCGAATCGGAGTCTAGCTCCTCCGACTAACTTTTTTACTCTTGGCAAACTGCACGGATCGATCAGGAACCGGTAAAGACAATCAGCACCGGCAGTAGTGGCACACTGTCAAGACAGTTCATGCAGGCAGTCGATTCAGTTCAAAACTAGTAGGACGACTTCTTCTTGCGAGCCCAGTGCAAGACGCTTCCTTGCACGTTTGTATTGGCAGACATGCCACCATTGCTCTGGTATGAGGGCACCGGCGGCGGCGCCACACCTGGAGTATATCCTTTGTACGCCTGATAGGATTTCACGGTGGGCGGCCCACTTTGAACCGGAGTCTTTGCTGCAGCCGGTTTAGGCGGCTTGAATGTTCCTGCCTTACCTTTCATTGCAGCCGGAAGATTGTTAGTGGGCGGCAGTTTCGGCGGCACTCCATTATTTACCTTCGGCAGTTGAGTGCTCATGCCCGGCATGGTTTGGCTATACGGAATAAATCCAGCCCGCGGCAGCGCCGGTGGTCCGCCACCGCCTGCCATCGGTCCGCCTTGCTGCGCGGGACCGCCGCCGGTCCGCTGGTCATTAACCTGCGGCGACTCATCCGTGATAGTCCACTGCTGGCGCGCCATGTAGAAGTTTCTCATGTTGGGATTATCATTGCGCCCTTGCTGTGCTTGCGCTGCTTGGGCCGACAAGAGAAAGGCACCCATAGAAACGGCGACTAGTAAGGATTTTGGATATGTAAGCATTCGAAATCTCCGGAGCGCTCTTTTGAGCCTATTAGCTCAGTTTAATGGGGTAAATTCAGCCATGTCAAGCGAGTTAACCCTATGTCCTTCCTGCATCATATATCATCGAACCCCCTGACTGCTCGGTCTACAGCGGCGCCAGGCAAGTTAGACGACAGCAAGGATAGGCTGCCAAGAAAGTGTTAGACTTGCTCGGAATGCGGATGGTACCGAGGAAACTCCGAAAAATATGGTCAGCCAATTAACAGCGAGCGCGGGACAAGCACTAAAACCACGCGGAACTTTGGCAATCGTAGCAGGTGCTGGGAAGTTGCCGGTTTTGCTTGCACGTTCGGCGAAAGAGCGAGGTTATCGAGTCGCCTCATTTCCTTTTTCCGAGGACTCTATTGCGAACCTGAAACCGGTTTCTGATGCGGTTCACCAGATTTATCTCGGCGCACTCGGCGCAACTTTGAAGTGGGTGAAGAAAGAAAACGTCACCGATGTCGTCTTCGTTGGAAAGTTTCCAAAAGTAAACCTGCTGCGCACTCTCTACAAGTTGGACTGGGAAGCAGTCAAGTTTCTGAGCAAGCTCAAGAATTTCAATGACGAGTCAATTCAGCTTGCTGTGGGCGAATTGCTCGAATCACACGGTGTCCTGGTAAGAGCACAATCTGACTTCCTGCAAGAACTATTTCCAGAGGTTGGAGTGCTGACCAAGCGGATTCCCACTGCTGATGAGTACGCGGACATTGAATATGGAATCGGAGTGGCACGCGAACTCGCGCGTCAAGATATCGGACAGACAGTGGTTGTTCGCGATCGCATGGTAGTTGCGTTGGAAGGTTTGGAAGGAACGGACGAAACTATAAAACGCGGCGTAGTGCTCGCACAAAAGCCTATCGTAGTGGCAAAAGTAGCACGCCCCAAACAAGATCCGAGATTCGATGTTCCTGCAGTCGGAATGAACACAATCAAAGCCATGGTTGCGCCAAAGCCAGGTGGTGTCTTAGCTTTGGAAGCCGGTGGAACAATGATGGTCGATCGCGATGAGATGATCGAGTTTGCAGATGCAAATCACATTTCTATAGTCTCGTGCTCCTTAGCGAGCATCGGGAAGTAAGAAATCCGCCCACACTAAAGCTGCGACTCGAATCACGATTCGAGAGGCTTTTCGACTTGGGTGGACGCGCCGCCAGAGGGGCTGCCACTTCTCGTCGATTCAGATTGCGAGGAATCTTTGGCACCACTGTCGGAGCCTGCTTTGGCACTGTCGGGTTGACTTAGCTTCTTCAGCTCAGCGCGCGCGTCTTCATCGGTCGAATCGATAACGAGCGCTCGGGCGAACGCATTTCTTGCTTGCGAAAAGTCAGACTGCTTCGCATAAATTCTGCCTAGATGCACCCACAAAGAACCCTGTTTAGGAGCCAACTTCACCGCAGTCTCAAACTCTGCCTTCGCTTTGTCGAGGTTACCTCCGGCTTCCGACATCCAACCTAAATCCACATGCAGCGCAGTGGCTTTGGGAGCCAGTCTTACAGCCTCTTCCAACTGTTCGAGTGCTTTGTTTTGTTCCCCTTGCTCTGAGAGCAATATGGCAAAATCAGCATGGCCAA
Source organism: uncultured Candidatus Obscuribacterales bacterium (assembly GCA_964478655.1). Taxonomy (GTDB): domain Bacteria; phylum Cyanobacteriota; class Vampirovibrionia; order Obscuribacterales; family Obscuribacteraceae; genus CAYZJR01. The sequence continues at coordinate 5,764 of CAYZJR010000093.1, forward strand.
AGGCGTCATCGGGCTCACTTCCCAGCGCGGCCTGGTACTGTTGTTCTGCCAAGGTGAACTGCCCTTTGCTCGCATAGGCGAAAGCCAGAGAGCGAAGAACCGACCCATTGTTGGGGTTGTATGAAAGCGCGAACTTGTACTCATTGATGGCTTCGTCCCATTTCGAAGCACGTGCATGTGCAATGCCTTTTCGATAATGAAGCTTAATCGCTTTCTTTCTGAGTTCTGCAGCCTCTTGTTCAGTGAGTGGAACAGGATCTCCCAATCCAACTACCATCATAAATTCGGCAAGAGCCCTGATTGGATGTCCACGAAACAGAGACACCAAGCAATAATCGCGATGTGCAATCTTCATTTTCGGTGCACACATAATTGCGGCTTCGAGCTCGATTTCCGCCAGTTCTAGGTCCCACGCCTTTGTGTACACTTGCGCAGCATCAAAGTGATCGAGCGCTTGATTCTGAAGAATCTCATTTTGGGCCGTTTTCGAGTCGCCAACAGCAATCGGTTCAGGAGCGGTCGATGCATCCGGTGCCTTCTCGGACTCTTTCGCAGCAGCTTCGCTTGCTGTTTCGCTTGTAGTCTCGCTTGTTGTTTCGCT
>CAYZJR010000093.1:6464-26727 GCA_964478655.1 uncultured Candidatus Obscuribacterales bacterium
TTGGCGCCTGCTCAACCGCCGGTGCAACTGTTGGAGCCGTTGCTCCCTCCGGAGCCGCCCAAGCTGTGCGCGTTGGCAGTGCCGCGGCAGAAATGATGGCGAGCAAACTCGCCGAGAGCAGAATGTGATGGCGCTTCGATTTCATGAAAGTGCGAACCTTGCCGATGGGCATCAGTGACATCTCATTATCCCACTGGAGCACCCACTCTGCTCAACGCCTAAATGACTAACAGATTCCCAGTGTTTTCCCTGGGCAAATCGTTGAAGTCCCACCGGCGCATCGTTTCGTACTTTCCCCAATGACTTTGGATTAATTCCGGCCTACGATGCGACGAGATCTGGCCATGGCCAAAATGGAACAATCGAACACAAACGTCCACCCAAACGCACTAGCCGAACAAGGCAAGGATGGAAGGCAACCCGTGAGCGAGCAAGGAACGCTCCAGAGCATCGAAAACATGGCGAGCGTATCGGCACGAACGCTTGCTGAGACTCCGAGCGCGTTTGCCGATGAGATCGCAAAAGAGTTTTCTAACCCACAGAAACTGTTGCAAGACAATGCGATGGGGTTTGGTATCGGATTTGGTGCCACAGCCGCACTCAAGAAGTTTCCAAAAGCAGGAGTGGTTGTTGGCGGAGCATTGCTGACATACCAGGCTTTCAAATACGGAGCCGGAGTCGCTGGTTTTCTCTCAGAAGCAGCGGATGCAGATACAGAGGCGCAGAGAGACTATCTTGGAACTTACGGCGCCCACGCGCTAGGCAAAGAATCAGCGGTGATGGTTTCTACACTGCCTGGATTCGCACTTGGAGGAGGCGCAGCCATCAAGGCTTTTGGAACGCCACCGTTGTACTCAGCCATCGGCACAGCTGCCAAAGATCAGTGGCAGTTCGTAGCACCAGGCTCGTTCCGCATGCAGCGGGGACTGATCAATGCTGAACGTGCCAACATCATGACACTGAGCGAGAGGCTCGCCGCAGAGCATCCGTGGAACGGTGTGGAGATGGCGCGTTCAATCAAGCTGTCATCGGGCAGAGTTAGCAAAGCGACTTCAGGAAGCGAAGATTTCGTCGGCAGCTTGCCATTCAAAGACAAGTCAGACAGAGTCTTGTTTCACACGCACGGTCCCAACAGCGTCACCGGCGTTCGCCCAGGCACCTTCGATCTGGCAGGCACCACCGACGTTGGAATCATCACACAAGGCAACTCTACCGCCATTTATATAGGGCAAGCACGCGAGTTTCAAGCAGCAAAGGCGACTTCGCAAGAGTTCGCTCCGAAGCTGCAAGCGTTGATTCTCGACCACTCACAGAAGACTGCGCACGTCGTGGACACGGTGTGGAGCCCAGCTCTTGGTGAATTCAAATACGCACTACCCAAAGGCGTAAACTATTTCCAAGCGCGCGAAACACTGGCAACCCTTGATATGAAAAACCCCTGGGCGCATATATCTAAGATTCCATCTCTAGATCAGCCCTTTGCGACCTCCCATGAGATCATCCAGAAACTGGCATTGGACAAGGCTGTTCAGCTAGGCACCTAGTTTTCCGTCTGAGAATCATCGACTCGGCGCGGCAACCCAGGCAGCATCCCAAATAGATGAACGCGGAAATTGTGTAGTTTTTCCGTCCTTTACAGAATTTTTTCGCGACAAGTCCGCTGAATCGATTACAATACCTCCAACCCGAAAGAGCATCGCAAGGCGTTCTGGGAGCAAGGCAGGCAAAACCTGTTCGACATCTTCGCAAGAGGCGTCAGATTCAGCTTTTGGGAAACTAGGCCTGGAGAGCCATCACCCAGTGATCAGGCAAGAGCATTCACAAGCAGCAGCGACATCGCTGCCGCTTCTTCGTTTTTAGGGGAGTTTTACAGATCTCGTGAAAGTTTCAGAAGGCGTAAAAGCACATACAAAATATCTCTGGTTCAACACGAAACAGAGAAGAGAGTACGTAAGAATTACAGATGAGGTTCAAACCTTTCTTGACGAAACCGGCTTGAAAGAAGGGTTCATCCTCGTTTCAGCGATGCACATTACCGCCGGCGTATATATAAATGATTGGGAAAACGGATTGATTCAAGACATCGATCAATGGGTCGAGAAACTGGCTCCGGTCAATCCAAACTACAAGCATCATCAAACCGGAGAAGATAACGGAGATGCGCATCTGAAGCGCATCTTGATCAACCATCAAGTAATGATTCCGGTCACTGATGGAAAGTTGGACCTCGGTCCGTGGGAGCAAATCTTTTATGCGGAGTTTGACGGGCAACGAAAGAAGCGCGTCATTTTAAAAGCGTTAGGTATTTGATAAAAACAAGAGCGGGAGGGAAGAAACAGAATGACAGTGCACACAGAAAGCAAACATAGGATTCAAGTGAATAGAAGTGGACAAGCGCTGCACGCATCTGGTCGACGCGCGGCAATGCATTCAATTCAGGCCAGAGATCCGGTGCAATCGTCGGTAGATTACATCAAGACGCCAGTTTCGGAAGTATTCGGCGCCAATGTGTTCAACCGCAACGTTATGCGAACACTGCTTCCTAAGACGGTGTATAAAGCACTGATTCGAGTTCTCGATCAGGGTGAAAGGCTAGACCCATCGATGGCTGACATCATTGCCAACGCCATGAAAGATTGGGCGCTTTCAAAAGGCGCAACGCACTACACACATTGGTTTCTTCCGATGACCGGACTGACCGCTGAAAAACACGATGCCTTCTTGGTTTCGAGTGAAGACGGAGCGGCGCTGCTCGAGTTTTCCGGCAAGTGTTTGATTCAAGGCGAACCCGATGCATCGAGCTTCCCGTCCGGTGGTATCAGATCGACATTCGAAGCGCGCGGCTACACAGGTTGGGACCCGACCTCACCAGCTTTCATCATGGAAAGCGTCAACGGCAAAACGCTTTGTATTCCATCTGTCTTTTGTTCGTTTAGCGGACACGCACTCGACAAAAAGACACCGCTTCTGCGCTCGCTCGAAGCACTCAACAAGCAAGGCGTGCGGCTCCTGAAGCTATTGGGGAACAAAGACGTCAAACGCGTCAATTGCACAGTTGGACCTGAGCAAGAGTATTTCCTCATTGACGAAGCTTTTTATCTTGCGCGTCCAGACATCATCAACGCCGGTCGTGCCCTATTCGGCGCCAAACCTCCGAAAGGTCAGGAGATGGAAGACCACTACTGGGGTTCTATAAAAGAACGCGTTCTTGCATTCATGATGGATGCAGAAAACGAACTCTACAAACTGGGAGTACCAGTCAAGACACGACACAACGAAGTCGCGCCGGCTCAGTTTGAAGTTGCACCAGTATTCGAAAGCAGCAACGTTGCAACTGACCATAACATGCTCCTCATGGAAGTCTTTAAGAAGACTGCACAGAAGCATGGCTTGCGTTGCTTGTTCCACGAGAAACCATTCACTGGTATCAATGGCAGTGGCAAGCACAATAACTGGTCAATGGCAGACGATCAAGGCAATAACCTGCTAGAACCAGGCACGACGCCACACGAGAACACACAGTTCCTCGTAGTTCTGACAGCGGTCATTCGCGCAGTACACAAGTACGGCGGACTGCTCAGAGCGAGCGTGGCATTTGCAGGAAATGACCACAGACTCGGCGCCAACGAAGCGCCGCCGGCAATTATGAGTATCTTCCTCGGTGACAGACTGACGGAAATCGTGAAGGGCATCATCGACGGCAAGAAAGCGTCAGACAAACCCGGCAAGATTCTCGAATTCGGCGTAACAAGCCTTCCTGATCTACCGAGAGACGACTCAGATCGAAACAGAACATCACCGTTTGCATTCACAGGCAACAAGTTCGAGTTTAGAGCAGTCGGCTCAAGCCAAGCGATTGCCTGGCCAAACACAGTTCTCAATGCGATGGTGGCCGAGTCTCTCGACTACATCGCAACCGAAATCGAGAAAGCTGTAAAAGGCGGTGCCGATCTTAACGCTGCGGTCGAGAAAGTTGTACGCGACACATTGAAAGAGAACGAAAAGATTCTCTTCAATGGCGATAACTACTCACAAGAATGGCACAACGAAGCCGCGAAACGCGGTTTGCCCAACAACCACAACACGGTTGAAGCGCTTCCAACTCTAATCGAGAAAGGGACCAAAGAACTCTTCAGCAAGTACCACATCCTTGAGGAAGACGAATTGGTTAGCCGCTATAACATCATGTTGGAAAGCTACTGCAAGACCATTCACCTCGAAGCATTGCTGACAGAGTCGATTGCAACGACGATGATCATGCCTGCTGCCTTGGAATATCAACAACGCCTAGCAACCACAATCGTTCAAACCAAAGCTGCTATCAGCGGACTCAATCTCTCTGCTGAAGAAAACATGTTGCGGGAACTGTGTGAAAAGGTCGCAAAGTTGAGAATGGCTTTGGAAAACCTCGAAGCAGCAAGCAACGAAGAACACGACAATGGACATCACGATGTCTACAAGCATGCTCTGTTCTATCAACAGAAAATGCTTCCTGCAATGGATCGCGTCAGGCACGCAGCAGACGACCTGGAGACTATTGTCGACGACTCGTTGTGGCCGCTGCCGAAGTTCCGCGAGATGCTCTACATCTACTAAGGCGCAATTTGCGTTTCAGCAACGCCTTGCTGGTAGAAAGCAATCAGGGGTGGCTCCGGCCGCCCCTTTTGTTTTGCTTCGAGCCGGTTATCATGCAGCCTCTCCGGCACCCTGCTAGGCGCAAAACTTCCCACTCAATCTCGAAATTACTAGCGCTCAAGGGCTAAATGCTCCAGCCAGTCGCAAATCCAGACTTACTAAGAACCGGAAGACGCCGAAGGACGCCGGTTTGCCAAGTCCGATAAATGGAGACCACTGTTTATATTTATGGCCATTTGTGTAAGTACTCCTCGTGACCTCCCTTTGATTTGTTCTGATAATTGAGCCCTTACTAAGCAACTATGCCTTCAATTTCAACCAGAAATGCAACTGCGGCGCTAGTTTGCGCTTTGGTTGTTCTGTTTTTGACACTGGGGCTTTCCATGTTGCATCCGAAAAGCCACGACGATACCGAACGTTGGGTCGACGCACATCTGCAATTGATTCGAGAACTTCAAGCTATTCAAGACAGCTTTCGCGACGCAGAACTCAAACACCAAAGCTACATCATTACTGGTTCCAGCCAACATCTAAACGAGTTCGGGGAAGCTGCAGCAAGCGTCAAGCAGCACCTGGAGGCGATCAAAACAATTCAAGCAGATGATTTGCGATACAACGAACGCTTCAGAGATCTCGGTGTACGCATATACTCCGCAATCGATCAGTTCAAGGCTTCAGCACAGTATCGCGCGAAGAGCGGCGAGGAGTCCGCGAGATCAGTGCTGCTTACCTCTAGAGAATTGAAAGACGCGCAAGATATTATCGCATCACTCGCCAAAGCTCAATTTGACGAACAGCAGTTGCTGCGCGATAAGCTCAAGCAATTGAGCCTCCTATCCACTGGCGCTGCATATTGGATACTCGGCGGCGTGTCGATGATTCTGATCGGAATCGTGTGGTTCGTTGCAGGTCATCCGCCGAAGATAACGCCGCTGGTTCCTGACTTTCCGACGGATCTTCAAGAAAAGAAAATTCGTCAGCTTCAAACTGAATTGAATGGTGCTAAAGAGCAGTTGGAACGGTTGGCGAATGTCGACTTTCTCACCGAAGTGCTCAACATGCGCGGGTTACAGCAAGTTCTCACAATCGAGGAGAATCGCCTGGGACGCGCTGGTGGACAGTTAGTTGCATTGCTCATCAACTTGGATAACTTCAGGCGCATCAACGAAGGGCTCGGTCATGCAACCGGCGACGTGATACTAAAGGAAGTGGCAAACAGAATTGTGGCAACTTTACGCCCCTCAGATCACGTTGCGAGAGCAGGCGGTGACGAGTTTCTCGTCTTGCTGCCAGATACGCAGCTCGCGTATGCAATGCGCGTTGCAGAACGAATCAGAATGGCGGTCTCCGATTCGCCATTGAGAAATGCCTCGGAGGTGGTAACGGTGACAGTCAGCATCGGCGTCGCCAATCTTCCGAACAAAACTGTGTCTGCCGAAGAGGTTGTAGCCTTGGCTCGCAGCGCTCTTAAACGCGGCAAACAGTCCGGAAAGAACAAAGTCTCACTTGCTCGCGAGGGCATTTCGGAAGAAGACTCGCCCACATCTAAATCGACATTGGAGCTGCTCACCGACCCAAATCAGTTTAGAGTTGTGTATCAACCGATTCTCGATCTCAACTCCGATCTCGTTGCGGGCTATGAGATTCTCTCACGTGGTCCCGATGGAGCATACGAAAGCCCGGCAGACTTTTTCCGCATTTGCGTCGAAAACAATATTCTTACAACTGTCGATCTGCAATGCCTAAAGCTTTGTCTCGACGGTTCTTCCGATGTGGCACCAAACATGCGCATTCACATCAATCTGTTCCCCTCAACAATTCTGGACACGCCGATAGAGAATCTGCTCGCATTGTTCCCTCAAAAGTCAAATCATCACGTCTTCTGCCTTGAGATAAGCGAACAGCAATTCATCGGAGACCCGAGCTATCTGCGCGATCATGTCAACGCGCTCAAACAACACGGAATTCTGGTGGCCATCGATGACGTCGGATTTGGCCGAAGTTCGCTCGAAACTCTTATTCTGTTAGAACCAGATGTGGTGAAAGTTGACAGAAAATATGTCAGCGGATTGTCCAACGAACCGGCGAAATCGCGCTTGCTGCGCCGACTAGCAAACGTCGCGAAATCGCTAGGTGCTGAAATTGTTGCCGAAGGGATCGAAACAAACGAAGATCTTCCGATACTCAAAGAGATTGGTATCAAGTACGGCCAAGGTTGGCTGTGGGGCGGGCTCCTGGAGGTGCTTCCGGCGCCGGCAAATCAACCGCGCAGCGCATATTCGGTTGAACGCAAGTAATGGAAGACGCGCAACTTCAATCAGTTGAACCGCGCCAAGAACCAAGAGTTTCACTCGAAGATTGTGTAGGCAACGGCTGGAACTGCATGGTTCGCAACTTCTGGCGCGTGACGATCGTGCTTGGGGCAGTGTACACATATCCACTGCTCATCATGCTCGGCGACGTTGCAGTGTTCTTCTACATGCCGTTTTCAACTGGCAAATTCATTGTATCCATGCTTCTTGGGCTGGCATCGTCAATCCTTGGCATTTGCATCATGCTCGGCACATACAACCTTCAACTGGCAGTGCTTGAAGGTGAGAAGATCTCCTCAAACACGATTTTCGAGAAATGCACCTACCGACGCCTTTGGAACTACTCACTACTCATGCTCATGACCGGATTTGTCGTGGCTGTGGGTTTTGTGTGCTTCATTGTTCCTGGCTTCTACCTATTGATGGCACTGCAGTTTGCACCGTTCTTCATCATTGAAAAAGACTTGGGTCCAATCGAAGCATGCAAAGCAAGTTGGGCGATCACAGAAGATTCGAGACTGAGTCTGTTCTATCTTTACGTAATCTGTGGCTTCATAGAATGGCTGGGCGGTTTGATTTTGCTTGCAGGTGTTGTACCGGCAAAGATCAACACGATGATGGTAAAGGCGTATGCATACAGATCGCTGCTCTCAGCAACGAATCCGGCGAAACTTCCGGATCAACAGCCTCTCTTAGATGGACCCTTGAATGACCGAGCTTTTCAATAATTCAAATCTGGTATCCTATGTAACCATCAAAATTTGTGAGGAACGCACATGACACCCGCGAGATTAGCTCTTGTTGCTCTCTTGATTGGAACAATCAGCACTGCCCCTCTTTGCCTGGCAAAAGATTCGGATTCGAAAGCATCGCCGGATTCGAAGGCTCCCGATTCAACCACTTCGTCAACAACCGAAGCCAGTGCAGGCACCACTGGTGCCACCACTTCTACCAGCACAAGTTCAGCCGCCACAGCCACGGGTTCATCGAGTTCTGCAAGTTCGTCGAGTTCAAGCGCGCTCAAAGGCGGCATCATGAGTGTCGCGGCAACTGCCGAGAAAGAAGTGAAAGAAATAGGCGATACTTGTAACCATCTTACTGCTTCTATAAACAATGTCTTTTGCGAGGTGCAACGCCAAGACCAGGTGATGCTGTCATCGCCGGATGTGATTGGAACGATGGTCATACCTGCGGTTCCTGATGCCAGCGGCATGATGTCGATGGGCACGCTCCCGCCGCGCAAGAAATGGTTGGACTATTTCAACTACCAGGTCGCGCAACTAATCGACATTCTATATAAGGAAGCAAATAGCGTGGTTCTGCCAGAAGACACGAGTTCGCAAGCTAATGACGATTGGGTGAAGATCAAAGATCTCGTGAATAAAATGGTGCCTGTCTACAAGAAAATGAAAGACCTTTCGGAAGGTCCGAAGTATGACAACATGGCAATCGCCACTCAAGCTCAAATGCTGCACAACACAGTCAAAGAAATCGACAAACTACGCAAGTCCGTATACGGCGAACTCAAGCACGAAGATAAAACTCGTAAAAAATCTGCGAAATAATCTTTTTTGATTGAACTTTTTGAGGGTCTCGAACGTATTAAAAAGTAAGGACCCACACATCAATGGAGTGAGTGAAGTTATGCGCAGGAATAAATTGATTCTATTGTCGGCTCTGCTCCTTTTGGGAGGCGGCAATTTACCCGCGGCCATAGCTGATGAAGCGACTCCAGCAAGCTCTGGAAATGCAGCGGGAACAGACCAAAGTGCCCCTGACGGCGGTAAATGGGCTGGACAAGGCGGTGGTCGCAGACGTGGCGGTGGAGGCGGATGGCAAGGTCGCGGTTTAGGAGGCGGCGGCGGTTTAGGTGGCGGAATGAGGGGAGGCGGCGGCGGAATGGGCCGCGGCATGCAAGAAATCGAGAAGATTTCGTCGTTAACACAACAGCAGAAAGAAAAGATTCAATCCGTCTTTGAAGGCTTAAAGCAGGAAACTCAGGCAGAACGGCAAGAGATGCGAAGTATGTTCGGCAAAGCCGGCGGCGGACGACGAGGCGGAAGGCGTGGCTTTGGCGGTGGAGACGGTGGCGGACAAACTGCAAGCACCGGAAGCCAAGATGCGTCTAATCTAGGTGCAGGAGCTGGAGCGCCAGCTGAGACTGGTGCAGCAGGCGGCGCCGGTGGCGGTGGCGGTGGCGGAGAAGATAGTCGCGCACGAATGAAAGAGTTACGTGAGTCAATCAAGCAAAAGCGTGAAGCCGCATGGACGAAGGTTCAAGCGATTCTGACGCCCGAGCAAAAGAAAGAGTTAGAGCAGATTCGCCAAGGGCAGCAACCGGCATCCAACATACAAGTGAAAACCGGCGACGAAAGCGACGGTACCAACTAGTCCTTCCAGGGTCCCTCTCCTGGAGTGTACTGATCTAGCTTTGTGCGCTCTAAACCAGCCACGAAGAAGTTAATAGCAATCGCTTGGCGAAGGCTGATCCCAATTACCGGAGCAGGATCCGGCAGTATCGTGCCGCTCTTTTGACTGCGATCAAAATGCGCCGTCATATGCATCACGTAGCCACGCCCAAAGGGAAACATCACTGCGAGATATCCCTTGTGGTCCGGATCTTCGAGAATCAGACTGCGACTGAATGCCAGCGGTCGGACAGCCGCCTTATTGATGATGTGAATCAAGTGACAGTGAATGTCCATCTTCCAATAAGCGCTTGTCACAGTGTATTTATGCAACTGCGGATCTTTTCCTAGCAGATTTGCATCGTACATTTTCTTTCGAGCGACTGCCTTGTTCCACGCTATGTAGCCTGGGAAGGTCTTCTCGATGAGACTGTCGAGAAGCCAATCGGTTGTGAAAAGATATCCTCCGCGTGCAACAAAATCACGCAACTTGTTCATTGCTACTGGTGACAAACCACCCGGGCAGTCGACAACAATGACTTTCGTTTCGCTTAGATCGTAACCTTCAACGTCACCTGTGTTGATTGTCGTGTAAGGCACGCCGAGATCACTAATCGTGCGTCCGGTGTCATCGTATTTGCCATAGATAATCACAAGACTTTTGGGCGGAATCATCTTTGCATTCAACGCAAATCGCGGATGCGACTTTTCAAGCCAGGCACGATACATCGAAGCTGGGGCGTCCTTCGACACCGAGCTTTGAAATATCGGAGGAGTTTCGATGAGACCTTCGACACCATCCATCAACTTCAATCGCGGACCACCATCGGGCCGCCCAAATCTCGACATATCGACAGTACCCTTCATTGCCGAGGATTCTTCAATAACGCCAACGCGACTCACTCCGCCTTGAAGAGACTTGCGAGGTGCGTCACTGCGCGGCAAATTATTGAGCGGCGGATCAGCAAATGCCGTGTGCGGTGCGACGCCCTGTAACAAGAGCATCAATGAAACAGCGTATTTAATTGTTGAGGCATTATTCATGCCTGCACTCTATCACCTTCATCGGAAACAATGCTGAAATCGGATGCGAAGTCCACGATTCTTGAATTAGAGAAATTTCTGAAGTCTATCCGTTCGCAGGCGCAGACGGAACAACCGCAGTCGATTTCTTCGAGGCTCTCTTTGCAAAGACTTCATCCCAATCCACTTTTCCAGTGAATTGCATGAGCACGAACAAAGTGACAATACTCAGCACTGTCACTGCGAGTCCAGTGTATTGTTCGAAGAAGAATGAGTATGAAAAAAGCACAAGATATACAAACTGAGCGATGGTCACTTCAATGAATGCGAATCTGCCCGAAACAACCAGTCTCATGTAGGTGCTCACAAGGAGAATCGAAACTGCAGCGCAAATCCAAAACGCTGCCTCAACCGCTACGTGATCTACAAGATATGCAAGCAACAGATGGAAGCTGAAGAATCCGCCGCCAACGAAGAAGTAGTTCATTGGGTGTATTCGAATTCCCTTCACCATCGTGAATACAAACAAACAGAAGAAAAACAAAAAGAGTGAAACCGGCGCGAAGAAAGTAACTTCACTTACCCATGGACCAGGGTTCAACTTCTGCGGCATCGACATTCCCACGTCGTAGCCGGTGAGCATGTTTTTGTAGTTCCAAGTCAGATTCCATCCGTCTCCTTTCTCGGTCTTCACGGCAGGAGACATACTGCCTTGCGGAAAGTCGATGTTTCTGAAGTTTGTAGTCATTGAAAGAGAGAAGTCTTTGACATGGCTTACTGCAGAGCCGTAAGTGCCAAATGCATATCTCCAGGAATGCATGCCCCTTGAGTCGTACGCAACTGAAAGACTTGAATCCTTGCCGGGTTCAACAGGAATTGAAAACACAACAGCGTTCGAACTCGGCTGCACATGGCTCATCGCCTTGTCTCCCAGCACAAACTTGAAGTTGTCGTAAATGGCTTGGTCTGCCGGAAGTGGAAACTCGGCAAAGATTGTCTGTGTCTTGTCGGTGGTATTCTGAAATTTGTAGTCACCGGAAAATGAAACATTGTAGGTCGGGTACCAGAGCAATCCTTTTCGTCTTTGCTCAAGCTTTAGATCAACATTTACTTTTGTTGCTTCAAGCGGAATCGGATGCTTGATGGTTACCAAAGTCACCTTGTTATCAATCTTCTCCTCTCGTTGAGTTTCATAATAAAAGTTTGGTGATCGTTGCACTTGGGCCGTTCCCCATAGTTGCCCAACTTGCTGCTCGATGCTGGCATTCGAAGAGTAGGTGCGGTTTAAAACCGTCGCGCCCAAAACGCCCCAAGCAACCCCACAGCAGACAAAAATGAAGACAATCGCTGCGATATGTTTGAACATGCACAATTCTCCACGCTCAATCTATCCGCACGAAATCGGCGACAACGCGTCGCACGGTTCGAATAGATTTTGGATTGATTCACGGCACTCTAACTACATCCTAACCAAGAGAAGTTAGAAGGACGGTTGCACAATGTAAGAATCTTGTTTGCCAAGTGATCTTTGACAGCCTGGGCTACGCCTCAATCCAGATGGGCGCACTCTTGAACGATGGCGTCTTGGAACGCGGGTCGATATTGGCTTTTATTAACACGTTTGATTCCGGATAAAACATCGCTGCCACACCAGCGCGTATTTCGCCAACTACAACCTCAATGTTATCCATCTTTCCTGCCTCGCCGCGGACAGTAACTCGTTGACCATCTTTGATTCTCAACTTGTCCACATCTTCTTGAGACATAAGGATGCAAAATCGATGAGGAATTCCTCGATACAAATCATACTCTTCATATACGACCGTATTAAATTGTCCTTCAGAACGCAAAGTCATCAACTTCAATACGTTTTTGTCCATCGCAGGAAGAGGCGTTACGTGCATCTGGCCCTTACCGTCGGCAGTTTTGAAAACAGGAGTGTGAAACACACGCCCGGTAACAGTAAACTCTTTCTTGGTTTCGCCGATAGTGGCAATCTCTTTCCAACCAGGAACAACCTCCGCAATCACCTTTCTAACTTCATCATGATTTCGCAGTCGTTGCCAGTCGACCGGAGAGGTTCCCAAAACCCGATTGGCCAAGTCGCAAATCACCTCGCTCTCGGCGCGCATACCACCTTTGACGTTGGGCTCACCGCCCTCAGACAAACGCACGAAATTAAACATTGACTCTTGAGTTGTGCTTTGCGGCTCTTCATCTCTTGCCAGCACCGGTAGTATCACCGTGGTTTGCCCGCGCCCATAAAAGTGCCCCGGGTTCAATTTCGTCGAGAGGTAGACGATCGTTTTCACCTTTTCCATCGATTGAGCAGCCCAATCTGAATTTGGGTTGGAACCCCATAGATTGCCGCCAAGAGCAATGAGCGTATCGAGCTTGCCTTCTTCAGCAGCGGCGATCATTCCATGCGTGTCGTAGCCGACACTTGTCGGGAATTCTTTGCCATAAATTTTTTCGAGTGTAGTGCGAATGTTCTCTTGCAACTCCGGAGTGAATCCAATCGAACCAATACCTTGCACGTTGGAATGCCCGCGAATCGGCAACATGCCGGCACCAATTCTGCCGACGTGACCAGTAGCAAGGGCAAGGTTGCATACTGCAAGTACATTCTCCACGCCTGAAGCGTGATGAGTCAGACCCATCGCCCAAGCAAAAATCGCTGCCTTGCTCGCGACCAGTTTTGCCGCAACCGTTTCTATCTCGCCTTTCGTAACACCGCTGTCCGACTCAATTTGCTGCCATGTCGTCGATGTGGCATGTTCCTTCACGGCATCAAAACCAACGGTACTTTCTTTTACAAATGCTTCGTTGACTTTGCCTGCCTCAATGATGGATTTCAGCACACCGACGAGAAAGGCAACATCTCCACCGGCGAGTGGTTGGATGTACATTGACGCAATTTTGGTTCCAAAGAAAAGCGACTTAACTTGCGACGGGACATGGAATGTGACCAAAGCAGGCTCGCGAATTGGGTTTACAACAATGACTTCGCCACCACGCGCGCGCACGTTTGCGAGTTGCGTCATCAATCGAGGGTGGTTCGACGCCGGATTCGCACCAATCAAAAACACGAGATCGGCCTTGCTGAGATCTTCCAAGTCGACAGTTGCCGTGCCCGATCCAAACGCCATCTTCAATGCGACGCCAGATGCCTGGTGGCAATAGAAGGAACAGTTCATTACATGATTTGTTCCATACGTCCTTGCAAAGGATTGCAGCAAAAAACCAGCTTCATTCGAGGAACGCCCCGACGCATAAAACGCCGCGCGATCCGGAGTGGTTTCCTTCAGCCCCTTCGCCGCAATCTCCATTGCAGTGTCCCAACTAACTGCCTTGAAGTGCGTCGCACCAGGACCGAGAATCACTGGATAAGACAGCCGACCGGCATCTTCAGCCTGCTTCGGAGTGAGCTTCTTCAATGCTTCCAGAGAGTTCTTGTCAAAATAATCTGCATCAAGCGCGCCAATCATGTCCGCGACTTGCGCCTGCAAACTCTTTTTGCAGACCTCAGGGAAGTGCCCTTCCTCATTGACCATTCCACCTGCCATTCCACCCATGCCAACCGCACAAGTCTTGCAAGCGTTGCGAGAGCGCATACGCTTCCAAAGCCGCCAGGGTCCCGCCTCCAGCGCCTTGTCCAGGGTGTATCGAATGGCTTTCCAGCCGCCACCGGGTTTTGTTCGTCGGGTCATAGTTAACCTTTCGCCTCTAGTTGCATGTGTATTTTATCCCCTGACATGGCGTCCCGTCTCGCGCCGAGCGATAAGTTCGGGTTCGAGTCGAGGAATTGTTGCCATATGGGGTTTAATAAGAACGATGCTCGGTATCCATGTCATGAGACGGACGCACACGTGACCCAAGAAGATCTAGTTTTGGTTTTTAGCCCGCCCCTGGCGTCCATGTTAGGACTTGCCGAAAGGCAAAAGGGCGCTCCGTTGACAGAGGACGAGTGCAACGCCGTGCGAGACAAGTCGCAGTGTATTGCGATGCATGTGGAAAAGGCGGAGATCATTGAGAAGAAGTTTGGGTTCAAGGATGTAAATCCCGATAATTGTTTTTCTGATTGGAACAGTCGGCTGCGTGCCGAAATCACCAATGGTTATCTGCCGAAGATTATTATGTGCGTTCCAACCATGAACGATGACATGCAGAAGTTTGAAGCCATTGCGAAAGAAGAAGAGGTCGAGTACGAACTCACAGCACGCGATGATAGGCTTGCTGAATCCTTTAGATCTGCCGACTCTCCAACGCAACCATCTCTTACAGATCACGATATCGAACTGATTAAAGAACACACCGGAGTGTTTTACTTTCTCGGAAAGAACATGACCGCAAGTCAAGCTCCGGAAGGTGCCGCAAAGATGATGCGCATCGGCAAACGACTGCTCGACGCAGGCGGAGTCGCAATCAAATGCGAGAGCTCCGGTCTTGCTCACAGCAAACGACGCTGGCTCGAACTGACTGCAAGACTAGAACGTGGAATCGCAAAAGGAGTGGAATCGACTTCTGAGATTGACTTCTGGCTTGGCTTGTTCCTTGCATATGTGCAGCTCCCAATCAGGTTTGGCGATGATCTTTATAGTTGCGGAATGCATCTTTTGGGCAAACCAGATATGGTGGCAACCTCCGCGCAAATGAAAGAGTCAATGCGCCAGAGCGGCTCGCAGGCATCACCGATTCACGAAACCATTAAACTCTTCGACGAGTTTGCTCTCTACATCCTCGCCGAATGCCCGGAAGGCACTTTCGGCAACGGACACACCTTCAGCGTGGAAGAAGACGCGCCAAAATTTGCCGCCACTTGGGAAAAGTGCACCGACTACGAGGAAAGCGATTTCTTTTTCAATCCGTTCGGGCGATGGCGCTTCTTGGCTTGCCAAAAGGATTGAAATATTCGTCTAAATAGATTGAAATGATGAGTCTCTCATCGTCGCGCTTTCATGCAGGAGGTTTGCAATGAAGCGGAACAAGGTATTGCTAGGTCTCACCGTATTGCTCCTCGCTAAGTCCGTAGCCATTGCACCGGCGCAGGCAGCAGATCTCAAGTCTATCTTCACAAGTATTGTTTCAATCTCGGATGTGGACGGAAAACAAGCTCAGATAGAGCGGCGTATTCAAGAGGCGCACACGACAGGTCAGCTATCCGTGCAAGAAGTCCAGTCCTTCAAGCGCGAACTTGACAGAATTAGCGAAACAGAGGCGGCGTACAAAGCTACCGATAGCAACCTTAGCCCCTGGGAAAGCTTGAAACTAATGCTCGAGTTGGACACATTGAGCAAGTTAGTTGAGTCCAAGCTCCACGATCGTAAAACCAACTCCACTGAAGCATCCTTAGTGACGCGAAAGCAAGACCTGATCAAGCGCATTGAAGATGGGCATGGTTCGGGCCGATTGACCGATCAAGAATACAACGAACTCAAGTACGAGTTCGGTCGCGTAGCTGAATTAGAAAACAGTTTCCGCAAATCGAACGGTACGCTAAACGCAGCGGAACTGTTGAAATTGTCACTCGACCTCGACCACATCAGCAGCCGGTTGGAACGTCAAATGCACGATCGGCAAATCTCTTTGGGAATGGTAGAGAGAAAGCGTGCAGATCTAGAAAGAATTGTGCATGAGGGAGTTGCTAGCGGCAAGCTCTCGCAAGCAGAAGGCGACTCCTTGGCAGTTGAATTGCACAAAATGGCGCAGCGCATAAACGCCTTGAAGTCATATCAGCGCCCTTTGACGACCGACGAAAACCTCACGTTGGTTTTGGCATTGGAGAAAATCACGACGCAGCTCGATGCGCAAATCAACAAGACATCGGTTGCAACCACCGACTTAGAAAATAAGCGCGCCGACATCGACAGACGCATCGCAGATGCCCTCAGCAACGGCAAGATCGTTTTGTCCGAGGCGCAAGTATTGCAATCGGACCTAGCGGGAATCGAGCAACGTGTAAGAGAAGCGCGCGACTCACAAGGAAACATCAATGATTTGACGCGCCAAAGAATCTTGATTGATTTGGAACGGTTGAACAATCGCCTCGTGCGCAAACTGGTGTGGGAAAAGCCAGTTTGGTCGGGTATTCAAACAACCATTACGGAACTTGGTCAAAACATCGCCGGCGGTATCACAGACAGCCGTATAAGCAATGACGAGGCAGCTTCACTTCGACAAGAGCTGGAGAGAATAAGCACTCAGAGAACGTCGTTTCTTTCATCGGAAAATGCTATGACCGCAAAAGAAGCGATAACTCTTGCAGCCGATCTAGATAGGCTTTCTCTCCGAGTCGAGCGATCGATGAACGATCGTGATTTGGTTGCTCCCGAAATCGACGAACGACAATTTCAATTAGATGCAAGGCTCGCAGAAGGTATCAAAACAGGCAAGCTATTGCCGGAAGAGGCGACTAAGTTTTTGCAGCAGATGGATCGTATTTCGTCACGCGAAGCAGGCTTCCGAGGCACAGACGGTCGGCTCGACGCCAGAGAGAAGGTATTGCTCGCGCTCGATCTCGAACGCACAGGGTCGGCAATCGAAAAGGATTTGAGCCGTGGCGTGATCACTCCAACCATGGATGAGCGCCGCAAATCGATCGATCAACGCCTGACGTTTGGAACTTCAACGGGACGACTCAGCGGCACAGAATCGGAGAAGGCACGCGCCGAACTGCAACGTATCAAGTCACTTGAATCGCAATATGCAGCAAGTGGCAGCGGTCTCGATGCTTCAGAGACATTAGTGGTTGCGACTGAACTGGACAAACTGAATACATTGTTGGAGCAACAGATCAAAGACAAGGACATGGCTCTGCCAAACGTCGACAAACGCCAAGCAGAACTTCGAGCAAGAATCGAGGAAGGCGTCAATACGGGTCGCCTCACCTTAGAAGAAGCGAAAGAACTCAAAAAGCAGTTCGACAAAATTGCCGAACTCGAACAGAAGTATGCCTCAGGAGGCTTGAGCTTCGGCGAACACGCAAATCTCGCGCTTGAGCTCGAACGGCTCAGCAGCAACATCGAACATCAAATGCGCGACCAACAAGTCGTGCTGCCCGATGTCTACGCACACCAACTGGCGGTTGACCAGAAGCTCGCAGACCTCGTTGTCGCAGGCAAAATCACTCTAGAACAAGCCGCCAACATCAGGCTGCAACTCGATGTGATTCAAGAAACGGAGAAATCTTTCAGAATTTCTGGCGGTGGCTTGAGCTACCCGGAATCTCTAACCCTGATTGCAGAATTGGACAGAATCTCAAAGGTGATCGACTCCAAGATCAATAAGAAACCAACGAACGACTTCGAGACTCAGTTCAATAAAATCACTGCTCGTATCACCGGACCTGAACTCGCAGTGAAAGCGAAACCAGGGGTAGTTGCGACCTTTAAGAAAGAACTAGAGCGCATCTCGCAAGCCAAGACTGCATTCGCTCATTCCGGTGGCGGGCTCTCATATGCAGAAGCAGAGTCTTTGCTGCGAGACATCGATAAGCTCAACAAGGAAATCGATTCCCGCTTGGGTTCAGGAAAAGCGATTGCCTGGTCTGACATCGAAGCTCGCCAAAAGAAACTTGGCGAAGACATTGCCCGCGGTGTCACCGCCGGCAAGATCAGATCAAACGATGCTAAACAATTGAAGAAAGAGCTCGATCAACTGAACACTGCCAAAACAGCCTTCACCAATTCAGATGGCTCGTTGAACTACTATGAAACAATTTCGCTGGCTCAAGCTCTCGATCGATTGGATGCGCTCGTGAAAAAGCAGTTGCAGTAGAGAAGTTCACCGCAGTACAGACGTGCAAACGCTTGAAGGACATCATCGAAAATTCGTTGTCACTTCGGTGCTTTCATTGTTGATTGTTTCGACCGCTGCAGCCGTTCCCTCTTGGGCCCAACCAGGGCTCTCCGAATCAGGCAGATGGAATAACAAAGGCATGAAGCTTCGAAATGAGGCAATGAATCGTGCTACCGGAAAGATAGTCGATGAAAGAAAAATCAATGAAGCAATTGCCTGCTTCAAGAAAGCAATCGAGCTAGACGCACACTATAATCGCGCGTACGTCAATATGGGCGAGGCGTACGCGCTTGGAAAACATGACGATGCGAAAGCGAAAGCTTGCTTCGAAAAAGCAATCGAGATTGATCCAAAAGATCCGTTTGCTTGGCACAACATGGCCACTATCATGGATCGGTCCAACGATCTCAGACGTGCGGCAAATGCTTGCAAAAGGGCATTAGAACTGGAATCCGCAAGTTCAGCAAAAACAATCGAGGACCAGGAAAAGTTCAACGCGTTAAGATTCAGAACTCTAGCAACGCTCACAAACGTCTACCTCCGAATGAAACGATTCGACGACGCACGCAAGACGTTATCAATTCTTCAATCTCATTCGGAGGCAGCAGCTTCTCCGGCAAACAAAGCTGAAATCGAGAGACTCCAATCAATATTACGAATCCAGGGTCATGTCCAATAGCCACTTCGGATCGGGTTTTGGTTCGTTCGAAGATTTCCAGTTGTGCAATGGGTCCATTGGACCCATCGGGAAACTAATTGGCTTCAGTGGATCGAGACTCGGTGCAAACGGTTTTTCTGTATCAAATTTCGGAAAACGAATTGGCTCCTTCATGTTGGGATCGTTATGACCTTCGTGAAAAGGTCTAAATGGTCTGAACGGGCTGCCGAGCTCTGGTCTAAACGACTCAAATACAATCTGCGGACCATTGATATTCTCAACTGCCGTGTTGCCGAGTTTCTTCAGCAGCTTCTCAGGATTTCCGTTTAGGATTTCTCCAGGCTCCAACGTAACCGTTCCATCAAATGCTACGGAGATCGGACGCGTGGTCATTGCTCCTGTTGAAGGATCAATGTCAACAGCAGTATTGCCGTTATCTTTGTACGCAAGCACATGTCCCTTGCCGTCAACAGCCAGGCTCACACCTGCATTTGCCTCCTTAAAGTTGTGATTGAGTTCCTCAACAAATTTTTTCAAGCGCTCAGGATCTTTAACCTGAGACAATGCTTCCGCTAAAGCTTTCGAATTTCCTTCAAGCACCGCATTTGATATCGACTGCGCGATCTTGCGATCGGCTTCCGACACTAGCGGGCTCATTTTGTCATTCAATTCTTCCTGTGCCGCTTTGATCTCCTCCTTATTCGCATCAGGCTTGGTTAATTTCATCACCACATCTTTCCAGTCTTTCAAGTCCTCCACTACTTGATCTTGCAACGTCTTGTCCTTGTTATCGCCGTTCTTCCATTCGTCCTTGGTGTCGAAACCTTTGCGTTTTGCGTATGCATCTTCATGAAGCGCACCATTCGCCTTGTCAGCCTCCTTTTCCCTGGCGTGTACTTGTGCGTTGGATTTGTCGATAACTTTTGGTAAGTCTTGTTCTGTCATTGGCTTCAAACCTCTTCAAAAAACTGCAGGCGCAATTGGATGGCGCTGATTGCTCAGCGCCAGGCCGAAGGACTCTAGACGCACGACTGTTCTCACCAGCCAGTGCGGTTTGGTACTACTTCTTATGATTACAGGGGGCTTTGGACGTTCGAACCTTTCGCTGCGCGCGTGCGCAACACTGTGAGAGAAACAGTTTGGTGCATCTCCAGAGCGTTGAGTCTGGAGGCGGATTATTGTGCGGGGGATGCTCGGACTAGAACTAGAGCTGTGGCTTATCGCCACGAATTGCGTCTGGTCTGTCGACGTCTCGGATATCTTCGATATCTAGTAAGGAGGACGGTGCGCTTTCCAGTTCGCAAGCCCAGCGTACTTACAGCCCAACAAAAAGTCAGTGGGGAAAATACGAAGGCGAGATTAAACGGGGGGCGTAGGCATCCAAAGGTATTCGATACGGCTAGGTGATGAGTGAATCTACCAGTGACGAA
>CAYZJR010000094.1:0-10731 GCA_964478655.1 uncultured Candidatus Obscuribacterales bacterium
AGACTTTTAGGTTGTTTCGATATCGCTGTAAGCTCATATCTGAACCGATATCGGTTTAGATTCCAATTTGAACCGATATCGGTCCAATCCAGCTGAGTGAAGGTCAAGCGGGGGGGCCGTTGCGTGAAATCCAAAATCACCAACTGGTCGCTTAGCCTACATCCTTCTTTCTAAGACTGCTCAGGGGGCTTTGAATCCATCGCGATGGGTTCTACCGCAGGCGGTGCGCCATCGCCTTTGACTGCATCGGAATCAATCGTGGCGCTAGCTGCATCAAACTTCGTTTCTTCCGCCGCCTCTACTGTTCCAACCGCATCAATTGCAGGAACCACCGAATTGGAAGCAGCCGGCAAGTCAGTATCTACAAGCAAGAAGTCTTCTTTGGGAATTCGCATCTTTAGATACACGATGTAGGCAATTGGTGCGACCAGCATGACGCACATGATCACGAAGTCCGAAGTAAATAGTGTCGGACTGTGTCTGACAATTGCATACAGGTACGGTGTAATCGATGTGACGATCGTCAGCATTACGTAGACCAAAATGTTTTGCTTGGCCAGATGCTTGATTAAGTACCAGTAGAAGATGCCACTGATAATGCCGGAGATCACGCCGACTACATAATCCTGCCAATAGCGCTCGGACGTGTATGTGATCAGCCTGTGAATAATGATTGCCAGCATAAAGATCTTGAAGTTAGGAACATACTTTGCGTAGAGACCCGCCATCAAAGCGATTGAACAAACCGTTGAAACACTGCCGCTAATCACTGTTGTAGCAATGTCTAGAGGGAAGAAGAAATAGTTGGTCAATGTGCAGACGGTGTAAATGTACGCTTCTTGAATTTGCGGAGAAACGACTTGGGTTATGCGATCCGCAATTGTTGAAACTCCATTGTTGATGAAAAAGTACGAGTAAGCGATTACCACAGCATCCAACCAAAGGTTGTAGTGCCATATGCGGTGCAGACCGGTTCCTTGCCTGAAGGTTACATCGACGACTGATGTGATTGGTGTTTTCGGAAAGAGTATTCGATAACAGGCGTATGCCAACGCAGCCATCATGAATGTCTGCACGACGCGCATTAGCAACCCACGCAAGTCTCCGACGACTTGATCCAGAATGTACGAGATCTGGGGTGTAGTCGTTGAATAGCCGCGATAGAAGTTGGGCCAGTCGTTCAGAATCTCTGGGAAAATCAATAGTGCGATCGGAATAGCAACAAAGAGCGCCGGGCGCCATTTAATTGCTCCTGAACGCAGAACACCATAACCCCACCACAAAACCAGCAAAGAAATCACGAAAAACATCGCAGTGCGCAGATGTGTAAATACTTCGTCTTTCGTCGTGCGCTTGCTGCGTTCGAAGCTCCATTTGTCGGGTACGGTCCACCAGCGTGAGAAATCGCCGACCTGGTCGCCGATTACGTCGGTTGATATTTTGCAGTCCGCTTCGCTGACCTTGAACTTAGGAACCTTATACGTAAACACATAATCGGTTCTGTTCTTTCGTTTATGCTCGGATACGTTGTCGAACTCATACGGACGATACTCCGGGTGGTGCTGGTTGATGTAGTCTTCTGCACGCTTCCTTGCCTCGTCTTTGGACAGGGAAGCACCAGGCGCGTCTTCTTCTTTGGTGATGTTGAAGGAGTGTTCTTTGCCGTCTTGGTTGACCTCGACCGAATACTCTTCCGATTGCATCCATTTGAAGTATCGCACGCGCCACACAAACCCGCGCAGTGTTGCGTCGGCGATCTCCTTGGTTTTGTCCCACTTCACTTGTTCATACATGTACTGAAATTCGTCGCCACTGGTTTCAGTTCCCAATGTCGGAATCTCTTGCCAGCCGTCAGGCGAGACACCATGTTCTTTCATGATGTTGCGAGCTGCAGTCAAAGCCTGCTCTTTCGTAAGTTTTGCCTGTGCACCCACACATAGCGCTTTTCTGGGAATCAGAGTCGGAAGAGTCGCACACAAAATCATGGCGATTAACAAAATCACGCGCGTCTTGTTGGAGTGAGGCTTATAGTGATACTTCTCTACTACCGGCGACTCTTCCTCTGTTTTTGGCGCAGGCGGCTTGATGATCGTTTCGTTCGCCAGTGGTTCTTCTTCCAGCTGCTTCTTGGTTCCGACACGGCTGGCGGCGTAGATTGCAAGCAGCGCAAAAGGAATGACAGCCAGAATCGACGAAGCGCGTAACCACATGTCGCTTGAGGTCATCAGCGGTTTTACATCGAGCAGCGCATCGACGAGATAGTGCGCGCAAATGCAAGGCATCAACCCGTAGCGCCGGATGATCCAGCCGTATAGAAGTCCGCCGAGTGTGAGTTCCAGACCACGTGCATAGGCGGGTTGCTGCGGGTACGTACTGTGCATGAACCCCCAAGCCGCGGCCTGGAAGAGGTTGGCGACCCAGAAGTTTTTCGTCAACTTTTGAGCCAAGCTCAAACCAATAACGCGATAAAGGATTTCCTCTGACGTTGAGGCGCGCACGCCAAGGTTTATTGCGGAGAAGAACGGGAAGACGCTGCTGAGAATTTCATAGTTGTCCACGCCAAGTGGGCACCAAAAGCCGATTTGACTTCCGAGCAAGTAGTAGGCGACGACCCAGCCCAGGTGCATGGCAAAGACACAGTGCCCTGCCAGAAGTCCGTTTAGGTTCTGCCATGTGGGCAGTCCCTTAAACCAGTTCTCCAATGCGATCGCTTTGGGATAGGCATGCCGATAAATGGCTTCACCAGCCGCGAACATGACTATGCCTGACAAAATACTGTAGAACGTTCCCACTCCGACACTTACGTAGAATTGGATGAGATGTGCGCTTAGCGTTTTTATAGTCTCGTATTCATCGTAAACGTTGACGATATTGTTGAGCGATTCCAAGCCATACATCAATCCGAGAAACGCCCCGCACGCCAAGGAATAGCGCCATCTGATGTTGCCTGTTGCCACCGCCCAGCCGAAAATCAAAATCATGGCGCCGTTCTGCAGAACCATGTAGAAAATCTCGGCTATTTGACCCAGCTGCTCGTTGTAGGTGCGAATCGTGCTGAACTTCCGGCTCCACTTCTCAGGAACATCAAGGTAATAGTTGTACTCACTGAGCATGTCACCCGCGACATAGGCGTAGTAACGCATGTGCGCGTCTTTGTAGTCGTGGGATTGGTCTTCCCATGTGAAGCTGTGGTCTTTTCTGTGCGGCTCGGAAAACTCCTGGTCTTTGATCAGTTTGAACTTTTCCAGCGAGATGTTGTTTAGCTTCTCGATGAACTCACGCGCCTTTTGCTGCGCCTCGGCGTGAGAGATGGTCGGTAATTTCTTGTCGTTTTCAATGTCATGTTGGAACGATGTGAGCTTGCCCTGCGGCGAAACCCAAACCTTGAACTCTTCTTGATTTAGCTCGCGGCAAAACCTTGTGCGCCAAGACCAAACCGGAACCTCCGTTTTCATGAGTTCGTTTGCGCGCTTTAACCCGAGTTCGTACTCGAGAAACGTCTTTTCGTCGGAGTCGAAGGTGAAAGTAGTGGATTGAATGCTCCCCTTTTCCTCGTATCCAAGCTTCTGCGCCCACTCGCGCGAAATCTTGATGACCTCTGACTTGGGAAGCTTCAGGTCAATTGAAGCGGACGGAAACGCCTGGTTCTCCAAAAAGATGTACACACAAAGCGCCCCGACGGCGACTATGAGCAACCACCAGATTCGGCGATCGAAGCGATTGGATTGTGGGGGCGGGGCGCTGGTCGTGTCAGCAGTCGTTGACATGACTCAGAATCCTTTGGTTGCCAATTTGCATGGACGACCCCAGCGTAGAAATCGTAGTAATTAATACCGAATACCGAAAACCTATTCTAAGTGTTTCCGACACCTATTGAGTTCCTTACCCAAAAAATTGATCTCAAAAGGCTAAGACTTTCTGAGACGTAATCTATACATGATATATTGGGGCACAAGAGGTCCATGCCGCCTGCAATCAGCCAATAACCAGATTGCTGCCGGAATCGACCATGACCAACCCGACCACGGACCAACCCGACCGAACCACTGACCAATAATAGATAAACGCACCAAGCGACCAGAGACTAAGGAGATAAAGCCATGGCTGTTGTGATGGATGAAAAAGCCAAACATGAGGCAATGATGCAGAAGATCAAATCCGGCGAAAAGCTGGAGTCTCTCGATGAGATAACCGAGGACTACAAACAGGCTCTTCTTACTCTGATGATCGCTCAAGCCGACTCCGAATTGGCTGGCGCTTATGGTTATGTTCCGTGGATTGAACAGGCTCCGACCGTTGCTGAAAAGCTCGCAATGGCCAATATCGTCAAAGACGAAGTGCGCCACGGCAAGGCAATGTACGACCTGCTTGACCGTCTCGGAGTGGACATCTACAAGCTCATCAACGACGACAAAATGAAGAACCGCATGAAGGTCTTCTATGAACCGATCGACACCTGGACAGACCTTGTCATGTTCAACTTCTTGATGGACAGAGCCGCCGGGCACCAATTGCGCGACGCATGCGAATGCAGCTGGGGACCTTGGTCGAGAACTATGATTCAGATCGAAAAAGAAGAGTGGATGCACGTCAAACACGGCGAGACCTGGGTCAAGAGACTGTCGCAAGATCCAACAACCAAGGCTGATGTGCAGCGCGCTTTGGATTTCTGGTTTCCGAAAGTCAACAAGGTCTTTGGCAAGGGCGGAACAGAAAGCAATAAGAAGTATCAGGAACTGAAACTCAAACAGCGTGACAACCAGGAGGTTCGCGAGTCTTGGTACAACGAAACCAAGCCATTGCTTGAGTCTTATGGTTTGACGGTTCCCGGAATCGATGTGGTCGAAAAGTAGCTCATTTGAAATCGAAAAGCCACATAAAAACGGCTTTTCGAAGACAAAAATGAGGTATGATCGCATCCTCGTTTCCTCAACCAATTAAATGGATCGCGCATAGTCATGTGGAACCGCCAGCTTGAATGCCTGGCTCGTAAAGAGCTGGAAAGTTTGCAATTGGGGCGTTTGAAAGACACCCTCTACCGGGCTTACAGCAACGTCGAGTTCTATCGCAATCTCTTTGACGGTGCCCGCGTCTTGCCCGACTCGCTCAAAGCACTCGGCGATCTCAAGCAGTTTCCATTCACCAAGAAAACAGATTTGAGAGAGAACTATCCGTTTGGATTGTTCGCGGTTCCGCTCAGCAACGTGGCTAGAGTGCACGCCTCATCCGGAACCAAAGGCAAATCGACAGTCGTCGGCTACACGAAAAATGACATCGAAGTTTGGGCCGAAGTGTGCGCACGCTCGTTGGCAGCAGCTGGAGCCAAACCAGGCGACATAGTGCACAACAGTTATGGCTACGGGCTCTTC
Organism: uncultured Candidatus Obscuribacterales bacterium; assembly: GCA_964478655.1. Taxonomy (GTDB): domain Bacteria; phylum Cyanobacteriota; class Vampirovibrionia; order Obscuribacterales; family Obscuribacteraceae; genus CAYZJR01. The sequence continues at coordinate 5,370 of CAYZJR010000094.1, forward strand.
ACTGGTGGTCTGGGCATGCACTATGGTGCTGAAAAGTTCGGCGCAACAGTTGTCCCCGCATCTGGTGGCAGAACACAGCAGCAGATCACGCTGCTTCAAGACTTCGGAGCGCGCATTCTTTTGTCGACGCCATCATATGCACTGAACATTGCATACACTCTCGATGAACTCGGTGTCAGTCGCGACTCGATGAAGCTGGAAATTGGAATCTTTGGTGCGGAACCATGGACGGAAGAGCTGCGAGCACAGATTGAAGACAAGCTCAAAATCAAGGCTTTGGATATTTATGGATTGAGCGAAGTCATGGGACCTGGCGTCTCCATTGAATGTTTGCATGGGCGGAACGGTTTGCATATTTGGGAAGACCATTTTCTTCCCGAGATCATCGACCCGAAGACTGGCGAGCCTCTTCCATACGGCGAGGAAGGGGAGCTCGTTTTCACGTCATTGACCAAAGAGGCATTCCCGGTGGTGCGCTATCGCACCGGCGATGTTTCGAAATTGATGCCGGAAGTTTGTGCTTGCGGCAGAACGATGGTTCGCATGGCCCGAGTCAGAGCGCGGCTCGACGATATGCTCATTATTCGTGGCGTGAATTTGTATCCATCGGAAATTGAAAAGGTATTGCTTACAGTCGAAGCTCTTGCTCCTCACTACCAGCTTGTTGTGGATCGCAAGAAAGCGCTCGATACGCTCGATGTTCAAGTTGAGATCACTGAGAACATGGTTTCGACTTGGGGAACGTTTGAAGATGGTCACCTCGAATTGACGTCTTTGACCACACACATTCGAACCTTGCTCAAGGACTTGTTGGGACTGACTGCCGACGTGACCTTGATGAAACCAAAGTCAATCGCACGCAGCGAAGGCAAAGCCGTGCGTGTGATTGATAAACGCAAGCAGGCGGTGCCTACGGCGTAAGTGACGAAGCATTTGCGGATCATGGCGACGACAGTTTCCGGATAAGTGAAAAGAGAGATTTAGGAAATCGAGATACACAAGTTTGGGTAACAACCAAAAACGAGAGAGGAAAAAATGGTAAAGCTAATCGCTCTGTACAAGAAGCCTGCAAATCCGCAGGAATTCGACGATCACTACTTCAACACCCACTTGCCGCTTGCTGCGAAGATGCCTGGTCTTCTTCGTTCTGAAGTGTCGAAGGTGAAAGGTACCCCGGCAGGCGAATCGGAATACTACCTGCAAGCCGAACTGTATTTCGAAAACATGGATGCTCTTAAAGCTGCGATGGCTTCTCCGGAAGGCAGAGCAGCAGCCAAGGACGTTATGAGCTTCGCGAAAGACATCGTTTATATGATGTTCGCTGAAGTCGAAGAAAAAGTTCCTGCCAAAGTGTAATGCCCTGAGACCCCGCTGAGTTCGAACGAACAGGGGTCTCCAAGTTTGAGGCGAACCGTAACTATGCCACATGCAACTTCAACCGACACCGCTTTCACCGGTGCACCTCCGGAATCATATGGTTTCAGGAGAATCATTTATACAAAGAAGGGCTACATCGCAACGATTACAATTAATCGTCCGGAAGTGCTCAACTGTTTCGACCTGACCACTCTCAAAGAGCTCGGACAGGCTTATACAGACTGCACAGCCGACGACAGTATCTCAGTTGTTGTGATAACCGGAGCAGGAGACAAAGCATTTTGCACCGGCGCCGATTTGAAAGAACAAGAAGAGCACATCCTCAAAAAGCCGAACGACTATTACAAGTGGATGTATGCATTTATCGAAATGCACGACCGCCTGCGCAATATTGGAAAGCCCACTATTGCTAGGCTGAACGGTATGGTTGTCGGCGGCGGAAACGAACTGAATATGGCCTGCGATCTCGCAATCGCTGCAGACCACATCACAATTAAACAAGTCGGCGCCGCAAGAGGTAGTGTCGCTGCTGGTGGCGCGACGCAATGGCTGCCATTGATCATTGGCGATCGTCGCGCACGCGAAATGCTACTGCTTTGTGAAAACATCGATGCTTACACCGCGCTCGACTGGGGACTAGTCAACCAAGTCGTCCCGATGTCGATGCTCGATGCAACCGTCGAAGAAGTTGCGGCGAAGTTGTACAACAAGTTGCCTGAGTGCACTCGCTATACAAAACAACAACTCAACTTCTGGCGTGACTTCTCATGGGCGATGACCATCGGACACGCCAGAGATTGGCTTACACTGCATGCGGGTTCTCTCGAAACTGCAGAAGGACTGCGAGCTTTCCGCAAGAAGACGGAAATGCCGTATCCGAAGATTCACTGTAAGGAAGCGGGACCGGCCGAGCCGTACAACCCTGCTTTCGATACGCATAATTGCGGAAGCTGCAATGCAGTGATGCCGGAATCATTTGGTTTCTGCGGAGCCTGCGGTCAGAAAATCAACTAAGTAAATAGGATAAGGATAAGAGTAATGTCGAAAAGCGCAACTATGACTCATGAGGAGAAGGAGATGAAGTCCACGACGTATCGCAACATTTTGGTGTCGAGCGAAGGACAGATCGGAACCATCACACTGCATCGTCCCCAAGTGCTCAATGCCCTCAGCCACGAACTGATGGAAGAACTTGTTGACGCTCTGCAAACGATGGATGCCGACGATTCAGTTCGTGTCATCATTTTGACTGGCAGCGAAAGAGCCTTTGCCGCTGGTGCCGATATCGCTGAAATGTCTGAAGAAACCACGATCGGTATCATGCTCAAAGACCGCTTCGCTACATGGGACAAGGTGCGCAACACCAAGAAACCAATCATCGCTGCAATCAGTGGATACGCACTCGGCGGCGGTTGCGAACTAGCAATGACTTGCGACATCATCATTGCTGCTGAATCTGCACAGTTCGGACAACCCGAAATCAACATCGGCGTCATTCCTGGAGCTGGTGGAACGCAACGCCTCACCCGCGCGGTCGGCAAATACAAAGCAATGGAAATCGTTTTGACAGGCAGACCGTTCAGCGCCAAAGAAGCTCTTGCAATGGGATTGGTCAACAAGGTTGTTCCAACCGAATTGCTTCTCGATGAAGCCAAAGCAATGGCTGCAGAAATCGCCAAGAAGTCACCGGTTGCTGTGAGATTGGCTAAGGAAGCAGTGTTGAAGACATTCGACGGACCACTCAGCGAGGGTCTCGAATTCGAACGCAAGAACTTCTACATGCTGTTCGCTTCCGAAGATCAAAAGGAAGGCATGAAGGCTTTCCTCGAGAAGCGCAAACCGGTATTCACAGGTAAGTAGAACGTATCTGACTTTGATGATGAAGGAGCTCGAAAGTAATGGCTGAAGAAAAAATCTTGTTGGTCGAAACCAAGAATGGTGTCGGAACCATCACATTGAATCGCCCCGACAAACTCAACGCTTTCAGCGATGAATTGAGTTTTGGACTTCAAGACGCTTTGAAAGAAATGGAAAAAGCGAAAGACGTTAAAGTCGTGGTCATCACTGGTGCAGGCCGTGGTTTCTGCGCCGGACAAGATTTGCAAAGCCGCAGTATCTCGCAAGAACAAGGGCAGAGACCTTCTCTCGGCGATTCGATCAAACGTCGGTATAATCCAATCATCACTAAAATCAGACGCATGGAAAAACCGGTAATCGCCGCCGTCAATGGTGTCGCTGCTGGTGCCGGTGCTAGTCTTGCTTTTGCATGCGACATGCGTATCGTTTCTGAAAAGACCAACTTCATTCAATCGTTCACCAAAGTTGGTTTGATTCCTGACTCTGGCTCGACATTCTTCCTTCCGAGATTGCTGGGACCAACCAAAGCTTTCGAGCTTATGGTGACCGCCGAAAAATTCGACGCCCAAGAAGCGTTGCGTTTGGGCTTGGTCAACAAAGTTGTTCCTGAAACTGATGTTTTGAAAGAAGCCATTGCATTGGCGGAAACACTGGCGAAAGGACCGACCAAGGCATTCGGACTCACAAAGCGGGCTTTCAACCAAACCGTTTTCCCGGATTTGGAAGAGTTGCTTGAGTACGAAGCATCACTGCAGGAAATTGCAGGTCGCAGCGACGATTTCGTCGAAGGCGTAAAAGCGTTCGTCGAGAAGCGCACGCCGGCATATACCGGTAAGTAGCTCCTGATTCGACCCTCAGGCGCACTCATCTTGCAACAATTGCTAGTATGGAAGAAGTTCCATATCGCGGGTGCATTGAATGAGAGCTATAGCGACGACAGTTGTTGCCGTTCTTTTGACACTGGTTTTGCAATCAGCCGCAGTTGCGGAGATCGACAAGAAACTTCTGGCTGAAGGGCAGCAACTAGACAACCAGGCCGCTGGACTCTACATGGCGGGGAAGTTTCGCGAAGCAATCCCCCCGATGCTCAAGTGCACGGAGATCTACGTCAAAGTTCTCGGCGAGAATCATCGATGGGTTGGCGACAACTATTCGCATCTTGGAACAATGTACTTCAATCTCAAAGAGTATGAGCCTGCTGAGAAGTACTACAAGAAGGCAATGGCGGTCTTTGAAAAGTGTGGCGGTAGCTGCCAGATGGGAGAGGCAGTCAAGAACTATGCGCAGATTTTGCGCAGCACCAAGCGCGGTGCCGAAGCCGACAAGCTCGAAAAAGAATTCGACGCGAAGTGCCCTACGAAGTAAGGTCGGTTTTATCGACAGATCAATCCCCATGCAAATCCGAGAGAAGTTAGAATAACCACGCAGAAGACACCTAGCGCGCATAAGGATGTCCTTTGCTTTCGCCACAATACAATGGCACTTAGTCCAAGGGTACCTATGCTCGAAATTGAGAGGAAGCTCTCGAAGATATTGCCGCCACTCGTTTTCTCTTTAGAGGAACATACTCGAACCACCTCTAAGGGTTGATCGGACCACGGTCTAAGGGGGGTCCCAAAGTCGACAAATGACTTCCCCTCTTTATCGGGAATTAAATCGTGCCCTGGTGCGTCGGGTGGCAGGCCTTGATGACATATGGGACCAGGGTGTGTACGAAAAAACTCCATACGTTTTCTTTGCAGCTCCACTTCCGTTTCTGGAATATACACAGGCCAAGCCTGAACAGGTCCCGGCCCATGTGAGATTCTTCCGGGACCTTGCTGTTCCTTATCTTGAATCACGTCGTGTCCACCACCCGAGACACCTGAGGTTGTGCCACCCGCCTGCGGGTATCGCAAGAAGAGATTCTTCCGAATGTTCCAAGGTTCTCCCTTGTTCGTTGATGAGGGATCGACTCTAGCGCTATTGGCATTCTGCGCCATTGCATAAAGCGGCATGAAAACCCAATCAACCATGATGACCACAGCTAAGATTACCGCGCGTCCGAAGTCTCGTAGTTTTTTGAGACCAACAGGACAATTGTCCGTAATGATAGTTCCATCACGTCGACGATACAGTTGCAGGCAGA
>CAYZJR010000094.1:10831-15260 GCA_964478655.1 uncultured Candidatus Obscuribacterales bacterium
GGACAATTGTCCGTAATGATAGTTCCATCACGTCGACGATACAGTTGCAGGCAGACCCGTCTGCCCTCATTCTCGCGAATGAAACTCGCTGCTTCGTCCGTCCGCATCGCTGAGACGTTGTAGACGTTCAGCTTGCACTGACTGCAGAATCGAATCTTGTCGTCGCCGGTCATTGAGTTCCAATCAACGTCGCAGGGGGCAGCGATCTTAACCCGATTCAAAAGCTCTTGATCTTCCATCGCGTGCTCCATTGCGGAACTACAGTGGAATGATCCTAAGGAGCACGTGCAGCGAAGGAAACAGGAAAAACCCTGATGATCTTCGATTCAGTCAAACTGCTCGACGAGTATCGAACGCGCGATTCAACTAGCTTGATTGCTCACTTCCCGGAGGAGCCACTGGCGGTCCTGGATCTTTCGGTTTATCTTCAGCTGGTTTGTCGGCCGGTTTCGAATTGTCTGCTACTGCTTTACCCTTTGTCGCATCCTCAGCCGGAGCATCAACGGGTTTGCCGTTAACTGTGATCGGTCCTACTTCAACGATGCTCTTCTCGCCGGTGTAGACGACGGTTCCATCAGGTTTCTTTGTGACGACAACTTTTTCGTCGCCATCTTCCTTCATGGGTGGGCCACCACTGGTAGGGTCACCGGTTCCCTTGTCGGAGGCGTTTGGCGGATTGATCACCAGTGGACCAACTTCAGTTGTTGCGCCACTTGGGCTCTTAATTACCATTCTGCCATCTGGATACTTAGTGGTTAAGGTTCCATCTGGATCTTTCTGCATCACGACTCCATCCGGTCGCTTGAACACAGCAGTTCCATCTTGGAATTTGGTGAGTGTTGAGCCGTCTTTATATGTTCCAGTTTCTGAGCCATCAGCGTTCTTCGTCACAACTGGTTGTTCAGGCTTCTCCGCTGGAGCAGGCTTGGGCTGTGGTTTTGGCGGCGCATCTCCACCCTGAGCCGGTCTCGGTTTTGGCTGCGGTTTCGGCTTGGGCTGCGGCTGCTCGTATGGCTGTTGTTGTGGTTGTTGTTGCGGTTGATAGGGACGCTCATAAGGCTGCTGTCCCTGCGGTTGGTATGGTTGCTGTGGTGGACGATCAGATGGACCTTGCCACGGATACGGCTGCTGTTGTGGTGGACGCTCGTAACCGGGAGGAACCTGTGCGTAAGGACCTTGCGGTTGCTCGTATGGTTGTTGCGGATACTGTGTTGTGTACGGCTCGAATGGTCTTTGCGGAGCTCCATAAGGCTGTTGAGGATACTGTGGACGTTCATAAGGTCGCGGCACGTTCTGCCATTGCTGCGGATATTCATAAGGTCGTGGCATCGCTCCTGGTGCAAAGGGATCGCCGCCAATATTTATAGATACGTCAGGCAATCCGAACGGTCGATGTCTCACATCGAGTTGCATGTTCGGAAGCCCAAAGCTCATCGGCTCTGGCGGGCGCGTCATGTTGAGCGGCGGGTCGAATCGGTTATCAGGGCAGCGCGTCGGAGGGCGGTGCGGAATTCTATCGTTGCGATGATGCCCAGGACCACCATTACCATATGAATAGGCTTCGTTGAAAAATGCAGCACCACTCTGCGTTACTCCATTTATAGAGCCGAATTCAGCGTGAAAGCCGAAGCCAATCTGTGAGCCGGATCTCGCATCGTTGCATCTTTGATTATTGGTAAGGTCTCTGCTTCGGTCTGACATCTTCTTATCGCCATTCATGTCTGCCCCACATGGTGCAGGTCATAGCAGATTAGAGTCGAGGGTGTGAAAAAATCGTGCAGATTTGGGTTTCCGGATTAATGTGCACACGATGTTGTTGGCGGGAACAATTGAAAGTACAACCGCAGCGGCGATGATATGAGTCAATCACCAAGTAAACTTTCCATCTGCTCATTCTGTGGCAAGCCACATAAGGCAGTGAAGCTGCTCATCGAAAGCCCGGACTCATGCATATGCGATGAGTGCACCGGGCACTTCAAGAGATTGTTGCAGACTGCTGTCGATCTAGAGTTCGCAACGCCGCAGGCAGATTGCCAATTCTGCTCTTTTATGTATGACGAAGGCATTGACTGCATGCGGAAATCGAATCGCAGAATGTTCCGCAAAGATTCTGCGCGCATTTGCGAAGACTGTGTCGATACCTGTTGCGAGATCGTTCTTGAGAAGTATCAAAGAGACTCCAAGAATTCTAAATCTTGAGTTGCATATGAGACTTAACTATTGCTCCGCTTAGCCAGAGCTCGGCACAAACTGTCGTACCCACTGTCCGAATGCATGTGGATTGCGAGTTTGAATCCAAATGCTCCCCGGTCCGGTGAATCTGCAAACAAGTCCTTCGCCACTTGTAATTGAATGCATCCAGTTCTTGGCGCTCTTTTCAATTTTGTAATTTGTATCGCCGGACCACGCTACGAGGTGCCCATTGTCAACGATATAGTCGCGCCCGGCAGGAACTTGAATTTCATGCACCGCACCAAAGGCACTCGCCGCAATGACACCAGAACCGGTGCAATGAAGAACAAACAGACCGTCACCAGAAAACAGTCCTTGAGATAATTTTTGCATCTTTGTGTCGATCTGAATGTTCCCTATACCAGCTAAGAATGTTCCTCCTGCCAGGTAATAGCTCTGTCCGGCGTTCATCTCAAGGAGCTTTATGTCACCTGGTATCGATGGCGCGATCGTCACTTCGCCTGGTGCAGTCTTTGCGCTAAGCGTTTGAAAGAAGAATGCCTCGCCTCCGAGCACGGAGCGTTTCAGCGCCTTCCCGATGCCACCATCAAGCTTGCCTTCAATGTCTACGGTTTCACTTTTCGCGACCATCGCACCGGCTTCTGCTTTAATACTTTCACCGGTATTGAGCTTGACCAAAAGCATTGCGTTTGAGCCAGGATGAACGATTTCGTATTGCATGAAGTACTCCTTGTTTCGAGGCGGGGTATGCGGACGAAGCGATTCCCAAACGGTTCCCAAACGGTTTATGGTGTTAGATTTTGCTGTGCTTGCCGCTTAGCTTTGCGAGCTTTGCGGTCGCGTTCCATCTCTGCGATGCGTTGCTTGATTCGTTCGACGCGATCCTTTGGCATCGGGTGTGTTGAAAGAAAGGCGAGCATATCGTTGCCACCACCCAATTCGTTTTCAAGGCGGGTGAAGAATGTAATGAGGCCTTCGGGGTTGTAGTCTGAATCAACTACAAGTTGTGTACCCACTGCGTCTGCGTCATATTCCTGATTGCGTCCATAGCTGAGTTTTTCCAGATCGACTGCGTGGCTCATTACTTCTGCGAGTGTCGGTGAGATGCCTGAGAAAACAATGCTGACGAGATTGCCAAGTCCGAGTCCGTGCAACATGGCTCGCAGTGAATGTTTGCGTGATACGTGTCCGATTTCGTGTCCCAACACGCCAGCAATCTCGTGATCGCTTTGCGCATGATCAATTAGTCCGGAGTTCACCAAAACGATTCCGCCCGGAAGCGATGCTGCATTTACGTTAGTGTCATCGACTACAATGAATTCGAATCGATATGGATTGTCTTTGAGATGCTCAACAAGGCGGCTTGCGATTCTGTCGATGCGCCTCTGATTAGCTGACTCGATTCGCCGATTGCCACCAGGCATGAGTCGCACATAGGTTTCACCAATGATTCTCTCAACGGTTGGCGAAGTGCGTTCGGCGATCCAGCCTACGATTCCTTCCATTGAAAAATAGACTACGAAGACTGCTGCGAATGTTCCACCCAAAAGCAATGACCATGTCAAAGCAACTTTGCGCGGAACATTTTTGATCTGCTTGTGAGCCTTTGTTGCCTTTTCTGCGACTGGAGAATTCGTCTTGGTGAGTGCGTCTAGCAGGGCTGCGTCTTCAACCATCAGTGTGGTTTTCGTAGGAACATGCTTAAGCATCGTCGTCGTCGAACTAAACCCACCGACTTCAATTTCGAAATCGTTGACATGAAGTTTTCCTGCTTTTTCTAGTTGCGAGTCTGCACCAAAAACGGTGGCTTTGATGAGAAGTGCTTCGCCGTCGAGCTCTATGTCAACTGCTGTAGCAACTGCGGAATCAGGTGCGTATTCGCGGCCCTTAAATGTTTGCATTCGTTGCGGTGCTCCGGTCTTGACCAGTGCTGTGCGTGTAACTTTCCAAGTTTGCTAGATGCTGCGAACGAGTTCCAAAACTGATGCCAGAAAACACCACAAGAGTTTAGTAGCTTTAAGAACCAATGACCTTAAAGCATCGGCGACGGCGATCAAAGTGTTCGCGGTGTAGTCGGCAAGCCGCAGAAGCGAAGTTCTCAAATCACGAATGGGCGCATTTAGGTGCGTCATGTCTGTTTCCGATTGATAGTAAAGGGCTAACAATTCGATGATATCAAGAGTCCATTGAAGAGTGCGCTCTCTTAATCATGGATTAGTGATCGGGTATTCCCTAG
>CAYZJR010000094.1:15360-26435 GCA_964478655.1 uncultured Candidatus Obscuribacterales bacterium
GCGTCGCCGGCGGGGTTCACCAACGAGTCTTTTGTCTTTTCCATATACTCCTGCATCTGCTGGCGCTGGCGTTCTTTCTCCGCCCGCTGCTGCATCATGTAGACGGATGGTTTTGCGCGTTCGGGTTCTGCCTCTGCGGGTGACAGTGCTTGTTCCAGCTTCGAGATGCGATCGCGCACCGCTTGCGCACGCTTATCGTCTTCAGCGGTGAGGCGAACAAACTCTTTGTACTCTTTCACTGCTGCCGAAATGTGTTTTTCAGAATCGAGGAGTTGGCCCAAAAGGAAGTGGGCTTCGACGTTTTCGGGATTCTCTTCGAGAGCAAAGTGCCAATTGTCGATTGCACTTTGATGGTTCCCCTTCTGCAAATTGCAAACGCCGAGGTCCATGTAAATGCGTTCCTTATTCAAGCCTTTGAGCGGAACAGGGCTATGCAGCATCGTCTCGAATTGCAGAATTGCAGGTCCCCACAGCTTTTGCTTCATCTGGCACTCGTTGAAGTTCATCCACGCCTCGGTGTACGTCCAGGGGCGCGAACCAAGTGCCTCTTTGTAGTGCCACACTGCGGTCGACCAGTCTTTCTTTTTCTCCGCTAGCTTCCCGTACATGTTGTGTGCGCGGGGCGCTGGACCTTGCGTCTCGGTAAGTGCGGTCTTGATTTCGTTTTCAGCTTCGAAGTCGCGATCTTGCCGCATGTAGATCTCGGCCAATGCGATGTGCGCTTCGGGCGAGCCGCCAAGGCATTGTTCGATGTGTTTCTTCAAGGCGTCGATGGCTTTTGAGTCCATCTTCTTTTCCTTGTAGCAAATGCCCAGCCAAAACCAAGCGATTGGCGCGTAGTTGTTTCGAGCGAAATAGCAAGCTTGCACGAGCGAATCGATGGCACCATCAAGGTCTCCATTCTTCATGCGCTCAACGCCTTCTTTGAAGTTCTTGATGGAGGGCTCAGTCGTTGCTTCTTGCTTCGGCAGTTTTTTCTTCTTTGCGTATGCCGGAGAAACCGCAGCAGTCAGAGGAAGAAGCAGCGTGGAGATCGTGATTAGCGCGATGGAGGCGTTGCGTTTTGACTTCACTTTTGTTGCTCAACCTCGTCATCGTGGACAACTTCAATTTTCACCAATCCTGTGAGATAGACGATGCAGACAACCGCAACATAAAGAAGAGCCGCTTGCCATACGTTTATTGGAGGAACAACCATCAAGACATTTGACAATGAGTTCCACGAAAGATTGATTGCAGCAATCGGAATCACCACGAAAATGCCGATTGCGCCCATTCCGATAACAGTCAAAAAGACTGCGACTGGTAATGGGTTATCGAATCGAAATTGCATTCAGTTCCTTTGCTAAATTCCCAGCAGGCTTTTGAGCTCAGCCTCATCAATTATTGTTATACCAAGTTCTTGGGCTTTCGCCAGTTTTGAACCTGGGCTGGCGCCAACCACCAAGTAGTCGGTTTTTTTGGAGACTGACGAAGTTGGTTTGCCGCCGCGGAGTTTTATCTGCTTCTCGGCGTCGCCGCGTTCCATCGATTCAAGCGTGCCGGTAATGACGAAGGTTTTGCCCTCGAGGGTTTTTTCGATTTGAGCTTGCGCGGCCAGAGTGGCGGCGTCTTGCTCGGTTTTAATACCGGAAGCTTTGAGATCGGCGACTAGTGACTGGTTTGCAGACTCTTGGAAGAAGTCCACGACCGCCTGGGCAATCGTCGGTCCTACGCCTTCTATTCTGCTGATTTCGGCTGCTGGAGCCTGTGCGAGTGCATCCAGCGATGGAAAATGATCTGCCAAAAGCTCGGCTCCGGATGCGCCCACGTGCCTGATGCCGAGAGCATAGAAGAGATTGGCTAATGGTCTGGTTTTTGATGTTTCGACTGCAGCCAGAATGTTCTGCGCCGACTTCTTGCCCATGCGCTCAAGGCTCATCAGTTGGTCTTCGGTGAGTTTGTACAGGTCGGATGGTTTCTCGATTAGACCTTTCTCGACCATTTGTGCAATGAGCATTTCGCCCACGCCATCAAGATCCATCGCATCTCTGCTTACCCAGTGCTGAATGCGGCGTTGTTGCTGCGAACGGCATCCATAAGTGTTGAGGCATCGAAATGCCACTTCATTGGCTGCGCGTTGCAGCTCACTGCCGCAAATCGGGCACGTGGTTGGATACTCGAAGGGAACAGTGTTTGCCGGTCGCTTCTCCAATCTGACGCTAAGAATCTCGGGGATGATTTCTCCCGCTTTGCGCACAACGACCGTGTCTCCGACGCGAACGTCGAGGCGTCGAATTTGATCGGCATTGTGCAATGTGGCTCGTTTGACTGTCGTTCCCGCCAGTTTTACAGGTTTGAGGTACGCCGTCGGGGTAACGGCTCCGGTTCTGCCAACGTCGAAGTGAATCTCTTCCACAATGGTGTCGGCTTCTTCAGGCGGATACTTGAAGGCAACCGCCCAGCGAGGGCTGTGCGATGTGGCGCCGAGAGCGCTCCAAAGGGCGCGATCGTTGAGCTTCACGACAACGCCATCGGTTTGATAGTCGAGGTCGTGACGTTTCTCTGCCCAATCCTCGCAAAACTTTTTCACTCCGGACAAACCAGAAACTACGGTGCCGTTCGGTTCGACTGGGAAGCCCAAATCGCGCAGAAGCTGCAGGTTTTGAGAGTGATAGAGAAGCTGAGGCATCTCCGAATCGTGAACATACACGCCGTAGACCCAGCATGAGAGATTGCGCTTCGCTGTTTTGCGCGGGTCCTTTTGTCTGAGCGATCCACTTGCGGCGTTGCGCGGATTTGCAAAGGTTTGTTCGCCCTCATCCGTAAGTTTGCTATTGAGCGCCGCAAAGCTCGAAGCCGGCATGTAGACTTCTCCGCGAATCTCCAGAAGCTCAGGATGGCGCTGGACTCCATTGATCGTGATTGGCTTGAGTTTGGTTGGAAGCAGTGGAATCGTTTTCAAATTGAGTGTGACATCTTCGCCGACTTCGCCATTACCTCTGGTGGCACCCTCGACTAGCGCGCCGTTTTTGTACGTTAGCGCAATCGACAAACCGTCGATTTTTAACTCGCAGACAAACTGCAGCTCTTTGTGGTCGCTCTCCAACCCTCGAAAGATGCGTTCTTCCCACTTGTCCAACTCGTCGTAAGACATTGCGTTGGCAAGACTGAGAAGCGGAGTTTTGTGTTTGATTGAACGAAACTCAGTGCTCGGCGGGGCGCCTACCTTCTGCGTAGGGCTGTCGTCACTTTTGAATTGAGGGTATTTGTCCTCAAGCTTCTGCAACTCGCGAAACAAGGCGTCGTAATCGGCGTCTGAAATCTCCGGTTTTTCGAGAATGTAGTACTGGAAGCTGTGATGCTCCAGCTCCTTCTTCCTCCGTTCTATCTCTTCGCGAACTTTTTCGAGGTCCGTTTCGTTTTCAGCAAGCTTCAGATCGCTCATGTTCGGACGTTCCCCCGTTTAGTTCAACCCTTCTCTCGATAGAATCACGCAGTCACCTTGGGCGGTGCCTGAGCAAATAGCTGCGGCTCCGTATTTTGCTTTGCGACGTTCCATCTCTTTTGCCAGCGTCAAGAGAATTCTGGCGCCGCTTGCGCCGATTGGATGGCCCAATGCAATTGCGCCGCCATGAACATTGACTTTGTCTTCGCTGATTCCAAGCATCTGCATTGACTTCAGTGCCACCGCCGCAAATGCCTCGTTGATTTCCATCAGTTCCAAATCTTCAACTTTCAACCCGGCTTTCTTCAACGCTTTTTGCGTCGACAGTGCAGGCACGGTCGCAAGGTACGGAACATCTTGTCCGATCGATGCATGCGCGACGATCTTCGCCAATGGCTTCAATCCGAGTTCTTTGGCCTTGGCTTCGCTCATGATGAGCAATACGCAGGCACCGTCATTGACACCAGGTGCGTTCCCTGCTGTGATGCTGCCCTTGTCATAGAATACAGGTTTCAGCATCTTCAGCGCATCGACCGATGTGTCGCCGCGCGGAGCTTCGTCTTTATCGACAACAGTGGTCTTGCCGCGTGATTGAATCGAGACGGGCAAAATTTCGCAGGAGAACACGCCGTCTTTTTGCGCTTCCACAGCTTTCATGTGACTGCGATACGCCCATTTGTCTTGATCTTCGCGCGAGATGTTGAACTCTTCAGCGACCTTGGCGCCGTGAACAGCCATATGTACCGCGGTTACCGGACATTCAAGACCGTCGTTGAGCATGGCGTCTTTGAACTGAATGTGACCCATGCGCTTGCCGAACCGCGCAGCATTGGCTTCGACCAGGTACGGTGCTTGGCTCATGGATTCCATGCCGCCTGCGACGATGATTTCGCCATCGTGGGCTCTGATTCTCAAATCGCCCAAAGTCACGGCGCGCATACCCGATGCGCAGACCTTGTTGACGGTTGTCGACTCAGTGGTCGTGGGCAAGCCGGCTTTCAGAAGTGCCTGGCGAGACGGAATCTGACCACAGCCTGCCTGCACAACTTGTCCCAGTATGACTTCATCCACGGCATCGAGGGGGATCTTATTGCGTTCCAACAGCTCTTTTATCAATGGGCTGGCGAGATCCACGGCGCTGACACTGGCGAGTGAGCCGCCGAGTTTTCCGAAGGGCGTTCTCAAACCATCAACGATGACAGTAGCGCCGCCATTATTATTGCTGGACATCTCTTGGTTCCTTTTCTTTGCCTGACTGAATTTTTCATAGCTCACAACAGGTGAGCCAAGTTTCCTTTGCTATTCGTGCGCCTGCTTATCGCTCCGACGAATTCGCTTACCTCAAATGGTACTAGTAGAAGTGCCAAGAGTCGCACTATTTCCCAATTGTTTTAATGGGAGTTTTGCACACTAAAGCACTAACCAAGAGGTCGTTGTTGCACTATGATTAGGAAGGGTCTGGACAGGTCGAACCCATACTAGAAAAGGACTATGCATGACAAGGTCATACGGTGGGCGCGACCCAGGCAAAGGGCCAAGAGATAAGAAACCCAGCGAACGTTCGGGGCCGTCTGAAGACCCAAACCTGGCTTCGTGGAATGCAAACAGCTCCAAGCCGATAAATAGGGCGGAACGGTCATATCAGATCGTCAAGCCGGTCTATGTCGACCCCAAAAAACGCGGCATAGCCATCGTTTTCGACTTCATTGCTTGTTATGTGCTCGGCGCCATTATTGGGGTGGTGTTCGCGTTCATTCCTCTATCGGGGCGATTCTTCAACTCACAAATAGTTGCAATTTGCTTTTTGCTGGCCAGGGACGCTCTGTTTCAGGGCAGAGGCATCGGAAAGAACCTGATGGGATTGCAAGTGGTCGACGTCAACACCGGAGAGCCCGCCAGTTTGAAGCAGTCGGTTCTTCGAAATATCGTGCTCCTGGCTCCATTTCTTGTCTTCCAAGTGGCGATTCTGGTCGTCAACTTGCTGCCGATTCCGCAAATCGGACAGGGCATCCTGCAAATCGTAAATATTGTGTGCACCCTTTACGTGTTGGTAGTGATTCCTCTTGAAAGCTGGCGTGCTTACAAGCGGGAAGACAGTTTGCGCATCGGCGATGAGATTGCAGGAACCGCAATTATTGAAGCTCCAATGGACTTCTCATCTCCCCTACCGCGCTAATTAATTGATAACATTATGCAGTTCAGGCATCCACGATGCCGGAGCCAGGTGCCGCGCAGCCGGCGGCGGCTAGTTCACCATGGGCCGGCCCGCGATGCGCGCAAAGTCGGCAAGAGGAGCAATTAGGCTGAAATGAACCACAAAACAGCTTATCTCTGGGGACCAGTGTCCAGTTTTTCTGGACCCCTTGCCGTTCATCTTCTAGAAAAGGGATGGAACGTCCACATTGCTGTCAAATCTTCTCTGAACGTTTTCAGCATGTCGCCCCTCGACTTGAAGTCCTCTGCACAAGCTACACTCGAAACTGCATTTGGTGGCAGAGACAAAGCGAAGACTTTTCAGGAACGATTGAAACTGATCGACCCTGCCGACGCATTTAAAGGCACCAAATATGATGCGGTGATTTTTACCGGGTTGCCGCCAAACTTTGACGAAGCGCGCGCGCCCCGTGCCCCGTGGGCTGCCCAATATCTCAAGACTATTTTGAAGAACCTCAAGGGCGTTCCTACGTTCATCGTCTCCTCAATTTGGGGTGGCGTGCAAGCTGATGGCGTCGTGCCGGAAGAGTTCGAATTTCAGCGGCGCAAAGCACAGACTCACTGGGAAAGCATTTGCCAGCAGTATGAAAACAAGCTGCTGGAGAACCTTACAGAAAGCGAATCGGAATGGTATCTGGTTAGAATTCCGCTGATGCTTGGCAATAGTGAGAGTGGTGCAGCAATCAATTATTCTGGTCCCGCACAGTTGCTCGAAGCACTAACCGAGGCTTCGAAGCTTGGCGATCGTGTTGTCAATTTGAAATATAATGCTGATTCAACATTGTGGTTTTTGCCATCTGATGTTGCCGTGCACATGTTCTGGCGCTTCCTTGAAGATGAAAGCCGACCGCGCATCTGCAACTTAGTGTCGACTCAAATGACTTTGAACAGCGAGTGGCTGAGTCATGCCGCGCGCGCTCTTGGTCTTGTAGAAGTCGCACCGGCTGAAACAGATACATTGAACCTTCCATCAACGTTGCGCAAATTATTGGAAGACAACGTTCAAATCAAAACACGAAACCTTTTCGAAGTTGCGGGTCGGTATCATCTCACACCCGTGAAATGCGACAAAGATTATTTCGAAAAAGTGCTGAAGTCTGCGAATACGAAGAACTGGGGACACGCTGGTGAAGCCGATGATAAACATACAGTGACGTTTGCTGAAAAACTGGCGAAGTATTACTTTGAAGAATTCATTCCGAAGAAACTCAAGGAAGGCGGATTGGAAGGACTCACCGCCGGCGGTATCAGTATCGGATTCGTGGTCAAAGGCGGTTCGCCAGATCCCATGGGTTGGATCTTGAAAAATCCTGATGGAACCATTGTAATCGAGCGATATGACCCAGCTGGAGAGCGCCCTCGCGTTTCTTTTCACTTCTCGATGGCGACGATTTCAAAGATCATTCAAAGCAGATTGGGACTTCATAGAGCAATGTTGCTTCGCGACGTCGAAGTCGAAGGACCGATTTTGCCGACATTGAAGGTTGCTGGAATTCTCGACAAATTTTTGAAAGAACACCCTGTCGAGCAAGAACGCATAGAAGCAATTCAGAGCGAAGAACGGACTGCTACAGCATAAGCTTCTAGTTTCTAGTTGAAATTGGTACGTACAAAAGAAAGAGGAATCGATGAAAGTCAGCAGCCTGATACCACTAATGGCCCTCACGATCTGCACCAGTACGGCTGCTTTTGCGGCCGATAGCGAAAAAGATGTCGCGGCGCTTGAATGGCAGAAACAAGCACTGAAAGGAATCACGGCGCTTAAGTATCGAGTGGCGTTCGACGAAAGCGCATCGGTCGGCGAAACAGTCAAAGCGTCATTGGCGAAGACGAATATCGCTGCGAAAGAATCCTCCGAAAAGGAAGACAAAACTGCCTTGGGCGGCTCGGAAGCCAGAATAATTGTTGTGGTGAAAAACAAAGACAAAGACAAATCTTGGGTCGGTCTTACCGTTGAGCAACAATGTCAACTCACAAGAGATGCTTCAATAAAGTGGGACGGCGAAACATATCGCGCCGGCAAAGTCGTTGAACGCAAGAAGGAAGTCGCAGCAGCCAAGGCAATTTGCGATGACTTCGTTGCAGCATTCAACAAAGTTGTGGCTAAGAAAAAGTAGCTTCGCGAACTTGATCAGTTGCCGAGACTAGGCTTTCGACATTTGCGCGTGAGTTTTCATCGCAGCTAACAAGTTGACCATTTCGATCGCTGCCATAGCGGCATCGCAGCCTTTGTTGCCGGCTTTGGTGCCTGCGCGTTCGATTGCTTGTTCAATGGTCTCTGTCGTCAGCACACCGTTTATTGTGGGAACGTTCGTTTCTACGCTAACTCTTGCAATGCCACCAGCGCTTTCACCGGCAACATAGTCGAAGTGAGGAGTGGCACCACGGATGACGGCACCCAAACAAATGACGGAATCATAGAGACCGCTCGATGCCGCTTGCTTTGCAACGAGCGGGATTTCGAACGCCCCTGGACACCACATAATATCGATGTTCTGCTCTTCAGCTCCATGCTGCTTGAGTGTGTGAATGCAACCTTCAACCAACTTGCTTGTGATGAAGTCATTAAAGCGGCTCACGACAATGCCGAACTTCAAACCTGTGGCAATCAAGCGTCCTTCAATCACGTTGGGTTTAGACATGTTGGAAAGCTCCTTTATCCACTAGTTATTCGCGTTGGCGCCACATGATGACGTTGTGTCTTGTTCTTGCTTCGTTGCGTCCAGACCTTCGAGCCAATGTCCCAGCTTTTCTTTCTTCGTTAGGAGGTAGCCGAGGTTGTGGCTGTTGCAAGCCGGCGGCAGGCTGACTCTATCTTTGACTTCGAGACCGTAGCCTTCAAGTCCGACAATTTTTCTTGGGTTGTTTGTGATGATTCGAACAGATGTAAGTCCGAGATCGCAAAGCATTTGTGCGCCGACTCCATACTCGCGAAGATCTGGTTTGAAGCCGAGCGACTCATTTGCTTGTACCGTGTCTTCGCCGGAATCTTGCAATGCATAAGCCTTGATCTTGTTGAGTAGACCAATGCCGCGACCTTCTTGTCTGAGGTAAATCAGAACGCCTCGCTCTTCTTTTGCAATCATTGCCATCGCCGCCTCCAGTTGCGGACCGCAATCACAACGCAAACTTGCAAACACATCGCCGGTTAGGCACTCACTGTGCACTCTTATGAGTACGTCCTTTTGACCCTCAACATCACCTTTCACGAATGCAAGGTGTTCGCGACCATCTAGTGTGTTCCGATAGGCATAAACTTTGAATTCGCCATATGCTGATGGCAGTGATGCAATTGCTTCGCGCACGACAAATCGCTCGCGAGTGAGTCGATATGCGATCAGCTGCGAGATATTGATGAATTTCAGTCCGTGCGTTTTGGCAAACTCTCTCAATTGCGGAACGCGAGCCATCGTTCCATCATCATTCATGATTTCGCAGATCACACCGGCCGGCGTCAGCCCTGCCAGTCGCGCCAGATCTACCGCCGCTTCCGTGTGTCCTGCGCGCTGTAGCACGCCGCCTTTGCGAGCGATTAACGGTGAGATGTGCCCGGGGCGCCGCAGGTCGGATGGACGCGCCTGCGCATCGACTGCCACACGAATCGTTGTTGCTCTGTCGTATGCACTAATTCCTGTGGTGACACCAAACTTGGAGTCAGCATCGACTGTCACTGTGAATGCAGTAAGTTGCTGATCGGTGTTTTGTTCGACCATCATGGGCAATTCCAACTGAGCTGCCTTTTCTGGTGTGAGCGCCAAGCAGACCCAGCCACGGGCTTGTGTGACCATGAAGTTGATCATGGCGGGAGTGACGAGCTCTGCTGCGCAAATCAAATCACCCTCGTTTTCGCGACCCTCGTCGTCACTGACGATTACCATTTTGCCTCGGCGCAGATCTTCAATTGCATCTTCGATCGAGTCAAACATCGCTTCATCGGTGGAGCGATTGAGTCCGCCTGCTTCAGTAGCTTTGCCATTCGAGCCGTCGGAGCTGTGTTGTCTTCGATTCTTTGTCGAGTCTGCCATGTGGTTCCTGGTCCTTGCCTTGATCGGAGGTGGGTCCAAATTGTCCGGCTCAGTGGGAAACCCCGAGCTTGACAACAATAAGTCTAGCCGTGTTCTAGCGCGGCCGACATTGATTCGTTCACATTGTTAAGTCCAACTGCCGCCGGCCCAAGCCATCTGGCAACATAGCGAGCAACGATGTCGGTTTCGATGTTTACTGGGCTTTCGATGGTTAGAGCCCCGAGCGTTGTGACGCTGAGTGTATGGGGGATGAGGGCTACTGTGAACAAAAAATTAGCTTCCTCTCCCTTCTTCGCCACGTCCACATCGACCACGGTTAGGGATACTCCGTCGATCGCTACGGAACCTTTCTCCACAAAGTACGGCGCCCACTGTTTGTCCATGGCGAATGTGAAAACTTTGGAGAAGCCGTCTGGTTGGATATTCACGACTTTGCCTACGGCATCAATGTGACCTGAAACCAAGTGACCGCCCAATCTGTCTGAAAGGCGAAGTGCCCGTTCCAGGTTTACTTTGTCGCCCTTTGAGAGGCTTCCGAGCTTCGTGCGTCTCAATGTTTCGTGAACGGCTTCGACTGCAAACCAGTCGCTGCCGAAGTCGACGACTGTCAAACATGTTCCGCTTACGCTTATTGATTCGCCCATGACCGGGTCTTCGAGCGGCTTGCTGGTGGTTATCTTCATCCAGCGCCCCTCGGAGCTGTCTTTGGTTTCAGATATGGTTCCTACGTCTTCGACGATTCCTGAAAACATGCCGAGATCTCCGAGGCTTCAACCGCTCGCGCCGTGTGCCTTTTCGGCACTGACGACGGGGACATTGTAACCCCGCCTTGGCATCATCTCGATTACCTCAAGGTTTTTATAAAGCAATGCATCGCGAAAAGTTCATGGAATAATTGCGTCATGAAAAAAGCAAAGGGCAAGCTGCTTTACCTCTATCGTCATGCCAAGTCTAGTTGGGATGATCCGTCTTTGCCTGATTTCGATCGCCCGCTGGGCAAGCGCGGGCTAAAAATCGCTCCCTTGATGGGCAAGTTCATGAAGAAACAGGGTGTTGATCCGGATCTCATTATTTGTTCGCCTGCTCGGCGCGCCATGCAGACTTTGGAACTATCAATGCCTAAGGCCGGCATCGATTGCGATATTGAACTGCGCGAAGATATTTATGAGGCATCAGGAAACAATCTCAAAAAATGCATTTTGCAGATCGATGATCGATTCAAGACCGTGATGCTGGTTGGGCACAACCCCGGAATGGAAGAGCTGATTGAGATGCTCACTGGTGCGGCGGAACCTTTTCCGACCGCGGCCCTTGCCCGCATCAAGTTGGGCATCAATGCCTGGTCTCAAGCGAAAGAAAGATGCGGAACGCTCGAGGCTTTATTTAGACCGAAAGAATTGGATTTGTAG
>CAYZJR010000095.1:0-18805 GCA_964478655.1 uncultured Candidatus Obscuribacterales bacterium
ACGAGGGCGGCAAACACCAATAACGCCAATGGTTTCAGTGAGAATCTAGTGCGCATACATCCTCCTCGATATGCCAAATGATATCAATTTGACACAGAGAACGCATGATTTAGGCGACGTTATAACGAGTGTTCGAAATGCCCATGGTTATTGGATTCCTGTTGTAGCCAAGCTGCCCCGAGAGTTAAAATATGCAGGAACTCTCCTGGCCGATGCAAAGCGAAACCCACACGATGTCTGCAAATTGAACGTGATCAACGCGCGACGCATTTATGCCGCATGCTTTCCAACTATTATCTTGGTCGCCTGCGTATTTTGTTGCGCAGAAGCATTAGCCGACGACACAGCAGAACTGAAGCCGCCTATCACGATGGATCTGGCACCGGTCAAGTTGTCCGATGCACTGGACAGCGCACTGGAAAGAAACACCACAATTAGAAACGGACGAATCGAACTCGAGATTTCGAAAGACCGTTATGCAACAGCACGGACTCATCTCTTTCCCGTGTTCAAGATGCAAGCTGTCGGTTTGCAGCTGACTACTCCTCTTCAATTTGATTTTGAAAAAGGTGTGTTCGGCAACTTCGCTTCAACCGGACCGATACCTAAGGAAAACACCAATGTCACCACAGATCAAAAGCCTGTTTTGCTGGTAAACACGATGCTTGCGCAACCGATTCTGCAGCTCGGTCGCGTGAATCTCGGCATACGCCAAGCTCGAATCGGTCGAGAACTCGCGGCCGAAAAGCTGCGTGCTCAACGGCAAGAGATTGCGTTGAAAGTTCGCACTGCATACTACAAAGTGCTTGAACTCGAAGAAACACATAAAGTAATTGAGGCGACAAGAAACCTGTTTAAAGAAGTTGATCGGCTCACGACACCTGTTCCCTCATTGCATCGCGTATTGTGAGCATGACGTTTGTTCCACTTCTTGGTTATTACTTGCTGCGCCCAGGCAAAGAAGCGAGTTCTCAATCAATCGGCGAGAGCGCATCACCCGTAGTGCGCGGTTACTTGCGTCTCGGCGCCAAGATTCTAAAGTACCGTGTGATTGCCTTTACAATTTCGGTCGTATTCTTGGTCGGTGGCTTCTTCATGATGAGAAACATCAAGAGCAGCTTCTTCCCCAATGATCTTTTCACCATCTGCTGGGTCGATGTTTGGATGCCCGAAGACTCCCCGCTTTCACAAACGGATCGCGTCTGCAACAAAGTCGAAGCGATCGCGCAACGTGTAACGCAAGAGTACGCAGAGGCGCACAAAGACAAGAACGGCAAACCAACTCCAATTCTGGACACCATCACGACATATGTGGGAGGCAGCGGGCCGAGGTTTTGGAGTTCAATTATGCAAGAACTCGACCAACCAAACTATGCACAAGTCATTGTCAAGGTCACTGACAAACATGACACCGAAAAAATAATTCCCATTTTGCAGAAAGCGCTGAGTAATGAAGTTCCTGAAGCGCTCTGCGATGTGCGTCAACTCGAAGGTGGAAAGCCTGTTGGCGTTCCTATTTCTGTGCGCATCTCAGGTGAAGATCCAAAAGTGCTGCATGAACTTGCAGATCAAATGATGGAAATGTTGAACAACTGCACGCGAACTAGAAGAGTAAGGCAAGACTGGGGCAAAGATGCGCTAGCCGCCAATCTCAACATCAATAGCGATCGAGCAAATCTCGCCGGACTGACAAATGCCGACATCGCCAGTGCCATCTCCACTGGTATCAATGGCAACCGCATCGACGTCATGAGAGAGCGTGACAAACAGATTCCAATTGTGGTTCGCATGCGCACCGACGAGAGCGCGCAAATGCACACTCTGTCCAATATGTATGTATATTCGGTTGCAACCGGTCAAAAGGTTCCTCTGTCCGAAGTGGCGACAATTTCTTACTCGATGGAACCGGAAAAGTTCCGCCGTCGCAATCAGTTTCGCACGGTGACCGTCGGCGCCTTTACCGCTTCCGGGGTGCTTCCGTCTGAAGTAATGGAAGAGGTGCGAGACAAGATTTATGCAATCGGAAAGTCTGCACCGCCCGGATACAAGATTGAAGTCGGCGGCGAAGAAGAGGAACAGATAAAGTCTGGTTTGGAAATGCTAATTGTTATGGCAACTTCCATAATTTCGATTTTCATTTGTCTGGTCGTGCAATTTAAAAGCGCAGTGAAACCGCTTATCGTGTTTGCCGGGATTCCGTACGGCATGCTTGGCGCCATCGTGGGTCTGACCGTCATGGGCAGCCCATTTGGATTTCCGGCATTCATGGGAGTGGCGAGTTTGACCGGCGTAATAGTGTCGCACGTTATCGTTCTATTCGACTTCATCGAAGAAAGCCGGCACGAGGGGGCACCACTGGAAGAGGCACTTCTTCACGCCAGCTTGGTTCGATTGAGACCGGTACTGATTACGGTGAGCGCCACGGTACTCGGCTTCATTCCACTGGCAATGCATGGCGGCCCCTTGTGGGAGCCACTGTGCTACGCACAAATCGGCGGACTTTCCTTCGCGACTTTTGTGACACTGCTATTGGTTCCTATCATCTATGCAATTGCCGTCAAAGATCTAAAAATCGTGAAGTGGAAGCCAGACTAAGCAGTTAGGCTGCCTTTAGTGAGTGCGTTCAGTCACAGCCGGCCACTTTCCTTTAGTGGTGCTGGCACTTTCACCACCACTCGCCGACTCTGATGTCGGATCTTCCTTCTTTGCCGACGACTTAGCCTCTGCCGAGCGAGGAGTAACTCCTTTCGCTATCAGCTCTTCAACCAACTTGGTGTATTCGGCCGTTTTGGTAGAGTCCTTTGCGTCCAGGGCTATAGTCTTGCAAAGATCGAGGGACTGCAACGCCATGAGATCCTTTTCTCCACTCGCCTTGTAGCGCTTATAAAGCGACTCGGCGAGGTTCATCGCTGCCGATGCATCGTTCTTTTTGTGCAGAAACAAGTAACAGAGCAGCCGAGCTGTGTTTATGACGTACTCGCTTTCAGGCTCTCCTGCCGCCATTGCTTCCAAGATTCGCGCATTCAATAGACCACAAGCATCGTCCACCCTCCCTTGAAGCAAGAGGCAGTCGGCAAGCCCGAGTTGCGCCTCATGGTAATCTGCCAGATTACTAGCTTCCTTCGCCTTTCGAGCTGCTTGCTTGAAATACCGCTCAGCCTGAGAGAAATCTTTGCGCGGCTCAAATATCAGAGTGGCTCTAATCCGATCGAGATCACCGCTTGCATTCTTGTTTTTGGCATCATCGACAACTTTCTGCGCCTCATCCAAAACCTTGGTCGCTGCGGCGAAATCACTTTCCGCGCCGTGCAAATAGAGATTTCTAGCCTTAAATCCCATTACATCAACATAATCTTCAGACCCACGCCCGTGGATCTGGTCATAAAGCTCAATTGCCTTGCTATAAGCCGCTTCAGCCTTCGCTCTCTCATGAGCTGTTCCATAAATATTTCCCAAACTGCGATACAGACCCGCTAACTTCTTCCTTCGATCACCGGACTCTTTGAGGGTTTGAGCGATTTTGCTTTCTAGATTCGCGGCAGTTCCAACACTCATTTTGCGATAGTCGAAGGTAAATTGAATTTCGACTTCATCGGGAGCACCTGAAGGAAGCGGGCGCACTGGTGCAGCCGTCCCAACCGCCACGAGCGCAGCGTTGTCCGACCCCAAACATTCCGATGATTTATCCAAGCGCAAGAGCGTCACGTCACCGTTGCGGCGAACTTGGAAATAGACGACAACTCTGCGATCTTCGGTGCCCAGCGGTGGCCACCAGTTTCCTTTTACTCTTTTCTGAAGCCCGGCCATATAAGGTCCAAAGTCGACATCAGTTGCCAAAGCGGGGCGGATAAACGTGCAAAGCAACAATGCAATAATTCCATTCACAACAGGCTTTCTCAGCATCGCAAACTCGCATGATGGGTAGGAAAATCATACCCGGCTCATGCATGAATTGTGCACGCAGCGAAAAATAGATGGAACGCGTCGTGACTATGCAACCGCAACGCAGATAGGTGTCGGTGTCACCATTGTTGATGTCGGCATAGATGCTGACGGCATCGGTGTAGCCGAGGTCACGTCGATCCCCATGAACATTGGTGGAGGTAGTTCGGCATTCCACTGAATCGATCGCAATGTATCGGAGTAGACGTGGTCGTACTTGTCGAATTCGTCCTGTGGCGCTGAGAAATGAATCTCGTGAACCATCGCTGAGTCTTTGCTTTCAGCAAAGTAGATCGACAAGAACTTGCGTCTAAGTCTCACATCATGCCACCGCAGAGCCAAGATCATTTTGCCGTGAACGGCACCTACCTCGGCGCTTTGAATCTGCGACACGAAGGCTTTTTCTCCGTCCCGGCGGAAACTGTCGCCAGCTATTCCCAAGATCTCTATATGAGGAATCAACTGCTTGCCGGTCAAGCATCCCCATGTCGAGAGCAAGTGGCATAACTTTCCGGTCGCAGCCTGAGACAGCGCGTGTCCTCGGAACCAGAAATCCATCATCACGCTGGTTTTGAGTTTTAACTCGTAGCGTTTAAAAATCTGTCCGGCACATGAATCGGCGCCGGATAGAGTGCTTGTTCTCGAGCTTTCCTGCCAAGTTGGATTGACTCTGAGAAACTTGATTTCCGGAAAGATGGTTCGTGCGTTTACCGCTTCACCTGCGCGGAGCGATTTTTGCATGTGTAATTTTTCCCCTGCCCAATTGAAACTTCCCAGTTGGTCGGTCGACCCATCCAACTAGAGTAAGAAGGTCTCGAGGGAGTCCTTCTTGTGCCATGGACGTTAAAATGCCATACACCTTTCCTCTTGGCAACCGTAGATTCCCCATGCACGGCGATTACTGAGTCGCGAAAATCTGCGAAACAGTTCGTCATTAGTGAAATAAAGGCTGGAGTCGGGCTTTCCACAAATGTATAATCTTCATTAAGTTTTGACTTCGGCTCTACTCCGAGGACGCATGTCTACCATTGAGAGCGGACTATTTGAGATTCTCCACCGGCAAAACCGGTCGCAGACCGACATCGACTTTGTCCGCAAAGCATACGAATTCGCGTATAAGAGCCACGATGGGCAGTTTCGCAAGTCGGAAGAGCCCTACATTATTCATCCTGTCGAAGTTTCCTGTATTCTGGCAAACCTCAATGCCGACCGCGAGACGATAAGCGCCGGCTTACTCCACGATGTCCTGGAAGACTGCGACGTAAAGCCTAAAGAACTTGGAGACTTGTTCGGCAATGAAGTGCGCCTGATCGTCGAAGGCGTCACAAAACTGGGCAAATTCAGCTTCAGCTCAAAGGAAGAGCGGCAAGCCGAAAACTTCCGAAAACTCATCGTTGCAATCGCGGAAGACGTGCGCACTGTGTTGGTGAAACTGGCTGACCGCCTTCACAACATGCGAACTTTGGATCACATGCTCGCGCGAAAGCAAGCCGAAATCGCCAAAGAAACTCTGGAAATCTATGCTCCATTAGCCAACCGCTTCGGTCTTGGACAAATGAAGTGGGAGTTGGAAGACCTCGGGCTCAGATACCTGCACCCCGAAGAATTCGCAGAAATCGAACGTCTCGTCACCGACACCCGTGCCGACCGAGAGCTTCTCTTGAAAGACGTTGTAGAAAAACTCAAGGGCGAACTCGACAACAGAGAAATAAAAGCCGATATCTTCGGTCGTCCGAAGCACCTGTTCGGCATCTGGAAGAAGATGAAGACCCAACAGAAAGACTTCGAAGAACTCTATGACGTGCTCGCTGTGCGCGTCATCATCGACAGCAACCAAGACAAAAACTTCTGCGAGTTAGGCAGCGACCCTGACACACAAAAGTGCTATGAAGTGATGGGATTGGTGCATGCACTGTTCCGGCCAATTCCGGGTCGATTTAAAGATTACATTGCCATGCCGAAGTTCAACAGCTATCAATCGCTGCACACGGCAGTCGTAGGTCCCAAGGGTAAACCTGTAGAAATCCAGATTCGTACACGCAGAATGCACCACATTGCCGAATACGGTATCGCAGCGCACTGGGCATATAAGGAATCCGGAGATGCCGTGAAGGCAGACTCGAACACAGACCGAAAACTGGCATGGCTGCGTCAATTGGTTGAATGGCAACAAGATCTGGCAGATGCCAGCGAATACCTCGAAGAAGTTAAGATGGACCTCTTCGCTGATGAAGTCTTCGTCTTCAGTCCTCGCGGCGATGTCTACGATCTCACAACTGGTTCGACACCAATTGACTTCGCATATCGCATACACACAGACATCGGACACCGCTGCATCGGCGCTCGCATTAATGACAGAATCGTTCCGCTCAACAGCCAGTTGAAAAACGGCGACATCGTCGAAATCATAACGAGCAAAAATGCGCACCCGACCATGGACTGGCTCAACTTCGCCAAGACCCACGGCGCAAAGAATAGAATTCGTCAGTGGTTCAAAAAGCACCACAGAGAAGAGCACATTCAACAAGGCCGCCA
Organism: uncultured Candidatus Obscuribacterales bacterium; assembly: GCA_964478655.1. Taxonomy (GTDB): domain Bacteria; phylum Cyanobacteriota; class Vampirovibrionia; order Obscuribacterales; family Obscuribacteraceae; genus CAYZJR01. The sequence continues at coordinate 6,478 of CAYZJR010000095.1, forward strand.
GATGTTGGAAGCCGAACTCGGGCGTGCGACTCTGGAAGAGTTTTTGAAGTCCGACAAATTGAAGGAAATCGGAAAACGGCTTAATGTGAGCGATCCGGACGATATCTTGGCCGCAGTCGGCTATGGCGATCTTTCAGTGACGCAAGTCGTCAATCGAATTCGCGAACAGGAGCAGCAAGAGAAAGCTGCCAAAAAAGGTTATGTACTCCCTACACAAGAGCCACGCCCCAGCCACATAGGCAGCCTTGGCGGACTTCTGCATCATCTGGCGAAATGCTGTCAACCTGTACCAGGCGAAGAAATTCTCGGTGTCGTCACGCGCGGCAGCGGAATTGCCGTGCACAGAAGTGACTGCAACAATTTGATGAAGGTAGACGAAGATCGACGCATGGCGGTTGATTGGTCGAAAGAACGCCTCACAACCTATCCAGCCGGTTTGCAAGTTGAGTGCCTCGATCGGGTTGGTATCGCTGGCGATATCCTCAAGAGAGTTTCAGATCAAAAAATCAATCTGCGCGATCTGCGAGTGGAGACACACAAAGACAAGAAATCGGTGACTATCACTTTAATTTTGGATGTTGTCGACATAGACCAACTCACCAAAGTATCACAGACCATCAGCCAGATTAGCGATGTCATTCGCGTCCATCGACGCGACCATCGCAAGCGTGGCACCAATGGCGGTGCAGCATCGAAATCTAACAACAACGTGACTCCGATCACGAAATCGCAGCGACTGAAAAAGAGAAAGTCTTCGGAATAGAGAAAGTCGACTTCACAAATGAAACTCGTTCTTGCCACAAAAAACCCAGGTAAGTTGAAGGAACTGCAAGAACTCGCCGGTTCATCCTCAGGAATAAATTTCGTACTTGCACCTGACGAGTTTGATCCTGAAGAAACTGGATCTACATTTTTGGAGAACGCCATTATCAAGGCGCGTGCTGCTTCGGAGATGACCAACCTCCCTGCAATCGCAGACGATTCCGGCATTGTCGTAGATGCGCTGGACGGCAGACCTGGAATTAAATCAGCTCGTTACTGCGAAGGCGACGACGGAGCGCGCAGAAAGAAGCTGCTTAATGAAATGAAGACTGTTAGCGATGAAAAGCGGCAAGCGCGGTTCGTTTGCGCCCTGGCAATGTCTGATGCGAAAGGCGACATCGTGTTTACCACTCAAGCCGCATGGGAAGGCAAAATCGGATACGAAGAGCGCGGCTCCAACGGCTTCGGTTACGACCCCATCTTTTTGCCGGATGGAGAAGGCGGAAGTACAGCAGCCGAGTTATCTTCCGAAAGCAAGAATTCGCAGTCGCATCGCGGGCAAGCGTTCAGAACATTTCTGAGGCAGCACGTGAACAAGGCCTAAAGCAGTGAGCGAACCCGAAGAGCAAAAGCCCGTTTGGTGCGTAGTAGCGAATGTGAAGGAGACTCGAGAGCATGGCGAATCCAAAGAAATCAAGTTTGGAACCAAGCACTTCTTTCCCGGTACAAAAGTCTACTGTTACCCCGTTTTGTGGGGTGACGGCTACGAGCAAATAAAAGTTATCGGGCGGCATCGTGGCTCTCACAAGTACGTTACAATGATTATCTCCTCAAGCTGGTTGGAGAATTGGCGAACCAAGTTGGTCTATTCGCCGGAAGTAATCGCCCGCTTTGAAGGTCGTTGGAACTCCACGCAAGACTCAAGGGCAAAAGCGGAGGAGATAGTTCATTGGATGCTTCAGCGTCAACACGGCAAGCCGATCTGACTAAAGTCGGAATCTTTCAGTCATTTCTGGCGGCTACAGTTGCAGTCGTTGTTATGCTCGGCGCTTTCATACAGCCGTCGATGGCTCAAGACGCAGGCAACGTCACAATTATCGACCAGAAAACCCATTGGGATATTGTTCTGGACTTTGAAAAAGGTGCGACTCACCGGCAGATTGGAGAAGAGTTCGGCGAAAAGATTCGCAAGCAGATTCCACAGTTTGAAGCAAGTCTCGACGACTATATTGCTGAAAACGTCGGCAATTGGATCATCTACAAAGTAATGATGCATCGCGTTAATCAAATCAAGCCGCAATTGCGCCAAGAATATCGCGATGAAATAGAAGGTATTGCGTCGCGACTAAGCGGCGGTACTACATACGGTGATGGCAAAATCTCAGAGAACGAACTGTACATGTTCAATCTCTTAGGCGACATCGCTCGAATGTACAAATGCTCAGCACTAGCCGTTTTCGGAAACCGATCCGCAACCGGCACCACAATCGTGGGACGCAACTTTGACTGGCCGGATGGAAAGAAAAAACAGCTTACACAGTTGCAATCAGTCACTACCATCAAGAACTTCGACAAATCAACAGTCAATGTTGGCTGCGTTGCATTTCAAGGCGCTGTCTCATGCTTCAACGCCCATGGGGTTTTTGCTTCAGTGCTGGACTCTCCAACAGGAAGTAAATACACAGCAAAGCGAAAGCATTCATATCTGTTCGACTTGCGTGAAGCTCTCGAAGAGAACAGCAGTCTCGAAGGCGTTTCAAATTTCATGAGAGACCCAACGCGTCCTTTTGCTTTCAATCACTTGATCATGCTGGGAGACAGAAACACAGCGGCAGTCTTAGAAAACGATATCGATATCCGTAAAGACGGAACATATAGACGCGAACTAAGAACCGTTCATTCAATGATGCATCCAAACGCAAGCTGGGATCTCTCGGATGCAATCGGCTCTGTAAACTGCTTCAGGCTCAATGAATGCACAGATAATCATCTCGAACCATCAGATGTTATGGCCGCTAAGTCCAAGGACAATGCTACCGCCTCCGACATCAACACAGGAAGGTGGGAAAGCATCAAGTCGCAGCTTCGACTTCTTGGCCCACGAGTAGACGCTGAAGGAATCAAGAAAACTCTGAGTTTCTATCACCCGGAAACTAGAGGAAACATCTACAAAGGCGATCTGTACAACTCATTCACAATGGAAAGCATTGTTTTTGAACCAGCATCATTTGCATTGAACGTTGCCTTTCGCCCCAGAACGGGCGGCATGCCGGCCAGACTCCAATTCGAGAGTATCCCAGTAAGAATAACTCCATCATTAGTCGCATCATCGCGCCGACCGGCTACACCAGTTCCAAGAATCAATCCAGTTCCCACCAACGCTCCATCTCCAACAACCTTTTCGTCTCCAGTTCCTACCAGCACTGCATACACAGGGCCGCCCAAAAGACTTCCGCGAAACCTCAGGCAGTCCGAATCCTACAATGAAACCATATCCGGTGCCTGGGAGTGGGATTCTACGTCGCGATGCTACAAAGCTAAATGGGAAAACTCAGCCGAAGCCGACATATACGTAGAGAAATACACAAGAAAAGAAGTCATCTTCACTCGCACCGATAAGTCCGGACAAAGTGCGGGGCTCAGTGCCCGATATGTTGGGGTCTGGGACCCTGCAACGCAATCATTCAAAGGCATCGTCACTTGGACATGGAATAACACCCAGTGGCAAGGCACCTGGGCGGCGGGCTACTGACTGCTGGAATTCTTGCAGCCCTCACGGCACTTTTTTGCTCAATTTTCGTGACTTGGCGGTGGTCAAATTTCGGCGAGCAGAGTTTCCTTGGCGGGTTCGGTATGTGCAGAAAACTGTGTCTGGAAACGCTCTCTGGAAAAGACTTTGCAGGCTTGAAATTGTGCACATACCGAATCCGCACAGGTAAGTCGTTACCTTGGCGGGTTCGGTATGTGCAGAAAACTGTGTCTGGAAACGCTCTCTACAAAAGACTTTGCAGGCTTGAAATTGTGCACATACCGAATCCGCACAGGTAAAGGTGCCGTCAAAATAAAGACCACACCAAAACCCGCAAAATGCGGACATCTGCACTTGACAACATCAAAACCAGACCCCCATGCCAAGTGAGGCTTCTCTCACATTCACGTTAGCAACAATATTTTTTGCAGTCTATCTCTTGAAAACCCAAAAGCTGCCAGGGCTCACCGCCGCAAGCTCATTGAATCTCTAAAAAAGACTTCATGCCGGTATGAGAGAAGCCGCATGTACAACACGGTTTTCAAGCGATAATCTTGGTTCCCGGGCATGCAATTTGCATTTGCTTAAGCGCGTTAAATGATGCTGTTTAAGCCGCAATCGTGATGCGACCGTCAGGAGTAACAACTTGTCCGAATTCTCTGCAGTAACTTCAAATGCCGTCGGCTTCGTTCCAGAAGGAGCCGCAAAGCAAGAGAACCATAAAATCGCAGCCTCGGAAGACCAGGGTCGAAACATCAACCTGAGAGATGCACTTGAGTGGCTGTTGGGCAACCATGCAGCCGACGAGGAGCATTCATTGACCGAGGAAGAGCGTTCAGCTCGAAAAGAACGCCGCACAGAGCTTCTCGTTTGGCTCATGAACCTGGAGCCTAGACTTTCTCCATATAAAGAACCCGCCTGACCCGATGCCGCCTTCTAACGACAAACTAAAACGTCTTTTGGCGGAGGCGAAGCACGCCTGTGAAAACGCACATGCTCCTTATTCCAAAAAGAAAAAGGGTGCGGCGATTCTGACGAAAAACGGAAAGATCATAACCGGCAGTTCGATCGAGTTTGCGAACTGGAGCCACTCTCTACCCGCGGTCGTCACCGCAATCGCAAACATGGTTTCGACTGGAGAGAACGGCGTCGCCGCAATCGCCTTGTATCCATCGGAGTGGCCGTGCGGGCAAGGGCGCCAGGCATTGGTTGAATTTGGAATCGATATCGACGTAGTCGTAGAAAAAAAGAATGGAGAACCAATGGTGATGCCACTCAAAGAGTTGCTGCCCCATCATTTTGGACCCGATAATCTCGGCTCATCTCAATAGTTCCCTCATAAAGACTACATACATTTTTGAAGACGCACAGACTATAAACAGCGGGAACCAATTCGCAGCCTCCTCGGTCACCACGTCAGAACACCGACGATAATGAGCGACCTAAACCATGCGAAACAAGAATTTCCTTGCGCTTACGCTAGTGCTGTCACTGTGCAGCTTCGCACCGTGCACGTTTGCCCTAGATGAGGCCGACGCGACCGATAGTGCGGCTAAGACAGAATCTGTAGAAATACAATCCGAAGCCGCCCCGGTGGAGGCTGAATCTCAAGCAAAATCTGCAGCCGAATCTCAATCGGAATCGAAAATAACATCAAAGTCGACTACAACAAAGTCAGCCACAGCACAGCCCAAGCCGAGTGCGAAGAGTCCTGCAAAATCGACAAGTAAGAATGTAGCGAAGAAAGAAACGCCGAAGAAGCTCGCGGTTTCCGCATCAGAACCGTCGAAAGCACAAGTCAATCACGCTGCTAACGAGCAAGCCGTCACTGACAAAAAAATGATCGAAGCAGTCAATCAAGTTGATGGCGTTGAGGTAGATCCCAACGCCTTCGAGCCCGAGAAAAAGGGATTTACGATTGGCGATCTCAATCCAATTAAGTGGATTTTCAAACCAGTTATTGATATGCAAAAGCGCATCATCCACCTGGAAAAGCAGATGATGCGCTTGGAGGCACCGATCGCGTCGCTGCAAAAACCGATGGTCGGATTGCGTGAAGATATGGTTGGCGTTCAAACCGAAATGCAAACCATGCATGGTGACATCGTGAATATTCATGGCGGCATGAGAACCGTCAACGGGAAGCTTGGTCACATTGAAAGTCAACTCGACAAAATGTATGGACCAGTCAAGCAATTGAAAGATCCTGTCATCGAATTGAAGAACCCAGTCGTTGGAGTTGGGTCGCAGCTCACCACGTTGAAGAGCGATCTCAAAGAACTCAAGGATGTGGTCAAGCTAACTTCGACCCTGATCTTGGTTGCCGTGATTGGCGTTGGTCTTTTGATCGTTGTTGGAACTCCAATTGCAGCCATCCTCGTCTGGCGCCATCGACACACAATCGTCGAAAAGCTGGGTGGAGACAAAACAGGTTCACTCACCGCTGAAGGCGACAAAGCAAAAGCGGCTAAAGAACCTGCCTCTAGCCGCCGTTGATTTTAATTCGAGCAAACTGTTGGAGCAGCTGTTCTATTGAGCAGATGCTTCAGCGTTGGCTGTTTGCAAGTGTTGAGCCTTAAGAAGAGCTCTCACTTTGTTGCGAAGGATTTCCAGTTCTGCACCAGCCACGATATTTGCACCGATTTTTTCAGTGTTGCTACCTTGCGGCAAGGTGCGGAGCATTCCTTCGATTCTGTTCTTTTCAGAAGCGACTGAATCTGATTGGTTCAACTTCGAGATGAGTTGACCAAGTTCAGCAAGTCTTGGTTGAACATCAACCGGCTTCCAGGAGTAGTCAGCAATCATCATGCTCAGCTTGCCTTGAATGTCATTGCAGATGCTCAGTTGTTTCGCTGTGTCTTTGGTGCGGAACGCATCATAGGCCAACGCCAGAATTGAGGATGCATCTTCTCTGCTGATGCGATGAGTGAAGTATGCGAGGTTGGTGCGGCGAATCGCTGCCAACAGTTGATCGCGGGACTCATCGGCATCGCCGTCTTGGCGCAGGAGCCTGGCGAGCCAATCTTGCATGTAGCGGAGATCTACTGCCATGAAGCGAAGTTCTTCAAGACGCAGTTCTCTTTCGAAAGGATCGATACCGGGAAGGTTGCTTGGATATGCAACTTGGAGTTGCTTCACCAGTTCCAATTCTTGTTGCAGTTTGGTGGCATCGGAATGTCCGATGTTGCCATTCTTGATTCCGCTGTCGATTAAGCGTTGTACTTCTTTGATCGCGTAATCGATGTTCTCTTCCGATGGAAGCTGTTTGTCGGCTTCATAGTGAGTGGCTTTGATCAAACGATCTGTGAGTTCTTGTCTGACTTGCGGAGTTTGAATTCTGCTGTTGGCTTTGTCGCGAAGTACAGCAATCATCTGGTTCTTCGCTGCGACCAACTGGGCAGGTTCTCTGATGTAGCTCTTGAAGGTTCCAAGCTGTCTTGCGCACACTTCGTTGCGAGCAAGGTACATGTCGCTTCTGAGAACCAGATCGTCAAAGCTTTCTGTGTTGGAGTTGATGTCCCACATTGCGCGGGTCAATCTTTCTTCAACGTTTGAAAGATCGAGAGCCAAAACGATGAATTGCCAGAAATCAAGACGCTTACCGTTGGCGGTGAATGTCTTTTTGAGCCGATAAATTCCGGCAACACGATCGCGATAGAACTTGGCATCGGTCGTAGAGAGAAGACCTTTCTTTTCGAGATTGTCGAGTTTATAAGAGAAGTTCTTCAGAAGATGATCGATGCTGAGGTGATTTGATTTCGCTTCTTGAGCCTTGGCTTCTAGTTCGGCCCAAAGCGATTCGACTTGCGACAGTGAGGTCGCGTTGTCGAGTTCTTGTTGAAATTTGAGGTCCTCGTCTTTGCTCAAGCGACCTGCGGCGCGTGCGTTTTGAAGCTCTGCTTTAGCCAATGTGCGCACTTGCTCAATGTCAATCGGAGCATAGGGAGATACTCCGGGTTCCGGCGCTCGCCCTTGAGCGAAAGCCATGGAAATTGTGGACAAGCTCAAAGATAAACAGATGCCGGCGTGAAATAGTTTGCGTACCATTGACAACTCCTTGCCTTTGTACAAGCGGGACTAAGATGATCCAACGACGATATTGATCGATATATAGTATCAAAATCGACTGTGTTCATGGGCTCTGAAGTCAACTTTCCTGGCCGCCAAGAGGAACTAAGCGTGACTCGCGACTATATGATTCTTCACTCGCAAGACCGTTTTAATTCGTTAGCGTTGGGGGGCAGCGCGTTTCAGCGACCACGCATTTTCAATCTACTGGCGCGACGTGAGGGAAGTGTGAGGAAGTCGCAACATGCCGTCAGCCATTGCTAATCCGTACGTTGTGGCGTTTATATCAGGCGCATTGCTTGGATTTTCCGCACCTGGATTTGGCCAATGGTGGCTCGCTTGGATTGGATTGGTTCCACTGGCATTACTAGTTTTTTCGAGCCGAAACACAATTCACGCGGTATCTCGCGGAATGATTTTCGGAGTTGCATACAATCTGGTAGCACTCACTTGGTTTCTGCATTTGAACCCTCCATGGTGGGTAGGATTGCAGGAACCATCAACGCGCCTCGCATTATGCATAGGTATGTGGCTCGTAGCAGGGTTCATTAACGGAACAGTCTATGCCCTAGCCGCCTGCGCGCTCCACTTGGTACGATTACTTTCGACGAAACTCAAACGCGGTCAATCGGCTGTATTGATCTTATCGTCAGCGTTTGCATTTTCATTGGTTGAACATACAGTCAGCTACATCCCTGACTTGCTTTTACTTCCACTGTCATTATTGGAGTATTCGCAGTTCCACCAACCAGCACTGCTGCAAATATGCGCCATCACAGGTGGTGGCGGGCTTTGCGCCTTCATCGTTGCTGTGAATACAGCAGCCGCTTTGGCATTGCTGTCGCGATTCAGAAATGGCGTTCCACCAAAACTTCAACCAACCTTCAATCCCAACCCATCCAGGTTCTTTATATATGTAGGAATCGCGGCGACAATCGTCATCGCAAATTTCATATTCGGCACCGTCAAATTATCAGATTCATCTGGCAAAACTCCCGCCTCGCCTGTGACTGTAACCGTCGTTCAACCGGGCACCGCGCAAGAATGCGACCGCTTAAAACGCGACCTATCAGCCAAGCAAGTCTTCGAACGCATCGAAAACCTTCTGCTGCAATGTCCCCCCGGCATCGTTGTCTGGCCGGAAACTGCGCTGTTTAACGTCGATCAGCAACAAATAGGTTCTCTCAAAGCCCTCTCGCAAAAATTGCGACTAAATATGATTGTCGGTTTTCTCGAACGAGAAGCGTCGGGAAAGATGTTCAATTCGGTTCTCGCAATAAGTGAAGACGGCACGATGAGCGATCACTTTTACCGCAAGCGATGCTTGATTCCGTTCGGTGAGTTCGAGCCGATTTTCTTGAGGGTGCTGCCTGAGTCGCTCAAAAAGAACCTTCCAAACATTCCCAAGTTCACACCCGGTAGCGAAAGCATCGCAATCAAAATTGTCGAAGACAAAGCGATATCACCAATTGTGTGCGGAGAAAACATGGACGCTTTGGTATGCGCCCAATCCGTTGCAAGTGGCGGGAACATGATTGTTGATTTGAGCAACCTCGAATGGTTCAAATACTCGCAAGCATCGGAGTTTACCGAAGCAGTGTGCGCCGTCAGAGCAGTCGAGAATCAAAGATGGCTGGTCTACGCCTCCGACAGCGGTCCTTCATTTGTAATTGACCCCGCCGGCAGAACTGTCGCGTTCGCCAACTGGGGCGAAGTACGCTTGCTGACAGCCCGGGCGGAGTATCGTTTTGAGGTCACACCGTTTGCCCGGTGGGTTGCAGCACTCAAATTCTTGCGATGATGCTTTATGCTATATCGCGCATATGTTTGTCAGGAGAACCGCCATGATTAGCCCCCTCGCCGGAAAGCCCGCATCTCCCGAAATGCTTGTCAACGTCTCGAAGCTGATTACGGCATACTACGCGGAGAAACCAGACCCGCAAGTCGCATCCGAACGGGTCGCATTCGGAACCTCCGGTCACCGCGGCTCTTCCTTCAACCGCGCATTTAATGAAGCCCATATTCTCGCAACCACGCAGGCCATCTGCGCATACAGAAAAGAGAACAACATCGACGGACCGCTCTACATGGGCATCGACACGCATGCGTTGTCTGAACCGGCGTTCGCCTCCGCGCTACAAGTTCTCGCGGCAAACGGGGTGGATGTCATGATCGATAATGCCGGCGGCTACACCCCGACTCCGGCAATCTCACTTGCAATTCTCATGTACAACAAAGGACGAAAGTCCGGTCTGGCAGACGGCATCGTCATCACGCCGTCGCACAACCCACCTCAAGATGGCGGCTTCAAATACAATCCCCCCACCGGCGGACCGGCAGACACAACCATTACAGGTTGGGTGGAGAAGAAAGCGAATGAGTACATCGCAAATGGATTGCGAGATGTCAAAACCATTCCATTCAGAACCGCGCGCGCTGCAAGCACCACGCGTGAATTCGATTTCCTCGGTCTGTACGTCAAAGAATTGGCATCAGTCATCAACATGAACGCGATAAAGGGCGCCAAGCTCAAAGTTGGAGCCGACCCGCTCGGCGGCGCCGGCTTGGGCTACTGGGAACGCATCATTGAAGACTACAAACTCCCAATTGAAATCGTCAATCACGCAATCGATCCCACATTCTCCTTCATGCATTTGGATTGGGATGGAAAAATTCGCATGGATTGTTCGTCACCATATGCGATGGCAGGGTTGTTGGAGCATAAAGATAAGTACGACATTGCATTTGGAAACGACACAGATCACGATCGCCACGGAATCGTGACACCGAAAGGTTTGATGAATCCCAATCACTATTTGGCAGTGGCAATTGAGTATTTGTTCCAGACCAGAACCGAGTGGCGCAAAGACGCAGCAGTCGGCAAGACGATCGTGAGCAGCAGTTTGATCGACAGACTTGTGAAGCACATGGATCGTCGCTTGTTCGAGGTTCCTGTCGGGTTCAAGTGGTTTGGCGATGGCTTGCTTGATGGTTCCGTCGGATTTGGTGGAGAGGAAAGCGCAGGAGCATCGTTTCTGCGCTTCGATGGCAGTGTGTGGACAACGGATAAAGACGGCATAATCCTCGCACTGCTTGCAGCAGAAATCACCGCAACAACCGGAAAAGATCCGCAAGATCACTACGTGAAGTTGACGAAGCAATTCGGCGACCCCGTGTACGCTCGCATTGACGCGCCTGCAACACCCGAGCAGAAAACGCAGCTTAAGAAGCTCTCCGCAAACGATGTGAAAGATGCAGAACTCGCAGGCGAAAAGATTGTTGAAAAACTTACCGCCGCACCAGGCAACAACGAACCAATCGGCGGACTCAAAGTCGTAACCGAAAACGGATGGTTCGCCGCGCGCCCGTCTGGAACGGAAGATGTGTACAAAATCTACGCTGAGTCTTTTAAAGGTGCCGATCACTTGCAACGCATCCAAGAAGAAGCGAAAGAACTCGTGACTCGCGCACTATCACCCGCGAAGCAACTGGCATAGCAGCTTCGCAGTACAATCTAGTCATGCACATGAATTTGCCTCTGAAGTACAGAAACTTCCGACCGATTGTTGCGTTCACTTTGCACCGGTTCATGTGCGCATCAATCTGTTGCGCAGCCTACTGGTCTGCGCAACTCTCGCTCACAGAGATCTCGAATACACAGATCGCAGCCGCGTCGAATCCATCGCAAGACTCGCCGAGCACCTTCAGTAGAGGGACGTCTTTATACGAATCAGGCAAGTTTGCAGAAGCGCTTCCAGTGTTCAAGGCGATTTCGGAGAAGGAGAGTAGCAACGCAAATGCAAGCTACTACTACGCGCTCTGCCTCCATCGGCTAGGAAAACTGCAAGCAGCAAAGAACCAATACAAATCAATCGCTGCAAAATTTGCAGGAACTATAGCAGCGGATCATGCAGCAAAAGCACTAGCTGCGCTGGAGGGAAATGCCTTCGCGCTACCTTCACTGCAGCCATCAAGCAGTAACACTTCGTCCTTGGGTGGATCAGTCGATGCGCGGATCTACTTCACACGAGACAACGATTCAATTATTGTAAACGCGACAGTCAACAATCGTCCTGTGAAAATGATATTCGACACGGGTGCAGAAATCTGCACTTTAGGCAAGAATCATTTGAAAGAACTAGGTATCCCACAACCGACCGAAGCACCTACTGAAAAAAGCACCGGCATTGGTGGCAGGCAAACCACCGCGAGTTGGAAGATAGAAGCAGACATCACGCTAGGTTCCATTCGAAAACAGTGTGCGATCTCCGTTCTCGAATACATGGAAGGTGAGCCACTTCTCGGTCAGAACTTTTTCAAAGACTTGAACTACACAATCGAAAATAGTGCAAATTGCATTCACTTCACGAAGAGATCGGCTGCAATTGCGACACCCAAAATTGGAAACTCGAATAGAGAGTGGAACGTCGTTCCATTTCAAAAATTTGGCGATCAATTGGTCGTCGATGCTGAGATCAACGGACAGCGATGCCCGATGGTTTTTGATACCGGAGCACAACGCACCAGCTTCACTCACGCACAACTAAAACAGTTAAAAATAGCGGTCCCTTCTGACGCCGAGCTGGAAACTCGCGTTGGAGCCGGCGGAAGAATCACCGCGTTCTCCTTTCCTATAGAGCGCATTAAACTCGGTCCCATCGAAAAGAAATCCGTCAAGATTTCGGCGGTGTCGGCCGAATTGCAATATCCGCTGCTTGGACAAAATTTCTATGGTGATTACGAATACAC
>CAYZJR010000095.1:18905-26429 GCA_964478655.1 uncultured Candidatus Obscuribacterales bacterium
TAGAATAAGTCGAACCAAGAACTGGAGCCCTGATGTTCGACCACTACATAGCGCTTGGCGATTCCATGAGCATCGACTATTATCCCGCGCAAGATGCAGCGAATGCAGGGGTTAGCAATCGAGAAGAAATCGGTGCGTCATCATTGCTCTACTGCAACGATTCGAAATTGTTTCCTGAATTCCATGAGAAAGATTTGAAAACTCGTTTGCCAGGTTTGAACTACGTCAATCTCGCTATCGACGGTGCAACAACAGAAGATATGCTAAGTCCGATTCATGCCAACGATTTGAAGAAGTTTGCTAAAAATCGAGCGCTCGCGACCGTCACTGTTGGTGGAAATGATCTTCTTCAGGCTTTGCGACGAAACTATAACGGCACTAGAGGTGAACTTGAACAAGAATGCATAGCCGTTCTCGAACGCTACGTGAAAGTTCTCGACCTGGTGAAGCGCATTATCCCAAAAGCAAAATTGCTTTTGACTACAGTCTTCGATCCCACAGATGGCACTGGGGTTCTACCTTCGAATGTTCCTGTGTTTGAGAAACCGATGCCTATTGAGTTCCTCCATCAATTTAACGACCATGTGCGGGCTTGTGCAAAATCTCATGGTGCCTTGCTTGCCGATGTACATGATCATTTTTCTGGTCACGGCGCAATGTGCGGAGCAAACGATAATTTTTGGTATTGGCGCCCTAGTCCAATCGAGCCAAGTTACGTTGGTGCCAGCGAAATTCGTCGTGTCTGGTTAGAAACTCTCGATCGAGATTTGTAATGCCACCAACCGTTAACAGCCTGGCAGAAAGGATACTAAAGGATCATTGCGGCCCGCACTACAAGCATCTGAGTGTCGAAGAGTCGACTCTTCTAAGAGACGCGATACCGATTAGTTCGCGCGATGCTTTAATCGGTATCTACTACAATGTGGTTGGAAAGCTTGATTTGAGTGTATCGGTGACGGTGCTCGGTGTAGTCATCATGGAAGGAGACGGCAACCCGTTGTTTATTTCCTACGAAGAAATGCAGGGAGCGGAGCCAGCAAACAGCGCGGGGCTTGAGTCAGGAAAGGAGATTAAAGAAGAGTGGAGCGTGCGCCAGGAAGTGCGAATTAGACTGTGCGATGGCTCTGCCCGTGACGTTCTCATAGCCGGCACCACCGACCAAGGACACCTCTACATGCTTAATTTCAGCAGATTCCTCAATAAAGTCATTTGGTGGGACAAAAAGCTTCGCGGCTAGGCAAGTGCTATTGTGGATAAAGATCCTTAGGGTTATTCCTCTTGATCATTAAATAGACCGAGCGCACAATCGTCGCACGCCAAAACGACGCACCCGCGACGTAAGAGCGACTGTAGTTCAAACCAGGAGGTTTCCGATGCCTCAGTGCCCATTTACGCTGCTCAGCAGACTAAAGGCGAAAATCGTGCTGCTGCCATATCTGGGCGCGGCTCTCGGCTGCGCTGGTTTGCTCGGAGTCAACACGCGTGACTCAATTTCGATGCAGCTCACGACTAGCTGGTCAATTCCGGCAATCACAGCGACGGCTGTAATCTGCGCAGTGTTTTTCGCAGTCGCCTTAAAGACCAGAACCGGTCTCAGGACCTCAGTCGTTTTGCCGAGATGGGCACAAAAGTCAATCTATTTTGGCGGACTCACATTAATGACGACGTTGATGGTAGCTTCAGCAATTACGTTCGGCGTGTGGAACGACACAAACAATCAGAAAATTCCAAACAGATTTATGTCCAACGTGAGCATCGCGACACAGCGATTCCTTTTTGGAGATTGTGCAGCATTGGATTGGATTTGGGTTCTCAGCCAAAATGCAACCAACTGCGGCGACTCGAAGGAAGCGAAGTTCTGGAAAGATGAAGCTGAGGCATTTTGCATAAATACGCCGAGCTTCAACTACAAACGTTTCGAGTATGCAAACGGCGACATCGTTCACAAATTCGACAATACCCCTTTGGGTTCGCTCAAGGAAAGCAACTTCGTTCACGAAGACGACAGTACGATCACGTTCGGCGATAAGTATGTCGAGTTTCCTTCGGGGTTTGGGCAAGCTAAGCGCATCGACCTGGGTGAAGAAATTCGCACAATCGAAGTCATTGAAAAAACCTATGGTGGCAAGGAATACAAATTCAACGGCGCCAAATATCCGCAGATCACTTACAATCCCTACGATCACTGTATCATCGCGTACCTGAAGAATGGACAACTCTTCTTCGAAAGAGACATGACCACAAACTGCATGTTTGCAGGCGATGTTGCACTCGCGGTTCATGAACAAGCGGACTCGCAAAACTGTCAGCTTACGGGAATCTTCACCACACTAACGAGCGTGGATGCACTCAAAAAACAGTTCCACAATTTAGACGACAGCTGCGAGAGCTCACAGTCTTCACTCAAACTCTCTCTCAGCACAAAACCCGCAAGGGTGCGAGTCTATGGTGCGCCAACACAAGCCCGATCCATCGTCTTATGGGACAGCAGCGGTAATTGGATCGGTGAGGGTGGGTTCTTTCCGGACAAAACCAACTAATCGCTCCGCGTAACTACTCGACCTCAGTAACTACTTTTGAACCAGTGTAACTCCTTCGACTATACGGAGATCTATTCATGCACCGATGCGGCTTCACGTTTTTTCTTGGAAAAGACAACACCGTTCTCAACGCGTTGCCGTTTTTGGGCGCGACGATTGGGTTGGGAGCGGTAATTGGCACGGCAAGTCCGGACTATGTTGGCTCACCCTCTATGGCGATTCTGATCGGTGCGGAGATAGTTTGCGCTCTTATATTTGCGCTTGGTCTTACGCCACAAAAAACGTTCAGAACGACATATTCCCTGCCCAGATCTGCTCAGTATGGCATTTACATGTCCGGACTCTTGGTGACGACCACAGTGATGTTCCTCTCCGGAATCAACTTATCGGTGTGGTCCGATATTCAAAATTCAAGATTGCCAAACCGAAGCACTGCAATGGCAAGCGTCTCGACACAGCGTTTCCTATTCGGCGACCGCACCGCGTTGCGATTGATCTGGTCGCTGTACGAGAATGCTTCAAACTGCCGCAGTTATGATTCAATGAAATTCTACCAAGACCAGGCAGAACGCTTCTGCATGACGATCCAAGGTTTGAACTATACAAGGCAAGAACTGACAGACGGTACTCGAATTCACAACTTTAACAACTCGGCAATGGGAGTTTCGGGCAGTGGTTTTGTGCATCAGAATGGCGAAATAGTCTACTTCACTGACAATGGGATAGTCGACTTCGCCAATGGCTTTTTCGGAGTGCAACCAATCTCACTTGGCGAAAGCATCAAAACAATCAATGTTTTGGAAAAACCGGACGGGACCAAAGAGTATCGTTTCAACGGTGCTACAGAGCCACAAATTGTGTTTTCGAAATTAAACAACTCAACCAAAACGCACTTATCAAACGGAGATACCATCAACGAATTTGATGTGACCAACCTAGCCTCATTCGATCTTTTAGATGGAGTCAATCTCTACTTCACAAACACTGAGTCCAGACCGCACCAACAAGTAATGGTTGGCCTTCCGATAGGATGCGCTGCAGACCTGGAGTTCGAAGCGGTGGCATCGAGAGCGAGAGTCATCCAACATAAGGACGCTTCTCCAACGCAACTTATTCTTATGGACGACTTCTTTCAACCATCCCACGAACTTAAGATACCAAGCAATATTGTACCTTCACTTCAAAGGCAAATCGATTCGCCCACTAAGGCAAAACTGCTAGATCATCCGAGAGTGCAGGAGTGGTGCGACTCATTGTTGAAGCAAATGCCTACGCCACTTCCAAATGATATGACCGATGAGGAGGTTGCTCAATACTACGGCTCGCAGAAGTAGGGTATTTCCTCTAACGCCTGCTTCCATATAACCCTAATCTAGATTATTGAACTCGACTCAGTTCACTCGAAGGAGGCTTTTCAATGCTTCGAAACGGCTTCAATCCTTTTTCAAAACACAAGACACTTCTGAATGTGCTGCCCTTTTTGGGCGGAGCCATTGCATGCGCATCTCTAATGAACTTCGGAACAAGAGACTCCATATCTCTCAAAGTTATGCCGGAGTGGTCGTTTCCAGTAACCACTGCATTGGTAGGAACGTTTGGAGCCATTCTCGTAGTCGGGTTGCTAAAACGGAACGGTTTTAGATCAACAGTCACCTTACCAATTTCAGTTCAACGTGGCATACACATTGGTGGGCTCGTAACGATGTTTGCCTTTATGACACTCGCCCTAATCAACATGGGCGTTTGGATCAATCTGAATAATAAGGAACTGCCGAATCGCTTGATCGGCATGACTGCAGTTTACACGCAGAAAGTATTCTTTGGCGACTATGCGGCACTACATTTGGTGTGGTCACTCTATGACAATGCAAAGCATCAAAGCAATAAATCCGACATGCGATATTACCGAGATCAAGCCGAGTTCATTTGCATGAACACACCTTCGCTTGGGTACAAAGGCGAGCGCCGGGCAAATGGCGAAATCATGCATCAGTTTAAGAACGGAACAATGGGATCTCTTACTGGTGTCGCCTTCTATCATGAGGATGGCAGCTTGGTGTATTTTGGAACGGATGGATACATCGAGTTTCAGGATGGACTTCCTGAGTTTCAGCCGATTGACTTCGGCGAACCTATTGACACCATCAACATTTTGGAACACCCGAATCATCTGATTGAGTATCGATTCAACGGAGCAAAACAGCCACAAGTCACACTCAATACCGGCACCAGATCACTTTGGGTTCGCAAATCAAAAGAACTCAAATAAAAGAACGCACCATCTCTGGTGCGCTCTTAATCGTTCCGTTACTGACGAACTCGCTTCGCCTGGTCGCTTACCTGTGGGCTACCAGACCGGAATCATGTTGCTTGGTCTGCATGAGCTTTTCGATGCGATCCTCCAACGGAGGGTGTGTCGAAAAAAGAGCCATGATCCCTGAAGGTTTCGCCGAAATCTGCAAAGTAGATACCGGCGAGTCGCCCGCGTGCTGAAGTTCTTGATTGCGTCTCAGTGCGTCGAGCGCAGCTACCATTTTGTCTCTCGACGCTAGCTGCGCGCCGCCCGCATCAGCCCGAAACTCTCTGTACCTGGAGAACCAAGCCACAATGAGCGAACCGAACAGCATGAACACAACTTGCAGAACCCAGTCCACAAGGTAATACACTAATGTTCCACCCCGATTCTCCTCGTCGCGACCAATCGTGACGGCATAGGCAATCACCTTGGCGAGGAACATGACGAATGCGTTGACCACACCCTGAAGCAGAGTCATCGTAACCATGTCGCCATTTGCAACGTGCGAAATTTCGTGACCTAGAACACCTTCAATCTCGCCGCGACTCATACGCCTCAACAGCCCGCTCGAAACCGCAACCAGAGCTCGATCTTTTGAGGGTCCCGTGGCGAAAGCATTAAGCTCATCAGCCGGATAGATTCCGACCTCAGGCATCGGTAGGTTCGCTTTTCTCGCTAACTCGCTGACGATCGAATACAACTCACGAGCCGTTGGGTCTGGAGTGGTTGAATCAATAAGCTGCACGCCCATGGACCACTTCGCAATCGCACGGGACATCAGCAGCGAGATAAAGGCACCGCCCATACCCCAAATCAGACAAAACACCGCTAGTTGACCATAATCCAGCCCGTAGGCAGTCAAATACGGCCTCACCCCGAGAAGGGAGAGTATCGTGGTTATCGTCATCACTACAAGGACGTTAACTGCCAAGAACAGGAATATTCTCCTCGCCATGGCCATGAAAAGTACCTCCTTAAACTATCTAAAAGGCGACCCGAACGTGGATCAGCCTGGCAAATTAGTCGAGAAAATCGTCGGAATGTTTCCAGTATGCGTCCGATTTTCACTAAAAATAATGTTGTCGTAATCTTTAGAAAGCCGTCCCAGCAACGAAATCTCGGATCACTTATTATTTGTTGAGTTCGAATGAGCCAAGGTTCTTAAGAGCGAGCGGAATTCAAGACGTGTCCAAACGCGAGTTGATACTTTTAGGCACTAGCAGCCAAGTTCCCACAAGAACTCGCAATCACAATGCAATGTTTCTTTTGTGGGACGACTTGGGAATTCTCTTCGACCCCGGCGAAGGAACCCAACGTCAAATGCTCTACGCTGGTCTCAGCGCAAGCAGAATTACGCATATAGCCATCACGCATTTTCATGGCGATCATTGCCTCGGTTTGGCTGGAATGATTCAGAGACTTTCGCTCGATCGCGCAACCCATGCAGTTGAAGTGAGTTATCCAGCCAGTGGGCAAGAGTATTTCGAACGCCTGCGACATGCGTCAATTTTTCATGATGCTGCCACGATTGTGCCAAACCCATTGCAAATCTCGAAAGGCGAAATTGAAGTTGCACGAATGGGACAGATTCGACTTACCGCGCGTGCATTGGATCATTCGGTGCCCTGTGTTGGTTATCGCATTCAGGAGGATGATGGATGGACGTTTGTGCCCGATCTTCTTCAGCAGCATGGAGTGCGAGGGCCGGCAATCAAAGAACTAGGCAAAAGCGGAACGATTGAAGTAAATGGAAAGAGTGTGAATCTTTCCGATGTTGCAAAACCGAAGCGAGGACAATCCTTTGCAATAGTGATGGATACTCGTCCTTGCGCAGGTGCAAGCGCGCTTGCACAAGGTGTCGACTTGCTTGTTTGCGAATCAACATATCTAAACAGCGAATCGCAAGAAGCAAACGAACACTTTCATATGACTGCAGAACAGGCGGGCAAGCTTGCAAAAGACAGTCGCAGTCGCCGTTTGGTGTTGACGCATTTTTCGCCGCGCTATCAAAGCAGCGAACCGTTCGTGCAAGAAGCGTCAGCTCATTTCCCAGACGTTTTCGTCGCGGAAGATCTTTTGCGTGTTGATGTTCCGCCCAGAGTTGATGCGTAAACTTGTTCTACTCCTTGAACAAGTCTTTTACTTCATCCATGTTCTCAGAACCCGTCGTCACTTCTGCATACTTGTCCGTACGCGAGTAACCAGCAGGCAAGTCAAAAATGAACGCCTCTTTCGACTCGTATTCAATCTTCGATGTCGTGAAAATCGCTGCGGTCGTTGCATCAACTCGATGCAACAGAAACGCCAATGGAATTCCAGGAACAGCAGGCATGAGATACACCGTACGCAAGACCATATC
Source organism: uncultured Candidatus Obscuribacterales bacterium (assembly GCA_964478655.1). GTDB lineage: Bacteria > Cyanobacteriota > Vampirovibrionia > Obscuribacterales > Obscuribacteraceae > CAYZJR01. Next base: position 26,101 of record CAYZJR010000095.1, read on the forward strand.
TCGCTTGGAATTGGCGACGGATTTATCATTCAGAACAATAAACTGATACCGTTTTACGGGAGTGGAAACTTCAGGAATTCCCAATCCTATTTCTCGCTTTGTTCGCTTAGGACCGGCGCGTTTATTCACATATACACGAGAGTCAGCGACGACACCGCAAAACTTGGTCGGCGCAACTTCAAGTGTAGACCACGGAAACCCAACGTATACTTCAGAGTTTGCATTCGATGCGAGCGTCTGAATGTGTCCGCCTTTCGTCCATTTTTCCAAAGTGCACGTGTAGTACTTTCGAGATCTCTTAGCCAGAACAAACACGTCCCACTTAGGAG
>CAYZJR010000096.1:0-25950 GCA_964478655.1 uncultured Candidatus Obscuribacterales bacterium
TCGACAACGCAGCTTCAAGCGAATGTGGGCATTCTCGAGCATTGAAAACGTCGGTATCATACTTGTGGCGCTCGGGTTAGGGAGCAGCACTCTTTTCTTTATGCAAGCTGTAAATCACAGCGTCGCAAAAGTTGCTTTGTTCTTACTTTCCGGAAGCATCATACAGGCATGTGGCACCAAACGTTTGAATCAGCTTCGCGGAGTCTTTGAAACATCTCCACTCTGGGCTGCGCTTCTATTGTTAGGAACATTGGCAGTGACCGGCTTGCCCCCATTCGGTTCGTTCACAAGCGAGGTATCGATTCTGATGGAGACAGTCGGCGCTTCATGGCTTTACTGCGCTGGACTTCTAATAGCCTTGTCACTAAGTCTGATTGCGATTTGTGCGCACGTCGGCGGCATCATATTCGGAGCGCCGCTCACCAATGTAAAAATGCATCAACCTATAACTGCAAGTATTGTCCCCTCATTCTTGCTGCTTATATCCCTAATTTTGGGTGTAGCAGTAAACCCCACCACATTTGGTGTCTTGTAATGAAACTATCGAAGAAACATGTTGATATCGGCAATCTTGCACCAGGAATCAAATCATGGACAAGTCAAGGAAGTCGCCTCGGCCTTTTAACTTCGATCGATGGAGACCAGCTCATTAGTGTGCTTTTACACCCGTCCACAGGCGAATTAGAAATTTGGGAATCACCGATCTCTAACAGTCAATACAGTTCACTAACTGCAAGTATTCCGCAAGCACATTGGTTCGAGCGAACAAACTGGGACCTATTTGGAATTACACCTTTGAACCACCCGCGGCTAAAACCGTTGTTGTTGCATGATCGCTACGAGAACGACTTTTTCCCTTTGCGCAACAGTTCAAGCAAAGCAGTGCCAACCGCTCGCACTGGAAAGTATGAGTTTCTCGAGGTCAAGGGTGAGGGAGTATTCGAGCTGCCGGTAGGTCCAATCCACGCGGGCGTGATCGAACCAGGACACTTTCGATTCTCCTGCCGGGGAGAAACAATCGTCAATCTAGAATTGCAGTTAGGTTGGCTGCATCGAGGCGTGGAGAAACGCGTTACCGAAGTTCCTTGGAGAAAAGCAAGGTTTGTCGCAGAAGCAGCCTCAAGCGACACGGCAGTCGGAAATTCACTTGCCCACGCCATCGCAATAGAGTCGCTCTTTGATATCGAAGCTCCTGAAGCTGCGCAGTATTTAAGAACTATCGCACTTGAGATTGAGCGCGCCGCAATGCACATCATTGACATTGGCGGAGCCGCTAACGATGTCGGATTTTTAGGCGTGATCGCAACTCTCGGGCGCTTGCGTGGGAAGGCGCTAGGCATTGGGCAGACACTGACGGGCTCGAGGCTTCAGAGGGCTTATATAGTGCCAGGTGGAGTGCAGTTTGACAACAGGGACAAACTCGAAAGCATACACGATGCAGCAAAGAGTCTGATTGAGGATTTGAAGCCAATAATTCAAATCTACCAGGAGAATCAAACCGCAATTGAAAGAATGGAAGGAATCGGTCGCATTTCAAAATCTCTTGCAACGGAATTTGGATTTGTTGGAGTCACAGGTAGAGCCTGCGGCATCGAATACGATACCAGACAGCACTTCAGGCAGGGTGTCTATCCCAAGCTTGCCCCGCCTATTGCAATCGAACGAGGAGGCGACATTCTCTCGCGCACAAGAATTCGCATTGAAGAATTGTGGCGAAGTCTCAACGTAATTTGCGAACTCTCACAAAACGTTCCATCAGGACCGGTAACCATTGAACTACCGGACGAACTTCCTAAAGACTCCATTGGTGTCGGCATTGTTGAAGCGTTTCGCGGCGAGATGATTCATCTTGCAATCACAGATGATGCCGGAAAGATCAAAAGATATGCAATTAAAGATCCCAGCGTCAATAACTGGACTGCAATCTCGATTGCGATAAGAAGCAACTTGATCGCAGATTTTCCACTCTGCAACAAGAGTCTCGCTCTTTCATACAGCGGTAACGACCTTTGAGGATCCACTCATGCTCAAACTTCTGTCTTATCTTCTCAAGCAGGGCGTCACAACCTCCAAAACAGATTGCCCGCCTCTCGAACAAACTGCTCGAGGGTTGCCCCATGTAACATCTGCACCTTGCCTCGGTGAAAAATGCAACGCCTGCGCACCAGTATGTCCAACCACAGCAATCGAAATCAAAGACAGTCAGGTCACCGAAAAACCTTCCGTTAAGCTCGATCTCGGCGCCTGCATTGCTTGCGGCTTGTGCACAGCAGTCTGCCCGACAGAAACCCTGGTTGAGAATTTGTCGACGGAAGTCGCCCGAACGAAGAGATCAGATTTGATACTTTCAAATGAGACTGCTGCAGTCGATGAGCTACCCGAACATAAGGTCGTTCCTGCAATATTTAAAAAATCGATTCACGCAAGAGTTGTGTCAACGGGATGCAGTGCTTGCGATCTCGAAATAGGTGCCACCACAAATCCTGTTTTCGATATTGAGCGGTTCGGCGTGCAGATAGTTGCCTCGCCCCGCGCTGCTGATGTTCTTATGGTCACAGGACCAGTAGCAAAGGGAATGCAGACAGCCGTTATGCGGTGCTACGAGGCGATGCCCGAACCCAAAATGGTAATTGCCGTGGGTTCGTGCGCAATCTCAGGAGGTGTACACAAAGGCGGATATTGCGAAGCTAACGGGCTCGACAGTATTCTTCCGGTAGATGTCTATGTTCCTGGTTGTCCGCCGCATCCCTGGAGCGTGATTCATGGAATACTCACCGCCAGGGGTGTTGCCGCGAAGCGTCCAATTGAAGAAAAGAAGCGAACTCATGCAGTGAAGTCTGGTACTTGATCACGGTACCATCACAAACTGATTCTATATTAGCGTTCGGTAGATCAGCTGCCTGCAAACGCAGACGTTGCAGAAGGCTCTATAGACTGAGGGCGAGATCGTGGTTTCAAACGCTTGTGCGGCACGAAAGATGTTTGCCGGACTCCTTGCAAGTATAGTGCTGCTTCAAACATGCAGCGCCTGCTGGGCCGATACTGAACAAACTGCTGAGCAAATCGAAGCACCGGAGAAAATCGCAGCCGAGTCGGCGCCACCACAAACAATACTGAGCGGCGCAGCCTCGATGACACCAAATGCGGCGAACGATCGCATTGACGATCTAACAAAAGAAATCCTTTTGAAGATTATAGAGTTGGAGCGATTCAACCTCCACTACACACTCGAAGTCGCAAAGCAAGGACGATGGAAAGGTTGGCGATATGCGGGGCTTCAAGAGGTCAACGCAGGAATGGGACTGGCGGGCGCGATAATCGGAACAGCAGAAAGAGGCTATCACATTCATTCACCTGGACGCGTTTATACCGTAGTGCAAGAAGCTGCAAACTATGTTCCGATGATCGGTTCAATCATCGGAGCAAGTGCCGCTGCCATGGAATTCTCAATAAATAGCTACCACGACTTGATGGCGCGAAAAAAGGGATTTTCTCCTGCAGTTGCTAGAAAGTACGTTCTCGGAATCAAGATGGATATCGATCGACGAATGGCTGATCGCGACGCGCTGATAAAAGTTCAATCTGAAGATCCCGCACTGGCATACCACGTACAAGTCGACAATGCAGAAGGAAAGGTTCTGAAAGATCTTCGAGATCAGGCGCTGCAAGAGTTCGAACGGTTCCACATTGGAGCACGAAAACTTCTGGCGTTCCAACAAATGCAATACTTTTTCGATTTTTCAAAATACACTCTAAACGCCATTGGCTACGATTTTGCATATTTGTCATTGCACAGGCACAGACGTCTTTGGAACGGAAGAGCCGGCGTGATGTGGGATATCGCAGGACCTTTATACATGACAGGTCCTGTGATAAGCCGGTTGTTCTCGAATGGAGTCGTGGCAAAAGTCACCAAGCACACTCTCAAAGAAACAATGCAAGATGCTAGAGAAACAACCGTCGCTTTGCTGCAAGCAGACCTCAATACATTGAATGAACTGTGCAAAGGAGTCCGCGTTGCCAATGCAACTGAAGATGCAGTTGTGCACTCAAGCATGTACGGTTTGCACGAAAGGACCTTTTCTGATGAAGTGCAATCGGCCGAGAAAAAGCGAGCTGCCGCGCGCCTTACTGCAACACAAAACATCGGCTCCGGTTTTTACATTGGCGGCACAAAACTGGCTCAGGGTGTTCTCTTTACGATACCAGGATTCAATCAGCACTATAACAAAAAAGGATTTCGCGCCGATCATGTGACCAACGATCTCTTGTTTGTAGGTTCAGTCATCAGTTTGCCGGCCGGATTGTATTCGATGTTGGACACTTTGAGAATTCAGGTCAAAGGCGAGTTGCAACGGCACAAACTTGCGAAAGCGGGAATGCTTCCTCAACAGCTGGTTGGCAAAAGACTTGGAGAGCTTGACGAGATGGAAAAAGTGCTGAAGACCATGTAGCCCGGAAAGCTTTATCAGCTTCGAAAAAACATTTCCTCAGTGCGACATCGCCTTTCGGGCGGATGTTAGTGTGTTGGGAAGTTCTGTTGCATCAGACTTCGCCAACTTTTTGAAGTCGAATTCGGCACATTCGCAATGACCGGTGTAACCGCGAGTTGCGATCTGTCCACGCTTTTCGTTTCCAACCTCTCTTATCCAAGCCAGGTTTTCTTCCAATATGTCGTCATACTGCCAGAAAACAGGCCAATATTTCCGCACCCTGTGATCGCGCAGTTCTGCACGCGCTTGCGCGGGAGTCCACCCATCCACAGCCACTCTATATAGTGCTATGTAGAAGGCCGTGCGGTCTCTGCCGCCTTTGCAAAACAAGAACACTGGTTGATTCTCAGGGTTGCATACGATGTCCAGAAACGCTTTCATCTCCTGACGTCCCGGAGCTTTCCAAACGCCTGTGTGCACTTTGTAGAACCGCAGACCAACTTCTTCTGCGATTTTGCGAGTCTTCTTGCGCGGATTGGTTCTTATGTTGATGAGGGTTTTGATTCCCATACGCTTCAGAGCCCTGACCTGTTGCTCATTGGGAGATTCTCCCCAGTAAAGAACAGGTGAGGCAGCTCCTTCAAACTTGAAACCGCTCAAAAGAATAAATGCCAGTGACAACAACAGCGGCATGAAAAGCGCGCCTAGCCGATTTCGAACCAACAAAAAGCTCTCCCAAGTAGCAATCAACAAAGCTTATGACTGCAACTCATCAAAAAAGAGCCCGGGCAGCACAAGAGTTTCAACCGCCAAAGTGGTTCCAGGCATATTCAAGGCATATAAGAGCGTTACTCTTTGCTGCCTACGAGGATGATGTTTGTTCCAACCTGATAAGGAAAGCCGTTTTTTGGATTCTTGATTTTGCCGCTGCAATAGAATCCGGTCGACCCAGTCTTAAACTCGCGCCCGTCTGCTGTCAGGCTTCCCCAAACCTCGCCTGTTGCGGTCTTGAACTCAACAATAAGAGCGGGCGGTGCGTCGGTGTCTACTTTCTTGGCCATATATATCCTTTGGCTGCCTCCTAAGGTCACGCCACAAGTCTACACGACCGCGACGAACCAATCCAAATTGAAGTGGCTTGAAGCCAAATTGCTCCAAGCTTCGGCCTTCATTAAGCTTTGGGCGACGATGGGGACTGTTCCCATTAGAATCTTCTGCATTGACCATCCCGCTTGCTTCTACGACGATCAGACAATGTCGCAATCGCTCATAAGAATACTGACGTCAAATATTGCCGTGGTGGTTTTCATGCTCATCTCGGCAACTGCATCATGGGCCGCGGACTCCTTTCAAAGCGGCATGGATGCTTACTCTAAAGGTGACCATAACGGCGCCCATGGGCACTTCCGCCAAGTTTTAGCGCAGAATCCCAAAGACTTCAGGGCATATTACCAACTCGGCAACATACACCTGTCAGCAGGAGACTTTGCCGGTGCCGAAAAGTATTACAGGCTGTGCGTTAACAGCAGTCCAGATCTACCAACCGCCCAGCATTGCGCCACGGCACTGGAATACATAGGCAAAAAGGGTGCTTCTCGACATCATGTATCCAGAATTCACAATATCGGACGACCAATAGCAGCCAAACCTGCGTTGCCCACTATGCCACCGGTCGTCAAATCAGAAGGCGAGCCCAGCGGCGAAAACGCTGTGTCACAGGCGACTCCAGAGCACAAAGAAGCGAAGGGTTTGCTCGATTCTCATGCAGACACGCTGAGCGCGGCTGCGGATGAAAGGCACAAGCGCGAGAAAGAAAGAATTATGGCTGAAGCCGAGAAAAAGGCTGAACAGATTAAACAGGCAGCCGAGGCGGAGATCCGCGAAGGGAATGCAAACGCCAACCAGTGGTGGCGATTCAGCGATGGAAGCATCGGCGTAACTATGGGTGAAGACGTAGAAAAAACCATTCGACACCAAGCTGAATCCAAGGCCACAGCGGTTCTCGAAGAAGCAAGAAAGAAAGTGCGTGCGCTCGAAAGCACCTCGACTCATGTCGTTAACAGCGCAGATGGGCTGAAATCGCAGCTCTCGACAAAGGGTTCGCATTTGCAAACACATGGTACGAACCTGTACGTGCGAAATTACAGACGCCCAGACCTGTAGACAATTCTTCGCAATTTGAGCAAAACTTGTCCACTCAGGCAATCCCAGGTGTATACCTAGAGTGGAACCAAAAAAAACCAGACAATAGGAGGAGAGCGCTATGGCTACATTAGCTCTTCAGTCTCCGAAGTCAGAGCAAGTAACATATCCGGTTCACGACAGAGTCCCTGCCTATGGTATGCAGCTGGCTTGCGGCCCTACGGCTACTTTGTTAGCTGCAATGCTGGCAATTGCGATGGCAGTCGCTATGTCATATCCATTGCTGAAAACGACTGTCATAAAATGGCAATCTGATTCCGAACCTTCCATTTACATCAGACCGGACTGGCTCGATCTGGCCTAGGTGACCAAGCAATCTTGCATAGATGATATATTGGGTCGTTGCCCAATACTTTGTGCATTCTATTTGCAATCGTGATGTGGAAGAAACTCTCGAAGATTCTAGGAGTCGTACTCGGACTCCTAGTTATCGTGTTTGTCGTTTCACTGTATTGCAGTTGCTGCCCGGCGTTAAACATCGCTTTGTACAACCAGGTTTTGTTTTACCCTCAAAAGGAGTTTGCAGGGGCGGAACGATTGAGCACCATTGGCGGTATCAAAGGCGAAGAAGTCTCGATTGACAGCAAAGATTCGGATGGGGCGCCCGTCAAACTCAATGGCTGGCTTTATGAGAAGAAAGGGGCGCCCTATGTCTGTCTGCTAAACCACGGGAATGCAGGCAATGTGATTCATCGGGTGCACAAAGCGCATGCACTCTTAGCTGCTGGATGTTCGGTGCTTTTGTACGATTATCAAGGTTATGGAAAAAGCGAAGGCACTCCGGATGGTGGCAAGGTCGTAAGAGATGCCACTCAAGCGTATGACTTTCTCATCAGCCGCGGATACAAACCAGAGCAAATTATTGTCTATGGAGAGTCGTTGGGAACTGGAGTAACCAGCGAGTTGCTCAAATCAAAACCGGCACGAGCAGTGATTCTAGAGTCTGGTTTCATTTCGCCCGAGGTATTTGCGAAGGAACGCATTCCGATCCTAAATGTTTATCCATCAGCATTATTTCCGGAGCCTAGATTCAATAACATGAACTTGGTTGTCGGAAAGCACCCTCCTTTGCTTGTCATCTACGGAGTGAAGGACTCTACAATTCCGCCATCTTGCAGCGAACGACTATCGAAGTCAGCTACACCGACCTGCACCGCTATTGCGCTGCCGAACAACGGTCACAACGACATCGGACTTGAAGACAGAAAGACATATGCCAAAGCGCTGAAAGACTTCGTAGACGCGTTGGACAAGGCAGCCGTCGGGGCTGATTCACCTAGCCGCGAGTTGAGCAAGAGTGAGTAAGCGATTCCTAAATTTACTAGCGGCACTGCTCGTCTTCATTTCAATTGCATCGAGCTGCAGTCATCGCGCCGAGGTTCCTATCACAATCTCGATACCAATTCGTGATCCATCGCTGCTAACTCTTGCAAAAGTGACCGACACGGTTGCAATCGAATCAAGTGGCACACTGACACCCGGACAGTATCAAATCGGGAAGCACAAATTGAACATCTCGGAAGGTACAAACTTCTCACTGTCCTTCAAGCTGCCGGTGAAAGGAAACACCGTCCTGTCTGCTGCAGATGCCGATGGAGTCTTCGAAACAACACAGGCGCTATCGCTCGATGGGCTATCGGCACCCAAACGAATCGAACTGCACAAAAGCACCATCAGCGGTGACGTAGATGTTGGAAGAGTCATCGTCGGTTTTCTTCTAAATGCCTTGCATTCAGATCAGCAAAAAAGTTCCATACCTTCAGATATTGTAAAAGCTGCCACAATCAAATCTGCTACATTCAGCATTCTGAGCGGTTCTTCAATCAAATTGGCGGCTAGCTATTTCAAGTTTGAGGAAGGTTCTTCCATTTCACTTCAAGATGTTGAAATCAAAGGCAAATCCAAGTGGCATGGTTTGTTTGTTGCACATGTCAATTTAAAACCTGTTGACTGCAAACAAGAAAAGATGAAAGTTCGCATGAATAACATGCAAATCCAATCAACGCTTTCTGTAAATAGAACCGACGACAAGCTGGAACTCTCGCTTTCAAAGGACAATGCAAACAAGGTTATATTCGCTAAGTTTCACCTGCAGGCAGGTCCTCATTACGTGCTCGCTGATAAGGGAACACTCGAAGTCCGGCAATTCAACGCGACTTGGCCGGACAGTTCGCCTGAACCGGCACTCGACTTGGAGACGCTCGTAACTCTTAGTCCAGCACAAATGGGAGTCGTGTTTGCAGACGGAAAGGTATACGCAGATCTTGACAGTGGCACGCAGATCTCACTGAAAGCAAAGCGATCAGAAAGCGACCGGTTACTGGAAGGTACCTTACCAAATGTTCGGGCGAAAGAAGTACAGTTAACTTATTCATTGAAGGCAAGCTCTCTTCACCTGGTGCTCGAACAACTCAAGTTGGGAGCGATACAGTTCAAAGACTCAGGTGACTCCACTGCAAGTATTGATGGTGGCGAGTTCAATTTGCGCTCGTTAGTTTGGAACTCCGGGAAATCGCAATTTCTCCTAAAACCCAGCGGTGCAAAAGTCAAACTTGCAAAGGCAACCGCTTCCAGCAAAGAAAGTTTTACCAAGGTCACAACTAGCCAAATTCCGGTGTCCATCTCATCGGGCAGTGCCCATATAGTAAGCCGCGGCAGCAAGCTCAATTTTCAAAGCGTCTCCGGGAAGGCAGTCGTGGCGCTGGCTAACAATGGAGTACGTCTCACAGGCAGTCTTTCCTCTTCCGGAGCAGGAGATTTTGGCGGACTGAAAATTCCAGGAATTCAGACTTCCGTCAAAAACATTAAGTTAAGCAGCAGCGGCGATCACCTCCAACTCGAACTCCCCGATCTGACAATTGCTGTACCAACAAAGTCAATTGAAGACTCGATGAGAAAGGCGATTCCTTCAACAGTTGCTTATGCTCTCAACAAACCAATTCTCGACAAACAAAAGTGGAGGTATCGAAAGTTATTCGTGCAAGACGTGACGGCGAACGACTCGAAACTTCAATCATTTAAATTTGCCGGCACCAATTCTGTCAGTTTCGAAGGTTCTACAAACATAAATGTCAGAGGCACGGTCGAACGCTTGCATACCGGCATCACCGGCGGTGAACGCGGTTGGATGGAGCATCCATGGAGTGCGTCCGGTCCGGTTTCAGGACACGGCACCGCCTCGTATGCGCTTGTGATGGGAAATTCTCTCGCGGAGAGTCAAATCGACTATGATGCGAAACTTCGCCTTCCTGTCCCGGACAAATTGTCTGTCGATTGGAGTAAGGTATCCAACGATCTCCTTGGGAAATCAGAGCAAGGGTTAATCGGCGGAGCAATTCGACACTCAAAACATTTCACCGACAAGCAAGGAATTCCCATCGAATTCAAAGGTTCCGAGCGCCTCTTCCCCACGACTGCGCACATTTTGCGTTCCATTCACGTTACTAAGTTTGTCACTGCACCAAAGGGCACAATGATGCAAGTGCAAGTCGCTGGCAACATAAAAATGTGAGTCCTATGCTCTTAAGCAGGAGTCACAGCCTGTTGCTCCGGTTCTGCAAAGAGGATGCTCGAGAGATAGCGCTCGCCTGTCGATGCAACCACCGTCACAATGAGCTTGCCTTTGTTCTCTGGCCGCCTGGCGATCTCAATGGCAGCGTAAACATTGGCACCGCTGGAGATACCAGCGAGAATACCCTCGTGACGTGGCAAGTTTCTTCCCATGCTGATGGCTTGATCGTTTGTGACGGTAAAAACTTCATCGATGATGGAAAGATCCAAAACACCTGGAATGAAACCGGCGCCTATGCCTTGAATCTTGTGAGAAGAAGGCTTCAGCGGCTGACCTGAAAGTGATTGACTGATAACAGGGCTGTCTTGCGGTTCTACCGCTACAATTTGCACTGACGGCTTTCTCGATTTGAGAACTTGTCCGACACCAGTTATGGTGCCGCCGGTGCCCACGCCGGCAACGAAAATGTCGACGTTGCCGTCAGTGTCGTTCCAAATTTCCTCTGCCGTTGTTTCTCTGTGCACCTTTGGATTGGCTTTGTTTTGAAACTGCTGCAGCATGTAACCATGCTTGTTTTCTTTTACCAACTGTTCGGCTCTCTCGATGGCACCCTTCATTCCGTCAGCGCCAGGAGTGAGAACCAGTTCGGCCCCAAGAGCAGACAACATTTTTCTACGTTCGAGAGACATCGTATCGGGCATCGTCAGAATCAATCTGTATCCACGTGCTCTTGATACGAACGCCAGTGCAATGCCGGTGTTTCCGGAAGTAGGTTCGATCAAGATAGTCTCGCCTGGTTTGATCAAGCGAGACTTCTCAGCCTCGGTCACCATTGAAACACCGATTCTGTCTTTGACAGAGCCGAGCGGGTTCATGGATTCGAGTTTGACAGCTACTGTAGCGGGCAAGTCTTGCGAAAGAACATTCAGCGTAACCAGCGGTGTTCTACCTACGCATTGCGTGATGTCGGTCAAGATAGCCATTTCATGTCCTTTCTGGTTTGCAATGGTCCCTGAGATACCTTAGAGTTCGGTCTTGGATGCTTCGTCTTGCTTGTCTTTGCCGTCGCCTTGTCCGGTTGCATCTTTCTTAGGATCTTTGTCCGGGAAAGGATTGTTGGCTTGCAGCTCAGCAAGTTCTCTTTCGCCAATCTGCTTGAAGACTTTTCCTTTCTTGAAGGCTTTGTCGTCTTTGCCTTCGCCTTTCTTCATCATCAATTCGCCTTTGGCGATGAGTGATTTTGCGTGTTTCACCTTCTCTTGATACTTCTTCTGCATGCGCTTTTCGTCGTCTGTAAAATCGCCGGGCTGTGGCGCTTGATCGACTAAGGCGTTTTGTGCGGCTTCAGCACCAGCAGCGGCAGATGGCGAGGACGTACCTCCCGGTCCACCGAAAAAGTCATTCGGGCCTGCAAAAGCCGAACTCACATGAGCGCACGTAAGCGTCGTGGTGAGAAGGATGGCTGCAAGTAATTTTTTGTCGTTCATTGCTGTCTCCTTGCTTGCCCATGCAAGCATCGACTATGGTCCTAGAGTCTAGCGGTGGCTGCACCGTTAAACATTGGAGGGCTTCCTTTGTGAAATTCGGTCTCCTGTTCGAATGCGTATGCCGCCTTCAGCACTAGTGCATCAGACAGTTGCGCACCCATGAGTTGCAACCCGATGGGCATGCCACTGCTGCCGGTGCCACATGGAATTGATATTCCAGGCAATCCGGCCAGGTTTGCAGGAATGGTGGCAATATCTGAAAGATACATCTGGAGAGGATCGTCAGTCTTGTCACCAAATTTAAAAGCTTGAGATGGCGCTGTGGGAGCCAGTAAAATGTCGCAAGTCTTGAAGATGCGATCGAAGTCTTCTGTAAGCAACCGTCTTACTTGCTGTGCCTTCTTATAATACGCATCGTAATATCCTGTGCTCAGTGCATAGGTTCCTAACATAATTCGTCGCTTCACTTCTGCGCCGAAACCCTGTTGGCGACTGGAGTTGTACATCGAGAGAATGTCGGTTGCCGTCTTATCGCGCAAACCATATCTGACACCATCATATCGAGCGAGGTTGGCACTCGCTTCGGCGGTGGCGATCAAATAGTAGACAGGCAATGCAAACTTGGCGTTGGCTATGGAAACCTCCTCCACAGTGGCGCCAAGACGGGCAAAAACCTCTGCAGCCGCCCGAACTCGCTCCTGCACATCTTTCTCGATTCCTTCTCCCAATAACTCCTTTATCAAAGCGACGCGCAATCCTTTGATATGTTTCTCAGGCGAAGTCTCAGAAAGTGACGTCACGAGCTCTTGGTTCAGACGCGGCATGCTTGATCCGTTCAGCAGTTCATCAACACTTTTTATCGATGTCGAGTCACGCGGGTCGTGTCCAGAAATGGCATTCAATGTCATTGCGACGTCTTCGACCCGCCGTCCAAAAGGTCCGATTTGATCGAGGCTCGATGCATACGCAACGAGTCCAAAACGCGAAACCATTCCATACGTCGGCTTCATTCCGACGACACCACAAAATGAGGCTGGCTGGCGAATCGATCCGCCCGTATCAGAGCCGACAGCTATGACTGAAAATCCTGCGGAGACTGAAGCACTAGATCCACCCGAGCTTCCGCCAGGGACTCTCGTCGTATCCCATGGGTTAGCAGTTTTCTTGAATGCGGAGTTTTCGGTCGACGAACCCATCGCGAATTCGTCCATGTTAGTTTTACCAATACAAATTGCACCTGCTTCGAACAACTTTGAAGCACAGGTCGATTGATACGGCGAAACAAAACCTTCCAGGATTTTGCTGGAACAGGTAGTCGGGTAGCCCTCTACACAAATGTTGTCTTTTATCGCAATTGGAATACCGGCAAGAGGCGGCAATGGTTTTCCACTTCGAACATGTTCATCAATTCGATCGGCTTGTTTTTCAGCCAACTCTTGCGTCAACAGATTGAACGCGTTGATATTCTTGTCGTGTTCGTTTATGTGAGCGTAATGCGATTTTAATATGTCACGCGCGGAAACTTCTTTGCTTCTCAAAAGCAATTGAAGTTCTTTGATGCTTTTTCCCACACACTCTTTCATAGGTTGCGATTACCTACGGAGTGTAGCGTTTGAAAGCTAGACAGGCGTTGTGACCGCCGAAACCAAAGCTGTTCGACAAAGCAACATTCACTTTCGAATTGGGACGCGCCTTGTTCGGCACATAGTCCAAGTCGCATTCCGGATCTGCCTCATCAAGATTGATTGTCGGAGGCAAAGTTGAATCTTCGATTGCCATGATTGTGACGGCCGCTTCGATAGCACCGGCAGCACCAAGAAGGTGACCGGTCATAGATTTGCTCGAGCTAACCGCTAAACCATTCTTTGCATGTGCACCAAAGACTCGCTTGATGGCAGTCGTCTCTGCACGATCGCCCAGTCCGGTCGAAGTGCCATGGGCGTTGATGTAATCAACTTCTTTAGGATCGAGTCCAGCTTCATCGAGCGCCAACTGCATTGCTCTGCTGGCACCATCACCATCAGCGCAAGGAGCGACGATATCGAAGGCATCACCGGTGGAGCCGTAGCCGACGATTTCGGCATAGATGTGAGCACCACGGGCGACGGCATGCTTTAGTGACTCGAGAATTAGTACAGCACCACCTTCACCCATGACGAATCCGTCACGATCTTTGTCGAATGGGCGCGATGCCTTTTCAGGAGCATCGTTTCTAGTCGACAAAGTTCTTGCAGATGAGAATCCCGCCATCACCAATGCTGTGATTGGCGCCTCTGCACCTCCTGCAAACATCACGTCGGCTTCACCACGCTGGATGATGCGAAATGCATCTCCAAGCGAATGCGATGAAGTCGCGCATGCAGTGACGGTGCAAAGGTTGGGACCTTTGGCGTTGTGCAAAATCGATACCCAACCGGCAGCCATGTTGACAATCAACATTGGTACCGTAAATGGTGAACAACGATCGGGACCTTTTTCAAGCAGAACCTTGTACTGCTCTTCAATTGTCTGGAATCCGCCGGCGGCAGAACCGACGGCGACGCCGACCCGAGTCGGATCGTCTTTCGACAAATCCAGCTTCGAGTCTTCAAGCGCCATCTTACTGGCGGCAACGGCAAACTGAATAAACCGGTCCGTGCGCTTGACCTGCTTTGCCTCCATGTACTTCACTGGTTCGAAGTCATAGATTTCAGCAGCGATCTTACACGCGGCCTGTTGATTCTCCGGAATGCGCTTTACCCTGCCCACTCCGGATTTGCCGGACACTATTCCTTTCCAGAAATCGTCTTTGCCAATTCCTACTGAGGAGATAGCGCCGATACCTGTGACGACAACACGCTCTTTATCCATATGGCCTAGAGTCTTTAGTCGAAGGTCTCTCGCGGCGCGAACCGAGCATTTTTACACAAACCCTTTCTACTAGATGATGGGCTTGAGCCACGCTTAGAGATGTCCTGCGATGTACTTTACGGCTTCACCAACGGTGGTGATCTTCTCGGCGTCTTCGTCCGGAATTTCCATTCCAAACTCTTCTTCCAGAGCCATAACCAATTCGACCGTATCAAGTGAGTCAGCACCGAGATCCTTAGTGAAACTCGCTTCCATGGTCACTTCTTCGGCGTTCACGTTGAGTTGTGCTACGGCTACCTTCTTCACTCTTTCGAAGGCTTCCTTCTCGTCCATGTGATTTATAACCCCCTATCTCTAAAAACGCGACGCAATGCTGGCCACTAAGGTGTGCCAAGGGCACCTAGAATATCATGCCGTTTGCGCCTCAATCATCCAAAGTAATACAAAGTAATACCTTGTTTGAAGAAACTACTTTTATGTATAAAGTCCGCCATTTACTTCCAAAACTTGGCCAGTGACATAGGCGCCCGGTCCTGCGAAAAACAGGACAGCGGCAGCGATGTCATCCGGGGTTCCCATACGGTTGAGTGGAATGCGTTCGAGGAACTTATTAATTTTTTCCTCACCCAACTTCTTCGTCATGTCCGTATCTATGAAACCAGGAGCAACCGCGTTGCTCGTTATGTTGCGTGAGGCGTATTCGAGAGCCACGGTCTTGGTGAAGCCGATCAGGCCTGCTTTGGCAGCGGCATAGTTGACTTGACCGAAGTTGCCATGAACACCTGTAGTCGACGCGATGTTGATGATGCGACCAGAACGTTGCTTCGACATCACTTTGAGAACCGGCTTGGTCACTTTGAAAGCAGACGTCAAGTTTGTATCGATCACTGCTTGCCAGTTCTCTTCCGTCATTCTCATAAACAGATCGTCTCTTGTGATCCCTGCATTGTTCACAAGAACGTCAATTTGACCCCACTGGTTCATTACAGTAGAGATCATCGCCTCAATGCTCTCGTTATTCGTGACGTTACAAGCTACGCCAAGAACATAACCGTTTTCGCCTTTAACCTTCGTCAGTTCCTCTGTCGTGTTTTTGCAGAGTTCTTCATTGATGTCGCTGATGACGACTTTGGCGCCTTGAGCCAGAAGTACTTCGGCAATAGCTCTGCCGATGCCCCTTCCCGAACCTGTGACAATTGCCACTTTGTCTTTCAACGACCACAAATTCGCGGCTGACTTGCTCTCAACTGCTGTACTCATGTCTTTCTCTTGATCCTCTCTTTTTTGGTTCTCTGTCATATTTATGATTTAGGCCACAGCCCGAATAGGTCATTGGTGAGTGCTTCCAACCGTTCCTTATGAGAGATTTTGGAAGTCCATTGCTCGGGCAAAGCTTTAACTCCGTGGTAGGCGCCGGCCAACGCGCCCACGACGATGCCGACTGTATCGGTGTCTCCGCCGCACCTCGCCGCCGCGCGTATTGCTTCTTGCGGGTTGTGTCTGAAGATAAGGAAGATTCCAACTGCTGTAGGAACTAATTCAGTAACTTCAGACTGAACATTTATAAGTGAATAAGGAAGTTCGTCGGCCGGGTTGTGATAGTCGAGATCCGGAGCAACGTCATCCCAAGCCTCGGAGAAGCGCTTGTCGATTCTTGTCGACAGTTCGAACTCTCTTTTCACATAAGCCTTTACTGCTTCTGCCGTATCCAGCTTCTCTCCACTTATGAAATAGTGGACGCTATCGGCAAGAACCGCTGCTGCAGCCTGTACGCGCGTGTCATTGTGCGTCAGCTTCGCTTGTTCGACCGCTACATGGTAAGGGTCGTCTGTCGTGGGCTTGCCAGGAAGACACCCTGCCAGCACCGCGCGAACCGCACCGCTTGGATGCAGCGCTTCAAGCTGATCGGAAGATGGCGGCAAGCCATCAACCATGCGCCTCAACGCAGCAAGACACAACGCGCCTGGTCCTGAGCGAGAGAACTCGTCTTTTTCAAGCAGCTCTCTATAACTCTTTTGCAGTTCCTCACTAGAAAACATTCCGCGAGACTTCGCCAATGTTTCTCCCAAAACCAGGGCCATATGAGCATCTGCAAGTATGTCTCCAGGCTTGTGGTCTGGTCTGGCACTGCGCGAGAGCCCCGGAATAAACTCATTGAGTGCCGAACCAACCGTCGCGAGGATGTCTTTGTGATTTAAGCCGATGCAGCTTCCTGCCAACGAATTGCCGCAAACTGCGCCAAAAATCGCTCCTGCCAACCTTTCTTTGACCATCTCAGAGGTCTTGATATCTGTCTTTTCTGTCAAGGAAATCACCAAAAATGCTAGGTAGAGATATAAATGGTGTCCGAAAGTTATAAATTGAATCAGTCATTTTAGAGCCTGCGCACCACTATTTCGAGCGCCTGAGCCCTCATTCCGCCAAACGTTACATAAGAAAGCGAGTCGACCGCAAAGCGAGAATGTGACTGTCGCCACTAATGCTTGCAGCGCCTAAGTGTGAGGGCGCGTCGAAAATTTGACACCACTTGTGGGAGAACTACGAAGCCCATGGTGATTTCCGGTCTAGCAACGAAGTTGATTCCGCATTACTCTTCTTAACACATCGATTTCCCGCCGAAGCAGCCACTCCACAGGTATTCGGCGCGGGGATTCTCGTCGCAAAAAAAATCAAGGTATTCCTGGAGGTTAGGCATGGGCGAATTGGACGGAAAGGTTGAACAACAACAAACCGCCCCCAAGGAGGACGCCGCCGCCGCTAACAAGTTAGCGATGGAATGGATGGCGAAAGCCGATGACAGGCAGAACTCCAGAGTCGCCATCAGCGAAGGGCTGGCAATGACGCTTCCAGTCGGCAAGACAGTTGCGACAAATGGAGATTCATCACTCATTCAGAGCGCCGTCGAAAGCAGCGCTCTTGCGCGTTATGGATACGTGACGGTTAAAGGAACGGCTGAAATGGTTCCCGGAGCCATCGATGCAGTCACCAATCACCTCGACGAACGCCTGCTCAACGCCGCAACCGGTATCGGTATCGGGGCTGCAATGAAAGCCGCGTTGCCCTCAACCGGCTACGGTCGGGCAATTGTGGGAACGGTCATGGGGGTCATGTTCCTCAAAGATGCCGCGCAGCCACTAATCAAAGCCTATTCCGAAGCTTCTGACGCATCCAGCGTTGCAGAGTTGGATGAGTCAGCAAAGCTTATGGGACAAGGGTTAGGCGCATTCGCCGTAGACGCGGCAGTCGGCGCCAAACTCGGTGTCTGGGCAGAAAGCAAGACCGGCGCCTTGATGCAGAAGCACATGGGCAACGCCAAGTATCTGGCATTCGAAAATGCCAAGGCGGAGTTCTGGAATTCCAATACATCTAAGGTAGGACGCAACCTCAATAAATTTGCTGGCTGGGTCGATGGGCTCACAGCCCGTGCCGAAGAGCGCCTTGTCGGCAAGCGCATGACCGCTGAATCTATTCCTGTGCAGGAACGGCTAAGCATCATGGCAAAGGCCGAAAGACAGCACGCAGTCGCGAAAGACCTCTCAAGCGTTCATCAATTCGGTCTCAAGGGCGCCGATGGAAAACCATTGGGCTTGAGCCAAACAATCGACGTTTTGCTTGCAGGCAAAGACCCGAAGACATTGACCTTTGCCGAAGCAGACCACATTCACGCGCAAGTCTCCAAGCCGTCAGATGTCCCGGGCACGATGGATGATGCGCTAGCCGCATTGCGTGCAAGCAAACAGACTGCAGGCATTGCAGGCGGAACGCCGGAGAATCTACACGGACCAGAAGTCAAACCAGGCGGAACCGGTGGTGACGCCAATGTAGGCGGCGCCGGCGGTAAAGGCACTGGCACTGGCGATGCTCCAATAGTCGTTGAAGTCACACCTCCGGCAACCACTGTTGCAGCAACTGATGCAGCCGTAGGCGGCAAGGGTGGCGGCGGCAAGCAGCCGACAACAATGGCTCCAGCCGATGAAATGAGCCCTGAAACCATAAGCAAACTCGCTAAGGCGAATGCAGCTTTGATGAAACAGTGGACAGACGAGTCGGTTTTGGTCGCCGATGCTGTCGAAGGTGCAGTCGGTCCAATGCACGCAGCCACCAACGGCAAGCACAAGCCGCTTGACCCTGGCTATCTCGAAGCACGCAACGCCATGGTCGATCTGGCAAACCAAGTGAAGACACCGGATGACCTCAAGCAAGTGGCACCTCTATTTGTGAGAGCCCGCGATGCGGCAGTCCAACATTTGTCCGAAACATTGGGCCCAACCGGCAAGTTGGCTTACGAAATGAACCTGTTCGGTCTTGAAGTTCACTCCGGCTTGGTCGCTGGAATGAAGAAAGCCGGCATCCCTGCTCACGAAGTATTGCAGACGAAGAACCCACCGCTTACGTCGGTCGGCTTCGACGAAGGCGCAGGACCGCACACCATGCGCGCCATCTTCGGACCTAAGGGCGAGCCGATTTGGCCGCTAGACCACGTCCAATACCCAAGAAACATGGTCGACACCAGAAGCACGTTGACCAGCGGCATCTACGGACACGAGTTCGGACACGACCAATACGGCGGAATCTTGAAACTCGAGACCTCGATTCGAGACAACGTAATCGACGATGCCATCAACAAAGGATTGGGCGCCAGAAAGGACGTCGAAGTCGATGTTCCCGGACACGGCAAGATGAAACTTGGCGAAGTGATCAAGGCGATCTTTAAGGCACAAGCAGACGAAAACACAGCCGACATTTGGGGAGCCGCATGGACAGGTCCCAATACCGGCGGTGCTCTCGGAGTACTTCTGCAGTCGTTGAGATCCGGCGGCAAACTCGAAACCAGAAACGTAATGGGCGGAGATTTCGTCTCACCGGAAAACCCGCTTGGTTTCGAAGTTCACGCCAACGACGCAATCAGACCGAAGATCGTCGCAGCGACAATCAGAGCGAGAGCCCATGGCGATCAGAAACTGCTCGATTACGCCAAGGCACTCGATACCTATGCAGAAAATGCATCACGCTCAGGCGACTACGTATGGGCGAACATGGACAAGCCGGGCGAAGCACTCACGATCTCGAGAGCAGATCTCGAATCAGTCGTGCCGCACTTGATCGATGCTCAGCTAAACACTCCGTTGCCCGCATTGAAAGGCAAGACATTCGGATCGATTCTGCCCGATCTACCGGCTCACATGAAGAAGATGGACACCTTGGCTCAGTCCATGGTCGATGCAATTGCAGCAGGAAAAGATCCCTCGACGATTCCATTCGACAAGACGCAATTCACCATCAACCAGGTGTTCGGCGCCGGTCTGCCCGCTTCATTGAGATTGATCAAAGGCGGTATGGATCCAGTCATGGCCAACGAAAAGGTCAACCAAATGTCGGACTACCTGCGTGGTCTGTATCACGATGGCGACCCGCACATTTTGCCGTTGAGACCAGGCACACTGCAAGCATTGCAGTTGGCTCCAATCAAGACTCTGTCACAAGGAACAGGCAAAATCATCGGCCTGCAGCCCAAGATCAGAGCCGCCGCAGATCGCAACGCCACCGGTTTGACTGCCGCAGTCGTGGGACACGAAATCTGGGCCAGCGAACCGAAATCAACAGCAGTAGACGTTCAGCGCATTTTGAATGCAGGCAAGCAAATTCAGTCAGATGCTGAAGAGCGCGCCAAAGCAGCTCAACCGCAAGTCGAAGAGAACATCAGACGGGCGAAGAGCGACGTTCAGAAGCAGCTCGATCAGGCTGAACAAAGAATGCGTCAACTGTTTGGCGACAAAGGCGGAGCCAAGAAGTAAATACCCGCTTAGAAGAGCTCGAACTTGCAGTTTGAATTCGCGATATCATGATATCTATCTTTTGAGGAGCAGATATTGTGACGAGAATCGTCAGATTGGTACTGGTTTGTGTTGCCGTCATTGGCACCATCGCCGCCAACCAAGCTTCGGCACAGACTCACTACCAAAACCCTGCGGGCATCGGCGTTGCCAATGCCGGTAAAGCGCTGATGCTGTATCAGCGCGCCATGCAGTCGTTCCAAATGGGAGACAACAACGGCTGCATCCAACTCTGTCGCCAAGCCATGATCTTCAATCACGGCGACAAAAACATCGTTCATCTTCTGGCACTTGCCTTTGCCGAAGCCGGCGACAACTACAATGCTAACATGCAGTTCCGTGCGGCTTTGACACTCGACTACAACTTCATCGAATGCCGCAACAACTACGGCATGTTCATGAAAAAAACCGGCAAAGTCGACGAAGCGAAAAAAGCTTTTGAAGAATGCATCAAAATAAACCCACGTTATCCCTTTGCTTATCACCATCTCGGCGAGATCTATCAAGAGCGCGGCGATCTCGAAAAAGCAATCGAGTGCTACAACACCGCCTGCCGCATCAAGCCTGATTACTTTGAAGCGCAACGAGATCTAGGGCTTGCCATTTACGAACGCTACGAACGCGGCGACGCCGGCGACATCTCCGAAAGTATCGAGAAGCTGCGCATTGCCGCACAGTTGATGCCGCAAAATCCAATGATTCACTATCACCTCGGCAACATCTGGTGCGCAAACGGCAAACTTGATGATGGCGAAGCGGAGTTTCGCAAGGCTTTGATGATCGACCCCAAACTCGCGGCCGCGCACTGGGAACTGGCTAAACTCCGCTATTTCCGTGGCGATTGCGATCGCGCATTGTCCGAAATCAAAGTTGTTGAAAAAATCAGTCCCGTCTACACAGATGGAAAAAAATATCCAAAGGTTGATCCGCTCAAGCTCAAGCACACAAAGGCTATGTGCGAAGAGTTTATCGGAGACAAGATTCAAGCTGTCGAAGATTGGAAGGAAGTCGCAGCTCTGCAAGCCAACAACGGCGAGACCGTCAAACACATAATGGCACTCGAAAAAATGTTGCGTGCGCAGGCAAAATCAAAAGGCAAGCAAGCACCGGCGTTTGATGCAGAAGAAGTGCAGGCCCTGATTACAAAAGGAATCGGACAAGTCGACGGTGGTGACCTCGAAGGCGCGAAAGTAACTTTCCAGCGCGCATTGGAATTAAATCCGCAATCTTTTCAAGCAATGCAAAACCTCGGCGCAATTGCAGAAGCGCAAGGCAACTTGAACCAAGCAATGTCCAAATATCAAGAAGCGATGAACATACAGCCAAACTTTGACGGTCTGTACTACAACTTCGCTTACCTGCTCGAAAAGCTCAACTTGCCGACCGATGCAGGCAACATGTACGCGAAGTTTCACGAAATCGCCGGTCGTTACCCATACGACCCCAAACACATTGTTCAATTGCAGCAAGAAGAAGCACGCCAGAGAATGCGCGACGAACAAAAGAGAAAGCGCGGCTATTAGTTTCTATTTGGGAACAAACTCATGCATCGACTATAATCTGCGAGTCACGAACTCCGCAGGAGGTGTCCCTTGGCAAGAAAGAGGGTTGTTGATGCTCACGCGTCAACAGATGAGAAGTTTCGTCACTGGAAGACTCGTTTTAAATCTGCCGCATTAGTTTACGAACAAGGCGATTTCAAAGAAGCGCGCACGCTCATGTTTCGGGCAAAAATGGAAGCAGAGAGCTTGAACCCTTCCGACCGAGACTTCGCTCTTCCGACCTGTCATCTGGGAATAGCGATTCTAAGCATGGCGCAAGGCGATCTTAACGAAGCAAACGAGTACTTCGACAAAGGATTGAACCGCGCCGCAACTGGCGCCGATGATTCTGCAACCGAGCTTTATGCAGTCGGACTGCGCTTTCGCGCGCACTGGCACATGCTCCAAGACGACAACGCTGAAGCAGAAAAGTGCTTGCGAGAATCCGTAAAAATCCTCGAAGAATTAGGCGAAGACAGCGCGGTTCAGCTGGCTTATTCCTTGTGCGATCTCTGTTGTGTCCTTCTTCGAACCGATCAAATCGATGAAGCAACCTCGCTGATCAAACCGGCTATGGAGATATTGCTCGCCAGCGTCGGACCTGAAGATGCCGCGATGGACTGGGCTAAGATGATTTATCAAACCTGCCTGTCGAAAGGTAATGAAGAGTTGCTGGCAGAGGTTTTCGATCGTTCCGCTATGCAATACCAATACAAGGTTGGCGCTCGCCATCCGAATCTTGTGCGTGCATTGAACACCTATGCAACCACGCTGAAAAAGCGCGGACTTATAGAAAAACTGGAAGGCATCAAAGAAAAGTTCGCGTCGCTAGTCGGTCAGTAGCGTCACCAAATTTCAAGCGAACTATCGCTGCGTACAACTCCTTCGACGTGTCCTTCGACGTGTACTATCTTTGTGGGGAAGCGTCCCTATGTGCAAATATTGGATGCGCCAATATTACTAACCTTCACGATCGCCCGAACTCGCAAAACCGCACAACCAGGGCACTTCCTGACAAGTTTCAAACCGCTAATGTAGGCGCAGCAACGAAACAGCGACAGTCTTGCTATCATTAGGCCCAGTTGGGGTGTCAGTATGTCTAAGCACACAAACAGCTCGCCAAAACAAGTTTCGACTTTGACTCTTCAGAAGTACAAGAAGGAAGGTCGCAAGATCGCCTGCCTGACTGCGTATGACTATTCGACTGCGAAGATTTTGGATAACGCTGGCGTCGACTTAATTCTTGTCGGAGACAGCCTTGCGATGGTTGCGCTTGGTCACAAAACCACGCACGCAGTGACCGTCGATGAAATGTTGCATCACACCCGCGCGGTGACTCGCGGCGTCAAAACCGCCATGGTTGTAGCTGACCTGCCATTCATGAGTTACCAGGTCGACATCACGCAAGCAATCATGAATGCAGGCAGATTCATCAAAGAAGCTCAAGCGCATGCAGTGAAGATGGAAGGCGCGACACGACTAAACTTGGAAATCATTGAAAGACTCGTTGGCATGGGTATCCCAGTGATGGGTCACCTCGGTTTCACTCCGCAGTCTGTGCACGGACTCGGCGGCACACGAGTGCAAGGAAGAAGCGCAGAAGAAGCCAAGAAACTCATCGATGACTCACTCGCCTTGGAGGCAGCAGGTGCCTTCAGCGTGGTATTGGAGATGGTGCCCTCAACCGTTTCCAAAATTATTACAGAACGCCTATCGATTCCCACAATCGGAATCGGCGCGGGCAATCAGTGCGACGGCCAGATTTTGGTAACAGACGATCTCTTCGGCAAGTTCACAGACTTTCAACCGCGCTTCGTGCGTCAGTATGCAAATCTCTCCGAAGTCTGCCAAGAAGCGGTGAGAAACTACGCCCAAGACGTCATGAATCAAGACTTTCCGAACGAGAAAGAATCTTTTGCGTTCCCCAAAGAAGAGGAAGATCTCCTCATGTCTCAGCTCGCTGTAACGTCATTGAATAGCGGCGAGCCCTGCTAAAAAGTTCCGCGCAGCTAGCAAGTTCCACAAGAATGTGAGCTGCAAGAGCCGCAGCCACCACCGCCGCCTCCGGAACCGGACTTGGTTGTTCCTTGTCCGACATCAGGCGTGCTGCCTTTGGTCATGATAAAAGCGTTCCAGATTCTGGCTACATCGGTGCTTCCGCATGCCTCACACTCCGCGCTATCGCTGCTTTGCGACATTGAGCGTTCAACAGAGAACACCTCTCTGCACTTCTGGCATCGAAAATCATAGTTAGGCATTACTTGGCTGGAACCTCCGTGGAAGTTGAATCAGGCGCAGCAGCATCAGTCTTCGGTGCATCAGCATCGGTCTTCGGTGCATCAGCATCGGTCTTCGGTGCATCAGCATCGGTCTTCGGTGCATCGGTCGTCGGCGCAGCCGCATCCGGCTTGGCAGCATCATCCTTAGGTGCTTCTATCTTATCTTCCTTCTTCTTGGTGTCCAACTTACCGGTCATCAACGCCGTAACATCGTTCACCATAATCACAACCATGAGCACAATCAAGCTAATGAAGCCCCATTTGACGATCTCACCTTGCGCTCTTTCACCCATTGGTTTTCCGCGACACGCTTCAAAAAACATGAACGCGAGATGTCCGCCATCGAGTGCCGGCCATGGCAAAAGGTTGATGATTGCCAAATCCATGCTGATGTAGATCGTGAAAAGGAACAACTGACTCCAATCACTCTGCGCGATGTCCGCACCAATTTTGATAACGGCAAGAACACCGTGAAGGTCGCCGAAACCTAATGACCTACCACCAGGCGGCTTCGCGCCAGGCGGATGAAACATATTATTGAATATGCCTGAAATGGTTTGTCCAAGCGCATCCATCATAGTGGCCGTGAGATTCCACAACTTGACCCAGGCATAGCCCAGCATCTCGATTGGGTTCTTATCCACCTTCTTGTAGACGACAGGTCCTTTCTGTTCCAACACCATGCCAACGCGCCCATCAGCATTTGGCGTGACTTTTATCTGGACTTCTTCTTTGCCGCGCAGAACCGTAATGGTCAGCGGTGTGCTCTTGTGTGCTTGAAGAAACTTGATCGCTTCTTCAGTCCCAGTAACCTTGGTCGAATCAAGTGAAAGCAACTGGTCATTGGGCTGGACGCCTGCATCTTTGGCAATTGGATTCTCCGCAACCAATGATTGCACTACGACGTTTTGTACTGACGGTTCCCCAATGGAGAACAGCATAACCAGCATCACAAGCCAGGCAAAGAGAATGTTGAATCCAACGCCGGCAAATGCAACTAGTGCCCTCTGCCAAATCGGAAACTTGCGAAAAGGTTTCAGCGGCAACCCGAAAGCTTCTTGATTCGACTCATCGCCGAGTTCAGGGATGGCGACGAACCCACCGAGCACGAATGCATAGAATCGAAACTCAGTGCCCCACTTGTGCCCCAGCACCCAGTGTGGACCAAACGGCAATCCGAAACCAAACACAGGTGTCTGGAAGCCGAACGCTCGTGCCACCAGGAAATGCCCGAACTCATGCACAATGATGAGCACGCTGAGAATTCCCAGCATCACCAGTACAGCCAAGAAACCAATAAAATCCAACGAAACCTTCCTCGCTCAAGCAGCCCAAAGGTGGGAGTGAGACTCAGAGCTTAACCGGCTAATAGTACCAGTTTCAGTTAGATAGCTGGCGTATCGGCCGAGTAATCAAGTGCTACGTCTTTATAGTAATACGAGAGGATTTGCGCCGCATTATATCCCTTGTCTGCGAGTGCCCGCGCACCCCATTGCGACATGCCCAATCCATGACCAAAACCGCTGCCGCAAAGGCTATAGGCGCCATCTTCGCAACTCAGATTAAAATTCGTACTCGGTAACTTTACACTCCGCCGCAATACATCAGCCGACACAATTCGTGCGCCCTGGTCGCCAACTATAAGCAGTTCCTTCATCCTCTCAGATGGCGTGCGAACGATAGGCATTATGGCGGTCACTGTGCCAACTGACGCGATGACATCAGCGCCCAACACGCCAGGCAAATCGGTGACTGCAATTCGGCGCTGCCAATTCGAGTGCGGAGACTGATCGTCATAATCAGGAACCGACTT
>CAYZJR010000097.1:0-10500 GCA_964478655.1 uncultured Candidatus Obscuribacterales bacterium
TACTTCCAGCGAAGGCTTTCAATACTCTTGCGGGCTTGTGGAGCGTAGTCTTTGAAAGAATCTTTGCCTTCTACATACACTTCTTGCACGGCGCTTCCGGTGCCGTCTGCGTCGATGAAGATGCCTTGATACTGTTTGCCGCTTTCTTTGAATGTTCCTGACACATTGAGCACGCGACGACCGCGGATGTCTTCGGTTTTTGCAGAGGAGATATCGAACGCATCTTTGTTCGCCAATACATCAAGCGTCTCTCCCAGTTTTCCTATTTCTTCGGCGTTGAGATCGTGCGCAGGGTGAGACAGAACATCTTTAAAATTCTTCCCTGCCTCTTCCGAGGTTGGATAGCCTCTGAAATACAAGCACATTTTGACGTCAGGGGCTCCCTTGGGTGAGAATTCCTTCGCGCTCGCGAGAGTTTCGTCGTCAGCGTTTCGCGCTAGTTCTTTCCACTCCTTTGGCAATGACATTGAGCCAATCTGACCGTGATTTGCTACGACATCGCCTGTGGAGGCACTCTTGTCTCTGCGCCTTTTGAGCCAGTCTCCGATGCCGCCGGCGAGTTCGATGCTCTCGTCTCTCAGTGGTTCTGGCAGAGGAGGAGCTTTGTCGCTGATTGGCTTCGAGAGGATGCTTTCCATTTTGTTCTCCTGCGATGTGTTTTCTTCGTCGGGGGTGGTGGGTTCGTTTGAGGTAGGGTCTGAACTCATATCACTGACCTGGTTGCCACTGACCTAATGTGGCGTTGTACAGTGTTCTCACGTGGATTTGAGAGCCTTGCGCAAGGTGATCTTTGGTGCGGCCCCAGGAGTTGTCGATTGCAACGTTGCCGGTCTTAGCATCATATCCGGTGGCTAAGACAACGTGCCATCCACCGCCAGGACCGCCCGAACCACCTGCTGCACCATAGCCTGAGTCAGCGTGGAACGGTGCACGACTTGTGTGTACCATTACGATCTTCGGGAATGTTCCTTCTTGCAATGATTGATGCAATTTGTCGACATCATTGAATGAATTCAAGGCTTCGTGCTCTGCAAAGGCTTTATGCACCATGATCTTTTGACCTGCCGGTTTGTCGAGCAGCGGCGAACTTTGAATTTGTTCCATAATGTCCATCATGCTAGATGGGAATAGATTGGGAGTGCGCACCAAGTTTCGACCATCAGAGCTAACCATTTCTTGTTTGGTGCCGTTGTCGTTTCTATACAAACGTTCGCCGTTGTCTTGGCGATTTGTAGGTGTTGCTTGCTCATAGGTTATGCTGCCGCGAGCTGCTGCTGCGCCTCGCAAATCTTTTTCCTGACGCTGCCAGTATACATTGGTGGCGGCAATGTCCCAAATCTTGCTTGCCCAAAGGCGGCTGCCTACTGTGTAGTCTGCTTTGTCGGCGTCTGTGCGGACCATACTTCCTTTAGGCATTTCAATGCTGGTACCATCGGCGGTTTTGAATTTGCCGGTGGTGCCGACTTCACTCATGACGCGTGCAAACTCCGATGGCTTTTCATTGAGAAAGCAGTTGCGGATGGTCGTCACATTGCAAGTGTTGTATGCGCCTTGATCGCTTTCGCTTGGATGTGCTGCGAGCCACATCGATTGACTGGCGAGTGATGCGCGGTCTTTTGCATCGAGCGGGCCGCCCGGCTTGCCGGTTAGTAGATCCGAAAGGTGCTCATACACTTGTGCTTTTTCGCCGGGAGTAATATCTTTTCTTGCGTCGAATGCCTTGACTGCTTCGCGCATGGTTTCCTTGGCGCGATCGGTCGCGTCTGTCATCGCTTCCATTTGCTCGACCAAAGCTTGTCCTTCAGTCATGCGGTTGGCGATGCCGTCTGTTCCTTGACGTGTTGGCGGTATGTTGTCAGTGCCATTAAATATAAGGTCACCGTTTCTTGCTACGGTAACTTTTCCTGCGCGTTGTTCGCCTTTGTCTCCCTCGCTCCATTTGGATTCGTCGATAGGCGAAGCTGCCCACGTATCATCAGCTTGCTTGGTCCATTTTGTGTTGCTGCTCTTTTCTTGAATCGAGTTGATTTCGCCTTTTTCATCGCGACCAAATGTGAATGTGTGATCGCCGCGACTCTGCGAGATCACAATACCATCTTTGGTTTGCAGCGACTGGTCATGTCCTTTCGCTGTCATTGTCACGACATCATCGAGCGATCGCGTCGAGGTCTTGCCAGAACGATTGTCTGTGACAGAGTAGTTCGCTTGTTCGTCTACTTTGACGTCATAGCGATTGTTATTCGCTTCGCGCTTCCATGTTGTGACTTTACCGGCTTTGTCGGTCGTAGACACTGAGGAGACCTTGTCGCCATCATACTCGAACTTTCGCACGCGACCATCTGCGTACTGCGCTTCGGTCACTTTGCCATCGCGTTTCTCAATGCGCTTGCCACCATCGCTGGTGAATACTTCTGTTCCGTCTGCTTTGCGGCTATACTTCGATCCGTCGGTGTTTTCATAGGAGAGTTCACCGGTGGCACTGAGCGAGGCATTCTTGCGTGTCTGCGTGTCGCCTGTTTCGCTATTTTTCCACTCATCGGTGAGCTTGCCGTCTTCACCGCGGAGGCGTTCCCACCGTTCGGTTTTGCCGTTGCGCGTTACCTCTTCTGAGGTTGGAACTTTTGTGCCTTTCTCATCAGTTTCGAATTTGAATTTCTGTTGTGACCCGTCCTTGCTTTTCACATCAGTGTGATTGGGACCTTGCTCAGAGTAGCTTCCGTCCTTCTGCGTGGTTCTGATTGTGCCGTCCGGCAAACGCATTGTGCTGCCGCCGCCTCGCACATCATCAACTTTGTAGCGACCTTCAGCGTCGACGCTTACTTTGTACGCGCCTGAACCATCTTGTCTCCAGGGTTTTAGAGTACCGTCCGGGAGTGTGGTGTCGACCGATGTCACTTGATCGCCGGTGTATCCGAACTTCCTGACTGTGTTGTCGGGATACTGAATCTGAGTTACTTTGCCGTCCTTGCGCTCGATTTTGAATTTCTCGGGTTGCTTTTCCGCGGCACTTTCTTGAGGCCGTTGGGTTTCAACTTTTGGTGCGTCGGTCTTTGGTGCGTCGGTCTTCGGTGCGTCGGTCTTTGGCGCGTCGGTCTTTGGCTCATCAACTTTTGGAGATTCAACTCCAGCGACTGGCTTTTCGTTCGCCGGTTTGTATTCGCCGAAATTGGGTCTGCCGGGGACTGGTGGTTCCGAACCATCCTTTGCGCGAGCTGTCGGCGCTGCTGGTGCTTCCGGCTTTGCAGCAGGAACATCCCCTGCCCCTGCGTCACCCTTTGTCGTTCCCCCATTCGCAACGAACTTATCGAAGAACCTCTTCAAGGGCGAGTCGTCTCCGGCATGGTGCTCAGTGCCTGCACCTATACCGCCTGTGGTTCCGCCATCTCCGGTGATTTCCATTAATGGAAGTTGCGACGCAGACTTCCTCAATCGGTCGAGCGTATCCTTTATAAATGTCGACGACGCACCAGTCTGCGTATCGAAATTGTGGTGCGAAAGTTGATTCTTCCCTGCCGAAGTATCATCGGCAACCGGGCCCTCGTAAGAGCGCGCTTGCGTTCTGCCCATCTGTCTGGACTCCTAGAAATAGTAAATGGGGTGTGTACAGTCATCCTAGGTTCCAAATGTGAACAATTGGTATCCGAAATCGGTTGTAGCCCAAAGAGTTCACCGTTTTTGCCGTTTCGCATCCGAGAGCGCCCAGGCATGGTAGATTTATCAAATGCGGCTGTCTGGGTAAAAGGTATGTCTCGACTGAGCAGTGCAAACAGCTTTTGGCTTCGCCTCGCCGATGACCTCGGCGCAGAGCTCATTGAGCCCGAGAACGAGCCCGCCCATATCTCCACCCGAATCGAAGAGTGGCCGCTCATCGTCAGCCCTCAACCGTGCATCGATGGCGAGCTGGAAGAAATCGCGTTTGCCGTTCGCTTTAAAGATCGCCACGCATACACAATGCGCATTGGAAAGAACCATTGGAGATCTTCGGCAATTCAGCGCGGACGCGTAAGCACCGGATACAGCGACATCGATACGCAATGCATTATCGCAAGCAATGACCAGCAAAAGACGCGCGCAATTTTTACGAACAACACTGTTCGCACTTGGATCAATCAGCAGTCTACTGCGTTTATTTCGGTAGAGCCATACGATGCGATGCGCAAACTCACGCGCATGACGCTGTATGTTGCATTAACGCGAAACATCGATATCAGGTCGCAATTCAACTTCGTTACGACTCTAATGACGCAACTCGGATTGGTTGGAGTCGCGTCGCGTGAGAAGTTTGAGTAGCTCTACTTGCGCTTCGCAGATGGCGCCTTTTGAATCACCACAGTTGCTCGGGGATTTTGCTCGCGCAGTTCTTGAATGCGTGAAAACAGAGTCTCGGCGCTGATATTCAAAAGCAGTTTGTCGGGAATCAACGACGAAGTCGAGTATTCATTACTATGGACAAGCTCGAATTTCTCGTCCTCCGAACCAACCGGTACCCCCACCGTCACCAGCAATCCCTTTTCATTTTGATCAACGAGCATTACTACTTCATCATTAAAGCTGTCGATGAAGACGCCCTTAGTATCAACTAAATTACTTTTCTGTTTTGCTGATGGATAGAACGCCGACACTCTATCGTTCTTCAGATAGAAGGAATAAATGTATGCGACTTCCTTTGGAATGATTCTATACTCAAACACATCACCGAGTTTGTAGTTTTCTGATGGTTTATTCCAAGCAACTTCCAACTGCAGTGGAGAATCCTTTGTAGGCTGAGGCACCGCTGCTGCAGGAGGTGGGGCAACATGTGTGTTAGTCTCCGGAGCTACCGCGACTGTTCCAACCGTTCCCCATACAGTTAAGAATCCTAAGAGTGCTAGCCCCGAAACCGCAAAAACTGCCGCTGCAATCGAAGCCTTTTCTCGCAGTTTGCGGCGAACCGCTTTCCCAAAAGAACCATTCGAATCAGTCAACGATTCTTGCTTCGGGCGCGGACCAACGGGCGGTCGCTGCAACTTGATCAAGTTCGCATCGCGCACAATTTGCTGCGCCGAGCGATACCGCATCTGGGGCTCCGGCGCGACGCACCACTCAATAATCTGTTGCAACCAGACACCGTCTTTGGAGTCACCAATCACTCCTGAAAGGCGCTCGTGCACTTGGTCTCTATAGTTTGCGATTCTGTCCGCTTTGTGCAGAAATGGTGGCGCGCCCGCGACGCAGGTGCAGAGAATGCAGCCAAGGGAGTAGATATCTGACTGTTCATCGGACTTTCCGACTCGCGTCTCGGGGCTGAGATACAGGCGCTCTTCGAATGACTCAGGCGCAGAGAAATGCACGCCGCTGTTCCGCAATTCGATTTGATGTGTCTCGCGTCCAGACGACTGACTCACAAAACTCGCGGGGTTGATGCGAATCGCATTCGGCGTCAACTCGCCATGAATTTTTCCAGTCGCATGCAGCCGCGAAAGCCGCATCGCCGCTTCTGATGCCAGGAAAAGCACTTCGTCTACCGGGAGCACAACTTCTTGGTTGAGCAATTGAGCCAATGTAATCGGCTCATCTCCGGTTCTTTTGCTGATCTTTTCTTGCGGCTTGGACCTATTCTTCTCCGGATTGTTGTTGAAACTCATCTATATGAACAAAACCAAAGGGGAGACTAAACATTGAGGCTTTCTACGGGGAGATTTTGGTATTTAGGAGGTTCTTTGGGGATTTAATCTTTAGCAGGCACTTTGGCAACCGGCGCGGAGAATGCCTGTGGGTTATGGATTTTGATGCCAAGGTATGACTCGCGGGCATGCCTTGGTAACTGGCGCGGGCGCGCGCGATCCGGCAGGAGCCCAAATTGAAGCGGAAAGGAAAATACAACAAGGAGCTGATCCAGGCATCAGCTCCTTGAGGACTCCGCGAACGTGGGGGTTCGCTGAAACTTAAAATTCGAAATTAGTGTTGTTCGGCGTAGGCGCGCTCAAGTCTTTCCGCCAAGTAATTGGCATTGAACATCTTGATCATGTTGAGCGTCATTCTGCGGCTATGTCTGATGGCTTCGTTTTCTTGCTTGGTGACTTGGATGAGTTCTACGTTGGTTTTGGTCTCGCTACGCTTTTCCATTTTTCCTAGCTCCGCCTGGTGACTCTTACCCTACGGAGCGCCGTCTGAAAGTTAGGAGGGAGCTTGAAGATTAAATGCCATTTAATCTTGACCAGATGTTCCTATATATATGGCCTGGTTGTGGGCGCCCGAGACCCGCCGCAGCCAGCAAAAGCCTCAAAGGCTGCGGGCTCAGACATTTTCAGACTTCAGACCTCCGAAATTGCGAGTTAAACCGCCGCGAAGGCGGTATATAACCCATGTCGCGGCTATGGTGGTTCTTCCTTCTCTTCTGATTTTTAGAGTCACCGCTTTCCGCGACACCTTTTATCCGACGAACGTAACGCCCGCGCGCCTGTTCGAGGAATGGCTAGAGGAACACATGACCAGATCGGTGCAAACCAAAACGGTAGAAACGGCGAATCAGATATTCGTTCGTCGCGCCTCCAAGGTCATGGTGGTCTCGCACAATAAGCTGTCCGAACCCCCAGCCGACGCCTCCTTTGTCGCGAGTTTCGTCAAAAATCTCGAGTCGGTCGGCTACTCACCCTCGCAAGAACTGGTGCAGGCATGCTCGCAGCTGACTCTGGATGAGTTGACGGCGTTGAATAATGATGTTTTAGAAGCGCTGAGGCTGGCTCGTGGTGCTCATCTTGAGTTCAAGCCCATGTATCCGAACTTTCCGAAACAGGTTATGGATATGAGTGAGGCGCGACTTTATTTGAACGCTTTTGTGCATTACATCACCGATGGCAAGCTGCTGCCCGCATCTGAAAAGAAGCCCCGCCCCGAGCTCAAAGACAAGGTCGAGCTCAAGGCAGTCAATTTAGGAACGCAACAAGAATTCGAACGCATCTTCATGCGATTGATTGGGTCGAACACATCGATTTCGCAGCAAGACAAGGACGATGTCGCGTGGTTTATCAGGCACTACGGCGATGACATCGATTTTCTGGTACCGCCTATGATACCGCACCGCGAAACCAAAGCTTTCGTCTGTGCGAAGCTGATTCAGCATACGTCGAGGGCGAGACAGAGAGTTCCTGCGTTGTGTGATACGGCGACGGATGTCTTGCGTTTGGCAGTGGCGATGAGCGATGGCGATGTTTCACTCGCCGAGAAAACCAAGTTTCGCAAATTTAGCCGTCCAGAACGGCGAATGTTGCTCACAACTCTCGAAGCTCAGAAGAATCTAGCTGAGGATATGTTGCGTTGGAAGGGGCGCTGGATTCGGCTTGGCGAGCGGCTTCACCCCGGCGAGATGAAGGCGCGGTTTCCCAAGTCCGCAGAAGCTTTCAACATTCTTCGTAACGATGTACATGTTGAAACATTCAACAGCAAATTGGAAAGAGCATTGGAACGCATAGACATTTCCGAAATTATTGCGATGTTGAAAACCCGTCCTGGAGAGTTTGCGCGCCGCCTCGATCATGTGCTGCGCTTGTCGGATGAGGAGGATGCAGATCTCGTCGTCGCGGAATTCGACAAAGTGGCCGCCAAAGTTTCGACTCCGCTTTTGCTTCAACTAGTTCAGCATTTCAAAACCAGAAACGAGCCGCGAGATGTTCGTGTGTTCCTTCCAAAAGGTCAAGTCGCAAAGGCACAAGCGATTCCGAACAAGCTGCCCAAGCTCGATCCCTCTGTTTGCGAATTTGCTGTTAGCGTTTGCACGAAACCGTTGGTGGACAAATTCAAAATTCTGCCGCGACTAGGCAAGTGCTATGTCGACCCGGAGTTGAAGAATTTTTTGGTTCCGTTTTCGCAGCGCTCGGCATCCAAATCTTTGCGCACCGCGACGCGTGGGAGCCGGCTGAAGCTCACGGATGCCGATACACTGCGCTTCTTCATTTGGTGGAAGAACGGTCGAGGGCGAACGGATTTGGATCTTTCCGCCGTCATGTTCAAGGATGATTTCACGTATCACTCCGTTGTTGCGTTCTACAATTTGAAAGACATCGGCGGGCACCACAGTGGTGACATCGTTGATGCTCCCCATGGTGCCAGCGAGTTCATTGATGTTTCGCGCAAGCGGTGCATTGAGGCTGGCGTGCGCTATGTCGCGATGGTCGTGTCCAGTTACAGTGGGCAGCCCTACTGTGATTTGCCGGAGTGTTTTGCTGGATGGATGGCGCGCGAAAAGCCCAACTCGGGCGAGATCTACGATCCCAGAACCGTGCAAGATAAGCTTGATTTGTCAGCCAATACGAAAATCGCGATTCCTGCAGTCTTTGATTTGCGGGATGGGCAGGTCATTTGGGCTGATCTGTCACTGACACAATGGCCGTTTTGGTACAACACGGTTGCTGCAAATCTTTGGGGCATTCAGCTTATGTTGAAATCGATGCTGCATCTGAACAAACCCAATCTCTATGACCTTTTCAAAATGCACGCGGAACTCCGCGGCGAACTCGTCTCCAACGAGGAAGACGCAGATAAGGTTTATTCAGTTGCGAAGGGAACACCGTTCGATTTGACCATGATTGGGACTGAGCTGCTGTAGCATCATCAACTCGGGAACCTCTTACTCAGCGCCTTTATCAGTGCGCCGGTTTTACCACCCATCGTTACCGATTTTAGGTAGACGACTGTTTCTGGATCGTCAATTTGTGCATCTTCCTCGATGAGGAGTTCGTTGAGAAGTTCGAGAACTGCAGAGATATCTTTCGGTGCGTTCTTTCCGTCGCCGTGCAATGTCAGTTGAATCAACTGTCGAACAGCGTTTGCATGCAACTCGCTCACTCTAGAAATGTCTAGAAGCGATGCAGCCATGCGCTTTGGTTTGTTGCGCCCTGAGTGCAAGAATTTAGAGAGTTCTCTTGCAAGGTCGTTGAGGTTCAACCGTCCTTCTTCAATCGCTAGAATCAGCGCGTCTCGGCTTATGACCGACAATTCAGGATCGAGATTATTGAGTCCAATTGCCAACATTGTCATGGCTTTGGCTTGAAGCGGTGCGCCCGACTCGGTAAGCGACATGAAGGTTGGTTTGAGGTCTCGAGCATCCGAGCTTTGATAGTCGATCAGGAAAACAGCATTCCTAATGTCCTTTGCATACAGCGCCTCCCGCAACGCTGGAAGCGAGGTTGCGGCATTGCGATCTTGTCCGAGCAATTCGACCGAATTAAATGCAATTGTCTTGCTCGGATCAGCATTTACTTGCTGAATCCAAGTTGCAGCGCGCCAGAGCACCGAACGAAGCTCTTGCACTTTGGCAACGATTGCGTTGTGAGGTTCAAGACTGTACGCAAGTGCATCCCAGAATTCTCCCTTTGGCTTAGAACGTTGAAGAAAGGTTCTTGCCTGGAGAGGAGGTACCCGTAGAAGCGCGAGTGCAAGATCGAATTCATCGTATTTGATACCACCTGATTTCCATTTCAATTCCCGCTCGATAAGTACAGCAGGATCAATCCATCCTGTTGAATGAGTTGGTGTGCTCATAAGAGGAATTGAGTATGAGCTGAACGCGCGCTTCAGCACATTTTGCAAGCGTCTTGTGTGAAACTCATCACGCTTTTCGGGATCATTAAGCGTGGAGATTGAGCCTTCCAACCAATCAAAAGTAAACTTCGCCATCCTTCTTTGTCGTTCGTGAACGGAGAATGATGCAGCAGAAGCCAGTTTCTTTGCCCGTTTCTTTAACGCTGCAGCTTTCGGTGCGAAGTCTTGTTGGCGAATCGCTGAGAGCCTCGAAACCGCGTCCACGACTAGTTCGAATTCAATTGGCTCTTCTGGGTGCTCAAGAGAATACGATGCGCGCAAAATTAAGTCATCGACAAATTCGATAGGTTCTAAGGATGGAGTCGTTTCGAAAGGCCAGCCTTCATCGAATTCTTTGAGTACTTTGTAAGTAGGACGCAATCTTTTCGCAACGGGCGTCACGGATGGGGCATCAGTTGTGTTGCTGGTGTTGGCGGTAGGAGTTGCTCCGATTGTTGAGGAACTGTCAATTAAACTGTCAAAATCGGATTTGAGCGAGACTGCGATTCCCTCATGCAATTGAAGCAATCGTTGCTTAGTCAGTGGACTCAGATTGGCAGCATTCTTCTTTAAGAACTTGATGACTTGTGCTTGCACGTCTGCGGAAGGGCCTTGAAGCGATTCAGCTGCCATGGTGCAAACTTGTCCTGCGATCGAGGGATTTCTTTTGGCTGCGCGTTCTAGTAACTTCAGTGCGGATATGACAGTCCCTTTGGTGCTGGACATCAATGCAGGCGTAATGTATTTGAGCAATAACTCTTCGGAGAGTCGATCTTTCGAATCTAGTTCGGAGAGCGCCTTCAGCGCAAACGAAACTGTTGGTGGTATTGAACTTGCAAGAAGTTTCGCGTAGGTTTCGGCGTAATACTCGCGTTCGTCAATTGTTGGTTTCAGTTTTTCATGGAAGCGAGAGAACCAACCTGCGCGAAATTGGATAAAGCC
>CAYZJR010000097.1:10600-16094 GCA_964478655.1 uncultured Candidatus Obscuribacterales bacterium
TCAAGCTCACCATTGCAAATGATGCTTTCCAGCTTTTCTTTCGTGATCATTCCGAATCATCACTTCCCGTCGCAAGCTGCAACGCAAGAATGTGTTTGCAAGGTCCGCGAGTTCCTTGGTATTTCGAATGCCATTGGCATGTGCAGTAGCCATCGTCGTTTGCGATCTTGACTCTGTGGTTCACATCCGTGCCGCGAACTTCGGCTTCGACTAAATCCTTCTTCGTGCTGAGAATCTTCACGTTTCCGGCAGCAACCAATTTGCGCGCGCCTTGAATGCGCGGGTGAATGCTCTCGACTAGCTCGACATCAAAAGGAAGTTCCCTATGAAAGAATGCGCTTTCAGTCAAGTCGTATCCGACCAACCCGCGTGAACCAAGAATGCTTAGTGATTGCTTTACTTGATCGTTTTGGAGTTTCCACTTGTTTGCAATTTCCTCTAGATTCACCATAGAATCCCAATTTAGAGATGAGCGAACTTTTGCGATGTTATCCGAGTCCGCTGTTGCGAGATCGCCTAATACCTGTCCTTCTCCGGAGAATCCGCGAGATGCTTCGGCGGTAATTGTAAGACAAATCGAAACGCCACCACATCGCAGCACCCACTCTGACGACTCGCCTTTTGGATGAGCGTAAATCGTGAGTTCATCAGCAAGTGGTGCGAGATCTCTCAAGAGCTTCAAGCGATCTAGTCCGGCAATCTTGACACCTTCGCGCGAACTTATTTGGCTCAGGCGTGCACCTTTGCCCATCGAGGTGACCCAGAATGTTGATTTGTGATTAGCGTTTCGCGGCAACGTTTGCAAGAATCTTTGAGTCTCTTGCTTGCTCATGGTGTGCCGTTTTTCCATTGTGGATTGATATGCTTGCACCTCAACAAAGCCCTTTATCCACCGAAGCGGTAAGCGGACCTTGCGCTCTACAATCGTCTCGAATCCGCGCTTGAGCATAACCTCATCGGGTCCAACTGAAACGGCGAGACGTTCGTTGTCGAGAATGCTTGCGAGTGCAGATCGCATTCTGGAGT
Organism: uncultured Candidatus Obscuribacterales bacterium; assembly: GCA_964478655.1. Classification (GTDB taxonomy): domain Bacteria; phylum Cyanobacteriota; class Vampirovibrionia; order Obscuribacterales; family Obscuribacteraceae; genus CAYZJR01. The sequence continues at coordinate 11,627 of CAYZJR010000097.1, forward strand.
TGAAGTCGACATTTGTGGTTCCTTTGCCGACGATTTCGCCTTTGTATGCATCTGGTGTAACATCGACTCTGGCGTATGCACCGCAGCACGCGCTGAAACCTTCGAAGCGCAGCAAGCCACCACCACTGGTGACAACCGGGTCTCTTTCCGCGATCAACCGATTGAGCATAGCCGGGGGGATGTAGAAGCGAGTTGCGACAACCTTCGAAAGGGCAAACAGGAGTTGCGCTGTAGTGCGAGGTTGCAGCAGCTGTCCTTCGAAGAAATAGGGATAGGTATTGGCGTTCTGCGATGTTGCAAGGCGAAGATGGCCTGGACCGTCATCGACAGCAAGTGCTGATGAAAATGGGTAGCGATATGAATAGTCGACGGATGCTTCGGCCATGGTTGATCTGGGACTCTGGTCTTGCAACTATTCTATCAGCCCGCTCTCCATCTCTTAGGGATCTTTTCTATTGCCTTTAGTGATTCCGGAAGTTTTCGAATTGAAAGCTGTGTTTTCGCCGACTCGAACAGCGCGATTGCCTCGGAAAATGCGTGAGCGCGGATCGCGCCTGTAATTAGACGCGCAAAAACGGTGTCATTGGACTGAACACCAAGAATCTTCTTTGCAAACTCAGCGGCCACGTGTTTCTCTCCGAGAGCAAGAGCGACTTCATAGCTAACGGTTCCCTGATAGAGCATGTAGGCACGATGTATCTCGACTTCCCATTGCCGGGTTGTCCTTGACAGTCGCCCTTGTGAGGGAAACAAGATGATTCCGTCATATTCGATTGCATGAAGGAGGACATGAAAGCCCAAGGTAGGTAAGTAGTTGCGAAGGACTTCGTAATTTTGTGATCGAGCGAATATCATCCAAAGCCGGTTCAAAAAGTCATGTATCAGATCATCATCATCGCCAGGTTTCAGCTTAAGGAAGACGTTCATGGTTCTTTCCTTCTCGCCTAGCACCGAATTGAGAGTCGCCCACTGATCTATTATGCGGCTATCGGCCTTGCGAGCAAGCACCAGTCGTTCTTTGGCATTTCGCCACCGTTTAATCAACGTCTTAGCCGGTGCATAGTGCTTAACGAGCTTAGCGGCGTCATGTCTGGACAGAAAGATGTTCGAAGTTGTGTCATTACTAAAGACCCATTTGAATTTTTTCAGAGCCTGTTTGTAATAATTGCGTCTAAGCAGCTGTCGTGCTGCTACATACTCGGATTCGATCTGCCTGTTGAGGTCGAGACCTGCTTTCAATTTCTTGGACTGGACGATATCGCTAGAAATTTTCTTTCGCATAATAACCGATATTATATATTGGTATTGCGATTCCTGACGCGCGTATAGAGGAGCACTGCATTGCCGTCGAGCACCTGTGATGAAGACAGAATCCGACTGTCTATGGAAGCAGAATCGAAGTTCAAAAAAGGTCGCGAATTAGTTAAGGCTAAAGACTTTGAGGCCGCGCTTGAATGTTACTTGTTCGCCTATGACAATAGTTCATATGTCGATGGGTGGGGAGGCATTCGACTCTCTAAAATTCCTGATGAAATTGCAAAGCTGGGTAAACAATTTCCAAAAGCTATAGCAGCATTAAAACAAAGACGAGATGCTAGAGAGAAGTTAATCCGCGCCGGAGAGACCGAATTTAGCATTGTGTTGGAGTGGCTTTCGTTAAACGACCACATTAACGAAAAAAACCGAGAACTTGCTTTGCTGCAAGAGTTAGAGGACAGTGGCATTCTCCAGGAGTCCGTAAAACATCAGATTATTCGTTCAAACTTCAGACGCTTATTGCAAGAAAAAAAGTACGAGCAGCTCTCAGAATATTTTGATGATCTTGGACAGATGTTTTTGTTCAAGATTTTTCATTACGAGATGGATGTCCTGTTTCCTGTCAAAGGAAAAAAGTGCAGGGACTACGACCAATCCAGACTTCGTATTCAGGTTGCGGGAACACAAATATACGAACTTGCGTTGGCTCTAGGTCGAGAAATCCAGGCCGATGAAATTGCAAAACGTATTTTGTTGTGTTGTCCTGAAGCGGAAACTCATGCAATGCTAATAAACGCAGCGGTGCGTTGCGACCGGCGTGTAAAGGCCCAAGAATTGACTAAACAAGCAAAATCTCAATTACCAAAGGAAGAGTTTCAGAAACTCAAACAGATAAAACGTGGCAAAGGCGCTAAGCCTTCAAATCCTTAAACATCACAATGGGAAACTCGCTTCGCTGTGCGGCTTTCTTTGACGCTTTTGCGGCGGACAAAAGAATGCCGATGTCTTTGCAATCTTCTGGCAGTCCTGCGATACCGAATGCAAGAGCGATGCTGTCAGTTCTGATACCGCCGAGGGTGCCCGTCTGAAGCACTTCCAAGATGCGGTGCGCGAGCATTGCTGCCGACGCTGCTTCGGTTTGAGGGAGTACGAGCGCGTAGTTCAAAACTTCATGGTGAGCCAGGATGTCGATACTTCGCTTCACACTGTTGATTCGCGCCGCGGCCTCTCTGACTGCAGGCACCGGCAGTGGTTCTATCTTGTCTCCGGTGCGCAACCACATTTCGAAGAGAACCAACGAAAATGGCGAAGCGCAAATCTCATAGCGGTGAAATTCTTGTTCTAGAAAATACTGAAGCGCCGGATACGTCATCATGCCCGTATCGGTGCGAAGAAGCTGGCGCGCAATGCCGTCGATAGCTGAGCGATCGAGCGCTGTCGATTCGAGCAAAGCTGTTTTTGGCGGCTTGTCGGATAGGGTTATTAGATCGCACGAAAGCAAATTGAACATGATTGGAACCCAATCTTTCTTTGCCATCGGTCGACGACGCAGCACTTCGAAAAGCGTGATGTCACCATCGAGGTGCAGGTAAAACTGTTTCTGCAAATGCATGTTGACTGGTGCACCTGCTGCCACGCGTTCTTCAAAACCACGTTCTGAAAGGTTCGGATGCTTCTTGCCAACATAGCTGTCCATCTTCAATCCAAACACCATGAGTGCTTGACTCTGATCCAGCAGTGTGACTGCTTCTAGCAGCAGCGCATCAAGTCGGCGCGTTACCGTTTGTTGATCGGTTCTGTCGTCTTTGAAGAAAAAGAATTTGCCAGAATCCCAAGTGACGAGTTCTGAAATTGCCCCGTCGCCTTTGATATCAAGTACGGTGGCATGCTTGAGATTGCCGTCGACGAAATAGAGTTCGGCGGTTGCTTGTTCTTTGTTGTGAATCAATAGCTTTCCTGTCATTTGACCCATTGTCACAGTCTGCAAAAGGTTGGGAAGTTGCACATCCTGCAAGTCGCCTTCCATAGCAGGCGGCTTAATTGGTTTGGCGAACTGCATGGTCGGTACGCGGGCACCTGCAGTTTGTTGCAGACCCATCAATGAAGTGCTGTAAGAACCCGCCAGACTGGCATTCGTCCTTCCCATGTCACCAGGACCGATGGAGGTCGTGTGGGGCGTTGGTGTGCTCGGCATGGTGTCGCCCATGCATTCGGACAGGACGAGGTTGAGAATGAGCCCGACGTCACGGGTTCCGTAATTCCAAATTTCTTTTGCCAACTCTTGCTTGCCGCGTGTCAGAGTCCAGACTGGTTCTCCGCCGCTTCGACTGATGATGGCGACCAATGAAAATGGTGTCACGCCATCAGCGAGCATCCAGCTGAGTTCTACTTCTGCACCCTTGTTGGCCTCGGCGTTACTTAGCAGCTCGACGATTTTGTCTATGTTCGGTAGAGCTGCCAGTGCTGGCAACCGCAATCTACTACCGTGTGGGTCTTTTCGAGCTCGTAACATAAAACCAGGGTTCAGTTACTTATCAGATTACCAAAAACGTCCGAGTCGCAAGCTTTTACAGGTTATTTATCAGTCGAAGGGATTAAGTCGCGACTGAGTATAATTTGCCCATTCCTCGCGGGACATACGCCTTCCGAATAGCATCGAAGTGAGCATCCAAGTTCTCGCAGCGCCGTAGAAATCCTTCTTAAACGAAGCCCAGAGCTGTTCTTGCATATCATCATGCAGCAAATATGACTCGAAAATGTTCATCTCCAGGTGGAAATGAGCCTTGGTCCAGTCGGTCATGTCTTGAAACCTGGTATGAACAGAAATGACCGCGTCGAGCATGGATGGTTCAGTGTAGGTCATTGTCAGGTCGGCTCTCACCAATTCGCAGTTGAAGGCGTAGAGATTTTGCCAGAGTGAGCCCCGCTTGGCGCACATATAAGACGCTGAGTTCTCGACAAAAACCATGCGACGACTTGTCCAAAAGTCCGTCGCTTTTGCGCGCGCAGATTCGTTCCACACAGGAACTTTGATTGCTTTGGCAACAATGTATTTCCGTGCCATGCATTATTAATTCCCGTTTGATGCGGGCGCTAAAACGCGCGGGACACGGCGTCGTTTAGGCATCGACTGTTAAGGCATCGACTGTTAAGGCACGACTGGTTAAGCGTCGAGCACTTCCAACTGATTCTTCACGCTGTCGAGCTGCTT
>CAYZJR010000097.1:16194-25495 GCA_964478655.1 uncultured Candidatus Obscuribacterales bacterium
CGACTGGTTAAGCGTCGAGCACTTCCAACTGATTCTTCACGCTGTCGAGCTGCTTCTCGAAGTCCTCGACTTCCTTTTGAAGCGCTTCGACCTTTTCGGCCGGTGCCTTCGCGCGGAAGTCTGCGTTATTGAGCAGGTCGCTCTTTTTCGTTAGATCGCGCTCGATGCCTTGCTTGCGTTGGTTGAGTTTTTCGCGAGCTTTCTCGGTATCGATTACTTTTTCGAGAGGCAGATAAATCGTCGCTGATGCGACGTTCTCACGAGCGGCGCGTCCGGGTGGTGTCAAATCTTTCGACACGGCGATCGAACTCACGCGTGCCAGACGCTGAATGTAATCTTTACCACCAGTCAAACACTTCATCTCGGCTTCGTCGGCGCACTTTATGAGCACCTCGACTTCAGCACCGGCAGGAACGTTGTATGTTTGTCTGATATTTCTGATCGCTCTGATCACTCGAATCAAAAGACTCATGTCTTTCTCAGCGGTGTCACTCAGCATGCGTTCGTCGGAGCGCGGATATGGTGCAAATGTCAGCGAATCCAGTTCTGCGAACATTTGATTCTTTGGCATCTTGCTCCAGAGTTCTTCCGTGATGTACGGCATGATCGGGTGTAATGCACGCAGAACGCCCTCGAACACAGTGCACAAAACGTGACGAGTCTGACCGATGTCGGCACCATCTGTGGTTTCGTGTGCGATTTGAATCTTTGCGATTTCCAAATACCAGTCGCAGAAGTAATCCCAAATAAACTCGTGCAGATCGCGCGCTACGTCATCGAAGTCGTAGTGCATGAAAGCTTCGCTGATTCTTTCCAGCATGCTGTTGTACTTATGGAGAATCCAGCGGTCGGCGAGAGTTAGGTGTTCCAAACTGATGGCTTTGGGCGTGTAACCTTCCAAATTAAAGAGTACGAACTTTCCGGCGTTGAACAGTTTGTTGGCGAACTTCTTATATTCATCAAGTCTGTCTTCGCGGAAGCGAACGTCTTGATCGCCCTTTACACCGATTGAAGCAAACCAGAATCGGTTGGCATCGGCGCCGTATTTTTCGATCATGTCCAGTGGATCGATTGCGTTTCCCTTGGACTTGGACATGCGCTTGCCATCAGGTGTTTGAATAACCGGGTGAATGAGCACATGTTTGAACGGAATCGTCTTCAAGAATTTGAGGCTCATGAAGATCATTCTCGACACCCACAGATTGATGATTTCGCGCGCTGTCGAAAGCACCGTTGTTGGGTAGAACATCTTCATTTCGGTTGTCTGCTCCGGCCAACCGAGTGTGGCAAACGGCCACAATGCCGAGCTAAACCAGGTGTCAAGCACGTCTTCATCTTGCACGAAGTTTTTCGATTGACACTTGTTGCATTCGGTTGGTGGTTCTTCAAAGGCATCGACGTTGCCGCAATCTTTGCACGTCCACACCGGGACACGATGTCCCCACCAGAGTTGGCGGCTGATGTTCCAGTCGCGAATGTTGGACATCCAATCGATGAATGTGCTGGCATAACGTTCGGGCACGAACTGCACGCGCTCTTCTTCCACCGACTTAATCGCAGGCTCGGCCAGCTCTTTCATCGCCAGATACCATTGATCCGTGAGCATCGGCTCGATTACCGTGTGGCATCGCTCGCAGTGCCCGATGCCTTGGTCATAATCTCTGATTTCTTCGAGAAGCTCTAATTCAGTGAGTTTCTCTACTGTCTTTTCGCGCGCTGCAAACCGTTCCACTCCTTGAAGATCAGACGGAACATACTCATGCTTCAGCATCTTGCCTTCAAGATCGATCACGACGGGCATGTCGAGGTTGTGACGCCGACCCACTTCCCAGTCATTGGCATCGTGGGCGGGGGTGATTTTCAATGCGCCTGTTCCAAAATCGCGCTCGACATAGGTGTCGGCAATAACCGGCATTTCGCGCCCGGTTATCGGCAACTTCACGTTTTTGCCGACCATCTCTTTGTAGCGTGGATCTTCAGGATGCACCGCCACAGCGACGTCTCCGAACAGCGACTCAGGGCGCGTGGTTGCAACCGTGATCGCTCCTTTCCCGTCAGCAAGCGGGTATTTGATGCAGTAGAGTTTGCCCTTTATATCTTCGTGTTCGACTTCGAGGTCTGAAAGGCTGGTCAGGCAGCGAGGGCACCAGTTTGTGACTCGGGTGCCGCGATAAATCAGGCCTTCTTTGAAGAGTGTTACGAAGCATTTATAGATTGCTTTTACATAACCTTCATCCATTGTGAAGGCGAGGCGATCCCAGGCGAAGCTGACGCCGAGCCGCTTGTACTGGTACATGATGGCGTCGCCGTTTTCCTTGCGCCATTCCCAGACCTTCTCAAGAAACTTGTCGCGACCGAGGTCTCGGCGATTTTTGCCTTCCTTTTTCAGCTTGCGCTCGACCACCATCTGGGTTGAGATGCCCGCGTGGTCAGTCCCGGCTTGCCAGAGCACGCAATAGCCCTGCATGCGCTTGAGGCGAATCAAAACGTCTTGCAGCGTGCCATTCAGGGCATGGCCCATGTGCAGATTGCCCGTGATGTTAGGCGGCGGCAAGGCAATCGAAAACTTCGGTTTGTCGGGTTCGATGTCAAGATCGAAACACTCGCGCTCAAACCAATGTTTCGTCCACTTGGCCTCTACCTCTTTAGGGTCGTAGGCTGCGCTTTTGCCTTCCATTTTGGGTTCTGCTGTCTGCTGAGGGGTTTTTGATGTCGACATTATTTGCCAGTCTTTTTTGACGTGTAAAAAAGTTCCGTTTTGGGCGGAAAAGGGGATTATAGCCAGCATTCAAGTCTCTCGGCAACCAAGTTGAGCCCCTGTGTGAAGCTAAGTAGAGATATGGCCTAACTATCAATTGAATAAGTAATGTTAGAATCTGCCCTGGCAAGAGGTGGCCGCCAGTCGTTCTTGACTATTATTTGTTTCGCGCCTCGGACTAAACGGACCTTTGACTCAATGATTTCTAGCAACGATTTTCGACCTGGTGTGACAATCGAATATAACAACGGCATTTGGCAGGTTGTGGAAGCCATGCACGTGAAACCCGGTAAGGGCTCAGCGTTCGTGCGCACAAAGCTGAAAAATGTGGAAACCGGCAACGTCCTGGAAAATACCTTTAGGGCCGGCGAAAAGGTGCCGACTGCCATTATCGAAAAGGCAGACATGCAATATCTTTATAAAGCAGGCAGCAATTACGCCATGATGGACGCCGTCAGCTACGAGCAAATCGAGTTGGAAGGCGATCAAATCGGCTCACCGGCAGAGTTTTTGAAGGAAGGGTTGGAAGGCATCGTCGTGATGCGCTACCAAGGACGCGTGATTGGCGTCGAACTCCCGACAACAGTCGAGCTTGAAGTCACTGAATGTGCGCCCGATGAGCGCGGTGACACCAGCTCTGGTGGCGGCAAACCGGCTACTTTGGAAACCGGTGCAGTCATCACTGTTCCCTTCCATATTAAGGTTGGTGACAAGCTTAAGGTTGATACCAGAAACCGCAAGTACATAACTCGTGTCTAAGTCTAAGAGCATAGAAAACCGGCCAACGGCAGGGAGCCAAGTGGACCAAGTGAAGATAGATCTGGAGCAAATTCGTGAGCTGTTGTCGGTAGTCAGCTCTACCGACATCACGGAATTGACCATAGAATCTGGCGATCAACGCATCACAGTCAAGAAGGAACGACAAGTTGTTATTCCTCAAGTTGCTGAAGTGGCGCAACCAGTGCACGTTACCGTTCCTGTCGCAGCCTCTGCAGCACCATCGCCCGCGCCTGCACAAACGGCGAAAGAGCCGCCAGCCAAGGCTGCAACGCCTGAGCAAAATGGAGCCAAGGAAGAGGCAAACAATGGTTGGGTGCCCATCACATCACCAATGGTGGGAACATTCTATAGAGCCGCATCACCCACAGCTGCTCCATTCGTGAACATCGGCGATCGCGTGAACGTTGGGCAAACGGTCTGCATCATCGAAGCCATGAAATTGATGAACGATATGCCCGCCGAAGTCGCAGGCAAAATCGTCAAAGTGTGCGTTGAAAATGGAACAACAGTCGAGTACGGGCAACCGCTCTTCCTCGTGGACACGAAGGGTTAATACTTTCAATGATTGAAAAGGTGCTGATTGCCAACCGTGGGGAGATTGCCCTGAGGGTTATAAGGGCCTGCCGCGAGTTAGGCATAAGAACAGTTGCCGTTTACTCCCAAGCCGACGCCGAGTCCTTGCACGTCAAACTCGCTGATGAGGCTTTTTGTATCGGACCCGCCGCATCGCAACGGAGCTACTTGCATATTCCTGCGTTGATCTCGACTGCGGTCGTCACCGGGGCTGATGCCATTCACCCTGGCTACGGCTTTCTTTCAGAGAACGCAAACTTCGCAGAAATTTGCCAAGACCATCGCATCAAATTTATTGGGCCAAGCGTGCACGCAATCAAAGCAATGGGCGACAAAGCCTCTGCGCGTGAAACGATGCGGAAGGCGAAAGTGCCGGTGGTTCCTGGCAGTCAAGGATTGCTCACAAATGAAGCCGATGCATTCAAATTGGCAGACGAAATCGGATACCCGATCATCGTTAAGGCAACCGCTGGTGGTGGCGGCAGAGGTATGCGCGTAGCTGTGGATGCCGTGCAATTGGGAACGGCGATCACATCGGCACGCAGCGAAGCGACTGCATCTTTTGGCGACAGTGGAATCTATATCGAAAAATATTTGAAACCAATTCGCCACGTCGAAATTCAAGTTCTTGCCGACAGCCATGGTAACTGCATTCACCTCGGCGAACGCGATTGCTCAGTGCAACGAAGACACCAGAAGTTGATCGAAGAGGCACCAAGTCCGGTGCTCACTCCCGAGCTTCGCGAACAGATGGGATCGGCCGCAGTCCAAGCCGCAGAATCCATCAAGTATGAGGGGGCAGGAACTGTCGAGTTTATTCTCGCCGGCGACAAGTTCTATTTCATGGAAATGAACACTCGTATTCAAGTCGAACACCCAGTAACAGAGATGGTCACCGGCGTCGATTTGATCAAGCAACAAATTCTTGTCGCGTCAGGGTACAAACTTCCTTATCGTCAATCCGACATCAAGATGACGGGACACTCCATTGAATGCAGAATCAACGCTGAAGATCCTGACCGCAATTTTCTGCCGTCACCAGGTCGTGTGGATGCATACATCGCGCCCGGAGGCCCCGGCGTGCGCGTCGATAGCCATTGCTATCCCGGCTATGCGATTCCACCATTCTATGATTCACTCGTGAGCAAGTTGGTCGTGTGGGGTTCTGACCGCGCAGAAGCGATTCAACGCATGCAACGCGCGCTCGATGAATATGCTATTACTGGTATCAAGACGACCATACCGTTCCACCAAAAAGTCATGCAGAATCAACATTTTCAACACGGTGATGTGAGCACCGATTTTGTTGAGAAGCATATGGTTCCTCACGAAGTGAAGTAAGACCGATGATGAGATCGCATCAAACCCTGGCAATCACTGCTTTTTCCATTGCAGCATTGACTGCCGGAACCACTCTGCTTGCAGGCTGCGAGTCATTCACTCCGGGACCCCACAGAATTCACACCAAAAATCCCAGACTCGTATACGTTCTCGAGGATTTGCCACCGAATCGCATCCTTACTGATAACGTGCTCGACGAGAGGGAGTTTCTCACTGATGTTCCTTTAGATTGCTATCACCGAGCAGACGAGGTGGTCGGCAAGAAAATTACTTATGGAATGAAGAAGGACCAACCAGTATCCGTGTACGATGTCACTAATGCCATACAAACTGAAGCACCGGAAGCAAACTCCAAAGCGATTCCAACAGAAAATGAATATGGCGCGCCGAACTATCCAAGCACGATCGTAAATTGTCTCAAACAGGTTGGAAACGCAATGCGCGCACACGACTACACGCGTGCGATTGCGCTGTACGATGCGCTGAATTTAGACAAACAATTTAGAGACAACATCTGGGTTTTGCGTGGTCGGGCGTATGCTTATTTGAAAAAGAACGATATCGAGACGGCCATCAAAGGGCAGACTGCAGCAATCAACTTTGCGCTCACAAAGCTCAATCAAACAGACGGTTACACCACTCAGTGCGTTCAACGTTTGTATCAAGAACGCGCATCTATGTATAGGCAAATAGGCAACGATAACGCAGCGGCTGAAGACGAAAAATTGAGCTCAGAATTGGCAAAGACCTTAAAGTAACCGAAGACACTAAATCGCCAGCAATGGCTAGATGTGCCGGAAAATAGAGTCAGGAAAATATTTGGAACCAACTCAACCATTTCCCGTCTTGCCAGACACATGCACCAGCGAACTGGACAGTAATGAAAAGTCACTCGGTACGTGCGTAATGCAAACGGATCTAATTGCACTTACGGTTCTGGCTCGATGATAGTATTGAAGTAGCTTGATGGAATGAGCACCGAAGGATAACACATCTACTCTTCCTTCCAATCGTCAAACGCTCGCGAATTCGCAGCGGCTCATTTCTAAGGCGCGAGATTAGGTCACTCGCAATCTAACGGTATCTGTAGATGAAGTTCGTAGTACCGGCTTAGCTTGGCTTTGCCTTGCTTTGCTGTCTTCGAGGACATCACATGACACGCACTACTCTTACGCGGCTAAGAAGGTTGAACCCAATGGAGTCCCTAACAGAAATCGCTGGCGAACCGAGAATCTCGAGCACTGCCGGTAATGCAGACATTGCCCGGCAAGCGACAACAAACGTCTTGATGATTGATGACGACCAGCTCTTTCTCGAATCGCTTTGTGATTTTCTACAGGACGATGGAACGGTCAAAATCATTGAGCGCATATCTACCTATTCAGAAGCGAAGTTGTGGTATTCGACCGATAAACTTAAGTCTGTTGATGCAATCGTGCTTGATGTCAACTTGCCGCGCGCGCCGCATGATATGAATGTCGCCAAGTATGGTCTGGAAATTTTGGAAGAACTGCGTCAAGTTCACAAATTTGCCGGACCGATTATCGTGCTTACAAATTCTCGTGACTCAGATCATGGAAGAGAAGCGTTGCGCAGAGGCTGCAACGGATTTCTCTGTAAGCACGCATCGATTGATGCGATTCCGCGAATGGTGGCAGAACTCAAATTGTCGCTTACAGGCGAAGTCGTCTTGGTTTCGAGTGGACTAAAGCATGTGGTGGTTCCTGATAATGAGGAAGACAGGCTAAACACCGAATCTCAACTAATGGACATCTTGGTGCAAAACCCGAAGTGGACATCGATCAAAAATGAACTCGGTTTTGAAAAGCCGCGAGAAGAAATCGAAGCTACTTCGATTAGCGGCGTGCTGAAAGGCGCATCCGGAGGTTTTGTGAAGGAGCTTCTGCACAGCGCACCGAAACCGCTGTTCATCACCATGCAAGACGGAACAATCATCTTCGTCAACACCGCCGCACAAAAAATGTTCGGCTACGAACAAAAGCATTTCCTTAGTCAAAACTTGAAAGTTCTTTTCCCAGAGTTGACTCGCAAGCAAGACGATCACAGAGGTGATTTCGAGATCTACGCGATGTGCTATGACGGGCGACGAATACCGGTATCAGTGGCTTCAAGCACCATTCACGATGGCAACTCCTACGCAGTTCACATCTTTACCGATCTGACTACGCAAAAATCTACAGTGCAACATCTCAAGTCCAAGCTTACGTTGCTCGAAGAAAGCAGCACGCGCTTGGAAGAACTTGTGCGCAGCGACCCGCTCACCATGCTCCTCAATCGTCGCGGATTGGAAAGCATCTTAGACAGAGAAGTCTCGCTCGCGAAGAGACAGCGCACACGCATGGTTGCAGTTCTTGTCGATCTCGACGATTTCAAATCAATCAACGATACGCACGGGCACGCGGCAGGCGATGTCGTATTGAAAGGCGTTGCCAATGCTTTGAAAACAACCCTGCGCGCATCTGATTGGTTGGGCAGAATCGGCGGCGATGAGTTTTTGGTGATTCTTCCCGCCACGTCTCTCGAAAACGGAGCAATGATTGCAGAACGCATGCGCGCGGCAGTCGCCGAATTGCGCATGCCGCATAAGAAAGGCGTCGAACTCACGGCCTCGTGCAGTCTCGGCTGCGTCATGTTGCCACAAGATGTCGGTTCAATAGCGGAAGTGCTCGAACTGACCAAGGCCGGACTAAAGTCGAGCAAACGCTCTGGCAAAAATACCGTGTCGGTCTCTATGGATTGCACACCTCCATCCGAAGTTGCATCCGATTTGATAAGCAGCGGTGCTTTCAACTCATTGGCCGCGCGTGTCGCACCGCCGAATCTGAACTCAGTGAAGGATGAGTTCAGCATCGTGCATCAGATCATATACAATCTCATCACCGGTGATCCCGTTGCTGTAGAGTGCTTCTCGCGCGGACCCGCTCACGGTTTCACGATGCCGAAGGACTTTTTCGCACTCGCGCGAGAACAGGGAATTCTCTCCGAAATCGATCTTCACTGCTTGAAGACAAGTCTTACATATTCATTCAAGATGCCCGTGGGTCCTACGGTTCACATCAATTTGTTGCCGTCGACTCTTGCTGAAGTTCCGACTGAGAAAATTGTCGAACTCACCGAACATGTTAAAGGTTCCCGCCAAGTGTGTCTGGAATTTAGCGAAAGATTGCTGACTTTCGATGCATCATATCTGGTGCCAAAGATTCGAGTGCTCAAAGATGCAGGTGTGAAAATTGCACTTGATGATGTCGGCTTCGGGTACACGTCATTGGAAACACTGACATTGTTTGAGCCAGACTGCATCAAGATTGACACCAAGGTCGTGTCAGGCATCGCCAAGGACACGTCGAAGTCAAAAACCGTTGCGAGCATCGTGCGAATCGCCGCCTCATTGGGAACGGTGCCGATCGCAGAAGGCATCGAGAGCGCTGAAGATATGGAAGAGGTGCGTCGCCTTGGAATTCTGCACGGGCAAGGCTGGTTGTGGCAGAAGTCGGCTTAGGGCGAACGGGCCGCCAACGCTTTGGTTAACTCTTGACACTTAATTCCGGGTTATTTTGAGTCCGGCTGCCAAGATATGCTGCTTAGTGATATCTGACTTGAATTTCTATGACTACATGGCATACCTTGATAACCGCGACAGCGGCGAGGTGTATGACTGTGGATGAGGCGCGGTGTGTAATACAGCGGAACATTTGAAATGACCGACTGGCCAATGTTATAGAATAAAAGATTCATTCCGGCTGCTTCAGCTGAAGCGGCTCCATAGCTCAATGGTGGAGCAAGCGACTCATAATCGCCAGGCTACAGGTTCGAATCCTGTTGGAGCCA
>CAYZJR010000098.1:0-25464 GCA_964478655.1 uncultured Candidatus Obscuribacterales bacterium
AAGAGCAGCTGCAAAGCCATCAATGCAAGGTGTATAAGCGGCAAAAGGTCTAAGAAATACTAGGGCACCAAAAGTTCACGCTTAGACGTTACGATTAAAGTTGGAGAGTTCTGCCCGGCCCAGGACGACTCTACTCACCCGGATCAATTTAGATCTGATGGCGACGGCAAACCGTCGCTGATTCTCGCGTGGAGGAAATGCGCATGGACGGCTCTGATCGAACAACTACGACCAGCACAAACGGCAACGAAACCAATGCTGCAAACTTCGGTAATCGAAACGAACTATTTCGCAGAATTGATAGTAAGAGTCCGCCGACATTTCCCACAGACGTGCTTCCATCTTTCATTTCGCCTGGAGCCAATCAGGGTTCTATCGCAAATCCAAAGACAAATCCTGCTGCGAAGCCTGGTGCATTGCCTAGGGCAGGTTCTGCATTCCCGAAACCAGGCTCTCGTCCGACAACTGAGATTCAATCTGTGCCACCACCACTAATGGCACCAGTTCGACCCGCTGAAGTCAAACCTTCACTACCACCACTCACAACAGGGCGGGCACCGGAGACTCAGATAGCGCAACCAAAATTGACGCCAGAACGTGCGCCGCAGCAGGTACCGAGGGAGCAACAGCAACAAGTTCCGCGCGAGCAACAACCACGACCGATTACAGCTGATCCGCGCCTAATAAAGCCGCCCGAGCAGCGGCAACCGCAACAACGCCCGCCAGAGCAGCAGCAACCGCAACGTCCGTCCGATCAACAGCGCCCGCCAGTGCAACAAAACACACAAGAGAAAGCGTGGCGTTTCAATCAGGATACTGCTCCGAAACAGGAGAATCGCGCACGTAATGAATGGATGGTTCGTCAAATGGACAAACTCCTTTCAATGGGTGTGGGTGAGCTTAAGTTCGATGCAATTCCTGCAAATGCAGAACCGAGATTCTGGAAAGACGAGCAAGGACATTTCCTCTACTTCAAAAATTTCGGAGATCCGAATAAGCGCTATCATCTGTCCAATGCTCTCAACACCATCGAGATGGGCGGAAAGAAGTTCGACTTGAAGGCAATTCGAGCTGATATCGACGATCAACTCTACAAGAAGTGGGAAGCCGCGACTGCCGCAGACGATTCGCCGAATAACAAGTGGAGTTTCCAAAGCAAGAAACTGGACGGTAACACTGAAGTCGTGTCGGTATACGATTCCAACCAACGAATGAGATTTCAACAGACCTTCAAAGGTGGAAGTCTTGCCGCGGTAGTCGAGCTTGACCCTGCGCAAAAGCCGCAGGTGAAGATGAGTTTCAGCGCCAATGGACTAGCGAAAATCGAAATCCGCGAAGGCGACACTTGGCAGAAGTTCCAGAAGCGAGGCGACAACTGGCAGCCCGCCGACTCACACAACGGTCGAAAATTGGAGTCCTACGTCAAACCACACTACACAAGAAAGCCGGGCTGATCGTTAATTGCCTAGCCCTTATTCTGCGCCAGCACTGCAAGGTCGTCGAGAATTAGCTGCGCGGCTCCGATGATACCGGCATTGCCTTCCAGCTCTGACTTGTGAATGTCCAGCTTCTCGCTGATTGTCGGCAAGCTTCGATCTGCTACCAACTCTTCCAACAACGGATAGTCAACAAATTCGCTGAGACCACCTGAGAGAACGAAGCAGTTAGGGTCAAATGTATGCGCGAGAGTAACGAGACCGGCGGCGAGATGTTCGTGCCAAATTCTCATCGCGCGCTGAGCAACGATATCGTCTGCTCGTGCAGCAGTAATGAGCTTTCTTGTTGTTAGCCCGTCAATGTCGCGTGCCAGTTCGGATTGCTCCGGACTGATGCCGGCGAGCACCTCTTTGCCTGTCATCAGCAATCCGCGCCCAGAGCCATAGGCTTCCCAGCAATCAAACAAGCCGCAGGTGCACAGGCGCTTGTTGTCTAACGATATCCGAAGGTGTCCGACTTCCCCTGCTGCATAGTGCGCGCCTCGATAGAGTTTGCCGTCACACATAATACCGCCGCCGATACCAGTGCCTAAGGTAACGACCACCACGCATTCGTAGTTGTCAAATTTTCTTGCACGGCTTTCACCATAGGCTGCGGCATTCGCGTCATTCTCGACATGGGTAGGCAACATAGTTCTGCCTTCGATGATCGTCTTTAGCGGTGTACCGGCCCAGCCTGGTAAATTGCCTGTAGAACCAATTACCTCGCCGGTTTTCGTGTCAACAATACCAGCGGTTGCAACGCCGATTCCAGCCAGTACTGAGTCCTTTTGAAACTCTGCAACCAGATCCAAAATTGCATTGATAATGTTTTCCGGGCCTTGGGGCGTGGCAACTTGGCGCGGCTCTCCGACAATTTTCAACTCTGATATGGGCGCCGCTAGTATCTTGGTTCCTCCAAGATCCACTCCCAGTGCGGGCATTTTTGATTTTATAAGCGAGTCGATTTTTGATTTGTCGGTTTTACTGTCCGCGGAGCTCATCAAATTCCACCTAGCTGACCCTGGTCAGGACCGCCTTTCAGCACCATCTTCTGAAACGAAACAGGTTGACCGTAAAGTACGTCGAATCCCATTCGGTTCATTCCGGTGACCAGGTCGCGTCTGATGAGCAACTTGAAATCTTCCGGTCCGATTGCTGCTGTAAGCGCCTTCCCATAGTACAGCTTTGCGTTTAGGTTGTATCCGATCGAACCACCGAGTGTAAGGTATTTGTTTACCTTGATATCACCGCTGAAAGAAACTGAGCGGTTGCCTTGGATGAATTGGTCGAAAACGAATGGCGACGAGCCTTTTACGCCGGATTGGGTGTAGTTTGCCATGAGGCGCAAACGATTGAGGCGTACGTCCAAAGCAGGACCGATCTGTCCGATGATGCTCGCGTCTCCGGAAGAGTACCCTCTCAATGCGGCGCCGCCGTAAAGGTAAGACTTCACTCCAACCTTGTCATTGCCGACTGCAAACAGAGGATGTGTGGTTGCTGTGATCTGTTCTTGAAATTTGAACGCTGATGCCTGAACCGTCTTCTTAGCATCGTTGCCGAACAGTTTGGCGTACTCAGGCGTCATGTTGAGCAGCTGTGGATTGTCTTGAGCCCATCCTGCTGATGTTCTGAAGCTAACTCCATTGAGGAATGGAATTCCGGTTATAGTGCGGTTATCGGCGACTTCGGCTAACAACCGAGCTCTTCTATAACCCATCATCCCATCTGAGAGGAATCTGTTAACACCGAGCTGGAAGCCCGAAGTCTTGGTGATGGCACCCTTCAAATCGGCAACGAGAACGTTGTTATTTGAACCGTATGCAAGGTGTCCTTGATATCGTCTGTTCTGGAATGCGACCTGTCCGCCTAGACCGATATCTTTGCCGGTTTGACCTTGCAGCGTGCGACCACCCAACTGGAGCATAGGCATCCAGGAGAGTTTGCCGGTCTTTCCAATAGCAGTGTTGAAGCTTGGTCCAATGTGGAAACCGCCCACTTGCAGGTTGTTTCCAAAGGTCGGCGTGACTGGGAAAGTAACGTTGTTTTCGTTCTTGGAAACAGTCGCGGTAAATTTTGGAAGTGGAACAGTAAAGTTGCCGGCAACGATTCTGCCACCGAATACGGTGACGTTGCCTGCTTCCTTGTATCGTTCGCTGACAATCTTCCTTGCCTTGAAAACGAAGCTCGGTTTCTCCGGCATGTACGCATCAGGGTGCTGAATCTTGCGCTGCATTTCCTCTGTATAGGAGGTGGGCGCCCACATGCCGTTTGCGGTGAAGTACAGTGGGTTTGGAAGGGTCATGGCTCCATCTTTGAATTGGAGACCGCCCTTTGCACCATATCCGCGGCGTGCAACGACTTGCACTCCGTTGAGTTCCGTATCCGGTTTTGTGATCAAGTATTCGTCTGCATCGACTTTGAATTTGAAGGCAGCACCGGTGGTCAACTGCCCACCGCGCAGAATTCGCACGTTGCCGCGCGCATCGATCATCTGTGTGTTTTGATCGTAGAGAATCGTATCGGCTTCAAGCTTGGAGTTCTGACCGCCGATGATGGCGACAGCATTTCCAGTTCCTAAAAAAGTATTTTTGTCCTGGTCGTATTCCGTATCGTCAGCGACGATCTGAATCGTTCCTTTAAGAGTAGTGTCGTCCTCAACCTCGCTGGCTGCAGACCCTACTACTTCGTCTTCTTCGATTTCAGCTGACATCGTCCGTGGTGCCGGTTTCAATGCCGTGGAATCGCTCGGAGTAGCCGATGCTGCTGGTGCATCCGCCGTTTCAGGTGGCGTATAACTAGATTCTGTCTCGACGACTTTTGGTGTCGCCAACTTGCCTGCGCTCGGCGTTGCCAGTTTTCCTGCGCTGGGCAACGACAGTCCCGATGTTTTTGGCGATGCCACTGATGCGTCAATCTTTGGTGTCAGAGGAAGCAGGAGCGTGCCTGATGGTTGTGACGAACCACTATCACTCTTCTTGGCCGCTGCAATCACGGGCATCACAGTGATGCTTGATGCAACTAGAAGAGAAACAAATCTCGTGCTAACGCGAAATCCCATTCAAATCTCCCTTTCTCAGCTCCGTCCCGAAAGCCTCTTGGCAACTGTGTTTCAAGTCGTTTTCTCGGTGACGTTGGTAACAGTGCACAGGTTCCTCAAAATCTGTGGTCTGTTTTGAGCCGCTCGGCATCTATATCTTCCCATTGACTCGCACCTGGTTCAATGAACATTGACAAACGTTTGCCAAGATTTAGTTAGATATCCACAGACTTCCAATTCAAGAGGATGTCAGTATAACCGTTCCTTACTTACATAAATCCTCAACTGGTCAGCAAACTCCAATTGCATGACGAGAATGGTTCTGAAAATTAACGGAAGTCAAGCGCACCTATGAAACTTTTGTTATGTTGATCTATAGGAAGTTGAGCAATTTAGGAAAATTGAATTGACAATTACGTTTGTAAAAGATGTATAGGAATTCTACGACAGCAAGATCACATCGCTACGGGTTCTGACATGCTAGAAACCGGGATTCGGAAACAACGTCAGAACTTGCGAAAACAGGACGACTTAAGGAATGAATCCATTTGTATTTGTGTGCCCAACGCGTGTCTCATTCGGCGAAGGTTTGTCGAGTGCGGCTGTCGAGGTATTGCAGGAGTTCTATTGCAAAAAAGCGCTGATCGTCACCGATGCATTCTTGCTCTCCAGCGGCATTCTCAAGGACATTCTTGACGGCTTCGACAACGCGAAATTTCCATACGTCATTTTTTCTGATGTGCCACCAGATTCCGATATCGACATCGTTAATCGTGCTGCGAACTACGCAAGAGACGAAAAGTGCGACTCGGTGCTTGCGGTGGGCGGCGGCTCCGTTATTGATACAGCAAAAGTTGTAGCAATTTCGCTGAGGTATGGTGGTGACGTTCGTGACTATCAAGGCTTGAATAATTTAGAAAAACCATTGGTGCCGTTGTTTGCAATCCCGACTACAGCAGGCACAGGTTCTGAAGTATCGTTTGCGGCCTTGGTAAAGGACACGGAGGAGCACAAAAAACTTTTGTACGCGAGCAGATATCTTGCTCCACTGGTGGCAATTCTCGACCCGACATTGCTCCTTTCGCTTCCTCCTAAACTGACAGCTGCAACTGGTCTCGATGCAATCACGCACAATATCGAATCATTTACTGCTGTTGTCACCAACTCAGTTCTTTCAGATTCTCTTGCGATCGAGTCGATGCGTTTGCTTTTGACGCACTTGGAACGTGCCACCAAACACGGTGACGATCTGGAGGCGAGATCTGCGACACTGGTTGCCAGCACGATGGCAGGACTGTCTTTCACTAATGCCGGCGTCGGCATAGTCCATGCCCTGGCGCATTCCACCGGTGCCAGGTACAACACGCATCACGGCGCGACTAACTGTGTTTTTCTCCCGCACGGAATGCGATTCAATAAGGATGTAGTGGCTGCCAGATATGCCTCAATGGCAAGAAGCCTTGGCGTTTCTGCCAGTTTGAATGATAATGAAGCTAGCGATGCTTTGATCGCGTGCGTAGAGGACATTACTGCAAAGGTTGGTTTACCAGGACGATTGAGAGATCTAGGAGTGCCCAAGTTAAGTGAAAGTCAGCTGGCTGAACTGGCCGATCTTACAAGCACAGATCCTGCAATAATGTTTAATCCGAAGGAATCGTCCATAGAGGATATTATCGGGATATACGAGAGGGCTTATTGATGCCGTTCTTTTCTAGTACTGAAGAGCTTCACGTAATTATGGAAGATCTTTGGGAGCACATTCGAAACCACCCAGAGATGTCTGAAGAGCTCATTAAGTCCAGGCTCACAGTTCAGTTTCATTACAGAGACCCGGACGGTTTACTTACTATCGACTGCTCTGACGGCGCCACAATGAAGATTTTCGTGGGCGAGTGTCAGAAGAAGCCAGTAGTCGAAATGTTCATGAAATCAGACATTGCTCACGATTTCTGGTTGGGCAAAGTAAATGTGCCTGTAGCAATCATGACCGGCAAGATCGTATCGAAGGGTCCTGTTAATCGGGCCCTTGCCTTACTGCCTGCAGTGAAAAAGGCATACGATATCTATCCGACGGTACTCGAAAAGAACTCCAAGTCTGCATAATCAAACGGTCGCCGGCGAGCGGAGCGCTGACAAAACATGCGGGTAGTGGCTATCGGCGAGGTCGTTGTTGACTGGATCTCGACAGAGCCTGGCCGCGGTTTCGACGACGTTTCACTCTTTTGCAGAAGTCTGGGCGGAAATGCCTGCAATGTCTCCGTAGGCGTAAGCCGCCTGGGGACACGATCGCGTCTGATTGGAAAGGTCGGCGACGATGTGCACGGAAGATATCTGCTTGAAATACTGAAGCGTGAAAACGTTGAAGTCGACCATTTAATCACGGACAAAGCCTATCCAACCGCACAGTGCTATGTGCTTTCTACAAGCGAAGACGAAAACAGCTTCTACAACTGGCCGACCAACAATGCCGCGCAGATGCTGCAGCAGCACGATGTGACCAGAGAAAGTTTAAGTGATGCTGCGATGCTTCATGCAACCGGTATATCGCTCACAAAAGAACCTCGAACCAGCACAATCGTGCATGCGATGCAGACAGCGAGAGAATTAGGATTGGTGGTTTCTTTCGATTCAAGCTATCCGACTCACGAAGAATCGAAAGCCAGAGCCGCGGCCATTCAATGCATGGATCTGGCTCACCTCATCAAAGTCAATCTAGGCGAGTTGCTCTACTGGGCGGGCGACAAGGCCGAACGGGGGTTATGGCCTACCGCCGGCGAGGACGTCAGCTCGAAGAGCCTGGCAGAGAAAGGATTGTCTGTATTGGAGGGCAACGGCAATGCGACCGGGCCAACCAAACACATCAAGGATTGTGCCCGCATTGTTTTTGAAAAGTACAAGCCTGAGGCGCTGTTGGTGACTTTGGGCACGGACGGATCTTATGTTCTTGGGCGGAACGGTGAAGCATATTGTCACCCGCACAACGTTTCGTCGGTTGCCGGAGTTGGAGCCGGCGACGCATTCATTGCCGGGATGCTGCATGCACTGAGCAAATTAGGAATTCGAGGAGTACCGGACATTGCCTGTGTTTCTCCGGAACAGTGGCAGCGTCTCGGCTCTTATGCCAACGCATGCGGAGCTCTGGTCACCAGAAAGATTAGTGCCTCTGAGGGTCTTGCTCGGGCAGATGAGGTCGACTCCTTGTTGGCGGCGAAGCGCAACTAGGGCTGGGTGCCGCCACCGTTCGTATTCTCCCCCCGAAATCGAGGGGATATCTATTTGCACTCCAAAGATTTGCTGATAGACTGGCAGGTCACGACCTTGCTTCAGTGAAGACTATATGACCTCTCAGTTAATGGAATTTATATCCAATGGCGTGTCGCTGTTTCACACGGCATCGGTCATTGTCATCGCCATTTTGATGATCTTCACCTTCGGCGTGATCTATTTGTGCGTCAAGTTCTGGGATCACGACATCTTCTTGAAGTAGTCCTGACCTCGATCAGATCTTAGTGTTGCGCTGCGGGCTATCTATGGCGACAGCATTGGCATGATCTAAGGCGATAGCACTCGCTCTGCAGCCATTAGAAATTCGCAGATTGCAAACATGTTTGTGATTTGCTCTTTCGGAATGGAATCTTTAAGTCCGTAGTAGTCCACGCAAAGACCGCACGCCAAAACTTCAACGCCCTGCGCTTTGAAGTCGTTCAATACTTTAAGTGCTGCTGAATCGGAGCTCATAAGTTTGACACCTGTATTGGCCAGCAAGACTGCACGCGGTTTGTGACCGGAATCTAAGAGGGTTTGCAAAAACACATTCAAAAGATTGCGACTGAAATCTTCGTCGCCTGCACCAAACACATCTTTCGCTAAAAAGACCACCGTGCCCACCTCCGACTCGCTAGATGAGTTTGCGGAAACCTTCTTTGAAGCTGCTGGTGTTTGGTGCTCGTGAGCAGTTGTTCCACCGCCGTCTCGTGAGAGAACGACTTTGAAGTGGCCGTTTTCTTCTTTCGTCGTTATAGAGACCTTTAATGAGCGCGCCAGGCGTTCGAGGTTTCGGACATTGATATCTGACTCTACAAGAGCTTCTACGCGTTCGACTGACTTATCGTCGAGCAGCTTTTTTGTTCTCAAGACGGGTTCAGGGCAAACCAAACCTCTCAAATCAATTGTCTTTTCCATTTCTCACCGTGATTTTTTTTGTGTCTGTTGTTTTTGATATTGTCGCTACTCATTCGACTAGTTCAACCTGACCTATTGTTCCTTCAAAAAACTCTCCAATTATCGCTGCATTGATACCTTTGGAAGAAAGCCGCGAAACGAGGCTCTCAGCCGCTTTCGCCTCCACCGCAAATAGGAGGCCACCAGCCGTCTGGGGGTCGAAAAAAAGATCCGTCAAAGCGAGATCGACTTCCTTTATATAGCAAACGAATTGTTCGAAAGATTTGCGATTGGCGTACGCTCCCGCCGGTACGAATCCTTGCTCTGCAAGATCTAGGACCTGCGGCAGAAGCGGCACTTCGCGCGCCTTGAGCCGTGCGGCCAAACCACTGCCTTTCGACATCTCGTGAATATGTCCAATCAATCCAAAACCGGTAATGTCTGTTGCTGCTTGTATATCCAACTCTGATTGTTCTGTATGCAATGCCGCGTCAAGACTGTGATTGTTGAGAGTCGTTAGTCCGTTGATTAGTGCATCTTCAGCATCTTTGCTCAATACCTGTCCTTTCATTCCGAGGAGGGCGACGCCGGTTCCTATCGGTTTGCAAAGAACAATTTTGTCGCCGGCTTTGGCACCACTATTGGTGAGTACTTTCGCAGGATCTACAAGCCCCGTGACAGCCAGACCGTAGACAGGTTCTGGTGATTGAATAGAGTGTCCACCCGCGATCACTGCGCCGGCGCGGGCTACTTGATCGGCGCCGCCTTTCAAAATTCGTGCCACAACTTCAAGCGGAAAGTCGCAAGTTGGAAAACAGAGTACGTTGAGAGCAAGTATTGGTCTGCCTCCCATTGCGTATATGTCGGATAGCGCGTTGGTGGCGGCAATGACACCAAACAAGTATGGATCATCTACTACGGGAGGAAAGAAATCGACGGTTTGAATTATTGCCGATCTTTCCGAAAGCTTGTATACAGCGGCGTCTTCGAAGTTGTCTATGCCTGTCATCAACTCAGGACATGCTTTACGAATGTCATTGCCCGAGACAGATGCGAGTATTTCGTGCAACTCGGCAGAACTGATTTTTGCCGCACAGCCACCGGCTTTGACGTTCGCAGTTAGCTTGTGTGTATCTGGTTCAAATCCGTCGTTCATATGTTGTTACGGATCCTTGATCTTCTGTTTGCAATCTTACTCGTATCATGTGCACTACGTTTTTGCGCCCTCTTAAAACCCGCATAGCATGCAGTTCTTGGTGTGACTCGATTCCCAGCATTCAAAGAAACCTTTCCAAAAAACCTTTTATGTACTTTGAACCAGATCTTGTATTTATGGGCGCTTTGCCCCTTTAAAAAGGCATGTTAGGGGTGTACATTCTATTTCGTAAGCGCGAACAGAAAGCACATCGCCAAGCATAGACGGAGAACTTGCGAACGTCTATCTCTTGTATTGGCGATGCATTTGTTTCGTAAATTTTTGGAATTCACCCGCTACTACAACTCATAAGGAATTGAGATGCCTAAGAAAGTACTTGTGGCCCTACCTCCTGGTTTGCTCGAACAAATCGATTTCGTTGCGCAAGTCGAGCACCGCACAAGATCAGATCTGATACGGGAAGCCCTTCGTCGCTACATCGACACTTTCAAACGTACACAAGGTCCGCGCATGTCCGTCGCGACAGTTGGACCACAGAAAGTAGCTCTCCTCACCGACGTAGAATAGCCGTTTCATAGCCTCTTTCCACGTATTTTCCCCACTGATTCGTTGACTAACAACTAATCTGCATCTACGATCTGCGGCAACAGTCATAACCTGTAAAAGGTTCACACTAGAGCCAAGACGAGGGGCGATTAGCGCCAGGCAGGAAAAGCGGGAAAAAATGGGACTCCAGTGGAACAATATAATGGCTTGCGAGTTCCTCTTCATCTTCACGGTGATTGCGGGACTGGGCTTTTTGAAGCCCCCTCGCTGGCTTATGCGCAGAAAGCTGGATTCGAAGTTTCCCTGGGGCTACTACGCCGACCAAATTCCGCAAGAAGATCCTGGTTTCTTCGCCGAGCATAACAAGGACTTCCTGCACGACACAGGCACCGAGTTCGGTGGTCTGGACGGGTTCGGAGACTACGGAGAATTCTCCGGTTTCGGCGAACTCGGCGAATTCGGTCAAAGCTTCTTCGGCGGCGATGCCGGGGGCGGCGGTGGCGGCGGCGGCGCAGACTAGGCCGACTGCATCGGCCAAAGTTTGGCGTTCCAATCAGTTTCAGCAACTTAATAATGGCTCCTCGGGTGCAAGCGCACTCAAGCATCACGCGCTAAGATCGGAATTAGTCCGGTACGCTTAACCGCTTTCGCGCACAACAACGAATAGAGGGGTCAGACTATGTTTGAGCCACCAGAGGCTGATGAATTTTCCTGCCCGAATTGCGGTGAGGTAATTAAGAAAAAGGCTATTCTGTGCCGGTTTTGCCAGCTTGGACTCTCGACCGAGCACTTTAGACGCTGCAATGACTGCGCAGAAATGGTGCGCATTGAATCAAAGATTTGCCGATTCTGCAAAGCCGTCTTAGAGCAGCGACCGGCGCCCGCCGCCAAGTCATTGGCAGAAGCTCGTGCCGCCATGCACTCGTATGGCTCAGGGGTTCGCTCGCAGGTTTTTGAAGTCATCGTCAGGCAGGCCATGGCGGGTGCACCGTGGCGCCAGATATGCGCCGGACCGATGCAAGTAAACAACATTCACCCGGATGAAATCGAGACCGAGGTCAATCGCAGACGAGGAATCCAGCCGCAGAAAGTAACACTTGGGAAGACGACGAAAGTTCCGCTTGCCGATCGACTTCAGCCGATTGTTTCGCTGATTGTTGATTACGCAAGACACAACAGAAGATGGAAACGCATTTGCTTTCCGATTCTGCTTGCCCTCAATATCCCAGATTCGCTAATCGACCAAAGCTTGGACGATAGACCAACCCAGGAGTTTTCCAAAGCCAGTCTTACGAAGCTCGTGATGCTTTTGGTTGCCGAGATTGCAAAGACAAACGATGGGTGGAGGTCATTTTGTTTGCCTCTGATGGATCATCATGCTGTCACCAATGAAGAGATCGAGCAGATAGTAGCGCGTTCAAAACAGGCTTCGGAACGACCCCCGGTGTTTGGTGTCGAGATTTCCGATGATGAGATCGATGTCGTTTTTCGCAAGATGGGAATTCCTCCCCAAGAACCGGACCAACTCGCGGCAAGGCGCCGGCCTGTACTGCCTGACGAGCCTGACGAAGAACCGACTGAGCCCCAATCAAGAAACGAACACGCCGAAGTTTTTCCGCTAGTTCTCAAAGATCTTTGCAGTGGCAATGATCCATTCGATGTATTGAATAAAGCTGCAAGACGTTTGGTAGATATGCTCGACGCAGAGCGAATAGTCGTCTGGAGAGCCGGATCGATATTAAAGGTGTTGACTGAAAGTAGCAGCGACCATAAAAACTTGTATAGCGGCGTGCAGTTGCCGGAGTCCGAATCCACTGCAGTGATGCTTGAACTCGTCGCTGCAGGTGCGAAGAATCTTGATGTGATCACTTGGAAGGAACCATTCGCTGACATCCCATTGCTGAAGTCGACATCACACTTGTATTCGATGATTTCTTTCGGCACAACCAGCCACATACTGCTCTTGCCGCTGATAGCAGACGGCGCAACGAAAGGGCTCGTGATGATCTATTTGTCGACTCGGCTCACAAGTTCGAAAGTAAGCGATATGAAACGTACTTGCGACTTGATGGCAATCTGCATGGAGAAAATGGAACTCGCACACATCGCAGCAAAAGATGATGAGTTGTTGACACTGTTCAAGTTTATTGCGACTAGATTCAAAACAAAAACGGTCTTCACAGAACTCCGCTCGGTATCTGAATCTCTTGGCGCATTCCTTGGTTTTGTGGAGTGCTCCCTCTATAGTGTTGAAGGCAGTGACTTGGTTTCCGTCGATGGAAAAGACATCATTCCTATCGATGAAAAGACAAAAGATCCAATTGTCACATCGCTTTTAGAAGGCAAACCAAAAGTCATTCCACCGTTTGGAACAAAACTATTCGGTTTTGACATCGCGCTGGTTCTTCCACTGATAAAACGTTCCAAAAAAATTGGTGTTGTCATATTTTGGAAACTGTCCGGAACTGCTGAGATACGACCAAAAGAATTGGAAATTGCTGCAACGTTTGCAGATTTTCTCGCGGCACTTGTTGAGACCACCGATGATGGTTCGGTGGATGGCTCCGAGCACGAGTCGTCATGATCGGCATGAAGTGATCTACATATGCTATGGTATGCCATTACGTCATGCCGTAAGTCATATCAAGGGAAGGAACAACTGATCGGTGTCCGAATCGTTAATTCAGCTTGCTTGGTTTTGTGGTTTCGGATTTCTCATTGCGCTTTGCTTCGCGTTAAAGGACAAAAAGCGCAGCGCCAGCATTGATGCGCTGCTCGTTTTTTCGACAGTCTTTGTTGTGACGCAGGTAACAGGCACACTATCGGAGCGCGGTCAAAATCAAAATCCTGTTCTTGAAGCGGACAAGGCTGAGTTCTGCATGAGGCTGGCCGGCCTCATGGAGACATTGAAGCAAAGTTCGTCTACGTTGTTTGCGACCAAGAGCGGACCTGCAGACATGAGCATGGTCAAGCAGCAAAGTGGCGTCCTTGACGAAGCAAATAAGTCTCTCGAGACAGCAACGAAGGCAGAGCCTAAAAAACCAATTTTGCGAACCAAGCAAATCATTGTCGCGGCAGAGTCTGGAAAGCCGGTTGCACAGCTCATTGACGTGCTAGGTACGATCGCCGCCGATAAAATCGGCGAGCTCCAAAAAACCAAAGATCCTGAAAAAATAAAAGAACTCAACAAAGATCTCGACCGCGCAAAAGACATGCAAAAGCTGTCAAAGGCGCTGTACATAAACAAGAAAGTTTCAAGC
This sequence comes from uncultured Candidatus Obscuribacterales bacterium, assembly GCA_964478655.1. GTDB lineage: Bacteria > Cyanobacteriota > Vampirovibrionia > Obscuribacterales > Obscuribacteraceae > CAYZJR01. The sequence continues at coordinate 13,639 of CAYZJR010000098.1, forward strand.
GACGCGGATTATTCGTCGTTGAAAACAGTGATTGAGACTAACCTCAAGGGTTGGTTCAAAGACATCACAATGATCGAATTGGCCAAGGTTTCTGGTCATGCAAAGGAACATAAGAAGCTGCTTGATGAGTATGGAGACAAGTGTCTGCAACTGGCATATCGAGCATTAGCTTGTTTCCTTGTCGTTTGTGGTGCGGCTCTCGTGGGAGTCATCACAATTATCGTCCAGCTATTTTTCTTGTCCAGGAAGGTCACACCTGAAGAAGAGCGGGCGCAAATTGCAGCTCCCGGAGACTGGGGAATTAGAACCGTATATGGTGTCTTCATTGCATGGCTCTCGCTTGAGTTTCTCATGGTTCCATACCTGCATGAGATCTTTAGATTGGTGCGCGGAAACGACCCTAATGCGACCATGATCGCAGTGGCAACAGCGTCTTCCTATATCGCAACCAACGGTCCGGCGCTTCTTTTCATTTGGTTTTTCGCATTTCGCCAGCGCGGTCTCAACTTCCTAGATGGCGTTCGCTTCCGATTGAAGTCCGGCAAGTTGGGACCTGTACGAATCGTCCTTGCGGGCATTCTGACATGGACTGCTGCGGTTCCTATTGTGTTGGTCGCTGCGATATTTGCGCAAAAGTTCTTGCATTCACAAGGCTCCAACAATCCGATCATTCCTATAGTTTTGGAGGCTGCCAGATCGAACGATGTGCTAGCTACTTTGCTGTTCTTCTTCACGCTCGGTGTGCTGCCGGCACTATGCGAAGAGACCTTGTTTAGAGGATTTCTCTACACCTCATTGCGTCGCAATCTTCCGGTCTTCCCGTGTATCGTCATCTCTGCGGCACTGTTTTCTTTGGCACACTTAGATGCAGGCGGCGCCATGCAGTTGTTTGTTCTGGGTTGCTTGTTCGCCTTTGTCTTTGAGCGAACGAAGAGCTTGCTCGCCTCAATGGTTACGCACTGCTTGTGGAACAGCGGCACATTCGCCTTCATGATTCTCTTGTTTGGCGGCTGATCCGGCAGCTAATCAGGCAGTTCGTCATCAAGCTGAACGTTGAAGATTTTGATGCCAAGCCCCTCTAAGTAGCTGACCACATCTTCGCCGTGTCCTGAAAGAGGCCACAAGGGTATCTCGATGTGATTGTACGCAGTGTGGAGAATGGCGCTAGCCGAATCTCTGTACGGATAGTACTCTACGTACTTAACGTCGTTGAGCAAGACCATCTGCGTACTTTCCTTGTGCGTGAATCGGTCTTCGACCTTCAACACTATTTCGGATGAGTTCAGCTCCACAACGTAGTTTTTAAACGACTCTTTGATCATTCCGTATGCCGCATACCCCAGGTAGAAGGCAAAGGCCGTAGCGGCGGCGACTATTACGATCGCCCAATACATGTTCTGGTACGCGGCAACCACAGCTACACCCAGCCAAACGCACACAAAGGCAAAGCCGAGCCCGATTGCAATGCATAGAGGGAAGAAACCAACCCTGGCAGTTGATGGACCCGAAACCAGTCTAAGTTCGTTGCTGCTGATTGCTACCATTTTCGGTTCCTCAGAAGCCTAACTCCAGCATCTCCAATGTCCCGTGATGTTGTCAATAGGTGGTGACTCGGGTAAGCTTCAGGGGTTCCGTGGCAAGAACAAAAAGGGAGGAATTGCCCCGTGGCTGAAGCGGAAGTCACACTCAAAAACAGCTCGTTACCCATCAAGCTCGTCCTGGGCGGGCTGCAATTGCTCGTGCCATTCATTCTCTGCTTCAATCTTTGGGCTACTATCGCAATCTTCACTGCTGTGACGGCAGGGCAGATTCAGATGGGTCCTGCGTCCGTCGTAGTTTTCATCGAGCTCTTGGTCTTCTGCGCCAACATCTGGGCAGTCATGGTTTTGTCCGATCAAACCGTGTTCATCAACCGCGACGGAATCTCGCTGCCGTTTACGATCTGCCCATCACTCAAAGGTCGCGTCGATAGGCCATGGGCGCTTCTGAAGGACGTGAAATACTTCGCAGCCGCAGGTGGGCGGCTCGTGCTGTTTTTCAAGGAAGGAAAACCTGCTGAATTCAAACTGGCAAAACTCAGCGAGCAAGAGTTGAATCAACTTTTAGTTGCCATAGACGTGTGGGGTGGAGGCAACGATAGGTATCCAGCCGTCACCGAATTGCGTGACCAGTTGAGCATCGCATCTGGTGACATGAAGCGACTGGGATACACCGAGATGTGGGAAGATGAGCTGGCTAGGCGCTTTGGCGCAACCAACTTCGTCCCGCTGGAACCGGGTCATTTGTTGCGCAGTGGAGATCTGAAAGTAATCAGACAGCTTGCGTTTGGCGGACTCTCAGCAATCTATTTAGTCAAAGATAAAATGCGCACGTCGTATGTTGTGAAGGAAGCCGTTGTGCCTGCCGAAAGCAATAGCGCCATGCGCAAGCGCGCAGATGAGTTCTTTCGACGGGAAGCTGATATCTTGTCGAAACTCACTCACCCACAGATTGCCAAAGTGTTCGATCACTTCATCGAAAATGACCGCAATTATTTGTTATTGGAGTACCTGCCTGGCAAAGATCTCCGTCGATACGTCAAGGACGAAGGCGCGCAAGAGGAATCGACTGTAGTTTCATGGGCACTGCAAATCGCGGAGCTTCTGAACCATTTGCACAGTCAATCGGTGCCAATCCTGCATCGAGATCTCTCACCGGACAATTTGATTTTGAAAGAGGATGGAACAGTTGCACTCATCGATTTCGGTGCAGCGAACGAGTTTGCAGGCACCGCAACCGGAACGATGATCGGCAAGCACTCTTACATTGCCGCGGAACAGTTGAGAGGAAAAGCATCAATGCGCAGCGACATCTATGCTTTCGGATGTACACTGGCGTTTCTGCTTACCGGGCAAGACCCTGACGCTCTCTCGGTCTCACATCCACGTTCGATGAATTCCAACGTAAGCGAAGATCTCGACGCGATCGTCGCCCGCTGCACACAACTTGACGAAAAGGATCGTTATCAAAGCGCACAGGAAGTTTATCGCGCCCTCGACCAGTTGAGCAAAAAGTACACCATTGCGGCATCAACGCAATTGCGTTCGCAGGTTGCGCGCAATGAGTGACTTTCATATGACTAATGGCGAGGAAAAGAAAAATAAGCTTGCCGAAAAGAGCAAAGTCAATTTGGTCAACACCGACTTGCCTGGAAACTCATTAATCGAGGCAATTGAGCATGATGAGTTTAGAGGAAGTTTGGTGGCGACAATCAAAACGTTCAAAGAGGAGAGACTCGAAGATCCTCCCAGCATGGTGTTCGCCGATGCAGAACTTGTTATCGAGTACAGTGAAAATGCAGAACGGCAGCGATGGCTGGGACCTCTTCTGAAGAAGATTCCCTTGTTCCTTTTGTTGGCATTCGTGATTCTTGTTTTCGGTGTTTGTACAAACACGATTAACGACACTTTCGTTTTTTTAGGACGAACTTTGTTATCACCGCTAAAACCTGTTCTCGCCTATGATCCTGGTGGCGCCGCAACCTCCGCAATCAAATTTCTCACTCAGGTTTCGTGGGTATTTTATGCCTTCTTGGGATGGCGGTTTGCCTCTCTTGCGATGAAAGATTCGGAAAGGCCGACGCATATTGCGATATCGGAAGAGTCTCTTCTTATGCTGCAGTTCATGTCCGGTGAGAGATATTCCGTCACCGACGCAATTTATTGGCCGTTGGTTACAAACGCTAAGCTCGTTCGTCCGGATGGGAAAAGGGGCGTTGCGGATTATAGACTGGAATTGACTGAGGACAACGGCGTCAAACACTCAATACGAATGGGCGATGTTGTACGTCCTAACGATCGCAGAAGACTCATTGCAGCAGTAAACAAGTACGTGAATGCAACGGCAATCGACGCCGACTCTCTGGAAGTTTTCTCGGAGCCTGAAGGGCGCGAGAGCTACACCGAGTTGTGGTTGAAGGAACTCTCGGCCGCGCCGAAAAGAGACAAATTAACTCCACTTGTTCGAGGCAATGTCTTGCATGATAAGGAGTATTCAATTCTGTCCAAGATCGGCATGGGTGGACAAGGAACAGTCTACTTAGCTTCGAAATCCAGTCTCATAGATCCGATGACACAGGCACCTTTAGTGGTGGCATTGAAGGAATTCGTCCTACCCGTGTTTCCAGACGTCCGGGTGCGCAAGAAAGCAGCAGAGAAGTTCGAACTCGAAGCCAGGGTGCTATCTTCTCTCCAGCATCCTAACATAGTGAAGTTCATCGATCTCTTTGTTGAAGATCACCGTGCCTATCTAGCATTGGAAAGAGTGGACGGAGTACCCCTCAATCAATTAGTAGGCGAGCAAGGTCCGATTGAACCCGACCACGCGATCGAGCTCGCGCTGACTGCTTGTCATATTTTGCAGTACTTGCACTCACAAGATCCCCCTGTAATTCACCGCGACTTTACGCCGGATAACTTAATGGTTCAATCAGACGGCAGCCTCAAATTGATTGATTTCTCGGTTGCACAGCAAGTCGAATCCAACATCACAGGCACGGTTGTAGGAAAGCACATCTATATGTCGCCAGAACAATTCAGAGGAAAGCCAACCACCCAGAGTGATATCTATTCGCTTGGTGCAACGTTGCATTTTGTTCTTACCGGGCAAGAGCCGGAGGCTATTTCATCTTCTCATCCAAAAGAGCTCAATCCCAATGTTCCACCGGCACTCGATGCAATCGTTGCTCGCGCTACTGCGCTTGATCCTACGTCGCGGTACGCATCAATTGCAGAGATGCGAAAGGATTTGAAGGATCTGAAGGCTTTGAAATCTTAATCTTCCTTCTTCTTGCTTGAGTCTTCTACAGTCTGTACTTGCTGGGACAGTCTCTTTGCGTCGTTCAACTCACGCAACAACTTCTGAGATGGCACGAGCTTGCATGCTTCGGAAATCTCGGCTATCGCTTCCTCGAACTTCTTGCCTTCAAGCAAAAACTTCCCGAGTTGCAGATGCTTGCACGCGCGTCCGGTGACTGTCGAGGCTAACAGTTGCGGTTCTAGACCGGCCCCTTTCAGCTGCGCAGTGTCCAACTTCTCGGTCTGCAACCAACTTTCCGTCGCTTCGTTCTTAGGCATCCACAAAGAGAGATAGCCATCATCAACTACGTGACACCAATCGGGTGACGACATGAGTTTCCAATACAATTTGTAGGTATCCTTGACCAGCAAATGCGTTGGTTTCCAGCGCTCGATACGAATCTGCCAGTTTCCGTATGACTCAATACACTCGAACCAGTTGCGGAAAAATTCGCGACCATAGAAGTCGAATCGGCTGTCGATAAAAACAGGTCCGGCACCCAGGAAGATCAGCCGATCTCCAGTGTCCGAGTCATTAAACGGATGAGCGTTCGCTGCGCAATGGGCAGCATAGTAGTTGAGAGTAAGTGACTTATCACCAAGAAATGCGGACCGAATTACTGATTCGCTTGGATATTTCCAGTTCCAAAGCATAGCTGGAAGTGCAAACGAACCAATTGCCATAACCGCGGCTACGGCAAGCTTTTTGGGTTTCGAAAAGTCTTTGAATGAGGCTCGTGAATCATCCGTTCTCGCGAGTCTCGTTGAATTAAACATGGAGAGTGCAGCTCCCACCGGAAGCCAGGTTAGTAGCACCACGAGTGGTTGCAATCTCGTCACAACAAAGAATGCGAAAGTGGCAGTCGCTGCAAGAATTAGCCAGCGAGACGGCAATCCTCGCTTCACTGACACTGCCACGAGGGCAATCCATACGATTGCAAGGTGAATCAACCTGAAAATTGCATCGAGAATGTTTAGCCCTTTCAGCTCTGCAATGTCAGCGGCCGACATTCGAGTGGGATAAGTGAGTTGATAAGGAATTAGATCCAACCCATAGGGGTTCATGCAAAGACAAACAGCGCAAAGAATCGTCATTCCGGCAAGCGTCAGGCAGAGCCTTGGGCTCGATCCGAGCGCCGACAAGTATTCTATCGGGGGCGAGTCCGCGTTTTGTTCTGTGTTTTCTCGAGAATCACCCCCGGCTGACTTAGTTCTTACGAATGTAGAAAAAACGGCTTCCAACAAGTAAGCAACAAGCACCATTATGCCTAGAATTGCAGTGAGATGAATGTTGTTCCAAAGCACTATAAGTGGTGGCAAAGCGAACAGATAAAGAACTTTTCGAGTGGACACAAATCGTTCCAACAACAAAACAAACGCAAAAATGAACAGATGCGATAGGGTCTGTGGGCGCGCCATCACCCAGTAAGGGCTGAAAACAAGCGCCAAGCACAAAAGTATCCAAATCGGTCTAACGCCGCTTCTGAGCCAAGTCATGGGCAACAAAAACAAGTAGAGAGTGCCGAAGCATAAAAGCGATGCCAGACCTACCAGCCACAACCCACCTGTGTTGAACAGATAGGCCTGTGCAACTTCGAAAAGCCATTGATAGCAAACTAGTTGATTCCCGGTTGCGGTCCAACTAAACGAATCCGCCTTGGGTACGGTATGCGTGGCGATAATTATCTGTCCCGTCTTTATGAGCCAAGCCGGGTCACAGCCACTGAGCAGAACATGTTGCAGATTATCGACGACTTCTTTGATAATCGTGACCACGAGCCCGATTGCAAACAGGGACACAATTAGCCGGCGCGATTTTAAGGTGGTAGAGTCGTCGCTCATACCATTAATTCTAGTGGTCTCTACAACCTCCTTTCGCTACAATGGTTTTAGAGTAGCGGAGGCGACGCCAATTTCTCGTATCGGACAGTATTTGGCTAACACAACCCTGTTACCAACGCTTTCAGGGGCGCTTCTTGTGGCGTGTGTGCTCTGGGCGCAGTCTTGTGCGGCGCAGGTCAATTACGTGCTCTATGAGAGTCAGCCTTCCACGCCTGTCACCGACCAGTTTTTGCACCCTTTGACCGTTGAGTTCGCGGGTCCGCATGAAAGGGTTTTGTTGAATGAGTTGGGCAATCTTGTGCTGTTCCAACAAGTCAAATATGGCAATCGCTACAATCCAGTGCTCCACAGGCGCGATGTGAAGGTTGATAAAGAACTGATAGCGCCGATCTTCGAGATCGCATCGTCACGTCCGTTTCTGGATGCAGTGGTTTCGCATGGGCACGCGGAGTCGCAGCCGAACTTGCGTTCAGTAACTTTGATGAACGCACAGCTCAAGGTAATGAACAAAGTTAGTTTCTGCGAAACGGGCGAGCTGCCTGCTCCGGCGCATGAAGTCATGGAAAAGCTGCAAGTGCTTCTCAAATCCAACTTCAAGCCGACCGCCGGAGAGCTTGTTGACTAGCTTGCGACTCTAATACTATTTAAGAGAAATCATAGTAATCTGATAGCCTCGCCGATATCTCCTTGATATCGCTGCCTTTTATTCTGCGCTCGGAGGCGCCGGGGGATGACTTTGCAAAGCATGACGATTGAGAATCCGCTGCTTGAAGGATTGCCATTAGACAGGAAAGTTGAACCCCTGGCCATGGTAATTTTCGGCGCCCATGGCGATCTTGCCAAGAGAAAATTGATTCCTGCGCTGTATGCGCTCTATCTGCAAGGAATGCTGCCTAAGGGGTTTGCCCTTGTCGGCTCGTCTCGAACGGTTTTGACCGACGAGCAGTTTCGCAGCATGATGAAAGAGTCGGTGCAGAAATATGCATCAGACCTTACTTTTGAAGAGGCGACATGGTCGCGATTTGAGGCGAACTTGTTCTATCGCGCCGGGAATCTCGGTGAGGTCAGTGGTTATACCGACCTGCAGAAGCTCTTGGAAGAGCTCAAAGAATCGCACGGCACGATGGGTAATCACATCTTTTACCTGTCGACGCCGCCAAGTCTGTATGAGCCTATCATCACGAATCTCGCCAAGTGCGGGCTTGCATACAAGCGCCGCGCGACTGAGCCGGCGTGGCCGCGTGTCGTGGTTGAAAAGCCTTTTGGACGCGATCTTGAATCGGCAAGACATCTCGATTTAGTCATACATGATGTCTTGAGGGAACATCAGGTTTATCGTATTGACCACTATCTGGGCAAAGAGACCGTGCAGAACATCATGGTTTTTCGTTTTGCCAATGGTTTGTTTGAGCCTCTGTGGAACCGTCAATACATTGATCACATTCAAATCACCAATGCCGAGATTCTCGGTGTGGAAAATAGAGCGCCCTATTATGAAGAAGCAGGCGCAATCAGAGATATGATGCAGAACCACTTGATGCAACTAGTTGCGCTTGTGGGAATGGAACCTCCGATCTCGATGGATTCGGAGTCCACTCGCGATGAACGTATGAAGGTGCTCAAGGCGATCAGACCTTTTACGGAGAAAGATATCGACGAACGCACAGTGCGTGGACAGTACGGTCCCGGCTTCATTCAGGGAGAAGCGGTGAAGGGTTACCGCACTGAAGATAGAGTCAATCCACAATCAACAACTGAGACTTTTGTTGCGTTGAAATTGTTTGTGGACAATTGGCGATTGGCTGATGTTCCAATTTACGTGCGCACCGGAAAGCGCTTGCCGAAAACGATCACAGAGATCGCAGTTCAATTTAAGCCAGCGCCACATTCGTTGTTTGCAAGCACACCAGATGCCAAAGTGGCCTCGAAATCCAATGCTGTTTCTTCCAACGTCTTGGTAATGCAGATTCAACCTGACGAAGGAATTTCCCTGAGATTCGCTACAAAGCAGCCCGGGCCTGGGACTGACCTCAGATGGTTGAATATGGATTTCAAATACGGCACCGCATTTGGTGCGCGCACACCAAGCGCATACGAGCGTTTGATTCTCGATTGTCTAGTTGGCGATCCTTCTCTGTTTGCACGTACCGATTTCGTAGATGCGTCTTGGGCGCTGCTTGAACCAGTGGTGGATAAATGGTGGGGCGATAAGAAAAACGCTGGTGCCAACTTCCCCAACTACGAAGCCGGCTCGTGGGGACCATCCGAAAGCGATGCAATGCTTGCCAAAGACGGACGAGTATGGAGGCGCCTATGAGAACTCCAACCGGCAACATGAGAGCCGCTGCTGAATTTCTTTCCGGAAAACTCGAGTATGTGGAAGTCGAAAAAATCGAACGCGAGCTAAAGACGCTCTGGCAATATGCCGGCAAGTCTGATGACGGTGAACCCACCGTTACCAGAGCTTGTTCTATGAATATCATTTTGTTCGTGCCTGCAACTGACGTTGAGCTGCAAGCCAGCGATGTCCTGGACGAGATAACGCTCAAGCATCCGTGCCGGGCGATCTTGGCGATGTCGCGTGAATCGGACGTGGAAACGCTTGAAGCCTGGGTTTCCGCACGCTGCCATCCAGTGTCAGGTAAGCGATCGAAGCAAATTTGTTGCGAACAAATTGTAGTGCGTTGGATAGGCGGTGGTGTCGAAGAACTTGCAAGTGTCGTAATGCCCCTGGTCATCCATGATTTGCCTGTCGTTATGTGGTGGCGCGTGCCCACATTGCGACGCGATTATGTGGAGCGCTTTGTCGACGGCATCGACCGACTGATCGTTGACTCATTGCTTGAGGAAGACACATTCGAATTCTATAGAGATCTGCGTGCAACCGTTGTCGACTACAAAAAGGAGCTTGTAGTTTCCGACTTGAATTGGCGCCGAGTATTGCCCTGGCGGCAATCAATCGCTTTCAGCTTTGAGTCCGTGTATGGTGGTGTCGAGAGCAAAATGCTCGATGAGATTCAAAGCATCAAAATCAAATACGCTGTAAAACCGAGTCAATCCTCTGATAGTTCTCCTGCACACTTGAATCAATCACTTCATTGCATAGGATGGCTCGCAAGCCGCTTGGATTGGACTCCTACGCGTGCGCAACAGGCGGACGATGGACAAATTGATGTTCATTTTGATGCCTCCGGCAAAAATGTGAGTGTGAAACTTCAGACAATGCCTTGCGAGGTCACGACGGCAGGAAATATCGTCTCAGTCGAAATTACTTTGACCGATGGAACGGTTATAAACTCTTGCCAGCAGCCAGGTGCACCGGTTGTTGATGCCAGTGTTCTTCACGCTTGCGACAAACCGGCAAACGGAAAACGCAACGGCAAAGAAGTGTTTTTGGCAGAACCAATTCAACGCGAGTTGATCGACGAAGAATTGTACGTAGAGTCGCGTGATCGCATTTTTGAAGAATCGCTTGAGATGGGAGCCCTAGTCCTCTCATTCATCAGTGGCACCAAGGAGAGCAAGAAGGCAACAAAATGATTAGTCTCGTAAGCAGCCGCGGCAGATTGAATATTCTCGACGACTCCACCGTATTGGCGGAAGAAGTCGCAGAGCGATTTCTGACGCTGGCACTAGGCTTCATGGCAGAGAAGTCCTCATTCACTGTAGCGCTAGCGGGCGGCATCACGCCTCGCCTGCTATATCAGAAACTCGCAGACGATAAGTACGCGGAAAAGGTACCGTGGGGCAAGACATATTTGTTTTTCGGTGACGAGCGTTGTGTCGCCCATACTGATCCGGAAAGCAACTACCTTCTCGTCAAAAACACATTGGCGTCTAAGGTTGCTATCCCAACAGTGAATGTTTTTAGATTGGAGGGTCAAGATACAGACCCTGAAGAAGCAGCGCAGGAATACGAAAACACGATAAGACAGTTCTTTCACTCAAAAACGGGCGAATTTCCTTCCTTTGATCTGATGCTGTTGGGGCTAGGTCCTGACGGACATACCGCATCGCTTTTCCCTAATACAGCTGCTCTCAAAGAGACTGAGCGCACATGTGTGGCCAACTATGTAGAGAAGTTTGGGCACCATCGAATTACGTTGACATATCCCGTCATCAACACCGCGAAAAACGTTTTCTTCCTCGTCACGGGTGCATCCAAAGCAGATATCGTTAAAGACGTTCTGCAGGGCGAAGAAGGTCGCTATCCGGCGCAATTCGTCCACCCGAAGAAAACTGAGGGAGGCGGCAATCTAGAATGGTTTCTCGATAAGGCGGCAGCGAGCAAGTTAGATCTTGCCGTGCCGATGATGTAAAAGGTTGGAGGAGAAGTAATGAGCAAAGCACAGATCGGGCTTATTGGTTTGGGAGTAATGGGTGAAAACCTTGCACTCAACATTGAGCGTAACGGTTATCGAATCGCGGTTTACAATCGAAGCACTGCGAAAGTCGACGACTTTGTCAACGGCCGTGGCAAAGGCAAAAACGTGATTGGCTGCCACGACGACAAATCCTTCTGTGAATCATTGGAAGTGCCGAGAAAAATAGTTCTTCTCGTCAAAGCAGGCGATGCGGTAGATCAAACTATCGCGAAACTCAAACCCTACCTGCAAAAAGGCGACATCATCATCGATGGTGGCAACTCGCACTATAGCGATACTCAACGCCGCGAAAAAGAACTCGCGGCCGAAGGCATTTATCTCGTCGGTTCCGGAGTTTCCGGGGGCGAAGAGGGCGCGCTCAACGGGCCATCATTAATGCCCGGCGGCGATAAGAAAGCCTATGAACAAGTTCGTCCAATCTGGGAAGCAATTGCAGCCAAAGTCAACGACGGTCCCTGCGTAACTTACCTCGGCCCCGACGGAGCCGGACACTTTGTGAAGATGGTTCACAATGGTATCGAGTACGGTGACATGCAGCTTATCGCTGAAGTCTACGACATTATGCGGAAAGGCTTGGGCATGAGCGCTCAAGAAATCAGCGACACTTTTGAGGAGTGGAACAGAGGCATTCTCGATTCATTCTTGATCGAGATCACCGCCAAAGTTCTCACAGTTGTAGACAAGGAAACGGGCAAAGCCTTGGTCGATTTGATCGTCGACAAGGCCGGACAAAAAGGCACCGGTAAGTGGACAAGCGAAGCCGC
>CAYZJR010000099.1:0-10865 GCA_964478655.1 uncultured Candidatus Obscuribacterales bacterium
TGGCGGCGGGGGTTCCTGGAAATTTCGAGACCAATAATTCATAGCTTGCTTTCGCATTCGCGAGATCGCCCATGTAGTGCTGCGAGAGCGCAAGGTAGTAGACCGCGTTTGCATTCAACGAATTGCTGTCAACACTCTTGCGAAAATACTTTGCGGCAGTTGCGTAGTCTTTCGCTGTAAAACTCTTCACGCCCAAATCAAAGGCCTCATCAGCGTTTGCTGGTGGCGCAACACAAAGCGCAAGTGCCGAAGACAACGCAAACACGGAAAGCGCAGAACTCAAAAATCGAGCACTCCGCAATTTCATCGTTGACACTTTCATGGTGCACACTCTCATCTAATGCTTGCCCTAAAGCACCCTTAGATTATAAGCGCTACCGATGAATGCGCGCCCAGATGTTCTTTCAGCCGCGCCAAAAAGCTTCAGCCCGGACCAGGTATTATGCAGAGACCTGGCGTTAAACCACGCCCAGTTCCTTGACCAGAATGACTTTCTGATATTCAGAGGTTCCTTCGCAAATTTCCAGAACCTTCGCATCTCGGTACATTCTTTCCAGCGGCGTCTCTTCACTGATGCCCAAAGCACCGAACACCTGAATCGCTTCGCTGGAGTGGACGCGCGCAGTCTTCGCCGCAAAGAATTTGCACATTGCTGCAAACTTCGCAAGATCTTCCGGGCTCTCGTCTTTTGCCCAACCCGCTCTGAGAGTTAGCATGCGAGCAGCCGCGAGATCGGCGGAGTGATCGGCTAACTTCCATTGAATGCCCTGAAACTGCGAAATAGGACCACCGAATTGCTCTCTGGTTCGGGCTCTTTCAACAGACAAATTAAGTGCCTCTTGCGTCAATCCAATCGCAGTTGCAGAAACAATCGACTTCGCTATGTCCAATCCGTAGTTAACCTGTGCTTCGCAAGCGGCATCATCTGCGGCTTTCAGCGCAGCTTCCAAAGATGTCGGATGATCGACGAACTCGACATCGCTAGTGTTTGCAGAGCGCAAACCAAGTTTCTTTCTGTCAGCCGATGGCTTGATTGATGAGGCTCCGGAATCAACCAGAGTGAGCATCAAGCGACCAGTATCACCATCTTTAGCCTCCTCCAGATGTCTGGAAAGAACGAGATAGAGTCCCGCGATGGCACCGTTTACGACCCATGTTTTTGTTCCGGAAATCTTGATGGAACTGTCTTTGCCGATCGCCTTGGTTTGAGCTGCTTTAAAGTCAGAACCGGCATTTACTTCAGTCAAAGCGAAGGCACCGATGCACTCTCCGCGCGCCAAAAGCGGAAGATAGCGAGACTTTTGCGTTTCGCTGCCATATCGCAAAATCATTTCGACAACGGCGGTGTGACCGGCCAGACATAGCCCCAGCCCGGCATCCACTTCGCCGAGACATTCGGCAAATGACAGCAAGTTAGTGAACGTTCCGCCTTGACCGCCATACTCCTTGGGAACAGTAATGCCAAGATATCCGCTCTGCCCCAGCTTCGAGAGCAGGTCTTTCAAACCGGAATTGTCGCTTTCAAGTGCTGCAGCAACAGGTGCGACGTTGGCTTGAACATACGCATGGTATTGGTCTTTCAGCGCTTGCTGAGCCGAACTTAAGAAGGTGTTCACGAGATCCCCCAACCGTTCCATAAAGGTAAAAGAGGATTTTATCACTCTAATAGATGTTCAGTTAGTCCTTAACCGCCAACACCTTCAAATGAGGCAACGCCTTGATTTCATGAAGGCGCTTGAAAGATTGTTCTAATACAAGACTCGCAATTCCGTCGCCGTCTTTTACTTCCGCGACCCAAAATTTGACGCGCAATATCGCATGGTCGGTTTTTACAGTGACGACGGAAACCTCGACGACAGGCTCATCCAGCACACCCTGCGAACCATACACAGCCTGAATCAAAGTCGCTTTCACTTCATCGATATCACAATCAAGCGACACGGGAAGCTCAGCTGTGCGCGCGTGTATGACGGTCGGTGCACTGAAGTTGACGAGCTGATTGCTGGTCAACTGCGCATTCGGAACGATGTAATAGTTATTGTCAGCAGTGCGAATTCTGGTCGTTCTCCAGCCCATTTCCTCGACTTCACCTGTAGCATTTGTACCGGAATCGGTGCGAAACATAATCCAATCGCCTTGCTTGAGACGCTGCTCAATACTCATGGTTATGCCGGCAAACAAGTTCCTTATCGTGTCTTGCAACGACAATCCAAACACTGCAGTGATAACAGTCGATGTCGCAAAAAGCGGAACGACATTAATGTGAAAGCTCCAATCCAAGAGCATCAAGGTGCATATTACATAGAGCACCGAAAGCACGGTGACACGAATGACCGCCGGAACTTGCGAGTTCTTGACCTTCCCAAAGTACAGGCGAACGATGATGAGATCAGCGGTTTGCAATATGACGTGAAAAGCAAGCAGCGGCACAAAAAATCCAGCCATTGCCGGCAAAAAATGTCCCGCTTGCGGAACCAGCCTAAAGAAGGGCATCCCCGCGAGCAACAACAAAAGAATTTGCAGAGGCAGATCAATGTGCTTGAGGATGTCTTTGACAAATGCCGCATCGGTCGAAACGTGAAGCCCCTTGAGGACAAGAGCCAGTCCGGCTTTTCGATTGAAGAGCAGTAACACCCACGCCACAGCCGCCCAAAACGGAACAACATAATCACTTCTCGTCGCTGTATAGACGAGCCCATTCCAAACTAGTGTGACTGTATCTTGAAAGTTCATGTTAGTAACGGCTTGAGCACCAAGAGATTATAAGCGCCATAAGCCGTGTTAAGCTTCCTTCTTATGTCCATTCTTGTAAAGTGGTTCAAAAAGATTGCGTCGGCGTTCGAAGAGAAGCCGAAAGTAAGCATCGACGACTTTTCGCTAGAGCACTTCATGCTCTATCACGGCTTGGTCGGCAGCAGTGCTGAAAACACCAAACAATTTAAGGACGTTCGCGCCGACTTGCTCGACGCTCTCAAGAGCGGCAAGTCCGCGGAGCTGTCAATAGCACTAAAACTTCCACCACAATGGTGGGACGATAAACTCCAGTCCATTTTTGCGGAACTCGACCAGGAGACGCGCCAGGTCGCTGCCCGTCTTTTGCTGGAACAACCCCCAGCAGAGTCACTTTCGAAATCTGCGCTGATGCATGATGATTGGAGGGTGCGCTCAAATGCCGCAGTGATTCTCGCTTCCCTTGACGCGCATGAAGCAGCAGAACAACTTCACGCCTCACTGATAGACACCGCCAATAATACCAGCGCCGCGTTCTGCCACATTGCAAATGCATTAGGAACATTGCAATTGTCGTCATCAAAACGCGTTCTGCACGATCATCTCAATCACCCCGAACTCTGGATTAGAGTCGATTCTGCTGCAGCACTATCGAAGTTCAAACCTAATGAAGTGATCGAACATCTCGCCACAGCACTCTGCAATCAACATGATATGTCGGACTATGTTGCAGTTGCGGTATCGCGTTCTATTCCGCCAGCAGAGTTTCTGAACCATGGACGCAAGGAGGTCCAGGACGGCGGTTGCGCGATGCTAATTGGATTGGTGACGGCATCGAACCAGACGTTCACACCAGATGTGGTGATCGAGGCCAACGCAATTGACTGTTATCCCAAGCTACGGGAATTGGCGGCGAAAGAGCCTTCTTCTGCGGTTCGCGCTGCAGCATTGCTTGCGTTCTCGGACTGGATTGAAGCCAATAGAGAATTGTTGGGGAACAACAATGATGTTCCCACAACCAATACATTGAATGAGGCAAAGTCCCGATATCTCGAAAATCCGGAGTTCGCATCAAGCTTGGTATCGAGCTTGAATTCAAAGGATTCGCGAATCGACGAACGACACGCCATGCGCCTTTCTGGCAATCTGCAAGTTAAGGACGCGCTACCATATTTGGTTGCTCGGCTAGACAAGAACTCACCGATGCTTGCAGATGTTGTTGATGCAATCGGTGCGATCGGACTTGACGATGGAACACCACTCACCCAGCTCGGCCGCTCATTTGTAGACATCGAAGATCGCATCAATTTGCCGCCGTCAAAACATCCGGTGGAAGAGAAAGATGCTCACGCTGCAAAAATGTATTGGCACATTTTACGCGCGCTTGGGAAATCAGTCGATCCCGGTTCTCGCGAGTTTCTATCGGCGGCTTGCCGGGACTTCGCGCCTGATAAGCGAGAGCAAGCACTCGAGTCTCTGGTAAAGAGTTGGACACACCTGAATTCTGAGAAGAAAGAGAAACAACGAGCCGAAACTATTCAATGTGTTTCAACTGCACTCGATGATTCTTCTGTGCAGGTGCGAATCGCAGCGCTCAAGGGCGTTTCATCACTTGATGCGATCGACTTGCTTTCCAAGGTCATGAAACACACCGATGCGAAAGAAGCGTCGTTGAGTCGGCAAGCTTTCAGCACATTGTTCGATTTGAACAGATCGTCAAACAAAAAAGTGGAAGATGCTGTTCAAGGAAAGATGACACCCGAGCTAGATCCGCACAAGCGAAAGAAATTGGCTGAGTTTCTCGATACGCTGAAACAGTCGCGTTAGCCAATTAGAATTCTTGCCGTTGAGGTTCTAATTGAACCTGCGATGCTTGCTTCAGCTTTTGCGATTCTTCAGTGTGCGCGTGATTGCACAAGCGCATTTTGTCGCTGTAGATGTAACCAGTACATCCACACACTACATCCCAGTGAAAGTCCACGAACTCAGGTGCGCCCTTGGGCAGTGGCGGAAACGACGGCATTGCAGCTCGATTGATCGCTGCAAGCGCCTCTCGCGTGCGAATCTGAGCGGCTTCCTTGTAAACCGTTGTGCTCACGAGTTCACCGCTTCGATTTATGCGCATGCAAACAGATGTCCGTGTTGCCTCATTGGCAAACATGGGAGTGGACGCAACAGCGCCAGAGAGCAAGATAACGGCATAGGCGACAACCATGTAGTGCTTTCGATAGTGCATGCATCACCTCGCAAACAATCTGTGAAGGTTCCGCCATTCTACTGGCGGTCAGATAAATCATTCCAGGTGGAAAATCCTAGGATTGTGACGAATGTTGCATATGCACAGATTCCTCCAAATGCCCGCAGGCGCCAGTCGCCACGGTCTGTGACGTCCATGATAAGGTAGAAGTGATTAGTAAGTCCTGTGCCTGGGGACATTTGGAATTTAGAAGGCGTTAGCGCCAGACCCGCTCATGGCAAAAAGCGCAGCCCCGCCCGGTGGAAAGTTCGGAGACGGACACGGAAAGAGGGTTAAGTGGTGGACGAAGAGTCGAAATCTACGACAGATAAACCAGAAGAAAAACCCGCATCAGAGGCTGAAAGCAGCGCTGAGAAATCCAACGGATCTAGTCCTGCGAACGCTTCCGCGTCCGATAAAGAAATTGCCCAATCAAAACCAGTGGAGAGTATGGCTGATGCCGATCTATCCTCTTTAACTACGAGAGAACGTCAGCAAGTTCACATCTCAAAAATTCTGGATGAAGTTCTCGAACTGCCGGAACCACCCAAGGGTGGTTCAAAGTACAAACATCCTATGTATCTCGACCTCATTCTCGCCGCAGGACTACTTGTCGCGATGGGCGGCTTCACAATTGGGCTGTTCAAAATCTACATAACGCACTCTGCGCAGGACAACATTGCTCAGCACAACTACAAAGCAGCAATTTCCATTTTGCGCGGTTCGCCCGTTCCTGACTTTTTTGCGGTGCCGGGATCAAGTCCGCAAGAGCTTTTGAATAAGGCTCTGTATCTAGACGCGATGGAAAAACTGGATGCGAATCCAGAAGATCAATCTGCGTTGCATGAACTCCAAAAGATCACCAAAAATTCTACGTTCTTCGAGACCGCACAAGACATTTTGAGAGACAAGTACAAACCATCGAGAATGCTTGAAGGCGGCGCCTCGCACGACGCCACATTAGATCCCAATTTGAAAAAGCTACAAGGTGCCGACCCGCAGATTCAAAACTCAACGGATCAACCGAATCCTGATAAATCGACGCCTGATCAAACTGGTTCCGAACAATCCGATTCCGATAAATCTAGCGAAGCGGCACCATCTAACTGACCACGCGCTTCGCACCACGCGCTTCGCGCCACGCGCTCCGCACCACGCGCTCCGCACCACGCGTTTCGCACCACGCGCTTCGCACCTGCGATATTCATCGCAAAACTAAGGACTTAGCGTTCCGCCACCATGAACGACCGCAGCTCCACGCGGAATCTTCACTTGCGATTTCAACTGAGTAATTTCACTCACAAGTCCTTTATCAACGTGCTTGTTCACAGGCAAATTCTGGTTTGGCCATAAATCTGGAAAGAACCCAGCTGGATGGGCGTTCATATCCACTTTCAATCTGAATCTAAGGTCCTTCTTCTCGCCGGCAACCGGTTTCGGTTGTTCCGCGATTAGAGTTCCTGAGTCATTGATGTTGTTTCCCGCATTGGATACCGTTGCCGCTTCAACACCACCTATAGTGGCATTGTCATCACCAACTGTTGACTCCGCACAAGCCGGTGCGATGTTCACTAACGCAGCAACTATCAGTGCAGTAGAACCAATCTTGCACATCGTTTTAGATTTCATAAGTTGCGCCTCCGAATCAACTCGGGCCTATTAAAATTGTAGCCCCTGGTAGAAAAGAGGCAGAATTCTTAATAGTTAAATTCCGAGCTCATGACATTCCTGCAACATTAGCCCGGAAATGACGGGCATGGGCTACAGACAAGTACTGTGCGAATTTGACTTTGATTTTGCGACGAATTGCGAGCGAGATTAGTCGATGACGAACTCTTTGTAGGCATCAGAGCTCAACGCTGAGTCGAGATCTGCCTTATCGGACAGCTTGACCTTAATCATCCAGCCGTCGCCATAGCAGTCGAGATTAACCAGTTCGGGTTCGGATGAGAGTCGGTCGTTAACTGCCGTGACTTCGCCGCCGCAGGGCATGAACAGGTCGGACACCGACTTAACTGACTCAATCACGCCAAACTTCTCTTCGTTTTTGAACTTCTGTCCGACCTTCGGAAGCTCTACATAGGTAACGTCGCCGAGCTGATCTGCTGCAAACGCCGTAATTCCGATAGTTGCCGAATCCCCGTCGACGCGCACGTACTCGTGCGATTTAACGTACTTCAGTTCTGCGGGATAACTCAGCATGTCGCCTCCAATACAGTTGTCGGTGAGCGATCAATAAATTCGGATACCCGCATTTCTTGAGAACCGGCATCTTTAATTGATTCGCGCATCTTATTTTCCCGGATGTTCAGCCAAAGTTTTCGAAATTTCGGATTAAACGTTTACGGATCGAAAAACGAAAAGCACCAGACCCAAGAACCAGAAGCGTCCAGCCTGCTTTCAATAGGAACGGCATAAAATTTCCCCTCTCGACATCCTAAAGGGACTGAAGCGGAAAGTGATGGGAACACATCCAAGCGATGAACCATCACTAAAGGCATATAAATCTAGAAACTGAGCCGATCATGACAAGAGCACTACACAACCCAAAAATTCTCGACACTCTTTCAATCGTTGCTGTTTGTTTGTCGACAGCATACTTTGCATGGTGCCTGTGCTAAGCACACAGAACGCAGACACTGCGCCATTTTACTGCCGCGAGTCGGCAGCGCTTGCGTCTACTTGCGTTTGTACCAAGGGCGTTTCACTACAGTCGCTGTCACTTTAGTATCGCGAATTCCGATTGAAAGTTCTTGACCGACCTTCGCATACTTCGGACTGATTGCAGCAAAAGCAATCGGATAGCCAACGAAGATTCCCTGCGAGCCGCTTGTCACTTCTCCTACTTGAGTATCGCCCACGTAGACAGGGTAATGCTGCCTGGGAAGCGCCTTTCCCTCAGCCTTCAAGCACACGATTTGTTTGCCGACGCCTGCAGTTTTTTGGCGTTCCAACATATCTTTTCCAATAAAGGCGGGCTTGTCGATCTTGACGCTCCATCCCAATCCGGCTTCGATTGGGCTTGTGTTTTCGTCGAGTTCGTGACCATACAAAGGAAGGCCCGCTTCCAATCTCAATGTATCGCGAGCACCCAAGCCACATGGTTCTAACCCCAATGGCTTGCCGACCTCCAAAATCTTGTTCCACAACCATTCTGTCTTATCTGTAGGCACAAAAATTTCGAATCCATCTTCGCCTGTATAACCGGTGCGTCCGAATCCGACCTTGACACCATCAATGGTGGCTTCACCATAGTGGAACGATCCCAAATCCTTCACCCAGTCACCAGCAATCTTTGCCCAGATTCCCACTGCTTCAGGTCCTTGCAGAGCCAACAAGCCGGTTTCATCAGAAGCATTTTTCATGTCGACGCCGGGAAACTTGGAGAGGTATTTCTTGAGCCAGTTCCAATCTTTTTGAATGTTTGATGCGTTCACCACCAACAAAAAGTCGTTCTCTCTGCGGTATACGATGAGGTCGTCGACTGTTCCGCCATCTTCGTTGACGAGTTGCGTGTAGAGTGCGCGGTTCGGTTCGCTCAGGCGGCTAACATCGTTGGCGATTACTCGTTGAACGAAATCAGCGCGCGCATCACCAGTGACGATGAACTCTCCCATATGCGAGACATCGAAAATACCGGCTTTGCTGCGCACTGCCATGTGTTCGGCGACGATGGATTTATATTGAACCGGCATGTTCCACCCGGCAAAGTCGACCATGCGCGCCCCCAAAGCTCTGTGAGCCGAGGCAAGCGGGGTTTCTTTCAAAGTCGATGTAGTAGCCATTTCAAACTCCAAAACGGTATGCACGCCATTCCGCCGAGATTCGAAACGCAATGCACAGTTGCAGCCTCGCAGCGGTTTCATAAGATGCAACAATTTACCACTTGCAACCCAGTCGTCCTAGACCTACAACCCTTAACAAACCGCCAAATTCTTTTGTTACACTGTCACAGATGGGCAAGACTCATTTGCGGGGCGTGGGGTCAAAAACCGGAGATGCAGTGAAAACCGAGCAAACTCATAAAGGATTAGGTAGCACTGACTTTAGGCTAATAAACGACATGCCGTCCGGCATGTACGGCAATCGGTGGCTCGCGGTCAATCAAGTCAGCCGCAAGAGCGCCGTTGTGGACCTGGTGCAGCCCAACGAAGACAAAACCCAGATTGCCATCTGCGCCAATGCTTTGCGGCTGAAGCATCGCACGCGCCATGCCTCCCTTGTCAATGTTTCTGAGTCGGGCTGGCTCAAAGACGGGAGTTACTATCAGTTTGTCGACCTCGCGCCAACCGCGGTCGCGCTGCCGAAATCAGATCTCGGTAGCGGCTTGGCTATGCGGCAGTTCTATCGCTGCGCCCTGGCTCTATTGGACGCGCTTGAGCATTTGCATACAGCGGAATTGATTCACTGCGCGATTCACACAGGCTGCGTCTACGAGCTGGACAAGCGCGTTAAGCTCGGAGAAATCTGGTGGGCACATATGGTGGAAGGTCGTCCGCTTGCAGGCGAGCTTGCAGGCATGCTGCCCGATAAACTGCCATTTCAGTCGCTTGCATTTGCTGCTCCGGAAATTCTCAACGGGCAACCTCCTACCCGACAGTCGGATATCTACTCGATTGGTGCGGTGTTTTATCATTTGCTGACCGGTAAGAAGATGCGCAACATTCCTGAAAACTGGCGCCTGCAGATGACGATTCTCGATCTTGCCGAGATGCCGATTACTCCGATCCGCGCGTTGAGACCGAAGCTCGACGAAGATCTGGAAAAGGCGGTGTTTTCAATGCTTCAGGAGAATCCTGCAGAACGTTCCAACCTTTTTGCAATCAGAGATTGGCTTGCCAATCTTTCTGGAATCGGCACTGCGCCTGAAGCGGATCAAGTCTTGTTAGAGATTGAATAGTGGAAACAGTGAGAGAAACAATGAATTGGGTCGGTCTTACCGTAGAAAGCTTCACCATTGAAGAACAGCTTGGCGAAGGGTCTTTCGCATGGGTCTATCGCGGAACAAATCCAAAAGACAAAGGCGATCGCAAAGCATTCAAGGTAGCCAAACCCACAGAGCTAGTTGGAGACAGAGGAACCACCGGCGTCTACCACACCCGAGCTCTGCGACACAGAACCAATGGCGTCGAAAACATTCACCCGGACGGCTCCGAGCTGTTGAGACTGCAATGGCAGAAATTGCAGAGATCGAATGATCCTGCGCTCGTTGCCTATGAGGGGCTGTTTTCGCGTGGTCCCTTCTCCTATTGCCGCATGGAGTATGTGGAAGGCAGAACGCTGCGAGAGCTTATTGATAGCGGAACAACAGAAGATGCCGACAAAGCCATAGAGTCATTGGTTGAGATCGCAGTTGCGATGGATCGGCTCATAGTCGAGGGTTTCAACTGGCATGGTGACTTGACTCCGGATAACATTATGGTCACCAATACTGGAGTGAAATTGCTGGACCCCGGCTACTTCGGACCTCTCACTTGCGAGGAGGGACTGATACCGGATGCAATAGTTACGACTCCAATGTACTACCCTCTGCTTCAACCAGATGATGTAATGGCTCTGGGACTCATTCTCTGGGAAATTGTGCTGCAAGAGTCACTTCTGGATCCACCGCCCGGAAACACTGCCAGTAAAGCTTCTGCTGAGTTGAGACGATGGATTGAACGGCAAGAGATGCTTGGAAAGTTCTTCACCACGCCGCTTTTGACGACCAGATTGCCGTCGGAGATTCACCCTGATGTGGATGCCGCGACCGAGAAGCTGCTTCTGAAGTCTGTTCGCCTCGGGCTCAACAATCAAAATCGGCTGGAACGCGAGGCCGGGTTCAAATCGTTCAAAGAGTTTATCGATGCGCTGAAGGCGTCTGGGCTGCTGCCGTCGAAGGAAGCCTCGGTTTAGGTTT
>CAYZJR010000099.1:10965-25384 GCA_964478655.1 uncultured Candidatus Obscuribacterales bacterium
GATGCGCTGAAGGCGTCTGGGCTGCTGCCGTCGAAGGAAGCCTCGGTTTAGGTTTAGGTTTGGGTCTGGGTCTGGGTTTTGGTCTGGGTCTGGGTCTGGGTTTGGGTTTGGGATTGGGTTTGGGTTTGGGATTGGGATTTACGCTTCTTGACTACCGGCGCTCGGGCGGCTCAGGTGCTCGGGTGGCTTCCGGTGCTCGGGCGGCTCAGGTGCTCGGGTGGCATAACCCCCCCTAACTGCACGGTAGGGCCCTAAAGTTCTCATTTGTCGAAAAATTGGGAACTGCAGTTCGCCACCATTCTGCCTTGTGGAACCAAAGTTCTCATTTCTCAGAAAATTGGGAACTGCAGTTCGCTACCATTCTGCCTTGTGGAACCAAAGTTCTCATTTCTCAGAAAATTGGGAACTGTAGTTCGCCCTCCCGCGCCCGCCTCCCGGTTTCGCCCGCGCCCGCCTCCCGGTTCGCCCGCGCCCGCCTCCCGGTTCGCCCGCGCCCGCGCCCGCGCCGCCCGCGCCCGCGCCGCGGCCCGCGGATGGGCGCAGCTGAGCAACGCCAACCCGAGCGGCCGATAATGACTTGTCCAGAAACCACCAACAGTCCGACGCGCGCCGACGCCTTGTCTCGGGGCATTTCGCACTTTTGTACCGTTCTTTGAAAAAATCTGTCAAAAGCGGTTATCGGTGGCGTTTCAGTGGCATTAATAGATTGGTCGATGAGCGCGGAACATCGGTTGAGGTTGCACACTCAGCACACTCAACCTGACAAATTACTAGGAATCCCGGACCCCGCCCCAAATTCGAGGCGAACCTTTGCCCGCTAAAGAGAGTCGAGAAAGCCACACGGAGAAGTCAGCCTCCTGGTTTGACATGCCTTGCGTGCCCGGCGGCGGCGAAGAATCGGTGCAAATCGGCACATTCCGCGCACATTTCAGAGATTTTTGCGTAGTCATCAGTGGACGAGAAGTACTGCTGCCGGTCACCGAAAAGGCGCTGCTAGCCTTGGGCAGAGACAAAGCCTCATCCGATCTGTATTTCTCCGAAGCTTGCGTCAGCCGCGACCACGCGGTCATTCACCTTGTGGACGGCAAAGCCTATATCGCGCAGTGCAAGTCATCGCGCGGACCGACCCAAATTGTAAGAGGAACCCGCGAGCTCACAGTCGCCGTAGCCCCAGAGTTGATGAATCTTGAGTCCGGAGACATCATTCGACTCGGTGGAGACGGTGGACCTGAGTTCAAATGGCAGAAGCTCGGCGCGCCCACCCAAATGTTCAGAGCCAAGTTGTATCAAGCAGGCGCTCAAGACCCAGTCGCGACAGAGCGCGCGCGCGCCGCGTCAAACGAATTCATCACCAATAGCGAATATCCTCGTCCATTGCCGAGCGGCTTTCAGCTCGTGAGTGGGCAAGGTCACGTCAACGAACGCGGCTACCAGGACACAAAAGACCGCCCGTCAATCGTCATCGACAGACGACCCGGTGCCGATCCTGTTCTGGAAGGCTTCAAGCGCGAATTCCATACCAAGTACGAACACATGAAGGACAGCCCGAAGACTCTTGTGGTTGCTCTTGCCAAGGAAGTCAAAAATGCGCTGGAACCTAAAGACTGGTCGAACGCAGCCATAGATGCCGCATACGCTCATTTCCGCAACCAATACGCAGGTCAACGACTATTGCTCGGCGACGTCATCGAAGCAGCGAAACTGGGGCAAGGAGCCGGTCTCGGGCAACAACAAGCATTGTTGCTCAAAGAACTTTTCGACTCGTTCTATCCTGAAGACATGTCAAATCGCCCACAACTCAAGCTAGTAAGAGGATATTGCGATGAAGTGTGGGAATGCTGGTCACGTTCTTGCGCCATAAATCATTCGTGGACTGTGCTTCAAGTTCCTGATGCGTACGGGCGTTTGGGACCTGAAGTCATCGTCGACCCACGTCAACAAATTTATGCAGAGCCGGCATCATCGCACCCGGAGCATCATTCAGGCAAAGATGTTCCGTCTTTGAGACCTCCATTTTTCGACTATCAAACCGCATCAGAAACAATGGTGCGCATCGAAAAACATCCACTCACACCTGCGGAAGTCGATCGCCTCAAGGGACGACAAGTTCGCTACAACAACGAAAATTGGCGCATCGCCAACATCACAAACTCTCAAGCCGAAATCAGAGCGGCACGCTTCAAAACTGCACCACCTTCAGAGATTTTGAATGGTGATGACTCTGAGGGCGTTCCTGAATTGGTTATAGGCAAAGAGTACAAACTCAAAAACGAAGGAAACAACGATGTCTGGCTGCTCATCGGCTGGGAAGACAAAGAGAACAAAGAGATTCGGCTCTTCAAAGATGACGCGATTCGCCGCATTTTGCCGCTAATTGAATTGGCAGCCGAAAACAAAACGCTTTTCGAAGAACTCGCAAGAATGCGCGAAGGCAAGAAGCAAGGCGAGACGGACACGCCCGAACGCCCGTTCGATTGCACACCTCCGAGCGAGCCGTTGTCGCGCGCCGCATTCTACGGAATCAAGCCTGGGCGCGAGGTTCACCATCTCGGCCGCACCTGGAGAGTGGACGGTTTCGACGGCGAAAACATCGACATCGTCAAACCAGGCATCAAAGAAATCATGAAGCCAGAGTTCAACAGGCTGAATGGCGGCGGCGATCCAAACATTGGCCAAGAGTATTGGATTGAGCGTTCATCAGGCATTCTGGAGTTATGGAAACTGACGAAGCTCGATTCGGAAGGAACCAAGTTCACATTACGAAGCGAAACTGCATTTCGTGAGAAGGTTCCGCTCGATAGAGTTTTGGAACAGAACCCGCAACTCACTCCTGGCAAGCCGCTCGATCCATTGGAACTTTTGCTGGACCCAACCGCAAAAGTGCATTTGGAAAGCAGATGGTCAGACAAGGGCCCGCATGATAAATGGATAGGAACAGTCGAAGGCAGTCGCGGCGAACGAGTGCAAGTTATGGTGCACAGATTTGCTGGTGACCCCGCTCACTGGACGCGCTTGAAGAACGATCTTGCAACGCAACATCTAGCAAGAAAGATGAACTGCCCACATCTATTCCCGTCGACCATTTTCCGCGATGGAATGATGGTGCAAGCCGTAACGGGACTCGAGTCTGAGAACCTCGCTTCTTTCGTCTGCACAAGGCTTCTCGAATACAAAGAGTTTCGCGTTATCGAACCTGACATTCAGCGGCGAGTCGAGAAAGTTCTCGAATCAGATCCGCTGCTCAAAGCAAAACTTGCAGAAGTGACTGCGTTTAGCGTTCTCCTGGGAGATATAGATCAACAAGGGCTGAACTTCCTCGTTGAGCGCACAGGACCTGGACTCTACGATTTTTCAGTCGCACGCATCGACACTGACTATGCGTTCTCGCTAGACCACGAACCTCGGATGGATCAACTTCCATACTACGGTTTGATAATGTGCGGTATATTCGCAGCCTTCTCAGAGGGCGAGCTGCCTCCTTACGTGAAGCCGCGCCTTAAGCAGATTAGCGACGAACTCAACCCAACAAACGAAACCGAAGAAGAAACTACTCGCGCACGCGAAGCACGTGCGAAGTTTGTGAAAGACTCCGGTCTCAATGATGCTCAGGTTAATGCTCTTGCAGCACGGGCCGAAGCTTTGCTGATCACCGGCAAGTTTCCGCGTTCACGCACATTCGAAGAACTATGCGACGGAGCCCGCGCGCGGAATTGGGACACTGGAGCCATGACAGGTGACACCATAGATGCCACCGCCGCGACTGGCATTCAAAATCCTCAAAAGAAGAGCAAGAAGAAAGAAGACTAAGTCTAGACTAAGTCTGAGTTCGACACAGATTCGAACTAAGAATCAATAGCGTTCTCGACATTGGAATCTTCGATACTTCCGAACACGACCACGTCGAGGAAACCGGCGATCAATTGTCCGCAGCTCGCTCCAACCGCCAAGAAACTCATAGAGGACAACCAAGCGGCCGGTTCGGAAGCGATCGGTCGGACCATATAATATCCGAGCAACGCTCCAACCAACCCGAAGAACCAAAGGCAAACCGCATGAAGTCGTTGAAATCTGACTCGCTTGTTAGCATTGATTCCCTGCCCCTGCATCGGGACTGTGCGCTTCTGCACTCCAAGAAGTTCGTTGAGTGATGACGCCTTTCTAAACTGCAATGTCTGCATACGCACCTCCCGCTGCTGCTTTGCTCTGTTTCTGTGCGTATCGTGACATAACGCCGGGAGCGTCACATCAGGCTTCGGGTAGAAACAAAAAGGTAATCAGTCTTAGGGATTACTTATGAAAGCTTCAGCGCTTGAACTCATCTCGCGCTTGATTGAGTTTCAACCAGTGGGACCAAGACAACTTAGGATGCGCCTTGAACGTGTTTGTCCAGGTACTACCTTTGAAGGCGAAGTTGGCCACGCCGGAAAAGGTGCTACCATCCCAACTTCCTTCGTAGTGAACTTGCATGCCTTCTCTCAAGCCTGTCAAATCTCGGCGACTTCCAATCAGCGCTCCTGCCGCCGTTTTCGACGGTTCCAAAAACACTTCACTTTTACTTCCATCGTCCCAAACAATTTCATAGCGTTTCACGTGCTGCCGCGCCTTATCAGAGCCGGCAGTGGATGGACTAAGTTTCCAAATAGAATTGCGCCCCTCTTCGCTTTCGGAGAACTCGGCGGGAAGACTATTTAGATTGGCGACGGCTTGCTGTCTCTTTGGAAACATTGTTGTATTTTGTCGATTGAATAGAGCCTGCCCGAAGACGTTCGCAACGTACATAAGCACGAGTGCAACAAGCACACTCATTCCAACTACTCGTGGCGTTCTCGCCCCTTTCAGAACAATCGGATGCCGATAGAGGTGTGACGGGGTCGTCGTACTTTGAGTTTGTCCGTGCAATTGGTCTTGAACTCGTTGCTCACTTTGCGGTTGCTGTTCGTTTTGACTTGAACCAGGTTTTTTGTGCGGCGACACAATCGATATCTTTCGCACATCAAAGGCACGCCGTGTGCGCTGCTTGAGAGTGAGTGCTTCAGCTCTGCTTTTGCCAAAAGACAAGTACGGCACTTCATCTGGTGGCATCGCAGAAAGCTTGGACAACCAGTCAGCACAATCGCGAACAATCGGAGATTGGTGATGCAACATGACCGAAAATGCCCTTGAACTGCGAATATCGCGAAAATCCTCTTGGCGGAACAGCAAGCATTCATCGCCGCCATTCAGCTCATCCCAAAGCGCCGGATCAATCGCAAGACAAATCAGCGAACAATAAATCAACCATGCAGAAAAGTTATCCAGAGTCGGACCAAAATGACTCGCATTGCGCGCTGGATGTTGATAGTTTCGATGCCCCAACTCATTGCTTTGCCAACCTCTGAATGACGGAACAAACATTCCATCATAATCAACCAGTCGCAGCGAGATTTCGGACTTCGCATCGCCTGATACGATAATGTTTCCGTGCTGCAAGTCTCCATGCGCCACACCAGCTACTTGCAGTTGCGACATCATCGTTTCAAATTGAAGAGCGAGCTTTCGCATGGCATCAAAGTCGTGCACATTGTGCTCAACGAATTCACCCAGTGTTTCACCGTCCACCCATTCCATTTTCAGAATGGGGTACCATGAACCACGCACCTTTATGCCCTGCTCGACATAGTGAAATCTGACTGTACAGTCAAGCTTGTCCGACATGACAAACTTGCTCAACTCTGCATATCGCTGCTCTTGGTCTTGAATGTTGTTAAGGAAGCAACGAATAGCCCAATTGGTGGAACCGCACTGCATTTTGTAGACAGTCGCGAAGAACCCTGTCCGTGGCCTGGGTAGCCCCAAAGCGTTCTGCTCTACCTCACCCGCCTGCAACTCTTGGTCATCCACATTCAAAAGCGGCGCCTGAATGGCCTCCTGATAGTCCTGCGGAGAAGGCCAACTGACGAGCTTGAATGTCTGTTGCTTCAGTTTATGGTCTGGGTTCACTCAGAAGTACCGGCGCTGTCTTCTGAGCGCAATATACCCTTTCGGTAGCCATCTTGCCACGAAAACGAAGAGAGGAGGTTGCCCTCCTCTCTCTGCATCTGATTGGCTCTGTGTGGTGTGGTCAATCAAGCAGCTTCTGTTGCTGGTCCTTCTTCTTTCTTTTCCTCTTCGGCTTCAGCTTCGGCAGCTTCTTCATCAGATTCAGCTGCTACTTCTTCTGCTTCATCGGAACTTTCTTCGTCGGATGCTTCTTCATCGTTTTCTGCTTCAGCTTCTGTTTCTGCTACTTCTGCTTCTTCAGCTTTCACTTCTTCCGCTTCTTCAGCTTTTTCTTCTTCAGCTTCTGCACTTGGTTCTGCTTCTTCGGCAGCTTCTTCAGCTACCTCTTCGTTTCCTTCTTGGTTTCCTTCATCACCAGCTTCAGCTGTTGGTTCTGCTTCTTCCGATGATTCTTCAGCAGCATCTTCGTTTCCTTCGTCACCGGCTTCAGCAGTTGGTTCTGCTTCGGATGTTTCTTCAGCTGCTTCTTCGGATTTTTCTTCTGACGCCTCTTCGGATTTCTCTTCGCTCGATTCTTCACTTGCTTCAGCGGTTGGTTCTGACTCGCCTGCTTCTTCCGCTTCTTCAGATTTCTCTTCGGATGCATCTTCGCATGCGGCATCACCACTCGATTCTTCACATGCTGCTTCGTCCTTCGACTCGCAAGTCGTTTCAGCTTCAGCACATGCTTCTTCTTTTGTTTCTTCAGCAGCTTCTGCACATTCTTCCTTTGCTTCGTGCTCGCAACATGTTTCTTGCGCTTCGACTGCCGGTTCTGCTGCTGCTGCTTCTACGTTGTTCTTTTTGTTTTTCTTTGCCATGGTCCGTCCCTCTTTCTCGCAAATTTTTCGCAGTGGAACTCAGCTCCATACTTCACCGCAGATCGGCGTGCAGCAGACTATCACTCAAGCCTTGGTGGCGAGAGCAACTAGCGCCTCGATCTGCGAGCGTCGCATGAAACCTTATACATCCATTCTTACAGAAAAGTGTGGTGGCATGTATATGTTGATCGAAAGATTTTTGGTTAAATGTTTTCGAAAGCATTTCGAAGGTTTCACGCACCGGAAATGGTGGCGCGCCTGACAGTACTATCGAGTATCACAAGCTAGAACGCGGAGGCGAAATTGCAACAAAGATATGCCAACTCAACCGTACCAAAACCCTGACAGTAACTAGGATTTTTCGCGGTCGGTTAGTCGCAGTTCGGTTCCACGCAATTGCTTCAATTCTTCCGAAACCTCAGACGCCGATCTACAAGTGTCGAGTATCACGTCTCGGCCGTCTTTCACTTTCTCTTCTTTCAAAAGACTTTCTATCGTCGGCAATGAATTCCCAATATTCACCAGTTGCCCGCATGCGGACTGCAGCCTGCGAGACCACTCTGTATCGGGCGTGACGTTTAGGTACTTCGTCGACTGATCGATGTCGTTGACCTGCGCGAGCAATTCGCTGACCACTATCTTCAGTCGTTCTTCATACGCTCGAAGTTCGATCAGTTGCTTTGCTTTTTGCTTACTCAGGTACTGCGAAACTTTGAGCCAAGCGAATAGCGAACCCGCGAGAACCACTATGCCCGCTGCTCCGATTCCTACTAGGAAAAACTGCTCGCCCACTAAGCTTCCTCAGGATGCATGCCGTTTCGCAAAAATGCGAAATCAACGCCTGCACCCCCATTTTATTGGAATTGGAAGTATTGAACTACCTTCAACACTCGTTGATAAACGCAAGCGCACGCCATCACGATGATAAACATAATCTATATTCGCACGCGATCTCGCACATATGCGACTGGCCGTGCACCGCAGCGCTTGACAATTATATTTAAGCTAGATCGCCCAAAAATAGTCCGCTGCAAGTTGAAAATGCAGTGCTATACTCCTGAAAAGGTAATGGCAACCCGTTGGCAGGGTTGCGGCGGCCCCGATATTTTAAGTCCGGAACAATACACAACCTTCACCAACAGGAAAGACATGGACTTTCCCAATCCAAGCCCCCTCAAAAAAGCAGTAGACGACCTGAAAGACATTGTGAGTCGCTCTCAAGGAGACGACCATGAAATTTCGCATCTCGTCAAACAGATCGAAGCAATCGTGGCGTCAATCGAGACAAAGACAAACAAAACCATCATTGCGAGTGCACCCGCAAATGCGCAATCGGTGGTTCCTGTGGTTCCTGTAGTGCAACCAACGATTCCGATTGTCTAGTTTACGTCGCGCGCGAATCGCATATCGATTCGACATGCGCCACGCAATCCAGACAACGAACCAACGGTCTTCCTGTCAACTCTGATCACACATCACGCATCGCGTGGTGCGGAGCGCGTGGCATCAAACTACGGATCACAGACGTCACACCACAGCGCGCCCAGCCTTATAGAGGCTACTCAACTCTTTGATTTGCGCAGCCAGCTGTGCGGCGGCTTCCGGTCGACCCAAAGCATGCATGCTAGCTTTCATCGAACGCAGACGCGTCGAGTCATTCACCAAAGTCAAAATCTCGGAAGTCAGTCTTTCTGGCGTTAGTTCAGATTGCACAATCATCTCAGCAGCGCCCTGTGCCTTCACATACTTTGCGTTGTGTGTTTGATGATCTTGTGCTGCAAAAGGGAACGGCACAAAGATCGCAGGAGTCGATGTAACCGCTAACTCGGCTATCGTCATCGCACCAGCTCTGCAAACCGCAACATCGCAAGCCGCGTAGCCCACTGCCAAATCGTCGAAGTACGCACGCAAGTGATAGCGCGGGTTTTGCAAGTGCACACCGGCGCGATCTTTCACTTCGTTGAAGTTCTTGTCGCCAACCTGGTGAATCAATTGCAGGTGCGGTTCGCTGTCCAGCAAAGCAGACAACGAATCGACAACTGCGTCGTTGAGCGCTCTTGCACCTTGCGAGCCGCCGGTGATCAAAACCGTTTTTAGATCGGCACGCAAGCCCAAAACCGCTGCTGCTGCGTCACGACCCATTAGATTTACGAACGACTCTCTTACTGGATTTCCGTTGACTATAATCGTTCCTCTTGTTTGAATTCGCGCCTTCGCACCTTCCATGCCCAAAGACACAAGATTCGCGTTGCGCCCCAGCACGCGGTTGACGAGTCCGGGGTGCGCGTCAGGTTCGTGCACGGCATATGGAACACCCATTTGCATCGCAGCCGCCAATGGAGGGGAGGAGGCGTAGCCGCCGGTTCCTAAAACCACGGTCGGCCGAAACTCTTTGAGCACCGCTTTTGCACGATTCACCGCCCATAGTGTCTGAAATGGCCAGCTCAACAGTTTAGGCGAGAGCTTGCGAGGCATACCCGAAACCTTGAGACCAACAAAATCGAGACCACGCTCGGCAGCAAGTCGCTCTTCCAGGTGACCTTGCGCGCCTATATAAAGGATGGCTTCGACTTCGGGGTCGGACTTTAATTGTTCCGCCACTGACAAGGCAGGATAAATGTGTCCTCCCGTGCCGCCGCCGGTTAGAACTATACGGTGTCGAGTCATCTATCTTGCGCTACTTCGCGGGTGCCGGTGCTTCGATTTCGTCATCATCTTCATCTTCGTTGAAAACACCGCGATCTCGCGAGACGGACAAAAGAATGCCCACCATGGCTAGCGTGATGACTAGTGATGTTCCGCCATAACTGATAAACGGCAAGGTGATACCAGTGACAGGAACAATACCGGTCGTCACCATTACGTTCACCAGTGCCTGCACGCAGATTGAGCTTGTGATGCCGATGGCGAGCAGTCTGCCAAACAGCGTGCGTGCTTCAAGCGCGGTTTTGAAGCCGTAGTATCCAAACAGCGCAAACAATCCGAGCAGCACTGTGCATCCAAGCATTCCGAATTCTTCGGCTATGACTGCGAAGATGAAGTCGGCATGTTGCACGGGGAGGTAATGCAGCTTCTGCAACGAGCGCCCGAAGCCGGCGCCAAGGAAGCCGCCGGAGCCGATTGCGTATTGGGCTTGAATGATGTTCCAGCCTTCCTTCTGAGGATGCTTATAGGGGTCGAGCCACGTCTCTATACGCGCCATCTGATATGGTGTCTTTTGAATGTGATGCCATACCAGGGTCGCTCCGCCGGTCAAAGCAGAGAGCAACAGCAAAGAGTTGGTTCCGCTCACATACAAAAGCGCCAACATTCCAGACATGATCATCAACGAAGAGCCTAAGTCAGGCTGTTTCACAACGATGCCCGCCATGATCAACACGATTGCGATGCGGCAAAAGACTTGGCGATGCCACCAAAAATACTTCGAAAGCCCCGACGCCAAAAGAATGATGGACGTTACCTTGGCCATTTCTGATGGTTGGAACTGCAATGGACCAAAGTTAAGCCAACGAGTAGAACCCATTGTGGTCACAGATATTCCAGGAACTTTTGTGAGCAAAAGGAAGAATAATGAGATAAGCGCAAGGGGCCATGCCCACTTCTTGAGTTTTCTGTAATCATATTTACTTACCGCAAACATTACAAAAAGACCAATCAAGCAAGCGACGGTCTGGCGGCGAAGAAATACTGTGGAGTCGTGGTAATTGGTGAGTGCTTGGGGAGCTGAGGCGCTGTATACAGCCATCAAGCCGAAGCCGCACAGCGTAATGACCAGAGTCACCAACGCTTTTCTGGGCAGCCCTCTGAACTCAGTGCCTTTTGGCGGCTGAGTATTTTCAGTTTGTCGTCGGTTTCCCAGACGACGCCAACTTTTCTGCTCTGGTGCGGACAATATCTTTGAAGACACGACCTCGATCCTCGAAGTCTTTGAACATGTCAAAACTGGCACACGCGGGGGAAAGAAGCACCGGACCACGCTTTAGCTGACCTCCAAGGTCAACGGCCTCCGCCATGGTATTTACCGGATATATATTCTCGAAACCTCCTTCTCTCAGCGCTCTGTCGAAACGCTCCTTTGCCTCCCCTATGAGGATAACAGCAGAAACGTATTTTCTAACAGCATGAACAAATTCACCGAGTGAAGTTCCTTTGTCCCGACCGCCTGCGATCAATACAACTTTCTCATTCGGGAAAGATTCAAGCGCTTTAATGGTGGAATCGGTGTTTGTGGCTTTTGAGTCATTGAAATAGCGCACACCGTCTATAGTGGCTATATATTCCAGGCGATGTTCGAGCGCTTTGAACTCCTTGAGATACATCTCGATCTCATTGGGTTGAACGCCGACGACTGCACAAGTAGATATCGCAGCGAGGGCATTTTCGATATTGTGCGATCCGATAATCTGAAGTTCTTTTACACCGCAAACCAGCCTCGTCACCGCGCGGATTCGATAGCAGAGAAAACCTTCATGCACGAAGGCACCTTGCACCGAATCGTCGAGTGCCGATTTTTGGCTGAAGGGAAAGACCTCAGAACGCGGATTGAATGACGCAACCACGGGGTCATCCAGGTTGAGAATCGAAAACTGATCGGGGCGCTGATTGGCAAACGCTTTCTTTTTGTCGTTGATGTAGTTGTCCAAGCTTCCGTGCCAGTCGAGGTGATCTGGCGTGAGGTTTAGCCAAATAGCGACGAACGGTGCAAGGGAAGAACTGTAGTGAAGCTGGTACGAGCTAGTCTCAACAACCAGGTAGTCCGGTTTGCGATCGAGCTGACTCAAAATCGGAACGCCAATATTTCCACACGCCGGCGCCAACCTTCCGCTCTTTTCGAGAATGAAGCTAATGAGGGCGGTGGTTGTGGATTTACCGTTGGTTCCTGTCACCACAATCATTGGTGCGCGGCTCTCGCGATAGGCAAGCTCGACATCGGAGATGATCTCCTTGCCGAGCTTACCGGCCCGCTGCATCACTTCCGAGTTCGGAGAGATACCAGGGCTGGTGACTATGAACTCACCGTGCGCAAGCGCCTTGTCTGAGTGCTGACCGAACTCCACCTCAACGCCCAGAGTCGTTAAAGCATCGGCTTGCATCTGTTTCGATGCATCGGCCTGCCCTGACTCAGAAACGAATACAGACGCTCCACGTTCGCGAAGGTATGTCGCGGTGGCGACACCGCTTCGGCCCAAACCCAGCACGGTGACTCGTTTCTTTTGCCAGTCTTGCATTATGTTCGGTTCTTCTCTTCTCGGTTTTTGCTGCAAACTACTTACGATTCTTCTCTTTTTGCTCGAGTTTGTAAGCCTTGTTTTGCAAGTTCTCGATTTTCTTGTCGAGCTTCTGAACTTCTTTCGGCGGAAGATCCGGAGCCAGAGCCATGTAGGCTTTGTATTGAACGATGGCTTCCTTGATGTCTTTCGACGATTCCGGTTTCAGTCTTTCGAGAGTTTGCGCAAGACCCATTCTTGTATCAGCGACTTTCGGGTTTCCGAAGATGGAAGCATGATACTTGTCGATTGCACTGGCCAGTTGTTTCTTGCGAGCGAGATCGTCGGCGAGTGTCAGATCTTGTTTTGCGGAATCGCGTGCTTTGCCGACGAGGCTAAGTCCGCGTTTCGAACGCTCTTCAGCGCCCGGATAAGTCGCGGCTTTCTTGTATGCAGCATCGGCGTTGTCGAGATCTTTGATCATCAAGGCGAGGTCGGCAACTGCAAACGTTTGTTTTGCATCGGTCGAATTCTGAATGACCATTTGCATTTGTTGGTCGGCATCTTTGAACTTGTTCTGTGCCAACAGAGCTTCGGCATATGCGATGCGCTCACCGTTGTTTGTCGGCGTGCCGATGCTTGCGAGATCTACCGGCGTTCCTGCCATGATTCTGAGTTTGGCTTGTGCCAATCTCAGTTCCATGTCATTGGGGTTCATCTTCACAGCTTGATCGATCATGCGTGATGCAGATTCGAATTCATTGGAAACGAAGAACGAGCTTGTCGCCTCTTTGTTTGCTTTGAGGTAATACGCGCGTGTCAAACCTTTGGCAGCGGCAGCGTTTTGTGGATTGGTGTCGAGCACCTTTTGGTATTCCTTTATAGAGTCATCGAGCTTCTCCAGTTTGAGCGCATTGTCTGCAACACGCAGGTGAAGGTCGGAGTTGTTCGGCATAATTTCCAGGCCGGAACGCAATTCAGCAATCGCATGTTCGAGATCGCCTCTGCTTTCGCGAATGTCGGCGATGCCCAAGTACGCATCCGGGTTTTCCGGTTTGATGCGATAAGACTCCTGGAACGCCTTAACAGCAGCAACAGTGTTGCCTTGTCCGGCATATGTTTGTCCGAGAGACAACTGTGTGGGCCAGCTGTTGGGATTCTGATAGAGAGCGGTGTTGAGTTCTTTCAAAGCTTCGTCGTAGAGACCTTGCTTCATGTAGACGGTTCCTAGACCATAGTGCGCGGTCGAGTTGCCCGTGTTGAGAGAAACGGCCTGTTTGAAGGCGGTGGCTGCATCGGCGAGGTTGCCTTGTTGCAATTTCGCTACACCCAAACCTGAAAATGCTTCAGAGTATTGCGGGTCGAGGCGAGTCGCTTCCTGGAACTCTTTGATGGATTCGTCCATCCTTCCTTGTTCCTTATAGATTTGACCGAGCGTGTAGTGCGCTTCGGGCATACCGGGATCAATGGACAGACCTTGCTTCACTTCAGCTTCTGCATTGCGCAAAAGTGCTTCTTTGTTCTTGATGATAGTTTGCGACGATGACTGCAAACGGTTCAACATAACCATTGCTTTGCCTGCATGGGCCATGGCGTTCATTGGTTCAAGAGCCAACGCTTTGTTGAATTGCTCTTCGGCACCATCGAGCTTAAACTGCTTGGCCAGTGCCATTCCGTAGCCCACAGTCGCTTGAACACTCTTGGTGTTGCGTGTCAAAACTTGCTTGTACAAGTCAGCGGCATCACCGTACTTTCCTTTCAGCATCAAGTCGTCAGCCATTACGACCTCACGCTCGATCTTGATTTTGATCACCTTCTTGGCTGCTGCCGGCTGCACGTAACCAGCCTGAATCAGGCCAACCGAACATGCAACAATCAGACTCCAATTGAAGAGACTCTTCGAGCGCATAGCGTCCTCCTGAAAAACATGATGGGAATTGGGAAATTACTTCCCCTAATAGCGTCCAATGCAATCCTTTCTATAGTGTTTCTTTTGCAAATTTCGAAGGCGATTTCGACGCAAATTCGGTTGTGCTTCCGATGCAATTTCGATACCGGTTCGAACGAGCAAATGGATTGCTAAGGGACGACGGCAAGTCGTTCGAAAACGACCGACCATAT
Source organism: uncultured Candidatus Obscuribacterales bacterium (assembly GCA_964478655.1). GTDB lineage: Bacteria > Cyanobacteriota > Vampirovibrionia > Obscuribacterales > Obscuribacteraceae > CAYZJR01. Next base: position 25,133 of record CAYZJR010000099.1, read on the forward strand.
TATCTACGAATGGGCTGAAAATAACATTTTGACAAGATGTGAAGCGTTACCATCAAAAAACCGTTAGTCTCTTAGAACCGTGTCTGCGAATGAACATATATAAGGAGTGAGTTCATGTCCGGCCATTCGAAATGGGCAAATATCAAGCGCCAAAAAGCTGTAGTCGATGCCAAGAAAGGCGCTGTGTACGCCCGCATGGCACGCGAAATTATCGTCGCTGCAAGGTCAGGAGGCGGAGACCCAAACGCCAAC
>CAYZJR010000100.1:0-2226 GCA_964478655.1 uncultured Candidatus Obscuribacterales bacterium
AGGGGCGCCTTAGTTGCTCCTGTCTTCATGATAGGAATCTCCGCGGCTAGGGTGGGTCACTCTATTAGAAACCCTCGATCGCGCCTTGTCACTGTGTAAATCCACAGTCTTTTTGCGAGCGACCAACTTTTTATCGAACCATGCGATCTTCAAGCCCTAAACCCAATCTCAAACAGGCAAGCGCCGAACTTTCAATGTTGATATGATCCACTCAGCCGAACGAGTAATTCTGAGTTCAGATGACAATACAGATGAAAACATCACTGTCGCCTTTTCTAATTAGATCAATGATGATTGCGTTGTCTGCGACACCTGTGTGTGTATTCAAACTTGAATGCATGCTGCAGCCAGCCGCGGCAGCGGAAAACAATGCCAGTCAAAAATCTGCAAGGTCACCAAGTATGTCAGCATACGAAAAACTCTTGAAGCAACTTGAGCAAGAAGTTCGACAAGGCAACGAAGCCGCCGCAAGAACAACAATCGACAAACTCGGGAAAGTCGAGTTTAAGGACGATTGCAAAACAGAAGTATCGCAAGGCGCGGACTTTCTAATTGGTAAAGAGCGGTGGGACCTGGCAAAACTATTTTTGGAACGAATTCCAAAATCCGAACCCGGTTGGGGATATGTTCTCATCAAGCGAATGTGCAGTGACGCAAAACTCGATGCCACCAAACTTGATGCCATCTATTCTTGGATAAAGGCGAGATATCCGGCAAACCCGGACTATTGGTGCCACTTGCGAGTCATTTTTGGGCAAGAGGCGGGAAGGAAAGATCGTGTGTTCCAGGAACTTGCCAAAGAGGTGAAGGACAACCCAAAAGACCTCGACGCAGTTAAGAGATACATCAATGCATCGACCGAACTCTCCGACCAAAAGGACATCAGTTGGATTTGTGATGCCATCAATCCTCAGCTCGCATACGACAACTACCGCGTCGCGGAGTGGCTTCGCAGAAGGTATCCGAAGGAAGCGGTCCACTACCTAAAGCGCGCGAAAACGCTTCCATTTACACAGCAGGACGAAAAGGCTTTGCTCGATTACATGAGAAAGAACACAGCACGAGCAATGCTTACACCAATAGACGCGGCGAAAGAATTTAGCACATGGACTCGCGGAATGCTCGCCGAATGTTACCAGAAGTCTGGTGACAGCAAGTCTGCACAAGAGTTACTCGTGCAACTCTCGAAGGAAACCGGCGGGCAGGCACCTGTTTATGCACTGACACAACTGGCTGGACAGATTCAAGCGACGACGCCAACAAAACCACTGGAAGCGCAAATCAAGCAGGCCGAACCAGCAAACGAAAACTCTATCTCGTATTGGCTCGGAAGAGCGGCTTACTACCGCGGCAGAAGCGACGTTGCGAAAGAACGAGAAGCGCTCGATCACGCGTTGGGGTTAGCTAAGGCGAAGAAGGATGAGAATTGGAAGTTCTACCATCCTGGGGTAGTAAGCGACTTTGCGAGGTTTCTCAAACGGAATGAAAGCGAAAAGGCCGCACTCGCATTCGTTTGGAAAGAGTTCGATGCCAACCAAGATTTGGACTTTAGAAAACTACTGGTTCGCGAAATTGAAATGCAGCTTGAGACGGATCAAACTCACTACTTGTCGCCAACCGACGAACGCCTGTGGGCGGTGCTGTCGCATGCTTCGGTATGGAAGCATGACGAAGAGCGCCTCCTGTGGCGCATGGCAAGAAACGCACAGCCAGGCGATCAACGTGCTGTCCTTTGGAAACGCGCGGAACAACTCGCCCGCAACAACGAAAGCCGAGAAGCTGTCTTGGGTTGGGTCATGAATAGAACGCAAGAGCCCAAGCGTTCCATTCCATTGCTTCAAGCCGCATGCAAAACCAAGGATGCAGAGTTGAAGAGTTCTGCACAGTTCACTCTATTTGAGAGCTATCTCGATGCAGCGGATTGGAAGCATGCAGAAGAGATTTGGAACGCCGCTTCTCAACGACTCACCGATAACGAAAAGCCTGACTGGCTGTCGCGAATAGCGTTAGCGGCGGCGCGTTCGGGGGACAAGGAAAACGCGTTGCGATTGTGGAAGTCAAAAGACAAAGTCGACTTGAGCGCGATCGGTTTGCTCGGCGATATGGTCAAGCAAGGCATGAAGGAACCACTCATGAATTATTACCGTGGGTTGAAGAAGACGAGGCCGCAGTCGACGGTTCCTGATGAGGCGCTAAAAGTTTTGTCTAGCGCAAACGAATAGACTT
>CAYZJR010000100.1:2326-21892 GCA_964478655.1 uncultured Candidatus Obscuribacterales bacterium
TCGACGGTTCCTGATGAGGCGCTAAAAGTTTTGTCTAGCGCAAACGAATAGACTTTCGCAAGTGGATAACATCTGTAAGTGGTAACATTCCGCAAGTGGATAACATTCCGCAAGGTACCGATCTTAAGGCACAGATCGGCGCGCACTAGACTTAGAGCGGAACCCAAATCAACTCATCAGAGTTGTGTCCGATGACCGGCTGATTTTCGAACTCCAATTTCGTCGTGTTGAAAATGCCAACTGCATCGGTTGCGTGACTCGAAACGATCAATCGGTCCGAATCCGGCATCATCATGACAGTGCTCGGGAAGTCGACATCGAGCGGTAGTTTCACGTCCGAGATCTTTTTGTTCGTCGCCAAGTCGTAGGCGCCGATTGTATTGTCCTTTGCCTGCGCGACAAACAATTTCGTTCCGTCATTACTCAATGCAATCCCGGTTGGTCCGGCACCGGTTTCAATCTTTGCAAGTATTTGCCGCCGCACGACGTCGATGACCGAGACCTTGTTGTCGAGTCTCGAAGAGACATAGACGAACCGCCCGTCTTTGCTTACGACAAGCGCGTTTGGCATCGCCCCGACAGTCACGGAGCCCAAACACTTCTGATTGAGAGTGGACATAAACGTCACTTGATTGGCCGGAACATTGAGAACAATTAGAGTGTTTCCGTTCGGCGTAATCGTCATCCGCGCCGGTCCAGCGGGCACTCTCGTTTTCAAAAGCACCTTACCGGTTGCTGTTTCAATCACCGCGATATCGTTGGCTGCGCTTTCGGAGACATAGAGCAATCGCCCGTTAGGCAGTGCAACCAACCCCTTCGGTGCGCACTTGGGAGCGAGGTCGATCTGCCCCACGAACTCGCGTTTCTTGGGATCGATTTTCAAAATGCGGTGCTTGGATTGGTCGGCGATGTAGAGGGTTCCGTCGATGCAGGTCATGCCGCATGGCGTGCCCTCGGTAGGAAACTCCGCGATTTTCTTTAGCGTGTTTTCTTCTAGAAGTGTGATCTTCCCGCTGCCTGGCGAGGTCACAAAAATGGCGCCGCGCTTGGGTCCTGAGGACTCGACTTTCGACGAGGCTTGCCCGAAATCGGAGGTTGCGACAACAGTATCATCCACGGTACCAATGGCGAGGTCTCCGAGAATTGGTTTCAAACTCTTCGGCATCACCAAACGTTCCGGCACAATCAAATCGGAAGGGAAGCGCAGTGTAAGAAGGTGCTTGCGAGTGTTCTCCGGCATGTTCGAAGGGAGGATGACTGTGCGCATTGTTCCTTTGTTGACGACGCGAACATAGCACCAACCATTTGTATAGAAAATGCAGTCGGGATTTTTCTCGTCAGGAAAGGTCGCGTGAACTTGGGTTCGTTCGACTTTCGGCGCATTGGTCGGAAGCAGCGGCAAGAACAGTCTGCCATCTTTCGTTTCGAGCGCACCATCAATGCGAATTCGAAGGGCCGGAAACTGCTGTCCCAGGTAGTCTTTGAAATCTTGGGAAAGCTTGGTGGCAAACGCAGGTGTCGCTGAAACTATTGCCAGGACTGTTGTAAGGATCGTCGTCAGGATAGCACTTACCGCTGTTGGGAAAGGTCTTACGACTATTGTTGCCGTCGTTCTTAGAACCGATGTCGGGACTAACGCGGCCGGCGCAATCAACGACCGAGAAGCGAACTTCAAAAGCGACAATCTAATCACCATTTTTGGGGCGGAATGCATCCACAATTTTGTCGATGATTGAACCTTCTTCTTCGTCCCCCTTGTCTTTCTTTTTCTTGGAGGACTTGTGGTTAGTTGATGTTTCTGATGAGCCGGATGTTCCCGATGAGCCGGATGTTGCCTCCTGGTCCTCATTTGGTTTTTGATTTCCTTCAGAAGACTTCTTTTCTTTCTTGTCAACGATGAGCTTTTCGCCGCGAAGTTCGGCCAACTTCTCGAGCAATTTCTTCTCCTCATCAGAGAGTTTCGTCGGAGTCTCAACGAATATGTGCACGAGTTGATCGCCGCGACGATTCGGCTGATTGAAGCGCGGAACGCCTAGTTCTCGCATTACCAGCGTGGTTCCTGTTTGAATGCCGGCAGGGATTTTCAATACCTTGTCTTTGTCGACAGTCGGCACAAGAATTTCGCCGCCCAATGCAGCGAGTGACATGCTGACGAATTGCTTGATGTGAATGATATCGCCGTCTCTAACGAAGACCGGGTGTTCTTTCACGTGGATGATGACAAATAGGTCACCATACGGGCCTCCTCGCGGTCCTTTGTCGCCGGCTGAGGTTAATCGCAGCCTGGAGCCTGCTTCAATTCCGGCAGGAACCTTGACGTCGAAGTCTCGTTTCTTGCGAGTAAGACCCTGACCCTGACAGTCTCGGCACGGTTTATCGATTTTCTTGCCGTTGCCTGCGCAATCAGGGCACGCAATGATTTGATAGCTCTGAACGAACAGCATGTTGACCATTTGTTTGACTTGCCCCATGCCACCGCAAGTGGTGCAAGTCGTGGTCGTGCTGCCGGGAGCAGCGCCGCTTCCCAAGCAGGTAGTGCAGTCTTCTAGTCTTTTGACTGATACCTTCTTTTCGATACCGAAGACGGAGTCGAGAAAGTCGATTTCCATATCATACTTAAGATGTGCGCCTTGGTATGGCCCGGCAGATCCACCGCGTCCGAAGCCGCCCATGCCGCCTCGCATGCCGCCTCCGAACAGAGCCTCGATAAGTTCGTCGATGCCGAAACCGGAGAACGAACTGAAGTCGAAGTTGTCGAAGCCGCGTGTAGAACCCTTGACGCCTTCGTGGCCGTAGCGATCGTATGTCGAGCGTTTCTGCTCGTCGGATAGGACTTCATAGGCTTCCGCAAGCTCTTTGAACGCAGCTTCATCGCCGCTTTCTTTGTTGTCCGGGTGCAGTGCACGTGCCTTGTTGCGGAACGCCCGCTTTATCTCGTCGCCGGTTGCTTTCTTCTGCACACCCAAAACTTCGTAGTAATCTTTCTTTGACATCGGTTACCTGTATGGGCTCACTATCACTACTAGAGTGAAGTACCTTCATCCTCCTCATCTTGTGCATCGTTGTCGTCCGTGATATCCGGTGTCGTGGTCTCATCGGATGAGCCACCACCTGCAGTGCGATTGCCTCTGCCAAGTTCGATTGGACCGGAGTCAGACAGCGACGGGCGTCTCTTTGCCTGTGGTCCTTGACGATTGCCGGTGTGAATCGCTCTTCCTAGTTCGAGTAGTGCCACTTCCAAACCGGCCAACACTGACTTCAAATCCTCTTCGTCGCGTTCCAGAGCACCTCTGGCAGTCTCGAGTGCACGGCGAAGTTTCTCGACATGAATCTTGTCCACACGCTCTTCGTACTTGGAGACTGTGCGTTCCGCTTCCTGGCAGCGAGCCTCCAGATTGATCTTCGACGAGATTTTTTCCTTCGCCAAGCGATCCGACTGAGCAAACTCCTCCGCTTCTTTTTGCAAGCTATCGACTTCATCGGGGCTGAGACCAGTGGTTCGTTGAATGGTGACGGAGTGTTTGATGCCCGAGCCATAGTCACGCGCGCTGCAATGCAAAATGCCGTCGGCATCGATATCAAAGGTCACTTCGATTTTGGGAACCCCACGCGGAGCCGCAGGAATGCCGTTGAGTTGAAACTTCGCAAGAGATTGGTTGTAGCCTGCAAGTTCGCGTTCGCCCTGTAAAACGTGCACTTCTACGGAAGTTTGACCATCTTCCGTGGTCGTAAACGTCATTGTTCTGCTGGTAGGAATTGTTGTGTTGCGTTCGATAATGCGAGTAAACAATCCGCCTGCCGTTTCAATTCCAAGGGACAGCGGAATGACGTCGAGCAGCAATACGTCTTGGACATCGCCTGCAAGAATCGAAGCTTGAATCGCTGCCCCAAGCGCCACGGCTTCATCAGGATTGACAGACTTGGTGGGTTCCTTAGAGAAGTATCGTCTGATTGCGTCTTGCACAGCAGGGATACGAGTAGAACCGCCTACCAAAATGATTTGTGAGATAGACTCAGGCGACAGCTGGGAATCGTCGAGAGCTTGCTGCAGTGGTCCGAGAGTTGCTTCCACCAGATGCGATGTCAGTTCGTTGAACTGCGCGCGCGACAGAGTCGTCTGCAAGTGCTTAGGACCATCTTGATCGGCAGTCAGAAACGGCAGATGCACATCAGTCGTCATCGCCGTCGATAGCTCGATTTTCGCCCGCTCAGCAGTCTCTTTCAGACGCTGCACCGCGACTAGATCGTTCGAGATATCAATGCTGGCTGTCTTTTGAAATTCTGCAATCAGATAATCAATAATGCATTGGTCAAAATCATCGCCACCTAAGCGGTTATTGCCGCTCGTAGCTTTCACTTCAAAGACGCCCTCTGTGATTTCCAAAATGCTGACATCAAATGTTCCGCCACCCAAATCAAAAACCAAAATCATGGCGTGTTCGTTGAGCTTATTCAGCCCGTAAGCAAGCGCGCTGGCGGTTGGTTCGTTGATGATGCGCAAGACATCGAGGCCGGCGATCTGCCCGGCATCGCGAGTGGCTTGTCGCTGCGAATCATTGAAATAGGCAGGAACAGTTATGACTGCTTTGGAAACTTTTTCACCCAGATACGATTCTGCATCAGCCTTTATCTTCTGCAAAACCATTGCAGAAATCTGCTCGGGACTATGCGATTGGTCATCGATGGCGACGCGATAGTTGCTTCCCATCTCGCGTTTGATTGATTGAATCGTGCGCGCAGGGTTAATAACGGCTTGACGCTTCGCCACTTGCCCAACCAGCCTGTCACCGGTTTTGGTGAATGCCACCACCGACGGAGTGGTCCTGCCGCCTTCGGAGTTCTCGATAATGGCTGGCTTTCCGCCTTCCATTATGGCGACACATGAGTATGTCGTCCCCAAATCAATGCCAATTATTCTGTCACTGCTCATACAAAGAATACATAGCTGTCGCGTCGTGGTTCCACGCTATTAACCAAGCTGATCCGACGTTTCTTTGTCCGACTCTTCGGCATCCGTGATGTCATACACAGTCTTCGGCGGTGCTTCATCAGGTTGCTGTGTGAGAGACTCGGAGAGCTCAACAACCGGCAAATCTTGCGTCGCTCGTGCGTGACCTTCTTCTTCATGCACGGCTTGCACTGTCAACTCAGGCTCAATCACGACCGCACCCGGCGGAATCGTCTCGTCTTGCCTCGGCTCTTCAGCGGCTATCGCGGGTTCTTCACCTTCCAACTTCGTTGCCACATTTACCAAAGACGGGCGAATAACCTTGTCATTGAAGGTGTAACCAGGTCTCAACTGGTGAACAACCGAACCATCAGGAACTTCATTGGTTGCAATTTCCTGCACAGGCTCATGGAGTCTGGGGTCAAACGGTGTTCCGATCACTTCGAGTTGCTTGATGCCAATCTGGTCAAGGCATCGCGTAAAGCGCGAGTACACCATCTTAATACTGTCGATGAGAACTTTCGGGTCTTGGTCGGGTTTCAGTCTTGTCTGCGCCATATCCAAGTCATCGAGAGCAGGCAAAAGCGCCTCGACAGCCTTTTGCACGCCAAGCGCTTGAAACTCTTCGCGCTCTCTGTCGATTCTCTTTCTGTAGTTCTCAAAATCCGCAGCCATACGCTTGTAAAGGCTTTCAGCCTCTGTGGTCTTGGCTTCAGCCTCTTTCAAATTGTTCTCAAGATAAGCGCAATTCTGGCAAGGTCCCGAGCGCGCCCCGCCGCCGCCACCGCCGGCCTGCTTATCGGTTAGCCCGAAATCTTCAGGGTCAGGCTCGGCGCCTGCATACATGGCGCGATAAAAAGCCTTGGCTGCGTTCATGCGCCCGCCGCCTTTTCCCTCTTTGTTTTCCTCTGACGCAGCCTCTTCCGAAGTGTCTGTATCTTCGTTCTGCGTGCTTTCGTCTACCATTAACTTCCGTCTCCCCGAGACAATCTTGACATTAGAGCTACTAGAAACCATCTACCCTGATACGTCATCAAATCATGACAGCTCTCAGGAGGATCCTGGAATTAGCAACAGTCCCCTTATAATTCTATGGCACCGGACGGCTATATTTGAGCCACTTTCAACACAAAAAAATAAATGTCTAAATCTGATCAAACCTACCTCGACCAAAACGCCCGCCTGGCTATCTATGCCGAGGGTGAGTTCGGAAAAGGTCGCTCCAAGACGGCTGAGGGCGTTATTCGCTATGGGCGAAACCCGGTGGCTGCTGTCATCGACAGCACAGCCAAAGGCAAGACGGTTAACGATGTCATAACCGGCATCAAAAGCCATGCCCCGATAGTCGGCTCTGTAGACGAGGCGGTTTCTTACAAGCCGGATGCTCTTTTGTTAGGAACGGCATGGACTGGCGGCGCCCTGCCCAAACAATGGCGCGGCGACATAATGACAGCCCTGGAACAAGGCATGGATGTAGTCAATGGACTGCACGACTTTCTTGAGGACGATAGTGAGATATCGGCACTGGCCAAGAGGCTCAACCGCAAACTTTATGACGTCAGACGCCCGCCTGAAGATTTGCCCGTGGCTAAAGGTCTGGCTGCAGATGTGCATGGATTCACGGTTTTGACGGTAGGAACAGACTGTTCTGTCGGCAAAATGACAGTTGCCCTGGAGATCGAAAAAGTAGCCGTGGCGCGCGGTTTCAAGTCGAAGTTCATTGCGACGGGTCAGACCGGAATCATGATTTGCGGCGAAGGCATTGCAATTGACCGGGTCATCGGCGATTTCATGGCAGGCGCCACCGAGAAGCTGGTGCTGGAAGCAGACGCTGCAAAGCCCGACTTCATCTTTGTCGAAGGTCAGGGATCTCTCGCCCATCCGGGCTTTTCGGGTGTTACCCTGGCGCTTCTTCATGGGGCAGCACCATCTTGCATGATTCTTTGTCATAAATCTTCGCGAAGTAATATCAACGAGACTCGATATCCGCAACCGGAGATGTCGAAATTGATTCAGGTCTACGAAATGATGGCGAGCTACATTCGTGAATCGAAAATCGTCGGCGTCGCCCTCAACACAGTTGGATTCGATGATGCTCAAAGTCGAGAATTGATTGAAGAAGCTAAGAAGTTAACCGGATTGCCCTGCACCGACCCGGTGCGATTTGGTGGCGAACCACTGTTTGAAGCGATTCATGCTTTCAAGGAGGCAAAGGAACGGAAGTGACCAAGACTCAAACCAAATCAAGCATGCAGCTAACCTGCGAACCGCTCGATCTCACAACCACTCACCCTTTCGGAATCTCTTATGGAACCTCCGAAAAAACCAACAACGTCTTAGTGAGAATTCAATATGAGGGACTTGAAGGCTTGGGAGAAGCAGCTCCTGCAAGCTACCACAATGAAACTCCTGAAACAGTGACTGCAGTCATCAAGTCTTGGCAAGAAAAAAATATTCTTGGAGATAACCCATTCGAGATTGCCGAAACCTCACGAAAGCTCGATAAATCGGTAGCTTGCAATTACTCCGCCAAGGCAGCAGTCGAAATGGCACTGCACGATCTCTGCGGAAAGATCGCAAAGTTGCCGACATACAAAATGCTCGGACTTGCTGGACTCCAAGCGCCCATAACGGACTTCACCATCGGCATCGACAGTCTCGATATGGTAGAGAAGAAAACGCATGAGGCTGTCAGCGCCGGATACAAAGTCCTCAAAGTAAAACAAGGCACCAATTACGATCGCGAGATTATCCGCATCGTGCGAAAAGTGGCAAAGGACATTCCAATTAGAGTTGATGCCAACGGCGGTTGGACTCCTAAGCAAGCAATTGAAATGTCAAAGTTCCTTGCAGAAAACAATGTGCAGTTTATCGAACAGCCTCTGCCAAAATTCGCGCTGGCCGAGGACTTTCGTTTCGTCAAAGAGCGCTCACCCATTCCAATTTATGCAGACGAAAGTGTCTGCCGCTCGCACGACGTTGCAAGATTGGCTGGTTGCATAGATGGTGTCGTCGTCAAACTAGCAAAAACCGGCGGACTGCTTGAAGCACTCAAAGTGATACATACCGCAAGAGCGCATTCCATGCAGCTTATGTTCGGTTGCATGATCGAGTCATCCATCGGTGTCACTGCCGCGGTGCACCTTGCACCACTCGTAGATCATTTGGATCTCGACGGAGCATTGTTGCTCGCGGATGACCCATACATCGGGGCCGTATACGATGATGGATACTTGAAGTTGAGCGACAGGCCAGGACTCGGAGTCATTCCCCGCTAAGGAAAACTTTGCATCAAATACGGTGCAGCGAAACTAAAATGGGTTCGCCCGGTTTAGCTTAGTCAGCCCCACTTGTTCAATCTGTCTTTTATGAGATCGATCGTAGATGGTGAATACAAGCGGAATACAACTAGCTTGGTTTTGCCGGCGAGAGGCACCATTGCCTGCTCGCAAGAACTATCGCAAAGTATCAGTGTCGCGTACTTCACCATGTACTTCAGTTCTTTCTCGTCAGAGATGTGCACTGTTCGAACCGCAACATCTTCACCACGCTTGGCAGCAATCAAGCGCGTTGCCATGTTCATCAATGTGGTGCTGACAGAAACTAAGAGCACCAAACTCCCGGTCGGCAATTGATCGACAGAATCAATTTCGGCACGACCAGGTTCGATGTTGCACGCAATCAGCCTTGTTGGATCTGTGACGTACTGCTGAAAAGCGAAGATATGATAGAGGCTGCTTACAACCAGAGACTCATCGAGATTCTTTCGATCGGCAATAAACTCTTCCACCGTACACGGTACCACTGGAATTGAAAAATGTGGTGCCAATTCGGCGATTAGTAGTTGATGAAAATCCCTGTTTCTGTCAACGGCTTGAATGCGTTTGACAGGCTTGCGCTTCTCCAGCGCTCTCAAACAGGTAGTCACTTCCTTACATGAATAGCCTGATTCAGAAGCCTTGGCCAAAAACTCGACAAACATTCCTTCAAGACTGCTGCCGCGTCCGGAATTTTCTGATGCCTTTCCGGCGCTTGCGACGCGCACTCCGCTTCCCTGCCTAATTTCAAGCAACCCAACTTCCGCCAAATGGTTGTAGGCGGCAGTGACTGTGCTGTAGTGAATGCCGAGTCGATCAGCCAAAGCTCTGATGCTGGGCAGTTTCTCTTTACTCGCTAAAGTTCCCGACGCGATCTGCAGGCCAATCTGCTCGACGAGTTGATCTCGAAGCGGTACGCTGCTCTCTTTATTGATGGTAATTTTCACTTCGCAATTTGCTCAACGCCGAACTCTTTAACGTTCGAATAATAGCAAATGAAATATCGCCTAAAACGCTAAGGAGAATGTCCGTTGCATGAACATTCTCCAGAGTCTGGCAGGTTGCATAGGGAGTGGAGCCCCCTGTGCTCAATTAGTTTTCTCACTAACGCGAACTTCCTGCAACGAGTTTGCCGGTTCTTGCAAATCGTTCTCATTAGCGAGTGGATAATACGATATACCTAAGCACCAGCCGTGTCAACTTACTGGCAGCTCACAAACCAAAGAGTCCAAGTGTAAGAAGAATTGCAAAAGTCCCACAGGCTGGCTTGACCGAGCATTGACACCGGGTTGTCATTCGTCATATCATCCGGCTTCACAGGTGCGAAGTTTCTCAATTAGCTCTTACAGGTAGTTGCAAAATTGTCATCCGACGACCCCATCATCAAACACGACGACCCGGAAGAAAGCGCCATCCGCCAGGGCGGGCGTTACAACGAAACGCTTGACGCGATCGCCTCGATTGTAAAGGGACTTCCCAAGGGAACTCACATCACAGCCCCTCAAGTTTTTGAGAAAGCAAAAGAGATCGGCTTGGACATCAGCCTATCCACTGTATACAGAACTCTGCACAAACTGAAAGCTGATGGCGAAGTCTCAACAATCGGTGGAGACCGAGGACTTCGCTATGAAGCGGCCGAAGAAGGTCCCGATCACGACCATTTGATCTGTCTCGGATGCGGGCTAACAATTGAATTCTTCGACGACCTTATAAGAGGATTCGGAAAAACGGTTGCGCAGCGCAAGGGATTCGAGCACACGTCAAGCCGCTTCGACATTCTCGGCTACTGCAAAGACTGCCGCGCAAGTGATGACTCGCGAAAACTGGCACAGACAATCGATGCCATCACTCAAGCATATGAGTATGCAGAAGAAGGCGTTGACTCACTGCGCCAAGCGCTGGATCTTGTTAACAATCGCAAGGCATCGAAAGCGACGCAAAACGTCGAAGGAGCTTTGGAAAAGCTGCGCCTTTCGATAATGGAGCTAGAAAACTCACTCGCCTTGCTGGGACGCGAACCAATGTAGGAAAAATCCCGGAAAAATCCCGGAAAAGTCCCGGAAAAGTCCTACCTCTTATTCGCGCCCACTCCAAGAAGTGTTTTCACGCTGCCAATTGATTGACGATTGAGACGGCGTTTCGCAGCAGACAGATCACGCTCCGAATCGATGATCAACTCTTCGAAGTACTCCAGCGACACCTTGCGGCGATTCATGATTTCGCGGCGCTTTTTCAGCATCTTCGGCAGTAGTCCGAATGCTTGGAAGGTTCCACGAATCCACGGAATGATCTGACCACCACGCACAGTAACGACAGCAAGGTAGTAGAACTGCCAGAAGAAGATGTGTGGAAGGAACTTCAAGATCAGCTTGAATGGAATGTTTTTGATAATCGTATTGAGATTGTTCTGCGCAGATAGTCGAACAACCAATGGGCTGTAGCCACTACCGGTGGTTCCACATCCCAGATGGTATACAACTGAAGTGGGAACATATAGACACTTGTAACCGGCACTCTGTGCCCGAAGACCGAGATCTACGTCTTCCAGGTAAGCGAAGTAGTCGTCATCAAAGAATCCAATTTCATCAAATAGGCTGCGTCGATAAATAGCAGCGCCACCACACGCTCCCAAGATATAACGCGGTACATTGAACCGCCCCGTATCTCGCTCTTTGTGTCCGATTCGTCCCGGCAAACCGCCTCTGCGATAGCCGTCGCCGACTCCATCTAAAAGTGTATGGTCATCGTAAGCAAGCATTTTGCAGCCGGCGCTGGCAATTTCAGGATGTTCGCTCAGTGCTCGAACGAGTTCACCCGCCCAGTCTTTGTCTACGACAGTGTCGTTGTTCAGAAGCGCGACAAATTCACCGGAAGATTCGCGAATGCCGCGATTAACCGCGACGCTAAAACCTGTATTGACTTCAAAGGTGACCAGCTTCACGCTGGGGTAGTTTTCGCGAATGAACTCAACAGAGCCGTCGCGAGATCCGTTATCGACAATAACGACCTCGACGTTAGGATATCTCTGCTTCAAAAGCGAATCCAAACAACCGGCAAGAAATCTCTTGCCGTTCCAGTTAGGAATTACTACGCTTACTACGCCTTTTTGCACTGTTGCTGTCGTTTGTTACCAAGGCAATAATTGTACCGCTAAGCAGTTGGCATCCTCGGTGAGCAGGATATAATGGTGCACCGCGTCGATCTACAGTCTATTTGTGTTGGATTAGCGCCGTGGGTATCGATTGCACGAACAACTATCCAATTGCGACAAGACAATCGCAGATAGTTCGCAGATAAATAAGCACTAAGAATTGCACCAAGTGAAAAAGAAATCCACGCCAACAAAAGTATTGCTGATTACGCTCGAGCCCATAGCCAAACAAATGGCAGGCCCGGCGATTCGTTGCGTTGAACTAGCAAAGCAACTAGCAGCAAACCCGGATCTGGAAGTTTGTGTTTTCTCGCCTGCAAAAATCGCCGAGGAAAATCAACTCGCCTCGGGAGCTCAGCACTCACATCTGAAGATCATCACCGGTAAGGGTCGTAACGAACTTTACGAACTCGCCCGAACTCAGGACATTCTCGTATTACAGGCGAACGTTCTCAAACCGTATCCTGCGCTTGCTACCATGGAAAAGTACATCGCAGTCGATCTCTACGATCCCTACTTATTTTCAGTGCTCGTCCAATATCAAAACGACACTGTGGCAGGCTCGTCCAGCTACAGACTGATGCACCAAGTCTTGGAAAAGCACATGGTCGCACTTGATTTTGCCTTCTGCGCATCCGAACGCCAACGCGATTACTGGCTGGGCAGATTCTGTGCAATCGGCAGAATCACTCCCGAGATGTACAAACTGGACTCGTCTCTGCGAAAAATGGTTGATGTTGTTCCCTTCGGATTGCCTGATGCCGAGCCAAAACGCACGGGGCCGGGAGTGCGAGGACGCATAAGCGGAATATCGAAAGAGGACAAAATTCTTGTGTGGGGCGGCGGCATCTGGGATTGGTTCGATCCGCTGACAGTAATCAAAGCCGTTGCAAATCTTTCGAAGGAACTCCCCACTCTTCGCCTCTTCTTCATGGGCGTAAAGTCACCAAACCCGCAGGTCGAGTTGATGGACATGACCGTGAGAGCAAGGCAGCTAGCGAAGGATTTAGGCGCTCTCGATTTGCATGTATTCTTCGGAGAATCGTGGGTAGGTTATGAAGATCGTGTTAATTACTTGCTTGACGCAGACGCAGCCGTTTCATCACACTTCGATGTGATTGAAACGAGGTTCTCGTTCCGCACTAGAATTCTCGATTATCTCTGGACGGGTCTACCCATTTTGACCACCGGCGGAGATCAATTCGCTGATTTGATTGAAGAACGCGGAGCCGGAATCGCGATTCCCTACGAAGATGTGACGGCTTGGGAGGATGCGATTCGCAAGACAGTTACGGACAATGAAGCCAATCGAAAATTCGCTGAAGCCTCAAGGAGCCTGGCAAACGAGTTTCATTGGTCCAAAGCAGCACAGCCATTGCTGAAATATTGTCTCGACCCATACCACCTTCCACGTTTTAATAAGGTAACGATGCCGTCACTAATTGAGCGTGCCCAAGCCGTCTACTCCAGAGGCGGCAAGGAACTAGTCGCTAAACGATCTAAGGAACTGTTGGGGGAGTTTCTCAAGTAAGTCGGCCGAGGTTTATTGGACAGCTGAAACTCCAATCACTCGAGTAAGTGAAAGATGATTCCCATCCAAATGGGCACATCAAAATAAGAAATAGGAAAACGGTATCCATGATTTTTGACAGAAGTGAACGCCGATTGTTGCAACTCGGTCCGCAGCCAAAAGATGCGGCGGGACGTGGGCGTTCGTATCTGCCTCCACATCTGACCGAAATTCTCTGGTTGGATTATGAATCGCAACAGGCGTTTTCTGCGTTGTCTGCACTCGAAAAAGACTTACAGAGCATCGAGAGTGCAACCGGCAAAGAAGCAGTGCACAAAGCCAGAGTGGGGCTCAGAAAGTGGGACGCCGCATGGGATGTTCTGCGCGAAGATGGATGGGAAACCGCAGAGTATGCCGAAAGAATTGGAAACAAGCTCAAGAAGCTGCATAAAGCATTAGGAACATTGCGAGACTGGGACGTAAACCTTGATGTGGCCAAAGGTTTCAATGTTCCGCCCAAACTTATGAGCAAATGGAAAGAAGAAAGGCGCGAAGCAAAGAAAGAAGTGACCAAGCGTCTCAAGAAGTTTGATATGGGCAAACTCTTGCGTGACATGAGGAAATACTTGGAAGAACGCGAAGAGAATTTGCGGGAGCGCTTGGTGCAGAGCGTGTCGGCTTATCAATCAGCTTATGACAGGCTTGATCCATATCTCATTGCACAAGAGAATCGCACGCGCAATTTGGAAAGAACGGCCAGAACATCTGAAGAGTTGCACCAGTTGCGACTTTCCATTAAGCGGTGGCGCTATCTTTTGACAGAGTTTTTTGACCTGACGAATCTGCAATTGGTTCAATCACAGCAGGTACTCGGCAAAATCAACGACATCGATCGCGTGTTCGAGTTGCTGAAAGAAGAAGCGAAAACGCAAGGCAAAAAAGGCAAGAAGGACAAAGACGGCAAAGGCAAAGACGCGAAAGGCAAAGAAGGGAAAGACGGCAAGGGCAAAAACGACAAAGACAAAGCGAAGGCAACCAAAGGCAAAGTGTCGGCAAGCGGTAAGAAAGCCAAAACGCTTACAGGCAGCGACAAAGCGGCGATTAATAAGAACCCGCAAATCAAACGAGTCATGAAAAGAATGGCCACGGACAGAAAGTTGCAGCTGCGCACCTTTGGAACGTTGCGTAAAACGCTTCCCTTTGGCTTGCGACCAGCGATTACGTCGTATGGCCCTTGAGAAATTTATAACTTAGTGTAGATTCATCGGATTTCTGCGGCCATAACCATACAATGAGAGAGTCCAGCGCAATGCGTAATGGGCTTGGCATCTCAATTTCGCCGCCAACCGCGTATCTGTCAGTTCTTGATGGATTCAGAAATTGCGCCAGTGAAAGACAAATTTGACAACTCAACTAACTGCTTACAACGCTGTCAGCAGCCTGGGGAACAGACCGAATGGCAATAAAGAAGAAAGTGACGATTCTTGGCTCCGGTTCAGCGGGTTTGACCGCTGCCATTTACGCAGCCAGATCAAATCTAGAGCCCCTGGTTATTCAGGGATTGCAGGCTGGCGGGCAGCTGACCATCACTACCGACGTTGAGAACTTCCCTGGATTCCCGAATGGAATTCAAGGACCGGAGCTGATGGAAGAGATGCACAAGCAGGCAGAACGGTTCGGAACTCAGTTCATTTACGACAATGCTGAGTCTGTCGACCTGTCTAAGCGACCGTTTGTCATTCGCACCAGCACTGAAGAGATTGAAACTGAAACGCTGATCGTGTGCACCGGCGCCTCTGCCAAGCTTCTTGGTATGGAAGCCGAATCGAAGCTCATGGGGCATGGCGTCTCGGCCTGCGCCACATGCGATGGTTTCTTCTTTAGAGACAAAAAAGTATTCGTCGTCGGCGGCGGCGACACAGCCTTGGAAGAAGCGGGATTTTTGACTCGCTTCGCCAGCTCGGTCACCTTAATTCACCGAAGAGAGCAGTTCCGCGCGTCTGCAATCATGGTCGACAGAGCCAAGAGCAATCCGAAGATCAAATACCTGCTCAACAGTGTTTTGGAAGATATTCGCGACGTCAGCCAGGGCGCAGTCACGAGCATCGTGGTGAAAAACCTGGTCACCGGAAAAAGTGAAGAGCACGAAGCAGACGGCGTCTTCATCGCAATCGGACACAAGCCGAACACCGAACTTTTCCAAGGTCAATTGGAATTGACGGAAACAGGCTACGTCGTCACCGACGGCGTTAAGACCAGCGTCAAAGGCGTTTTCGCCGCAGGCGACGTGCAAGACGAACTCTATCGTCAAGCCATCACCGCTGCCGGCACGGGCTGCGCTGCTGCGCTGGAAGCCCAGTGGCTTCTGGAAGCAGAAGAAGCGATGCATGAGAAAAAAAAACTAGCTGAGACGGTAAAGTAGTCCGTTTGCATTGCGATCGCATAGCACTGACATATCAAATCGACTCTGTTTCTCGTCGTGCAGAGCAGGTTTTCGATATTGCGGCCAATCACAAGTGTTCATCGCATCCTTTGTTCGCAACGCTTGAGGAAGTACCCATCACGGTTTCGAAGGCGGCGGCTCTTTTGAGGAACTATGATGCACATGCCGGAGTTCTGAGACGGTTGCTTTTGAAGGCGGCATCAATAATGCCTGAAGACGCTGCCTGCTATGTTCTGGAGAACGTTCGCAACGAATATGGCAATGGCGACCCTGAAAAACGGCATGAATTGCAGTTGTTGGATTTAGCCTGGCAAGCCGGCGTCACCGAAGATCAATATCGCCAGGTAAAAGTGGAACCGGCGGTTAAAAGATTTATACGTTCGGTAGTTCCCCTTTACTTTCCGAAGCACCATGCCGTTCCCAAAGGATTGTCTCGACCTGCCATCGCATCTGGTGCAATCACAGCTACAGAGATTCTTGCAGTCTCGGAATTCACAGCAATGCAAAAGGCATTTGCGAAGATCGGCTTAGCAAGCCATATCTGGTTTGACCACGTGGCGGTCGAGTGTTCGCACACCGATGATTCGCTAGCACTGGTCAACTATTTTGTGAATCGTAAAGGTGCATTTTCAGCAGTTGAGTTCGGGCTGAGAGGCGTCCTAGATGCAAACGTCGATCTATACGATGGACTGCTAAACGCATACTTAAGTGCGTAATCCTTTATAATCTTTGCATGACATTGAAAGAGGCAAGCGATTCCGCGATGAGCGAAGAGATCCCCACGGGCGGGACTCAAACGAGCCATTCCGATTCTCCATCGCAAGACGATGAACGCTTGCGCCTTGACAACCCGAGCTTATACGTCAACCGTGAGCTGAGCTTGCTTGCCTTCCAGTGGCGCGTGTTGGAAGAAGCCCAAGACCAAAGCAATCCGCTTCTGGAGCGCTTCAAATTCCTATCCATCGTGGGTTCAAACCTCGATGAATTCTTTATGGTGAGAGTCGCAGGTCTGAAGCGTCAGCTCGAAGCTGGTAACGCAAGAGTCGGAATTGACGGGCTGACCCCAAGCGTCCAGCTTGAAGCGATTCGAACTGAAATTATTCAACTCTACGACCGCGCTCACCAATGCCTGAAAGATGAGCTCCTGCCGGCGCTAGACCATAACGACATTCATATCGTGAAGTTTGCGTCTCTGGACGAAGCGCGGAAAGAACAAGTCAAAGAGTATTTCCTGCAAAACATCTTCCCAGTGCTCACACCATTGGGATTCGACCCGGCTCACCCGTTTCCGCATATTTCCAACTTGAGTCTCAACCTTGCAGTGCTCATACGCGGCAAGGACGGGCACGACAGATTTGCTCGGCTGAAGATACCAGATACGCTACCGCAGCTTATTTGCGTTGATGGTCCGATTGTCCCCGCCAACAAGCACTCAGGGCGCCAATCGTCCTTCATGTGGTTGGATGAGGTGATCAGCGCAAACCTCGATGTTCTGTTTGCCGGCATGGAAGTTCTTGAAGCGCACCCATTCCACATCACGCGCGACGCTGAGATGGAAATTCAAGAATGGGAAGCCGGCGACTTGCTCGAAACAACGGAAGAAGGTATTCGGCAAAGACGTTTCGGCGATGTCGTCAGGCTCATCGTCGACCAGGCGATGCCATCCAAAATTCTCGAAATTCTTGTACACAACCTTGAAATCGACCCAAGCGACGTGTACATGGTGGAAGGTCGAATTCCTCTCAGTGTGCTGAGATACATCGGTTCGCTTGACCGCCCGGATCTGAAATATCCGCCGTTTTTGCCTGCGATTCCTGCATCGCTGAATCCCGATTCGCAGGAGGACGACATATTTACAGCAATTCGCAAGCGCGATATTTTGCTGCATCATCCTTATGATTCTTTCTCGCCAATGGTCAAGTTTTTGACGCAAGCGGCGCGTGACCCTGCAGTACTTGCAATCAAGATGACCTTGTATCGAGTGGGTCAAAACTCACCGGTCGTCGAAGCTTTGCTTGATGCGATGGAACATGGAAAGCAAGTCGCGGTGCTTGTGGAACTCAAGGCTCGATTTGACGAACGCAGCAACATTGAATGGGCAAGAGCTCTTGAACGTGAAGGCGTGCATGTTGTGTACGGACTTCTCGGATTGAAGATTCACTCAAAAGTCGCGATGGTAGTGCGCAGAGAAGGCGATACAATCAGACGTTATCTGCATATTGGAACTGGCAACTACAACCCAGTCACCGCGCACCTTTACACAGATCTCGGATTGTTCACTTGCAACGAATCGATCGCATCCGATGTCACCGATTTGTTCAATTACTTGACCGGTTATTCCGAAAAGCAGAACTTCCGAAAACTTTTGGTATCACCAATCAACTTGCGCGATCGTTTCGAGGCTCTGATTCGGCGCGAGATAGAACAACACAAGCGAGGCAAAGAAGGTCGTTTGATCTTCAAGACAAACTCGCTTGTTGACGATCGCATCATCAAACTTTTGTACGAAGCTGCGCAAGCAGGCGTGAAAATCGATTTGATTGTTCGTGGCATTTGTTGCTTGCGACCGGACATTCCGAAGATTTCGGAAAACATCCGCGTCATCAGCATTGTCGGCAGATTTTTGGAACACAGCCGCATCTATTATTTCCACAATGGTGGCGACGAAGAGATCTTCATCGGCAGCGCAGACATGATGCCGCGCAACTTAGACAGACGCGTAGAAGTACTCACTCCTGTCGAAGACCCGCGTCTCGCCCGCTTCTTACGCGAAGAAGTTTTGACGACGTACTTAGCGGACAACATCAAAGCACGCTACATGCAAGCTGATGGCTCGTACGTGCGCAACTTCGTACCAGGCGACAAGCCGATAAGCAGCCAGACCGCGTTTGTGGGACGGAAAATCACAAGAGAGTGGTAAATTAGCTAGCGCTTGATCGCGTGGTAGGACGCCATATACAGAGATTGATCCGCTGAAAACACAAACTCTAATAAAGAATTAGGCAACCAATACTGCAAGTGGTGCTGAACTCTCATGAGGTCTTTCACTTCCACGCCTCGTCGTTTGGACTCGTCGCACAACTCATGGAACTCCCCAGCTAGTGCATCCGGTCTATCGAATGATTTACTGGCGGGACCCATCTTATCAAGATCCATAGGACGTATGCGGCTGCTCGAGATATTGGCTGACAAAGCTCACAACATCTCGATCGTCGATCGATTGTCCAAGCAATCTCGGTTCAAGCGGAATTGCAGGCATCACTCTTGACCAGGATCGGACAACACATTCCATCTGTTTCCGTATGCCAAAATCGAGTTAGCTAAATTCGGATGAGAAGCTGCCCAGAGGTCATCGAATAAAATCCATCGGTTGTACAGATCCGTGTTGTACCAGCTGTCGGTATGAAAAGACGCTTGTGCACAATGTAGCTCTACCTGGATTCGGGACTTGTTTGGTTGGATTTTGGATTGTCGGTCACGATAGTCCTCCGCTCCAGAATCAGTAAAGACAAGATTGTCCTGAGTTGAATTCGACCAATCTATTTGATCGGCAACTAGCGATACCGGAAGCTTCGTACACTCAGTGAGAGCTGCGAGCAAAGTGCTTTTATTCGATTCAGGACGATTTGAACTTAGAGAAAGCTTTTTCATTTGATGTTGCAAGAGCAAAAACTCACCGGGCCAAGAGTCTCTTCCCTTATCAGAAGGCAAAAGTCGAGACAACAAGAAGTCGGTTAGGTCTGGCAATCGAATTCCAGAAATCTGAAGGCAAGGAGCAATGTCTTCAAGATTGCCACCGGTATTGTACTCACAGAGGAACGCACAATATACGAAGCCCTCGGCACCACCTGCTGGTTGCAAGATTCGACGACTCTCGATTGAGTGAAACTTACCATCCTCTCGAAAGGATTTAGGAAGCTCCCAATCATCTCGTATCAAGAACGCTCCACGATGTTGATTTCGAGACAAATATGCATCATCGAAAATGTAATATGCGACATCCAACTCATCGTCATCAGTAAACACTTGTATAGCGTTTGGCTGACAGAGTAGCCTTCGCTCAACGTACAAGTGATTCTCCAGCATTTTGTGAAGTTGCATTTCAGTCTCAGGGCATGGCAACTGATGCTCATGTATTGCTCTGAAGAGACTGCTGAATCCGTAAACACTGAAACCAATCAATTCATCGGCGAAGTC
>CAYZJR010000100.1:21992-25375 GCA_964478655.1 uncultured Candidatus Obscuribacterales bacterium
AATTAGCGACACGCCTCTGCCGCTGGTTGGGTAAATCGATCAACTCGGAACATGTCGATGGGATATTGCGTTTTGCGCTCCGTCGCGAGGTTGCAGGCGATTTCGCCGATGACGGATGCGAATTTAAATCCGTGTCCTGAGCACGGGGACACCAGCAACACTGATTCTTTTCCGGGCACCCAATCGATAATAAATTCGTGATCCGACGTATTTGTATACAAGCAAGTCTTGCCCGGTACCATCTCGCCATTCAGCAGAGGCAGTCTCTTTTCGACGTAATTACGAACAATTTCAATCGGACCTGGTTCCAACTCGAAAGTGCGAGTCTCCGCTGTCGTAGGAAGTCCGGTTCGGTGAGATGCTATTTTCACAGCTTGCATCTCGTGCATGGGAAAGCCGTAGATAACGATGTCTTTGGCTAAATCGATACCGTAATCAATAAAGATGGGAAAGGATCCTTTCCGAAAAATGTCGGGCTTTAATGGTTTGAAAAACAGGTACTGCTCTTTCACCACACGCAAATCGAGACTCAGTCCCATCTGTTCCATCAAAGGTCCAGCCCAAGCTCCAGCCGTGACGATGACTTTATTTGCAGAGATAGTTTCTGTCGGCGTGACGACCTGCGCTTTGTTTCCATCACCTGAAATTGAAAGTACTTCGCAGTTGTCCATGTAAGAACAACCATAGCGAATCGCAGTTTCTACCATCTTCTTGACGCACAGACTGGCGTCGAGAATTCCTGCATCGGATTGATAAAGCCCGATTTCGTCATCGCCAATCGACCACTGCGGAAACTTTTCGCGCACCTGAGAGGCTGACAGTTGCTGGTATTTCACGCCATTCGCCGCAAGGCTTGCCATGCGCTCTTTCAGTTCTTGATTATCATCGCTGCCGAGATCGAGACCACCGGTGGTATCAAGAAGTTGTTTGCCGCAATCGCCTTCCAATTCTCTCCAGAGGTCCATGGCGGAGCCGGCCAGGGCAACGTACGTCGGGTGCCCATACGCAAGTCTGAAGATTCTGCTGTTGCCATGTGAGCTGCCATTTTCATGACCGATTTCAAATTGTTCGATCAAAAGAACAGACTTTTCTTTCTTCGCTAACCGGTATGCTGTAGCGCTTCCCATAGCTCCGGCGCCAACAACAACGAAATCAAAATGTCTCACTGCGATACCTCTGCGCTACGCCCTACGCTTGCGAGCTGAATCTATTCTTCCTCGCCTTCGCCCTCTTCGTTATCCCACTCCGGTGGGTCATCGAGACGTTGAATGGACTTCCACATGTTGACCGCCCAATCTTTGTCCTTCTCGTCGTCGAAGTAGAAGGATACAGCCAACAGCGAACCACGGCTTGCAGTCAGCGTGTTAAGTCCCCAGTAAGTGCGACCGTCTTCTTCTTCCGGCAACAAGTAAGCGTGACTAATGAGGTCGTCCTCATCAATGTCGAACGTATCTTGCGGCTCACGAACTCGGTCGGCAAGCATTGCTTGCATGGCTGTCGCTTCTTCGCCAGGTTCGGTGTCGAACACATCGATGTAAACCGTGTGCCCTGGTCGCCAGTAAACGAGCGAACCGTTTTCGAATCGACACTGGAAATCCGCATCAACAGAGAACGTCCAGTCTTCCGAAATGTATGGTTCGACAACCTCAATGCCTGTTTCCAAATCGCGGAAGATGTTTTCTTCATCCTCTCGCTCGATTTCAGAACCGACGCGAGAAGCGAGAACCTTCTCCAACTGAGGGTCCATATCTACGAGACTCTCAAGCGAAATGAGGCTGATGTTGTCGGGGTCTTCGACGTAGCTGTCGTCCTCGTCGCCGACGAAAACACGCCAGCCGCTGTCACCGGCACGATCCGGACTTTCTCGGTAAAGCCAGCCCACTCGTTGATTCGGTTCTAACACTCGCTTGCTAATCAGCGCATACAAATTGTCGAGGCTCACGATCTCTCCCAATTCTTATGGTTTCCGCCTAAAAATACCAATTTCATAAGCTTGAAGCATGAAACGAAGTACAAGCAAACTTGACATCGACCGCCCCGTGTGGTTTTATCCAGGGTCGTGCCGGCAAGAAATTTAGATTCCAACGTCAAAACCGCGTCGAGTTCTCTTGACCTCGAACAACTGCACGTTGGTATGGCAATGCGCACA
Source organism: uncultured Candidatus Obscuribacterales bacterium (assembly GCA_964478655.1). Lineage (GTDB taxonomy): Bacteria > Cyanobacteriota > Vampirovibrionia > Obscuribacterales > Obscuribacteraceae > CAYZJR01. Next base: position 24,142 of record CAYZJR010000100.1, read on the forward strand.
TTTTCGCCCCATGGCGGTCTCGAGCTCTATGCACACAAGCTCATAGAGGGACTGCTTGAGCGCGGCGTTAAAGTAACGGTGATTTGCCAAAATGTCGAATCTGAGTACAGGCACAAACGGCTTGAGTTCCTCGAAATCGCCAATGCACCAAAGGGGCTGTCCAAAGCCGAGCGGGTGCAGCAATTGTTCATTGCATCAAATGAAGTGTTGCAAAATCATCGCAGTTCCTTCTCGCTGATTCACTCCCAGCACCTGCCGGCCGAGTTTGCAAACGTTGTAACTTTTCACAATCACACGGTCGGCAGACTCTCCGAAGTCGGCAGACCATGGGAACGCAAGCTGAACGACTTCAAAGTCAATTTCGTGTCAGCATACAAATTGCGTGATCGCTACGATGAGATTCTATGCCGCAACGCAGACTGCCTTGTCTTTGTCTCCAAGCGCCTTCAAGAGGACTACTTCAGACGATACGATTTAGCGAACGCCGAAGAAGCGAAATCATATGTGGTGGCATATCCTGGCGCGTCGCTTCCACCGATTGATGAGTCGCAATCAGTGAAAACAGAGTCTGCTGACGGCATGTTTACGTTCCTCTTCGTCGGAAAAGGATTTCGCAAAAAGGGTCTGGATGTTCTGTTTGAGTCGTGCGCTCATTTGAGAAGGAAGGGCAGAAACTTTCGCCTCATTATTGCCGGCTTAAAACAGCGCCCCCTGGATAAACTTCGGTTGTCGTCGCTCAAAATCATCGAAAACGTCCAGTACTTGGGCTTTCAGAAAGACATGGCAGCAGTCTACGCGCAAGCTCAGAGCATTATCTTGCCGTCGCGCATTGAACCCTTCGGCATGGCACCAGTGCAAGCGATGACGTTTGGTTTGGTTCCTATTGTGAGCGCAGTGAGCGGCGTTTCAGAGGTTCTGCACGACGGCGAAGATGCATTACTGCTGAAAGATCACTTGAATTCTGAGGAACTTGCGGCGCAGATGCAAAGATTAATGGATGACAAAACCCTGCTGCTAAGGTTGTCGGCGAAAGCGGCAACAGCAGCCAGAACAGTATCGTGGGAAACCACTGTCGACCAAACTCTTAAGGCGTATGAAGCGGTAATTTGTGCAAGGAAGTAACACGAACACTTGAGGCTTTTTGTTACAAGAACTCTGGTTGTTCTATTAAAATATGAGCTTGACGTCCTCCTCTCCCTGAAGGAAGAGGATTCCCGGCTAAGCACACAATGTT
>CAYZJR010000101.1:0-7778 GCA_964478655.1 uncultured Candidatus Obscuribacterales bacterium
CTTCGCATGCGAAATCCTCTGAAGAGAACACGGGAACAGAAGTCTGTGTGCGCACGTATGCCTTTGCGACACAGACACAGTGGTTGATTCCGGAGCTGTTGTGTTTGTCGGGCGCTCCTAAAGATAGAGGTGAATGAAGAGATACAAGTCGCTTATAACGCTTAAACTGTTCCATCCAATAGATCGATCAGTGGGAAAACTCCCCACTGGACGGGATTTTGGCAACAAGACTGTTTGCACCGCCTAAACATTTGATATTGCCACTTCGCAAATCGCCGCCTACATTCACCACAGATTGCCCGCAGTTTGCCAGCGAGTTGACCGAATATTGCCAGCGCAATCTGATAAGGTTGCAACCGCAGTACACCGCCCAGAGGACATTTCACAACTACGGAGATTACGATATTGCGTATTTTCCGAATTGCATAGCAGTCCATAGTCGTCTAAGTTTGAATGACCTCCTGCTCTCTCAAATTATCTCCCCCTCTCCGAACCCGAAGGAGCTAGATCACTATGACTTGCGACCGCAACACGCCATGCCGAAACGAAGTCGAACGACGCGCAGACTTCATCGCCCAGAACTTGGATCGTGAAAATCCAAACGTTTCCTCGATGCTGCTTGAAGCATCTGGAATTTATTCACCGCAACAAATGAATCAACTCGTCGCTAACATCCAAATGCGCGAACGCGCAAATGCTGGCGATAACTTGGAAGTTGCCCGAGATGGACGATTGTTGATCTCGAAATTCGACCACAGCGTACAAGTATTGCCCATCGACGCTTCCGGCTATCATCTCAGACAAGAAGCACACGGCGCAGGCAGTTATCGCAACCGCCAAGAAGCCGGCGTAGGAGACTACGTTCAACGCGGAGTTGTCGGCGCTATCACCGGTGCAGCAATCAGCGGCAACCGTGGCAAAGGCGCAGTCGAAGGAGCTGCAGGCGCAGTCGTCGGCAAAGGTGTCAGAGAAGCTACCGGACAAGAAGGCGCAACTGGTGCCGTTCTTGAAGCTGCTGCTGCTTGCGGAGCCGCGGCCATTTTCGGCGGTAAGGACGGCTGCAAAAACGGAGCGGCCGGATCGGCTGCTGGTCAGGCACTTGAATGGTTGACCAAGAAGAAAAAGTAAGTAGCTGCGACTGAACAAAACAATCAAGCGGGTGTATGCAAACACCCGCTTTTCTTTTGAAACAACGTATTCCGCGCATCTGACTTCACATTTAGATCACAATTTTTGGTGCAAATTAGCATCGCAACGCATAATCAGATCGTCACGTCGTGACATAGTGAGGAACAAACAGCGCACCGCGCCCTGTGATTTTGCTCTCATCGGCACGCACTCCAATCCCTGCTGCGACTGAGTCGACTATCCAACTGCCTACAACGAGATGATAGTTGCCATGCATTGGCAGCTCGAAATACCCTTGGCGTATAAATCCCTCCTCACCGCATTCGCCAGAATTTCGAATCGTCTCGTCAGGAAGAACAATCTCGATGCCTACTCCCTGGCGTCCGTAGATTGGCTTGCGAACATATGCAGCACAGGCATCCGGTTGACCATCCTCGAACTCGGCACGCAGCAGCAATGGATGCTCCGGAAACATTTGCCACAATAAAGGCAATGCAGCCTTGGAGGAGAGAATGAGCTTCCATGCAGGTTCTACAACTTGAAGCTCACCGGAGTCAATCAAAGGTCTAAACAAGTGCGAACCAAATTCAGATTGCATTCGCATGTCGTCGCGGAGCAATTCCTCCCACGGATAGAGCTTGAACAGATGCTTGACTGGCTGCGAATCTTTATCAACGATCGTGCCTTCCTTCGTTCTTTTTAGATCGTTGATCTCTAATAACTTGGTTGGAACGCCCGCGAGTTGCGCACATGCACTGAGATATTTTACTGTTTCTGCATCTTCGTCAGCGCCTTGGTAGAAGCCGAGATGAAGTGTTCCGCTTTCCTTCCAACTGTTCCGTGCAAAGACCTGTTGCAACTCTTCGTCAAGAAAATTGAACTGGTCGCAATGCTCATCAATTGTTCCGCCCAACTTCATTTCTTCTAACCATGCCAACTGCAGAAGTGCCGTTTCCGGCAAAGATGTCGGTGTATCGAAGTTCATCTCAAGCAGTTTGATCTCACCACCCGCGATGGCAAGATCGAATCTTCCATAAATAGTAAAATCCCCTCGTCTCCAGGAGTTTCGAATTGTGTTTCGAAACTCCGGGGGAACGAGTAGGCTCTCCAAAACCTTTTCGCTTTCTTCTGAATTACAGGCGCGCTCAACGAGTGCAAGCGCCATGTTATTCAGTTCTATCGTGGCCGATCTAATTGCTTGAATCTCATCAATTCGAAACTCGATGCAAAATGGATCGCTGTGCGCTTCGACCCAGTAGGGAGGATCAGTGAGAAACCGGGTGTCGAAGCCGAGTTGCGCTGCTTGTTGAGACCAATTCGCTCGTGCTCGAAACGACCTTCCTTCCAAGTTTGCGCGTGTTAGCCTCCGTAGAATCGATGCCTGGCAGCATAAGAGTTCGGTCTGAATATATCATCAACAGCGGTGCCGATTGCAGTGACATCGCCGCCTTTGATTGCGTCGGATACTTTTTGAACTTGACCGAGATCGAAACTCTTGGGATAACCGATGGCTAGTTGCGCGGATGCTACTTCGCGTTTGGATAGGTCTGCAGCTGTAGTCACCAATTGGCGAGCTTCGACTTGAGACAACTGTTCCACCGAACCGGCACCACGAGCCACTTCTGCCGTTGAGCGAGCGCCGGCAACTGGTGCATCAGTTATCGGCGCGCTCACTTTCCCAGCGGCAAACTCTAGATTCGCGGTTCCTCCGGATTGGGCACTGGCGGCTGCTGAGCGGCCGCCCGGGGTCGTCGCTTCCATCAAAATGGCAGAACCTCGTGAGTTCGATGCCGAAGCTTCGAGCGCTTTCGCGCCCGCCTTGGCTCCGGCTGAATCAGTCGCAAAGGCTTCTTTGAGCAGTTGGGCACCTTTTCCACGGGACACGGCTACGATGCCTATCGCCATCGCTGCGGCAGCTATCTCCCAGCGGTTGTTGCTTACCGCTTTGGACATGGACGCAGTTGCATCTTCGAAGAGGGTGGCTCCGAGGAGGGGGGAGTTATGCTCGATGTGCGATTCAGAAAGAAACTGGTCAAAACTTGGCATTGCGAATCTCCAGCCGACAGTGCTGGTACCTTAATCGCCATCGCTGACAAATCATTGGCAAATTTCTGGCAATTTCCTGACATAGCATTAAACGCACACGAAATGTCGCTTGTTCTGCGGGTTCTACGTAGTTGCTATGCTTTTTCGCCGGAAGCTTCCTGGTCTTTCGCCCCCGTGGTTGCAGTTTCGCTCTCAAGCGAATAGCCCACGCCATGCACTGTTCGAATGATCGAAACATCTCCTTTAGTGTCAACCTTTTTTCTCACACGCTTCACGCACGTATGTAGAGCCTCGACAGTGGACTCGGATTCAGATGACCACACGCGGTTTAACAGTGCCTCAGAGGTAAAAACTTTTCCGGGATTTCGCATCAAGAACTCAAGCAAGTCAAACTCTTTGGGCAACAATCTAATCTCCTGCCCGCCTTTGGTCACGAGATAACTTTCGCGATCCAGTTGAATATCGCGCCATGTGAAAACTTCACCAACAGCGCCATGTGGGCGCCGCAGAAGAGCCCTGATTCTTGCGCTCAGTTCTCTTGTGTGGAACGGTTTGGTCAAATAGTCATCAGCCCCTGAATCTAGCCCTTCTTCCTTATTCTCGATTTCGGAACGCCCCGTGAGCATTATCACAGGCGTCTTCCCGCCGCGCGCTCGAAACTCTTTCAACACCTCTATTCCGGACATCCCAGGCATTTGCCAGTCGAGAACAATCAGATCGTATTCATAGGCTTTTAAAAAGCCCATCGCTTCTTCACCAGTGTTGGCCGTCTCGGTTGTGTGCCGCTCCATTGCCAGCCAACCACGAATCGTTTTGCAAAGTCCTGCGTCGTCGTCGACAAAAAGGATTTTAGCCAAGATGCATCCTCTATCCGTTGCCCTGAATCGGCGCCGGTACTGTGAACCAGAAGGTACTTCCACTGCCCTCTTCCGAATCAACGCCAATCTTACCACCGTGACATTCAATTATGGCTTTGCAGATAGCAAGACCCAGACCAGTTCCTTTTTTCTCGGTTGAATCAGAGCGATCCACTTGTTTGAATCGTTCGAATATCATTCGTCTCTTATCAGCAGGCACACCACGCCCAGAGTCTGTGACACAGACTTTGACACTGTCTGTTCCTAACAATTGAGCAGTCACTAAAACTTTGGAACTCTCGGGCGAGAACTTCACTGCATTAGACAAAAGATTCACCAGCACTTGAACGATTCGATCTCTGTCGACCATCACATAGAAGTTCTGATCCGAATCATATGAAATCTCAATTCCTTTTTCCGCCGCAACCGCTCGCACACTATTCATTGAAGCTCTCACCACGTCATTTAGGGAAATATCTTCAAGCTTCAAATCCAGCCTTGCGGTTTCCATCTTCTCTAGATCCAGTAGATCATTTACAAGAGCGATCAGCCTCGACACATTCTCTTCAGCGATATCCAAGTAATCATGTCCATCTTCGTTGAGCTCACCGCAAACATCGGTTTCAAGCAACGCGTGCACGCTTTGTATTGCAGTTAACGGTGTGCGCAGATCGTGGCTAACCATTGCCACAAAATCTCGCTTCATCTGATCGATCTCCTTTTCTCTGCGCCTGGCTTCTTCGATCAACTCCGACATTTCTCGAAACGCCGAATCGATTTTCGCAATTTCGTCCTTGCCACGCGGTCCAGGAATCAGAGGCAGGCCGGAACCGAATCTACGCACATTGCTCATCAACAGATTCAAACGACTGGTCGTGTCTCTATGGAAGAAAGCCGCAAGAAAAAGAACCAACAAGATATTGGCGCCCAACGCGATGTTGAGAACAGTTTGCACCTGATTTCTCGAATCTCGCAACCTGTCCGCTTTCTGCCGGGCAACATCATGCTGCTTTCCGATTGCTTCTTCGATTGCAACCAATAGTTGATTCATACCGACTCGTATCTTACTCCAAGCTCGAACTGCTGCAATTTTGTCGTCATGTTGAGCGGCTTGTTGAGCCTCATCTAAACAACCATCAAGCTTGTTTTGAAGAGCATCGATTCTGGAGAACGCAATGCGCTCTTCCGGATAAGGTTCGATCAACTTTCGAAGAACCTCAGCTTGAGCATGAATTTTCGGTTGCGCTTCTTGGAATCGCCGATAGAAACCTTCATCCCCGGAGACCTTCCAAAGCACCAAGGAAGAACTTCTATCAAGAAATCGATTGAGCAAGTTGGTCATTTCGACTGCAGTATCTCGCGCATGAGCCTCGGCAAGCCGGTCTTTGTCAGACTGCGCTATGAGTCCGGTCAACACAACAATAAAAATCAACTCAGCAGCAAGTGGCACCACTAGTAGTATCAGTGCTTTTTGCCAAAGGGATAACGACAATCCCAAACTCCCCATCTCCAAGATTGCCTAATCGTAGCAGAGAACACCAAACACGATGATCAAAAGTTATAGTTGCGAACGCCTGTTTGTTGAGAAGGTCCGGGCGTCTGGGACCTCGTAGCCGGAGTGCGGTAGTTCGTAGTTCGATAGCTAGCTGGAGTTCGATAGTTCGCTGGTGTTCGATAATTCGTCGGCACCCGAGAGGTCGTTGTCGGCTGTGAGGTGGATGGAGTTGACGCGGTCTGCTGTGGAGCTGCTGCTCGGGACTGCGCAACTGCTGCCTTGATATGTTCTGTCTCGGTTACATTGCAATCTGCGGCAGGTGGAGATCGCATAGATGAAATGCGGTTCGGCGCGCCTTGCCCAAGGAAGAAAGAGTACAAAAGGCTGGCAAGTAAAAACGTTCCCTTCTTGCTGGGATGATGACTGTCTTGATCGTAGAGATCCAAGTTCGGATACTGCCTGCGAGCATAGCTCCACACCGTTCCTAGCGGTACTATCGAAGCTTGATACTTGGATGCGAATTCGGCATAGGTAGCACGCGTATCAGCATCTTCATCGGGTGAGTCATTGTAGTTTTCGATAAGAACAGTCTTTCCGTGCGCAGCTCTGATTTCTGCGTCAAGCAGCCGCAGGCATCTGTCATAAACCTGCGGGCGGCTCTCGGCCGCACCAGTTTGCTCGAACAAAACGACGTAATCCCAAGGTCCGTCCTTTTTGATCGCGCGCAACGCAGTGCCATCTGCCATATGCTTTTCCAGAGAGTACGCGTCACCGACAACAGTCTCAACTTTGAGTGGCTGATTCGGATTCATTTCCTTCGCGATAGAGCAGAACATCCCAGGTGCATCGTGCCAAAAGAAGATGCTGTGCCCAATGAACAGAATCTTCATCGCCGCCGGGTTGTCACTGTCACTCTGGCGTTGGGTCGTGGCTGCATGCGTGCTCAGTGGCGTGAGCAGCGTTGCCGCCAACAGCAATGCGGCGTTGAACTTTACGAGTGCCCCGAAACGCATTTTCAAAATGACCGCTCAATCTGAGTTCGAGTTTCTTTCAGTATAGGTCAGTCGAAGACGGATGGCCGGCAGTTGTTTCCAACTGGACCAATTCGGCGGAATTCCAATATGCCTTTGTCGACGCGCTAGTTGGAGTTGAGCCAATAGTAGTTCAAATTCTGATGCTTATATTGCTTAATACCTCCAGTAGGTCTAGCTTCAAGGCATTGTTTTTCAGTTAGTTTTGTAGGAACAGCCAAGCAGTATCTCAGTCGACAACGACATTTAGTCACTGTGTCCACCCAGGCGCCTGTGCTCTGTGAACACACGCTGTGGTAACTCTTGCTGTAGTTTTGCCGGGCATTGTCACTCGATGCTCGGTAAGTCAATAACATCACCCGGAGTTCTTATGAACTTTCTCAAATTGACGCTCAAGGGTTTCTTGGGCGCCTTCGCTGTGCTGTCGGCATTCAGCCTCTTCCAGTTGTTCGTGGTTTTCGGATACCATCCGCTTGCCTTGTTCATCCTGGGAGTCATCACGCTGTTCAAGGCGACGTTTTTTGCACCCATCTTCGCGGCGGTTCACCTCAACAGCACGCCGACGTTCCGCTCCACGATGCTTACTGCGATCGGCTTCGAAATCGGCGCCTTCGCACTGCGATTCTTCTTCGAGCCATCGTATGATGCGCTGGTGACGATGAATCTGCTCGAAGTGCTGATTCTGGCACTGGTACTGGGCATCGGCAGCATCTTCATCAAACCCAACGGCAGCCAAAAACCGGCTCCGTAATGATTTCAGGAGGAAACTCCCATGAACGCTCAGATTTCCGCCCTGCGGACTCGAGCTATTCACCAGTTCGATCGCATGTTGACTCTTCGCATGTTCGACAGCGGTGTGATCACCCGCACCGAAAACACGTTGTTTACGGTCGGTGCCACCATTGTCACTGCCGAATCTCTTTTGTCATCGGCGGAGTATCTCCTCGAAAACAAGAAGCCCCCTCACAAAATGCAAGGGGACACCTGCCAGCTTTCGAGTGACAGCAGCAATTTCGTCATCACTCTCAAGCTCGGCGCCGACAGTCTCGGGCGCATGAGCGAGTTGCTCAAGAGAGTAACTCTCACGGGCGTCACCACTCAGTCCGTCACCGCGCACGGTGCCCTCGAAATGCGAACATTGGGCGATGGAGATGCCGCATCGCGCATGATCGATTCTGCGAAGAAGCTCATCGAGGCTGCAGAACAGATGGTGAAAACGGC
>CAYZJR010000101.1:7878-25090 GCA_964478655.1 uncultured Candidatus Obscuribacterales bacterium
GAACTGCATGAGTTGGCAAATATTCGCGACTCAGCAGCTGCGTAATCAACAATCAGTCCGACAGTGTTTCTCTATCGGAGAGCGGGAATCCAGAATTGGCTGGTTCCCCCAGGCTAGTCGCAATACCGCGTCACACTCTGAAGTCCTTTTATTTAAGGGGTATTTTACTACCTCTTTTAGTATCACAAGTCAAAAAAGTCAATGCACCACATGCAGTGTCGGCAAACCGACATCAGCACGCAATGCATTGACCTCGAACACCGGTGCCGTGGTCCTGGACTGAGTCACCTCACGCGCACGTATGTGCGCAAGGCAAGCTCAGTTGCTCGGCGGAGTCGGCGGGGTCGAACGGCCCTTCTTCTGGCCGCGCACCGTGCCGATGATGCCTGCGATCATGCCGATGATCATCGACGAGATCATGCCAACGCCGACGGCGTCGGGCGAGATCACCTCGAGTCCGCCCAGGATGCGGAAGACGACGAGGCCGGTAAACAGACCGCTGGCCATGGCGAAGACGCCGCCGCGGGGCGAGCCGAAATCGCCGCTCTTGTTGGTGCGGGAGTACTGGCTCGCCCAGAACTTGAACGACAGCAGATAGCCGGGAATGCCGGCGACCACTGCCGCCAGCAGAACGATGAGAATGTTGGAGGTCGTCATTTTGGAATCCTTGTGTTGAACTAGACCAACCACTCTGGTGGTCTTTCAAAGAGAACTTTTGACCGAAAGAAGCAGAGAGCGACACCATTTCTGGTGCCGCTCTCTAGTGAGTGCCTCAGGCAGCAGGTGGCGTTTCAGAAGAGTTTCTCGAGATCATCGAGCGAATCTCCTCCGCTGCCACTTCGAGCCCCCTGTGGCCGGTGTCGTCCGCGACCGGAACCATCACCTCGATGCCGCACTCGTCGGCCGGCATGGTCTGACCGCAGTCACCAAGCCAGACCTCGTCAGGACCGACGAGGTATCGGTGATTGGTGATCTTCAGTGTGACCTTGTCGAGGATGTTGAACAGTTCCTGTCCGATGCCCTTGCCCAGGGTGGTCTTGCCGACCGACACCGTGAGCCCGGCGACACCGTTGATGATGAGCACCGCAGCAAGAAGCTCTGCGGCGCTGGCGGTCTGGTCGCCAACCAAGATGGCGATTGGCTTGCCGAAGACGATCGGCTGCTTGCGCTTGTATTCGTTCCTCGAGACGTCCTCACCGGGAGCCTCGTCGGTCCATTCGCAAACAGCAGTCTTCAGCTCGATCTTGCGCCGCCTGATGCCGCGCTCAGTGCGCGTTTCGACCGTGCCCAAGACACCGAACTGAAGAAACAGCTCGGCAACATCCAGGGCGTCGTACATGTAGCCGCCGATGTTGTGGCGCAGGTCGAGAATCAATCCATCACACGCAGCGATCTTCCTCAGCCCCTCTTCCACCTCTTCGGTGACGTTGGGCGCCAAGAACGTGATAATGCGCATGTAAGCGATTCCGGACTTTCCCAACACCGCAGTGACATTGGGAATCTTCTCTGCGTCGGGACCGACGACTGAAACAGGTGGGCGTTCGGACGAACTTTGCTCTCGAGGCAGAAGCTGCGTGAATTCGTCATTCAACGTAGCCAACGCCTGCGATGCAAACTTGACAGCCGCCTCTTCGCTGTCGATCTGCTCGTCAAACCGGTGCTCGTATGAGTCCCAGTCGGCAAGCCGAGAAACGTCGTAAAACGTCTCTTTGACCTTCAGCCAGATGGCGTGATACAGGTTGCGCCCCGCTGAGGAGGCGCTTTCACTTGCGTCCATGAAATTGCCTTCTAAGTTGCGAAGGCGACTCGAAGAGGCGATGCCGCAGCACCACCCCCTTGAGTCCTTCTAGGTGTAGGCACCATTGCTGGTGCCAGGAGGAAGAACGGAGCTTACGGCTCGGCTTTGGATTCCGCTGTCATCTCCATGCCTGGCGGCAGCCAGAAGGAGCGGTCGAGCGTGAGAATCCCGTTGGTGTTGGTGTACACCGTGAGCGATGCGTTTGGCACCGGAGTGCGGGCCAACGACTTGGCGTCGAGACCCTCGAGCAGGCAGCGGAAGACGTGCACCAGTGTCTCGTGTGTGACGACAAGCGCACGGTCGCCTTTGCCTAGCTTGAGCAACTTCTCGAGCATGAACTCGAGCAAGCGCGCCCTCACGTCATGCCAGTTTTCACCACCAGGAGGGCGATGATCGATCTTACCTTCGGCGCGGCGCTTCTCCCATTCGTCGGGATACTTCTTCGACCGCCCCAACTTGGTCAGGTGCGCGAAGATGCCGAACTCGACTTCACGCAGACGCGTATCGTGGATGACCTCCAGACCCGGAATCTGCGACACACCCAAAACGGAGGTGCGGTCGGTGCGAACGTAAGGCGAAGAGAAACAGACGTTGGGTCTGAGCTCCGGCGGGAGTGAGCCGAAGTAGTTGCCCAGCGCCAAACCTTGTCCCTCACCCGCCGTGCTCAGAGGCACGATGGAATCAGGTACCAAGTGCGGCGGCATCTCGAGAGCCGTCGGGTTGGCTGTTCGCCACTCGTTGGCTCCACTCTCGCAATGCCGAGTGATTGTGAGCGACGCGAGCTCCGTGGGGTAGTCCGCGCCGGTTGTGATGATTGAAAGCGACATGGTGGTCCTTCTGTTACTTCACCGAACCGCGACTGCCGAACGCCACTGGATGTGGTGCCGGCAGAGCTCGATTCGGATTGGATTAGTCAGCTAACAAATCGCGAATCAGCTCGCCTGACGCGACACCCAGTTGGGGTAGAGCGCCGCCACGCGCATCGGGTAGTTCTGCACGTCGCGGGGGCTGATGACCGCCACCGTGTGCGTCACAGTGGAGCGCCCGGCGGTCGTCGTGTACTTGCCGACGTTGTGACCGATCTTGAGAATCTGGTCCCGCATGTGCGAGATCAACTCGCGCGACACGCCCGAAGGAATCGGAGCCTTGCCGGCAAGGATGGTCTCGAGATCGACCACTGAGATGACCTGGTCGTCGTCGACGTCGAGCGCTTCGAAGTTGTTGGTGATGGCGTCCTTCACGGCATGCGCGTTGGCGATGATTCCGGTGATGCGAGCCGTGTTCTCACGCGCGGTGAGCCAGGCGGCACCGACGCACGTGATCGCCGGCAGAATGCTGATCCACAGCGCCGGCACACCGTTAGCGGTGGCAACCAGCGAAGCGGCCCAGCCAAGCAGGACAGCCAGAACCACCGAGACGATGGTACCCGTGCGCATCGCGCCGGGACCGCCCTTCTCGAAAGCGATCATGGTGAGACCTCCGACCATGGCGCCCACAGTGAGAGCAGCCAAGCCGAGAGCGAGAATTTCAGGTGTCATAAGATTTCTCCTGACGTTAAGGGCGCGTTGGGCACGCGCCGGACTAAGGGTTAATCGACCTTGTAAGCAAAACAACCTCGCGCCCCAAAAAGGGGCACGACACGGGGCAACGACACTTACGTACCGTCACCAACCTGGTTTCGTCTGGAAACTCAGGCCGCAGCGGGCAGCTCGAGAAGTTGCCGAGCAGCATCGCATGCAGCGTTGAGATGGCGAGTTGCTCTCCGCGAGTTGCTCGAGAGCAGGGCACCGATCGCCAACGAAGCCTCGAGGTCCACGGGACGCACGACCTCGCTGTAGCGCTCGCGATACCGCTCTTTGAGAGCACCGCGGAGCGACTCGAGTCGTTCTTGAGCGGCACGCTGAATCGCCATGTCGACCTCGTGCTGCTGACGCTCACGAGTCATTCTGCGCTGATCCATAGCACCGCTGAATCCCATCCAGACATTGGCGAGAAAAAGAACAATCGCGATTACGCCAATGGCGTAAATGAACTGATCCATAATCACCCCTTTCGAATTTCAGTTGGGTTTAAGACGCACTCAAGCAAGAAACCGCTTCAACCTAGACCAACCGCCGTCTAAACCGACAGCTCACTCAACGTCTATTAGACGCAAATGATGGTTATAAAAGATGGTTGATCACTGGCTTTAAGCGATAACTAAACCTGAGGTATAAAAACGGAAACTATGAAAAGACTCTAGACAAAGCACCAAGCAAGAACCAAAGCGCGGAGACAAGGCCAAAGGCCAGATCAGTGGTGTTTACCCCACCCTGTTTATTAGATCAACTGTTCGCGCGGCTAAGTCATGTGCTCTGATTGATAGCATTTCCAAGCACGTGATACTTTTCTTCACGCGACGTAACGTTATCTTCACTGTCCCTGTGTACGTTCGCGCGATCTAATGCAACTTCGCGCTATCACATACGAAGTCCGGTTACATTCGCAACAACCGAATTTGGAAAGGAAACATTCGCAAATGGTGTAAGCTTGATTTAGCCCAGTCACAGGCACTTTCAATGCGTGCCCTAACTATAAAACTATCGACACTTTTGCTGGCTGGAATCTTCACTGCCAACGCCTCCTACGCTGCTCCTATCAAGGCACTTCGAATCAAGCAAGAGACCAGCAGCAATGGCATTTACGAGGTGCTGATAAGCGAACGCGGCGTTAAGTTGAAAAGCCTCTCTTACGAATTCGAACTTGTCGCACGCCCTCCAAAATGGGATGTGTACATGTTTCGCACGAAGACTCATGAATACACGAGCTCGAATCTCGCTCACTGGAAGAGCTTCTTGATGCCATCTTTCCAAATGTTTGGCTCATCCGCCGACTTTACCAAGCCGGAAAAGATCGAACCGTATCAGTGGCAGAACAGACCGATGCTCAAGTACACGTTCATTCCGAAAGACAAAAAGCCGGTGCGCAACTATTGGCTGTCCGGCGCGGACGCAATTTCGATTGATCACTTCGAATTGAGAGCATTCGATCTCAAAGTTCCCCTAGAAGCCTCAGCAGTCGTGTATCGCATTTACAATCTTCCGGCACTCAGAGGAACGCCATTCTCAGTCATTACAGTGGAGAAGAACGGCGCGCGCGGCTTCTCCCTCAAGACCTTGAGTTGGAATGAAGAGACGTTGCCTGACGACAAAGTCTTCGTAGCGCCAACTTACTACAAGAACAAAGGCATCATCACCGGGAAATTCATAACCGAAACCATCAGCGGCTTGGGAGGCGATGCGTCGGAGCTGCTGGAAATCCAGCGCTAATCATTCCGTTATCCCCTCGTTATGCCTGCGTTATAAAATCGAAGACGAAATGAGACCGCACCCCAGCGAGGTTCCCATGCCGCATCCTTCAGTCATTCTCGATGCCGTATCCTGTTCGGCACCAACATTTACCAATGCTCCACACACACCAAAGCAAAAACGAATAGAAGCTGCTATTGACACGCAGAACTTCACCCTGGAGATCGAACGAAAAGCACACGAAGCCAAGATGCAGGCGGAGCATCTAAGAAGGCTCGTTGCGCAAGCTCGAAGAATCAGAGTCATTTGCGAAACTACAAATCAAGATTATTGTGGAACAGTTTTGATGCATCGTGCAACCCTTAGCTCAGAGCTCAGAGCAGAGCTCATCGCACAGCTCGAAGAATGCTACTTCGATGCCAAACTGCATGCCGAGAACCTGGAGCTGCACGCCGACTACGAAAGAGAACTTAGCTATTAATCGAGCGGAACTTTCGGAAGCCTAACAAAAAAGCAACTGCCGGTGGCACCGTCACTGGTGACACCAATCGTTCCTCCCAGCGCTTCGATTATGCCTTTGCAAATCGCCAACCCCAACCCAAATCCTTCTGCTTTACGCTTTTCGGGGGATTCCGAACGTTCAAATCTTTGAAAGATCCTCTCTTGATCTGCCCGTGAAATTCCCGGGCCGTTGTCTCTAACATTTATAGTCAGTTCGTTTTCCGCGTCTACACTCTCCACGGAAACCGTCGCGCCGCTTGGCGAGAACTTAATTGCATTCGACAAAAGATTGACGAGAACCTGAATCAGTCTCGACTCATCCGCCATCACGAGAAATTCTCGAACCGAAACATCAATCTTTATTTGCTTTTTCGACGCCAAAAATTCAACTGATTCACAACTTCGCTTGACGGCTTGCAAAACGTAGACCGGTTCAACGTCCATGCTATCAGCCGAGAACATTCCCGACTCCATGCGCTCTACATCAAGCAAATCATTCACCATATTGATCAACCGCTGCGCATCTTTCTCAGTGTTTTGAGCCTTGGAAAGAACATTTTTGGGAAACTCACCGAGAGCACCAGAGCCGAGCATCGAAAGAAACATACTGATCGACGACAACGGCGAACGCAGATCGTGACTCACCATCGCAACGAAATCACTCTTCATTTTTTCGACCTTCTTGCGCTCTGTTATGTCGTGCGCAACGCAGAACAGCGACTGGTCGGCCTCCGACCAACAGCCCGACCAAGAAAACGCAACCTCGGCATGATCGCGGCGCCGTACCTGCGTTTCAAGATTCAAAACCGTTCCCGGACTCATCGCTTTTCGAAACGCTTCGATAACTTCTTCCTTCTGCGACGGCACTATCAGTTCCGCAAAATGCGACCCAATCAGATCATCGGCTGGATAGCCCCAAAGCTTTCCTGAAGCCAGACTTACCGCGCGAAACTTGCCTGTGCCATCGATCGAACAAATCACATCGACTGCATTTTCGATCATTGCTCTTTCTTTTCGGTGCACTTCAGCCAACGCACTGGCCATTCTGCGAAAAGACCTGTCGAGATCGGTAATCTCGTCGTCTCCGGAAAGCGGCGCGCTTAGCGGCTTACTGAGAGCCAGATTGGTGTAATTGCCGGTCAAAGCCTGCAGTCTTGCAACGATGCTGTTCTTGAAAAACATCGCAAGCATATATGCAGTCAACCCGCTCAAGATTATGCTCACAGCAAAAACCACGACAACAGCCTGCTGTATGGCACTATCACTGCTGCCTTTGCCCTTTTTCAGCGAACCTGACTGTGAAGAACCAGACTGTTCCCCAGAACTCGCCGACTGTTCTTTCGAAGCACCTGACTGTTCCCCAATAACCTCTTCACTTGCAGCCAGGCCCGCGACTTGTTTATCGATATGATCCATGATGTCGCTGAAATTCTTGTGCATCGTGCGAAGTTCATACTGCACGCGATCGGCAGTTAAGGGAGCGAGCTGTTTTTTGGTTCTGTCGAACAACTCGACGGCTTCTTTTGTGTCCTTTTCAATCTCATCAATGCGCTGCTTGTCGGCAGTCGATGCGTGTTTGGCTGCTTCTTCCAGATCTTTCATGCGGTCAGGCAAGTAGCGCGCCGTATTGTTGTATCGAAACTCGTTGCCCCAACTCTTGGTATATGCGAAGCCCGCAAGCGCTATGCTGCTGTCCAAAAGGGTGCGCCGCAAACGGTTGGCTGAGGCGACAAGCTCGCGCGCCTCATTCTCTTTCTTGAGTTGAGCATCGGCTTGAATGAGCAAAAACGCCAGCACGCCAAGAATGACGAGCTGCAAAAGGAGCGGCACGGAAACCAGGATCACACCTTTTTTGGATAGGCTAAGACCGGAAGTCAATGCATTGCGCCCGCGAATGAGTTTTACCGCTCTATCTTACTTCTTGTTCGGAAAACGATATTATCATTACGTCGCAGGCGAACGGATTGCACGACTTATGGCAAAAGTTCTTGTAGTAGAAGACGAGAAAAACCTTTCAGAACACGTCGCTGACTGCCTTGAGACAGAGCGGCACGTGGTCGAGGTCGCATCTAATGGCGAGGACGCTCTGGCGCTTTTGAAGGCGTATGACTATGAGCTGGTGCTTCTTGACGTCGGGCTCCCCGGGATGTCAGGCGTGGACGTTTTGAAAAATTATCGTTCGGGCGGCGGAAAGGCGAGAGTCTTAATGCTGACGGGCAAAGGCGAAATAAACGACAAAGAAGCAGGTTTTGGCGCCGGAGCCGATGACTATTTGACCAAGCCATTTGATCAAAGGGAACTATTGATGAGGGTTCGCGCCCTTCTAAAGCGTGATGCGGCAGCAGCCACAGATCATATTGAAATTGGAACATTGAGATTGGATAGCAAGTCATTGCAGGTTCAGCTGCTGGGCAAACCGATAAAGCTCGCACCACAAGAGTTTGCCCTTCTGGAGTTTCTCATGCGGCATCCCAACGAGGTCTTTAGCGCCGATGCGTTGTTGAACCGCGTCTGGAGATCTGACGAGGAGGCGACTATCGACTCAGTTCGCATGTGCATCACCAGGTTGCGTGCGAAATTGAAAGGCGACGAAAACAAGCCAATTATCGCAACTGTTTTCGGCTCGGGCTACAAATTGGACGTTGAGCCTTTAGGAGGCTAGCGCGCGCCTCGTTATCCCTCCGTTATGAAACGCCGATAGACTTCAAACATACCCGCTCCATAGTGCACGTATCGCCTGATAGCGCACAGTTACCACATATTCCCGCAAGCCAGCCCTGAGACAAGGAGTCATCCCATGTCGCATAGATTCGATCAAGATGTTGCCCGCTTCGAGCAAACAACACATCAAGATTCCAATTTCACTGCAGTTACCTTGATGGACAAAGCTAGCGTCGATCTGCTTAGAAAGCTTGAATCGCCTGGATCTTCTAACGGTTCTCACCTATCAAACTTGGAACTCGTCGACGGCGACAAAGTCGTCGCAGGGCCGTCTCCGTCGAGGGGAGAAGCGCTCAAACAACCAACAGATCTCAAAGATTTGCCGCAAGCAGCAAATCCGAAATCAGACACGTGCCCGGTTGGGCCGGAACCTCCGACTATTAACCTAAAACCATTGGAGATTTCCAAAATTCCGACCTACGAGCCACTTCCGATAAACATCAAACCGCTGATGGGAGAAAACCCCTGCCTGCCGGGCGGCCATTACAAACCGACTCCATGGTTTGAAAGACCTTTCGGCGAGCCGCTTCCTGCATTCGATAAACCCTGGCACAGATATGACCCGATTTCAGAGAATCCGTTTAGCGAGCCGTTTCATCCGTTCGAGAGACGATGGCCGTTGACACCTCCGACGTTCGAGACACATAAGCTGCCAGAACACATCTCACTTATCGATGCACCTCCTGGCGGATTCAAGGCCAATCAGCCGGATGGATCGATGCAAGTGGTCGACGAAGAAGGCGTAAAAACTTTCTGGCCCAACGGCTCAGTCAACGTCAAGAATTTTGACGGAACAGGCTATGCTTACAACCCACCAAAAGACGCTCAAGGCAAGCCTGAATACAAGCACTGGGGTCCAAAGCCTGAAGACAACTACAGTGAGAACGTGCTGATTCTAAAGTCGCAAGATTTGGAGAACGTCATCAAATACTAAAAACTTTCAGAGCCTTTCCACGAGCAAAGAAGCACCACCCTCGGTGCTTCTTTCAATTTCACCAAAGCGGGCGATCTCGGGCAATTGGTCTCTATGGACGTCTTATCGTCGTTCCTTTCAAAAAGCTTTCAGCAATCTCCAACCACTAGCTCACAATGTCGACTCTGCTAAAATGAAAGCAGCGACCGATTTCAGTCTCAGGAGAAGCGCCTGTGATCTGCACCAAGACACGAGCATCAACTTGTATCGTCATTCTTTTGGCGCTGATGCTCATGTGCGCGCGAGCAGCAATTGCAGATGTGCTAGGTGGCGACGGCTCACTGTTTCAGCGCGACAAGCAGGTCACTTCTCAGTGTGTTGCCTGCAACATTTCTTACCTTTTGGAGTCGCGAACGGAAATACAAAAGACCGGCAAAACCCTTTTCCCTCGACACTCTTGCGACACTTGCCGCCAGGTGAACCTTCTAGCAGGAACGGTCGCAACGCTAGCTTTTCAATCAAAAGATCCGGATGTTCAGTCATGGCCTTGCCCACTTTGGCTGCGTCACCAAAGCATTTTGCGCTGAAGCCGAGCGACCCAGTAAAGATTGCGTGCTGAAGAACATGCCGCCACACAGGCACATGGTTCTCTCGACGCACACAACCAAAACTCGGAGAATGCGCCATGCGTGAGACGTTCTTGCTTACCGATTTGGCTGTAGTTTGGATCTCGGCCCTCATAGCCGGATACATCTGCGTCAGGCTCAAACAGCCACTTGCCGCCGGTTACATAATCGCCGGCATCATTATCGGCCCCTACGGAATAAAACTTATCAATCAGACAAACCAGATCCACGATCTGGCTGAGTTTGGTGTGGCGCTGCTTTTGTTTGCATTGGGCGTCGAGGTTTCGCTCAGACAAATGCTGGGCTCGGCAGTAAAAACAATAGTCGCAGGACTTCTTCAAATCGCACTCACAGTGGCTGCCACCTGGGGCATACTCGCTATGTTTTCCGGCACCATTCTTGCCGTCTCGGATGCCGCTTCAGCTCCATGGTCGGGCAGCATGCTGTTCGGCTTCATTTGTGCCTTATCCAGTACCGCAATCGTGACGAAACTACTGGATTTCAAACAAGAAACGGAGTCTCAACACGGTCAAATATTGGTTCCTATCTTGCTTGTGCAAGATTTGAGCCTTGTTCCCCTTATTTCACTGATGCCGGTTTTTCAAAACACCAGCTCATCGGCAATGGAACCGTTGCTCTGGGCCATCGCCAAATCCTCACTCTTAATCGCCCTCATAGTGGCATGCACAACCAAAGTCTTGCCCCGCATCTTTTCATGGATTGCACATTCCAACTCGCGCGAACTATTCGTGCTGACGGTCATCTCGCTCTGTTTCGGAATCGCCCTTGTCAGCAAAGAATTAGGTTTGTCGCTCGCTCTCGGCGCATTTCTTGCCGGTATCACGATTAGCGAATCTCCTTATGGGCACCAGGCTTTGAGCGACTTATTGCCGCTTCGAGACTTGTTTGCAACAGTGTTCTTCGTCTCAGTCGGACTGTTGCTCAACCCGACCTACGTAGCCACACATTGGCTTGAAGTCTCAATCTTTGTCGTGTTGCTTATGGTTGGGAAAATGTTGATTGGAACAGTAAGCGCGCTTGCAGCCACCAAGAGCCTATTCACCGCAGTCCTGGTAGGCGTCAGCCTTGCGCAGATTGGTGAGTTTTCATTCGTCCTGGCGCTCGTCGGACGCGACGCGGGAATTTTACCTGACAGTCTATACAACTTGTTCCTTGCCGGTGCCGTGGTTTCACTGATTGCTTCTCCACCGCTCATCAATGCCGTTCCGGCCTTGCTGAAAAGAATTGCATGGCGTCAAGATGTTTTTGCCAGCGGGTTCGAGGACGCGAATCTTAAATCAGACAAGTGGACACAGCACGTGGTTCTTTGCGGCTACGGCAGAATTGGGCGGAACATTGGTCAAACTCTGCGCAACATTGGATTGGAAATTGTTGTTGTCGAAATCGACGGCGGCATCATTGCTGAGCTTCGAGATCAAGGCATCGACTATGTTTACGGCGACTCGTCGCGCCGCATGGTTTTAAAAGAAGCACACTTGCAGACGGCAAGTTGCATGGTAGCTGCTGTGCCTGATTCGTTGGCAACGCTGGCTACAATCCGCTTGGCGCGCCGCATTAACCCCGGCCTTTGCATAATCTCTCGCGTGCACCGAACCGAAGACGTGGACGTCTTCCGCGCCGCTGGAGCCAATGCCGTCATTCAACCGGAGTTTGAGGCTAGCATTGAAATCACTCGACTGATTCTGCTCAACCTAGGACGCACTGACACTGAAATTCAGCGTGCCTTGGCCGACGTCAGAAAACGGCGATTGGAAGAGTTTCAACCAAACATTCAAGAACCTCTTTTGGCACGGCTCCTAGGCTTTCCCCACGACGAAAGCACAGGAGCTTGGTTTACTTTTGCAGAGCAGGAAGTTTCCGGTAGAACCATCGGCGAGCTGGATATCCGGCGCCTTACCGGAGCAACTGTAATGGCGATCAAGAGAGCCGAGACACTCACGCCGTATCCAGACCCGGAAACCAAACTACAAGCACTCGACCAAGCTTACGTGATTGGCAATCCCGACCAACTTGCATCGTTCGAAAGGCGATTTCACGCGCGCCGATTCTGCCCATTGCAAGAGACTGCGACAACCTTCTAGAACGTTTCGCGCAGTTACTTTGCGCATCCTGCCTGCCTTCATTGGCGCACCGATTTTCCTCTGCCATCATACGTGATATCCGCATCAGAACTTCGATTCGCACCGATCTTAGTTATCCTTTCGTTATACCTGCCGCATAAACTACAAACAAGCTGACAAGCTGATTGCACCGAGATTGCATCAAACAAACAGACAAACAAACTACTGTACAAGCTGAGCTGTCACCAACAGAATTGGGCGTGAGCCCACCCTTTTAGGGAAAAGGCGGAGCATCGGGCTCGGGGCTGGGCCCGATGCGCTCCCTTAATTTGAAGTTTTTCTCCATCGGCGGATTTATAATTGACGGGCAGTTCATCTGGACCCGTCAATTTCATTTAGCATTTTGAAATCCCAAAGCCATACAACTTTTGGCAACAAGGCGACCCGGCATCTAATCAGCACCATCGCTTTCGTTTCTCTTGCCGTCGTTTCTTTTGCTTTGCCTGCAGTCGCCGAGACGGTCAAATCGCTGGATTCATCACTATTTTTAGACAATGACGGCTCAATAATCGCAACAGAAGCGATCGTGATCGACTTTGGCTCGACACTGAAAACGGAGCCGATTTACCGCACTTTTTGCACAAAAGCACACACAATGCACAAGCGAAAAGAAGATGCATTTGTGCACATAATCGAAGTAACAAATGACTCCGGCTGCTCACTTCAGCATGAAGCCAGAAGTGCAAATCAGCAAATCGCAGTGACCATCAAAGACACACGCGACTTGATCTACGGCGTCAACACTTACAAGTTCGACTACGCAATCAAAAATGCTGTCGTAGTGTCAAATGGAAAGCCAGAATTGAATTGGAACGCAACGGGAATCTGGAAAGTTCCACTCAACAAAGCAACTATTAAACTGTATTTGCCGAAAGGAACAACACCACGCTCGGTGAGTGCGTTCATCGATTCAGCTACGGGCAGGGGCGTCGATCACACCAGAAAGCGGTGCGAAACCAGCTCTCACGACAACGAAGTAAAATTCACAGTGATGTCGCTGCAGCCGGGTGAGTCCCTCCACATTGCAGTCGGATTGCCGGATTCCGTAGCACCACCACCACCCAAGGTGGTTGCAGCAGAACAGTTTTGGCAGCATTGGAACGCACTGGCTGTGGTTCCTATCACTGTTGGCGTGATGTTGCTTTTCTATTGGCTGATGTTCGGAAGAGATCAAAGAATCAGACCAGAGGACGAACTTCCAGATGATTGGCGACCGCCTGTCTCTTTGACCCCCGCAGAGGCTGGAACCTTGATTGACGAACGATGCGACAAACCGGATGTGGTGGCAACGCTGATCGATCTGGCCGTGCGTGGATACCTGCGTGTCGAAAAGAAGGGATATGGCGGACTCACGATGCGGGGTGCGCACGATTATCGTTTCACACGACTGAGCCCTCCTGTGCTTGAAAGCCTGAAACCGCATGAGGAGCTATTCATTCGCAATCTCTTTGGTTTCATCAACGATCAAGACTTGCTCTCGAATATGCGCGGACACTTTCACGAACATATCGACAATCTAAACAGTGCTGTTTGGAAAACCCTTCACCGTTCCGGTTATTTTGTGCGCCACCCGGAACAAGATCGCAGACACTTTCTGTGGATGTCTTGCTTTTTATTCATTATTGGCGGCGGGGCACTGCTAGTAACCACAGGCGAAGCACGGCTTGCGGGTGCAGGAAGCATAATCGCCAGCCTGATTGTCGCTCTTTCTTCAAATGCAATGCCTGCACGCACGAGTAAGGGTTCAGCAGCACTCAAACAGTTGAAATCATTCAAACAGTTTATTCACAAGGCATCGAAAGTCGAGATAGAAGGGCAGTACAGAGATGATCCGACAATTTTTTCGCGGTATTTGCCTTATGCAATTGTGTTGAAGGAGGGTCAACGCTGGGCCGACCTCTTCGAAGGCGTCGTGAAGGAACAGCCTGACTGGTTTTGGACCGAACACTCCGGTGCATTTTCTTCGCATCAAATGATGGAGGACCTCAAACAAGCTCTGTCTGCTATGCAGAACATTTTTCTTGATTCTCCTGCCTCGGGCACCTCACCTATAGACTTCAACAACAGCTCCCTTAGATAGTGCTTAAAACACGCTTATGCAAAGTTTCCGTCTTTAGTAGACCGGTCCACTAGCACCGTAAAAGAAAAACCGGACAAGAGGATCGGCGAGCACGCCGCCTCTTGTCCATGGAAAGCAATGCAAAGAAGGAGCGGCGCTCGCCTAGCTCCTTCGCGAATTCTTCACCCTTCTGGCGTTTCCAGTCCAGGCGAAGTAAAGAATCGCACAGACGATAACGGCGGCGACGAAACCCTTCAGACCGAAAAAGAAGGCACTGGCGGCGGTGGCAACCAAAGCGATCACCACCACGGCAACGATGGCGAGAACGATGGCGCCGACGATGAACGAGAGAAACGGTGAGATGCTGCTGTTGCTCATTATTCGACTCCTGACTTAACGCGTTCCCAGATGACCGTGGACTCACCGTTGAAGCTGCCGAGCGCGCGATGCGGCTGCATCACGACCGTGATTTCCGGAGCGCCACTAGATAGCCGCACTTTGCACTGGCGAGCGGCGTCTGCAATGGCCAGATCCATCACCGGCCCGGCATCGAGACGCACAAGCTGCTCACCTTCGAAGTGCCCTTCTTCGCCTGTGATGACAAAAATTCCGGCGAACCGGAGCCCCAGAGCCATCGCGATCTTGTTCTCGAACGCAGCGCGCTGTTCTGCGCTGTCTATGCCGCTTGCAATCACCGGCTGAAGCCGATCGACCATCCACGCGACGCCCTTTTTCACCGACTCACTCGACGTCACCTCATTGACGATAGTGCGTGTTGACATTGCAGTCCTGTTCACTGTCGGACTCAACTTGTTAATAAACTCGATATTCGGCATAAGGAGCGGCTTCGAAGTTGAATTCGAATCGACAGTGGTGCCCCATGCCGCAATTCCTATCGTGTCTATGCTGTACTGTGTTTGCCTGAGCTCTTTCAATCGAAACTTCTTCCTAAACGGCTCGCGCCGCTTCCGTTGTTGCTTGAAAGTGAGCTGCAATTACTTTGTGTTGACGCGGCTCTTGAAAAAGTTTCGAAGGAGACAACAAAAATATATAGCTGGATACATCCAAACACAACCTCTGACAATGATGATGGACACCGGTTCTATACGTGTAACTCCCAGCTTTGATCATAGTGACGCTCACGCGAAGCAACATGATAACACTGATGGACTGTCATTTTACGACTCCCTAACTTTTTTCTGATACAGTGCGCCACTTCACAGACCTATCTAGAGAAGCTGATGGTATCTAGCTCTTCCACGACAGCTGATACAGCTTAGACGAAGTCCAGCGGTCTTTTTCTTTGAATGCTTTTCACCAAGATCCGACGCTCGCGCGAGGTGGGCAAACGCTCATTTATGGAACGAAGTGTGGTAACCCCCCAGTCACATGCCTGTAAATCTCAAGATAGGAGCTAATGAACTTTCACAGTTTCTTGATTCATGACTGGCAATTCAGGCTCACTCTAATTGTCTTTTAAATTCGCTCTTTCAGTTCCAGGTTAGACAGCCACTTGATTTAAAGCACCAGAGCTTCGCCATTCCTTGGCACACTAATCGTGTGCACCGCGGAAGCTCGCATGCCAACCAACCAAGGTGGCTCTCAACTGCGGCTACGGAGAATATCTATGACAACAAAACGTCTCGATGTCGGCAGGGGCACCGTACACTTCCACAGTTCGGAGTCCATGTCAGAAGTTGCTTCAGATTCTGTGCGGCTGGTGTTCGCATCACCGCCATTTACCAACAATTCCGATGGCAAGACGCTCGACAAGCTCGAGTACCTGGCCTTCGTTCAACGCGTTTTCGCTGAGGCTTTCAGAACCCTGATGCCCGGCGGCGTTCTCGTTTGCCTCAACACAGATCTGCGCGACCATGCTCGCTACAACAGAGGCGACCGTTCTTTCGACGGCACCGTCTGGCACAAGCACGACGCCATCCGTCGCGAAGCAGAGAAGGTCGGCTTCCGCTGCTTCGAACACAAGATCTGGGTCAAGTCCGAGAAGGAGAACCTCTACCGGTACAACTTCTCTCACATCCTGTTCTACACCAAGCCTGGTGCTTCGGTGCTGCGGGCGCATAAGCCAAAGCGTGCTCCCGGATTCGGTCCGGACGTCTGGCGTCTCCAAGACTCGATGCAGCGCCGCGATGTGGCCGGCTTCCTTTTCCGCGATGCCATTCATCCGGAAATCGTGAAGCGCTGCGTCGATGAGTTTTCGCGCCCGGACGATCTGGTGCTCTCGCCGTTCGCCGGCTCCGGTACCATTTGCACGGTCGCTGAACTGATGCAGCGCGACTGGGTGGGCTACGAGATCAACACTCGACTGAGGCAGTTGATTCAAGAGTCAGTGGCAGGACCTCGTCCAGAGGTCTACAGCCAGCTGTTCACCTGATCGCCGGCGACACGCGTCGATTCTCTTGCTGCTTCGCAGGCGCCGCCCTGTTGCTCCCAGATTTGGGCAACGGGCGGCGCCTCGAACAAGACCAGCAGCGCCTCTGACGAGTTCAAGTCAGCAAAATCAGCACGGTTTCTCGCGTGTAACCGATCTGATTTTGAGGCGCTATCGCTGGTATCGCTTCGCCTCACCAACGAAGCCCGATTTCTCACACGCGCTCAGAATTGGTGACACATGTTTCTCATTCAGCTCGTAATCGTGGTCTATCTGCTGTGCCTGATCTACATCATGATCGTGAGTGTAGTGATAGAGTTTCTTCCGCTTGCGGCCTTACTTTTCACCGCGCCGCACACTTTGACGAGCCAAGTAATACGGTGGTTGCAAAATCGCGTGTACCAACAGCAAACGGAAAAGCAAATGGTTTGGCGCGAAGTTATTTCCAGGGCGGTCAGCTTAGGCGTGTACGTGCTCGTAGCGCTACACTTCGAATTCTCGACGGGTTGGACGATCTTCGCGGCATTTGTCGGTGTGACTGCGTCTAGATTGGACTAGGAACAACACAACGCAAGTGTTGCTGTGGAAGTTGACTGAACTGGAGTCAACTTCCACCGAGCAGCGGGATGCATGATTTCCTTCACTCTCGCGTTTTGCGTATTTGTCTATTGGTGCCCATATTGCTACATGTGATAGTATTTTTGATGCTCGGCTCACAAAACCGCGGAGCGCGTGGCGCGGAGCGCGTGGCGCGGAGCGCGTGGCGCGGAGCGCGTG
>CAYZJR010000102.1:0-5548 GCA_964478655.1 uncultured Candidatus Obscuribacterales bacterium
CATCGCAACGGCTATTGTAAGCGAATGGCTTGACTTTTTATACGATATCTTACCGGACCTTCCGGTAATGGCTCGCTCAGCTCGAATGCCGATGCCATTCATTGTCATGACAGTGTCATCATTAGTAGTGCGTTTGAAGTTAGACCCTTTCGCGCTTCCTTCCGCTCGAACCTATCAGCATCAAAACTCTGCTGTGTCGATCCGACCACGGCTAGTGGTCTTACTAATCGCAAATAGCCTGGCACAGCTCCGCTGCTCGCCGCATGGTTTCTGTGTCAAGAGGAAGGTAACCCAGTTTTGTGCCCATGCGATTCAGGGTTTCAATGGCAGTCTTCGAAGCGACTCTAACTAGTTCGCGCCGCAACTCATAGTCTGCTATCTCGGGAACAAGCGGCCTGTGACCGTCCCGCAGCAGACGCTTGATCCACAAGAGGACGGCGCCACTGGTCACTGCCTTAGGATTGGTTGCAAGTCCCAGGACACCAGTATCAAGAAGCACCAGTTTAGCCATTTGGGAAGAGCTTTCTGCCGGACAGCCTATCCTGGTCGAGCATGGTCTTCAACTTTTCCCATTCGCTGGTGTCATCGCTCTGATCGCTAGTTTCTAGCAAGTGGTCGATGAACTTTATGGCCTCGTCAGCATCCGGCCACCTTACTTTCAAAGGCGGTTGCTCGTCAGAATGCTTGCGGGATGTGGTCATGCTCAGCCTGAAATGGAACTCTGGTTGAGTCTATTTTACCAAAGTTCTACATGTCAAGCGGGGCGGGTGTCTGAAGCCCTTGTTTCGCCGAACGGTGAAACTACCAAATTGAGTGAAATTGTCAGCATATTCGCCTTAATGGCTATATTTACTGCGCAGTAAATATTTGATGAATCATGAATATGGCTGCCAGAAGCGGGATGCAGGTTGCAATAGATGAACTACCATCGACAAGCCACCCCAAAATTCCCTCAAAAACTGTGGCCCATTTTGTGGCCCCTCATGTGTCCATTCGAGACCATTAGCGCCACTTCGCGCAGGTCGCAAAAATCCCGAAACCCTCACCGTCAAACAAAATCAATTGACGCCTCCACCATTTACTTTCGTGCTCTTCAAGTGCTGACGCATTTTTCCGTCGGCGCGCTGTGTTCCATCCGATAGAGAAATCCGGGCGGGTTTTTCTTTCGGAACTCATGCAGTGCTTTCAAGTCTTGTTAGATTCGCTGCCTCTGCTTGACTAAACACGTTGTGCCGACTAATATATGAAAGTACTTACGTAAATGCTTGCGTAATTACTTACTCGTTCCGTCTTAAAGGGGCGTCAAATGGACTATTTAATGGAATTGGGCGGACTGGCGTTGGGCAGTCGGCTGAAGCGCTTATCAGAGCGGATAAGTTCCGAAGTCGCATCTATATATGAACAGCAGGGCATCAATTTTGAGCCGCGCTGGTTCCCGGTGTTCCATTACATTGGGTGCCAGCATGAGGCATCCATTGTGGAGATCGCCAAGGCGATTGGTGTGACGCATCCCGCGGTTAACCAGATTGCCCGCGAATTGCTGAGCATCGGGCTCATCGACGAGGTCGTCGACAGCGATGACAAACGCAAGCGACTTTTGTCGCTTACCAGCAAGGGCCGAAAGCTTTACGCCGATTTGGCTCAGACCTGGCGCATAATCAGAATCTCCGTCGGCGAAGCCGTGGAGGAAAGCGGACACGATTTGGTGGCGGCACTTGAAGCCTTGGAAAACGTTCTAAATAAGAAGGCACTCGCATCCAGATTCAATCAGAATGACAGGCTGCTGCACACTGCCAAAATTGAAGTTATCGATTTTGACCCAGTTTACAGCGATCACTTTCGGCGTTTGAACGAAGCGTGGATTCGGAAATTTTTTTCCATCGAACCATCGGATACTGAAATTCTCTCCGCTCCCAAAGAGATAGTCCTTGATGGTGGCAATGTTTTCTTTGCACGGATTGGTGACAAGATCGCAGGAACGTGCGCCCTAGTGAAAGTCGATAAGACCACATTTGAGCTGGCAAAAATGGCAGTCTCGGATGAATTTCAAGGCTTGGGTATCGGGCGGAAACTGCTGTATGCAAGTATCGAATGGGCGCGCAAAGCCAAAGCGAAGACTGTGACGCTTGAGACTAATACGAAACTTGCTACAGCGGTGAAACTCTACAAAAAAGCTGGGTTCAAAACCGTGCCATCGAATGAAGTGCATCCATCGAAGTATGCGCGTGTGGATCTCATTATGAAGCTGGATCTGCTGGCCGCCTCGACCAAAGCAAGGAGATAATTGAATGCTTGTATATCTTATAGATGCATTTACAACTCGCCGTTTCGAAGGCAATCGCGCTGGAGTAGTGTTTGACGCCGATGAGTTGACATAGGATTTTTGCCTGAAGGAAATACTGAGATCCAAATCTTCCAAGGCGAAGCGATGGGCAGACCCAGTCAGATCGTGGCTCGTGTAGAGTCGCGTGGCAGCGAAGTGCACGAAGTGCAAGTTTCAGGGACCGCCGAATTGTCCTTTTACCTTACTGCCCTGTCCGGTCATGTCGATAACATTTCTGGCGACGCGTTTCATAGTTTCTGTGGCTACAAGCCAAATTTCATCTTGTTCCTCAATGGAGATTCCATCTTTCGATCGAATCTCATCCCAAACTTCTTGATGGTCTCCTTGCATGTATCGTTCGATTAACGTAGGCATCTTCCTCCTACTTCCTCGAAGTTGGAACTTCAGCCTGCTGCGGATAGAAAATAGCCTCTTGCGGGTCGCGGTGCCAATCGTATTCTGCTGCTAGGGCCGCAGCTTCTGCAACGGCTCGTCCTTTCAATCGCTCCACGAGATGAAAGGCCATATCAGTACCGGCTGATGTTCCTGCAGATGTAACATAGTGCCCTGCGTCGACCCAACGCGATACATTATCCCAGTGTACACGAGGACCAAACGACGTAACCCAAGCGAAAGCCTGGTGATTTGTTGCGGCTGGCTGACCGTCTAAAACGCCTGCACGAGCCAGAATCGATGCTCCTGTACAAACGGACGACATGATCGACACTCGCGCATCCATCGTACGCACCCATGCACTTAGCTCTTCCACCTTTGCCGAATCTGAATTCACAATGAGGTCGCCAGTGCCGGCTCCACCAGGAATCATGAGCACATCAATGTTTTGATTCAACGCGTCATCGCGAAAGAGATCCGGAGCAACTCGAGGACCATTGTAGCTCTTCACTACTTTAGGCACAGCACCTGCGGTACGAGGATTCGTTTCGTTCGATATGAAGACGATTTCAAATGGATAGGGCGGCGGATCGTCATAGCCTGTGCCAATGAACCTCGCAATCGAAAACGCCTGAACAAACCCCCAGACATCGATTGGTTCAAAGTTGTTGAACACAAAAACACCAATGCGTAACGTGCGTGGAGTAGACGAAGGCACCGTGGCTGGTGCTGCTGCAGTAAGTGTGTGACGCTGAGCATAAGCTGGGTGACACAAGAGACCGAATGCCGAACACATGACGAGGAGCAGGCAGATCATCGCTTTGATTGTGGAGCCGTGTCTATGTCGACTGTCCACGAGTAAGTCCCTGTTGCTGGCGGCTTCGCAATCTGTACTCGTCATAAACCCTTCCTTATGATGATCCAATTCAAGGACACAATCCAATCACGATGTCACTGCGCCGTAAAGACCTTGACGAGTACCACAATACTAAAATTGAGGCTTTTGCGAGAGATTTTGCTTGTTCATCTAGAGAATTTGTCGAATGAAGTCGCTAAATTCGTCTCGCATAGGCAGTTCTAGATCGCGTTTTAGTCTTCTGCGAGTTGTACTTTCTGCCTTGCCTGAGATTGGGTTTGTACCCTGCTTTTTCACCTTCTCCCAGTACAGCCCGGAGCCGCGCCTTTGCCAAAGCGGTGTGTCGTTGAAGTTCGTCCCATGTTGAAACAGCAACTCATTTTTCTGAGCTGTGGAACATCCATTCAGGTTAGCAGCAGCTTGCTCAGGTGACTGCCCTTGTTGTCTCAGCACCCAATAGCAATGAGCAGAGAGCGCGTTGCGATGAGCGTCTTCGTTGCGCCATCTAAAGTAGTCGACCACTAGTGATTCGTTTGGAAGTTCGCAAACTCGGCAGTCGAAACACGCTAAGTCTTGCAGAAGCAATGAAAATTTTGCGCTTGCTTCACCAGCAAGAATTGAGTTGTATTTTCTAACTTTCCTTTCAAAGCTTTTTTCATCAGGGTGGAACAGCAATGATATTTCATCGCTTTGTGTATATCCGAAGATGATGTTGAACCCGCATTTCATCAAGTGTTCCGTAGTATCGAGCATCATGTCGCGGACCTTCTCATCGAATGGTGCTTTGAACTTGTGTACTTCCTTGGTCAACCGCGTGAAATTGCGCCCGTCGATGCGTGCCACCATAAACATGCCTGGAAGAACGCAACGATCATCGTGCTCTTCGTAAATGCGCATCCTTGAGTCCAATTCATCAAATTTCATTGCTCAAATTTCCTGACTTGAAATTCTCCGGTGTCGGCAGATATTTCTACGCGATAGAGTTCGTCGAAGCCTTCATCGAAGGTCGGCTCTTGCAGGCGTTTGACCATACCTAGAATACCTCTTTCCGGAATTACGGCATCGCCTGCGCGGGTAGCATTTCTTTTCATGCTACCTTCGACATCAGGAGTGAAGTAGTATCCGATGATTCGAAAGTGTGCCCGTTTCGCCGGAGCAATGTACCTTTCTCGCTCTTCCCTCAACGTGTTAGTATTATCCACTACCATTTTTGCTTTCGCTTCCAGGCAGGCATGGAAAAGCAACCTCTCGCGATGCCGCGTGCGCAGCATATCTAGGTTTAGTCGAATGTGCGATTCGAAAAAACGCTGTTTGAAAAAGGTGGTTTTTCCACTTCCTTGAATTCCAACAAAAATAACTGCTTCCATCTTAGGCTCCGCATGCGATGAAAGGTGAAAATATGCTATCGATTCCTTAACTCACAAGAACAATCTCGTTTTCGTTTACCGGCACATGTAATTCCAGGAAAGTGTTTTTCGTCACATTCCTGACACCCTCTTTTACGTCATCGTCAGTCCAATGCACTAGAACATACAGCTTGTCTAGCTGCTTCACAAGAGAGTCGACGAGCGCCTTTGCGTCCGCGCGGAACGAAGCATCACTACATTGGGATTGATTCAATGCTCTATCGATCTTTGCTTCTGACCATCCCTTCTTCCTGTACTTCTCGCGATCTTTCTCGAGGTCGCGTGTACTTCCGCGAGCGCCGGTATAGAGGTCGCAAGAACAACCATTCGTGATCAAGCTGAAGGCGATAAAGTCTTGTGCCAAGTGGCTTGCGAGACAAGTTTCTTCACGATAAGCAATGATGTCTCCCGTGCTCAATGAGTCAATTATTGTCTCTCTGTCTTTCGGTATTCCAAGCTGTAGTAAGTAGCACATGATTATCCCAATCCAAGCTATTGCAAGTTATTATAGAGCAGGACCTTAGTAGTGTGTAGGCAGCGCTCCTTATGGGTTTAGATTCAGTCGAACTC
>CAYZJR010000102.1:5648-24723 GCA_964478655.1 uncultured Candidatus Obscuribacterales bacterium
GGACCTTAGTAGTGTGTAGGCAGCGCTCCTTATGGGTTTAGATTCAGTCGAACTCCTGATGGCAATTGAAGAGGAATTCGGAGTGGAAATTCCTGATTCAGCGGCTAGCACCATGTACACCGTTGGAGATGTTTATGACTGGTTGAAAGTGCGCACTGCATCAACAGATCCGATTGCGTGTTTGACACAGCGTGTATTCTATAAATTGAGGCGCGCACTCGTTGAAAACTATTCTGTAGAGAGACGTTTGGTATTTCCAGACAGCAGGATTACGGATTTTCTTTCACGAGAAACCATCGAGGATGGTTGGCCATTTTTGCAGTTGTTCATTGATTTGAAGACGCCACCATTCAAAGTAACCAATGAAATCCTAGGTTTCAAGTTGTCCGATGAGTCGCTAACGATGCGCGAGCTCGTTCAGTCCTTAATCCACATGAATCGGGACGCTCTTTCACCTCAAAGGGAAACCGAGTCAGAACTTTGGAACCGCCTTGTCGATGTCTTCGTGCGACAACTTAACGTGCGTCCTGATGACGTGAAACCAGAGGCTTCAATCACTCGCGATCTCGGAGTAGATTGAACTTCTGCGCTTTTGCATGAAAGGCACGCAATACTGAAGCGACAACAATTGCAGTTAGAAGTGATTTCAAGCTTTCTTTCCTGCCTTTGCTTCTTTCTGCAAGATGCTGATTCCCCTTTTCATTGTTTTGTCCAGGCGCTTTATTTGTTGGTCAAGCTTTGTGGTAGTCGAAGCAATTGCTTGATTGTCGTAGGTGGGACCAGTGGTCAACCGCTCTAACTCCTTGTACAAATCGAACGACCCTTTTACGAGCGCGAATGCTTCTTCTCTCACCGGGTCAAGCGCCTTCCGTGCAGACTCGCGAATGTCGGTGCGGCGGTTGCTTTCAATCGCAGCATCAACGTCTTGCTTGAATAGGTTTATGATTGGTCCAATATCTTCCATCGTTTCATCAACCCATTTTTTTCGCGCAGGCAGATACGCTCCACTAAATGTTGGAACCGGGCTCATGATCACGGTCGATCCAATTAGGTTTGGGTTATAGCTCATTGTCATCTGCTGACGTGTCACTTCGTCGTACAAGTTCGCAGTAGCCTTTCTCAGGCGGCTTATTGACAGGCGTGCATCTCGCAAGTCGTTGAGAGTTGCATCAATTCGCACAACCTGACCCTGAAGTTGAGTTTGTGACGGAGTGTCCGAAGATCTGTCAGCATCTGCGCAAAATGCGGGATGGATGCCAAACGCTGACAAGGTTGCAATAAGCAATGTTCTAGACAATAGTCGCATTGGATGCTCTCCGCACGTGGAATTGATCGATGTGTGATTATACCGCTTTGAATGAGACAGAGATTCTACGGTTGGTCATTAGCCTTCGTGGATTGATAATATGTTGTGGTTTGGAGATTGTCATGCGAGCAGGTGAAAATTCATTTCCACAGCCGGTTTATGCGGCGGCTTCAGCACATCCGTACTCTCTTCTGTTTGCGACCGTGAGCGGAGCGCATCTTTATGGTTTCCCCTCTGCAGATTCTGACTACGATCTTCGCGGGGTGCATGTTTTGCCAATCAAGAAATTGGTCGGCATGGAGATTGATGATGAAACCATAGAGGTTTCAAAAAACGATTCAGAGATCGAACTCGATCTCGTTACTCACGACATCAAAAAGTTCTTCAAGCTAATGCTCAAGAAGAATGGTTACGTGCTGGAACAATTGTATTCGCCACTGATAATTCAAACATGCGCAGAGCACGATGAGCTAAAAGAAATTGGTAAGCGGTGCATCACTCGCAATCATAGCTACCATTATCTTGGCTTTTCCGAAACGCAATGGCGCTTGATTCAAAAGGAACAGCCACCTCGAGTGAAGCCATTGCTCTACGTCTATCGAGTTTTGCTGACAGGCATTAATTTGATGCGCACTGGAACCATCGAAGCAAATCTCTTGAAGTTGAATGAGCAGTTTCGGCTGCCTTACATTGACGAACTTGTTAGCCTCAAAGTTAACTCGACAGAACATGAACATTTGGCCAACATCGACATGATGTTTCATGAGAAGGAGTTTGAACGCTTACGCAGTGAGCTTGAACTCGCGTCAAAGTCAAGCAATCTTCCGGAAGATCCCTCTGCACAGTCAGAATTGGATGACTTGCTGAAGCGAGTACGAATGAAGACGATTCAATGACTTCAGTTGGCAAAGTCCGCGAACGGAATCTTCTTCTTGTGACCCAGTAGAAAGTCACACATGATGTCGGTTGCTGATGGCATCGGCATTAGCATAAGGTCAGTAAGTACTCCGCCAGGCCAGGCGTGTTTTACTTTTTTGTATGTGTAAAAGCAGACTTCGGTACCGTCAGTACCATCTTTGTATAGTTCTGAAACTGTGAGTTTGGTTTCTTTGCGAATTGGATTTAGTGAGCAACTATTGCGTTCCACCCAATATTTCACGTTGTCACTTACCTTGGTGCCCGTGATTTTGTATATGGGTAGTCCACCCTTGCCGCCTTCGTAAGGCACGACTTTGTCTCGTGCTCCATGGATTACCATTACGCTCACTGGTTTTCCCTCGGTCGTGGTGTCGGACATCATGCAACCGCCGACGGAGGCAATTCCGGCAATTTGATCGGACAGTTCTTGCGCGGCTTTGTAAGCCATCATTCCACCGTTAGATACTCCTGCTATGTACACGCGGCTTTCATCGATTTTGTATTCGCGTTTCAATTTGAGTATCAGCTGCCGCAAAAACTCAACGTCGTCTACATTTTTCAGTTGAGCAAGTCCGCAGCAATCTCCAGCGTTCCATGTCAGCAATTCGTGATGTACCAGTCCTGTTCCATTCGGATAGCACGCGATGAATCCATCCTTGTCTGCACGTTTTGAAAGGCGGCTATTGATCGCCGCTAATCTGGCGTTTGTTAGTGCACCATGCAAAAGGAGTACCAGCGGAACAGGCTCGTCGCCGTACTGTGGCGGAACATGCACGAAGTAGTCTCGGCGTCTGCCGTCCACTTGAATGGTTCCTCGATTGTCGCCCAGTCTGACTGCTTTCATATACGTTTGAGGAATTGTCTCCGCGCGAACCTCAACGCCGAATGATTGTTCGACAACAAATGTGACGGACAATAAAATGAGCATGACACGGCGACATGCAGATGGAAATGCCAGTGAGTTTCTGAGTTTGGTCATGACACTGGTTTGCAGATTGACTTCTCTCTAGCTTACAAATGCGCGAGCAAAAACGAATCTGAAATCAACAGTTTTGCAATTGTTTGCTGAAGCGGACTTAACCTACTTGATTGGCGGAATGTGCTTTTCTGGCTTTTCTGATTCCAAAAGTTTTTTGAGGTTTCTGAGTCCGTCGTCCAAATCTCTGGCGAGTTGCGCTTGGATTGTTGGAATCATCAGATTCATTGGATAGCTCATCTTTCCAATGTATCCCCATTTCACTTTTGTTTGTTTCTCAGGAACTGTTTCAGTGATAACGTAGGCCGGGTCTGTAGATGTAAACGGTTTAGTAAATCGCAACTCGTAATCGATTCTCTCGCCATCAGTAATTTTTTTGATTTCTTGTTCGCCGACGCCGACATTTTGATCTTCACTGTTCCATGCGGAAACGAACCCAACAGTGCCGTCGGTTCCGCGGTACTCTTTCTTCATTTTCGGATCGATGTTCGCCCACTTGCTAAACTTGTCGTGGTTTTTCAGAAAGCGGAGATAATCAAACACCTCATTCCTTGGTTTGGCAATGACAATCTCTCTTTCAATTTCGAAGTCCTTTTTAGCAAACAACGCCGCAATCAGTGGCAAAGCAATGACTACTGCAAGTAGCGCAACTATTGATAAAATGAGCTTCTTTCTATCCATTGTGAATGTGCTGCTTCAAAAGTTGAACTAAACAGAAGAAGCCTGTTTGCGTTGACTGAGAGTTTCTCTCATAACCATCTCGATAACGGTTTTGATTCTGACGAGACCAACGGGCACTCGTCTCTTGCTTCCTTCCAAAATGATAATTTGCTTGAGTCCATGATCATGCATCGTTGAGATTGCCACGGCGAGAGGCTCGTTGACTGCTATTGCAATGGGATTACTTGTCATGATCTCTGTGACCGGTAAATCGACCGTAGGATCTGCAAGAGCCGCATTTGCAAGACCGCGCACGAGATCAGAAACTGTGATTACGCCAGCTAGGTGTCCGTCATCGTCGGTGATGCAGCAGATATCTGCTCCGGTTTCGTGCATGCGTTCGATCACATGTTCGACAGACGATTTCAGGGGCACAGGTTCCATTGGAAGTGGTTCCATCGCTGCGCCGATGTCCACTGAGTCGATTATGTTTTTGACGTCAGGAATACTTTGCCACATGCTCACGCGTCTCCGTGCAGCTTTTGCAACTGCTTCTTTCACTGGACGAAGAGCTGTGGAGATCTGAGTAAAAACGTTTCTTCCGAGCACGGTGCAAACCAACTCCGTTCTCGCTCTTATCGAGTGACTTCTGCTCGTGCTGTCTAGTAGAGAAGATTCACCGAAGAAATCACCGCAAGCTAGCATCGCAACACAATCTGTTGTTTCATTTTTTTCTTTGTGTCGTAGAACCTCGACTTCTCCCTTTTCAATTACATAAAACTCGTGAGCACTGTCGCCTTTGCGGAAGACGTAGTCTCCAGCCGCATAATATGCTCGTGAAATGCGATTGGTGCGATCTGCTCTAAGGTGAGCCAAGGTTCGGGGAAACACGAGATCGCAGGCCCATTCAATTCCAACTTTCATCTGCTGCGCTATTGATGGTAGTTTCATCAAATAGATTCCTCGCCATAAGAACCAGGCGACGATCCCGGACACACGCAATCCACCTACTTCTGCAATTGCAGAACGGCCACCGATGGAGCAAAGCTGTCCCTGCATTTTGTATTTGAACGGTTTTGTCTGCTGTCCATTGATTACAGCTACAATATTTTTTGCGGCTTGCACGCCTTGCCTTTCTGCAAATTGCGCGACTGGTGGGCAGAGCTTTCCATCAAGGTTATTCATCACCGCTGCGCAATCACCGAATGCGAAAACATTTGGTTTACCTGGGAGTCGCATGTCTGGATCGGTCATCAAACGTCCGCGCACTTTTTCAACATTCAGGCGGTTTACTAGAAGTTGTGTTGTGGTGCCTACCGTGCACACAACTGTTGCCGAATGCAAAAATGTTCCATCATCCAAACGCAACCCTTCTGGCGTGGCCATAATTGCTTTGGCTTTGACCATGACAGTCACACCGGCTTGTTCCATTTTTGTTTTGGCAAAATGTCTCAAGCTCTCACTGACTTCCGGTAGCAGTTCGGCTCCGGAGTGAACAA
The DNA here is from genome assembly GCA_964478655.1 of uncultured Candidatus Obscuribacterales bacterium. Classification (GTDB taxonomy): domain Bacteria; phylum Cyanobacteriota; class Vampirovibrionia; order Obscuribacterales; family Obscuribacteraceae; genus CAYZJR01. Next base: position 11,008 of record CAYZJR010000102.1, read on the forward strand.
CGATTACTCTGATGTCCTCGTTTTTAATGTTGGAGAAAAACTTTCTGCTGCTTCGTAAAAGGTCATTGATTTCACCGGCGACTTCAACTCCGCTGAAGCCACCACCCACGATGACAAATGTCAGATACCATTTTTTGCGCTCCGGATTTTCGCAAACTTCGGCTTTCTCCATTTGTTCCATTACGTGAGCTTGCAACGTCAATGCATCACCGATTGTTTTCAGTGGATATGCATGCTCATCCATTCCTGGAACTAGCGATAAATTCACGGTATTGCCGCAAGTCAAAACGAGATAGTCATATGGCATCGCCTTGATGAGACCATCGTCGCTTTCGTAAAGTGCCTCGTTGGCTTCGAAATTGATGCCCGTGACATCTTCCGTGCGGCACTGCACACCCTTAAGCAGTTGTCGAAGGGGGGCGCCGACGTCTTTGGGCTGCACCGAGGCGCTGACAACTTCCGCCAGAAGCGGGTGAAAAACCATGTGATTCTCGCGGTTGAAAACCACGATTTGATAGGCTTCCGCGGGCAAGTGTTTGCGCAGCGTGCGAGCACACTTCACACCGCCGAACCCGCCGCCAATGACGATTATTCGCTTGGGCATCGTTTTAACCCAGGACTTGACCGGTTAATCTTACTATTTTCAGCGCGAGATGGCATTTCTGCGCCCGTATCCGTTGAAAACTGCTCAGCGAATGATCGAATCAGGTCGTGAAAGGTACAATTTCATCGTTACCCAAGGGGTCAAAGATGACAAGCAAGCATAGTGATAACCGTGTTTCGCTTGGGCGTGTGAGCACACCATCCGGCACGCTGATGGTTATCGATATGGGATTGCTCAATTTTTGGATGCATGGAAATCCACCGGGGGTCCCCGAGGGTGTCTTGCCGGCTGACGCGACGTACTCGGCGAATCATGGAGAAGACTATCGAATCGAAGGAAAAGATTCCCGAGAGGCGGGAATGGCCTTTGCTCGGCACTGGCATCCTGAGTACGTTTATGATGTTCCGCGGCATGGAATCGCGAAATTAAAAGAAAAGTTCGAAGAGTGTGTTGGAAAGTATAAGCTTGATGCTAGGCTGGTTTCATTGCAACCGCGAGTCACCCACCTTGAGAGAGTTGAGCATGCAATTGAGCATGGTAACGGCGCTGGCGAGGTGTTTTTCAATGGTGCCACTGCGATTGCAATTTCGGGATTGCCGACCGATCGGGAATTTGAAGTCGTGGGCGAACTAATGGAGAGCGAGGAGTTTTCCGAGTTTTGGTCGTCAATCATAGTTCAAATTGACGCCACGAAAGAAGTCGAAAAGTCCGACAAGATCGGTGTCGTAGCCGTTGATTGGGCACGGCTCGTAACCATCGATAAGGATGCGCTCGGAAAATGGCAGCACGAGGAAACGCTGGATGAAAGGGCGGATTTCGTCTTCTGGGGGCGTGATGCGGAAGAGTTAGCGAAGCACTTCAAGGCGCAACAGCTTGACGAAGATGTGTATGGATGGGAAGGTCTTCTTGTTAATGAAATGGTTGCTGTTGGAGAGTCGGTCGAGGAGTATCGAGACAAACACAAACTGAAAGTGTCAACCGATTTCAGACCGCACTCGCATCACTTTTTGATGATGAAACAAGTTCGCTCTTCGGACTTCGAATCTGGTGTGCTTGAAATCGATGATTCAACTGCTTGTGCATTTATGACGTCTTGGGGCGATGGTTTTTTTCCTGTCTACCGAGAGTTCGACGGACAAGGAAACCTTGTTGCAGTGCGAATTGAGCTGGGAACGGAAGAGTCAATGGAAGCATTGCGATCGGTGCAAGGAGACTAATTTTTATGTTGGCGATTGTGTATGAAATGAAAGTCAGTGCGGACAAAGAGCGTGTGTTTCGTGACGCATGGCATACAGTAACGGCGGAGATGGTGGAGAAGCATGGTTCGCTAGGGGCGCGGCTTCACCTCAGTGAGGCTGGCTCATGGATCGCGTATGCGCAGTGGCCCGATCAAGAATCATGGATGAATGGACACAAACTCATTGACGAAAGAATTCGTCAGTTGCATTTGGATGAATACTTTTTGGAGGTTCCTACTGTGCTCTTAAAACTCACAGTTGTGGATGACTTGCTTGAGCTTCAACAGCGACAAATGCGATAACTCATTTTCGGTAACAGGGGATTGATATGAACTCGTTCAAAAAAAGAACATTGATGTTGTTTGCAATTTCTTTTGCATTGACTATCCCGCAGCCATCGTACTCGATGAGTGAAGCAGATCGAACAAACGCGATTCAAGAAAAGAGCGCGGTGTGGATGCGTCAGAGCAAGGAGGCTGAAACTCTCGTTTCATCAGGCAAAGCAAAGGAAGCCGTAGACATCTATCGACAGATCTTGAGTGAAAGAAAAGAACTCGGGTTGCGACCGAGCAATGAGCGAATCGAACTTGCAAAACTGTTGGCGAAAGATTCGCAGACAAAGTCAGAAGCCGAATCAATTTACAAAGACATGATCTCTGAAACGGAAAGTGAATTTGGTGCCGATGATTTCTGTATGTCGTTTCCGCTTGGACTCTATGCCGATTTTCTGAAGGCGGAAAAGAGAATTGACGAAGAAGGCAAAATCCGAGAGCGCATGGCTTACGTAGAGAAGCATGCGAAGTCGATGCCGGAGAAGGAAGTCAAAGACATAGTGAATCAATCCGGTCTCAGCGCCGATCAGAAGAGTGAAAAACTTTTGGAACTTGGAAAGCTGTACATAAAGAGAAACAGAGATGACCGCGCAGTTTACTGTTTGGATGCCTGCTTGAAGTTGAAAGCAAGCAGTGCAGAGGCGCTTGCTGAGAGAGGCGAAGCCAATGCGAGGTTGGCTAAGGATGCGGCCGCCAAAAAGGATTACGACGCGTCGATCAAACACGATCCAAAGATTGCGAGCACTTTTTTCAAAAGAGCAATCTGGTATCAAAACAAAGGCAATTTGAAATTAGCTTTGCAAGACTTTAATGAGTCGATCAGGCTCAGCTCCAAGGATGTCGAAGTGTTGGGCTATCGCGCGAAGCTGCTTAGCCGTTTGAAAGACAATAAATCAGCCCTTGCCGATTACGATGCTGCAATTGCAGTTGACTCTTCGAAAGCTTGGCCGTTTTTACAGCGCGGGCAACTGTACATCGATATGGGGCAGTTTCAAACCGGCATTAAAGACCTTACAACGCTTGTGGAGAGATACCCTCGCAACACCGATTATCTAGAATTTCGCGGAAGTGCATACGAAAAGGCTGGGCATCTCAAAGAGGCGCTCAGCGACTACGATGCCATCATCAAGCTCAACCCTGACCTTTCGGGAATTAAGCAGCGACGAGACGAAATTGCGGCCAAAGCAAAGAAGGCTGAAAGCCACTAGCGCGCGGCGCATCCTTTTGGTTGGATATCAAGCTGATATACTTTTGGTGTCAGCAGCATCGGCTCACGTGAAGCCATGAGTCAATTGCATACTGCTGCGTGGAAGCTTGCCGCCGCGAGAAAGTGAGGAACAGCAATGAAAACTGAAGTGTTGGTCACGGCGTTTGGTGAAGATCGCCCGGGAATCGTAGCGCGACTCACAGAAGTTTTCGTGAAAAACCAGGCGAACCTCGAAGAAAGTCGTATGTGTATTCTTGGCGGTGAGTTTGCAGCAATCATGCTGGTTACGTTGGAGAAGGATGCGATTGCAGGTCTCAACAAAGATCTTGAAGGATTGAAAGCAACAGAATCTATTGTTGCCTCTACCAAAGAAACTCGTGCGCATGCTCCGGATAAATTCAAGAATCACACACCGTACAAACTAAAAGTTCGCGGAGCAGATCACGAAGGAATTGTGCATACCGTTTCGTCGTTCCTGCACGATCATTCGATCAACATTCAAGACGTTGAAACAGGTGTTTCGCCGGCTCCAGAGACAGGCACGCCGCTTTTCTCGATGGTTGCGACGATTCTTGTTCCTGAAAAGATCACTCAGAAGGAACTGCGCAAATCTTTGTCTCAAATTGCAGATTCAGAATCTGTAGACATCGACATCGATTCAATGGTGGCAACACCGGTATAATGATCGACAAAGGCTCTGTCGCTGGGCGCTAATGGCACGGTTGACAATTCATGCAATGGCAGCCATGCGAAGGCAGTATGTTCTAAGAGCTTTGGCTCGCCTTCTGTGTCGACAGCAACAAAGTTGATTGTGAATCCTGATTTTTCATCGACTATCGAGATGATGATGTCACCGATGGATCTCACGTGTAATCCGAGTTCTTCGAGCAGTTCACGTTTGGTGGCATCGAGAAAGGATTCCTGTCCTTCCAGTTTGCCACCCGGGAATTCCCACAATGATCCGTGACGTTTGTGTGGAGGTCTCTGGCACACCAAAAAGCGATTCTCTCGCTCGATAACACATGCCACCACATTTTGAATGCTCATCATGCAGACCAGGCACTGTCTCTATCTTTAACACGCCAGATGAAGCCATCTAACACGTAGTGGGTGGACTGGGGTAATGAGAGTAGCGGCACCAGAATTGACAGGAACGTCGGATCAGAAATGATCGGCAATTTTGCAAATATTGGAAAGACACTCAAGTGTTCCCTCCAAATAAATCCGGCCCATAGTCCTTCTTCCACGTACGCAAGCAGAATCAAGAACGCAAGAAACAGAGGCGCAAAAGTCAACGTGAAGTCACGTGCGGTCTTCATTCTGTCAGCCCAGCTTGTCGCCTGTGCTGCGGTCTTTGCCGACCCACTTTTGTGTCGATGATACAGCCAGACAAGCGCCATGTACGGAAGTCCATGTGTAACAACGTTCGTAATTGTGAAAGCCATGTCGGAATTGAGCATTACAATTCCTACCCACCAGCTCAGTGCTGTGCCTGTTATGACCAGGTTCTTCGGAACATTCAAGTATCCTGTCGAACGCCACAAAAACAGCTCTTTTGCGATATACAATATTGCCACGGCCGCGTAGACTACCAATGCAATATCTGCAATGACAGCAGGCATTGATTCGAAGAAGTCTCCCTCAACAAACCAGTTGAAGTTGCGTGGAAGATTGGCGTGCCAGTACAGCAGCGGGTAGATTGTCGCCACATAAACTGATGCTGAGTCCAACCATTTGAACTTTGCAAACCCCTCTGGCTCTTTTCTTGAGTACAAAGCGACGAATCCGAATTGCTGACGTATGAAATGAAAGACGGCTAGATAAGCCAACGCTGCCCAGAAAAGTAGACCGTGTATTGAGTGCAAAAGGCAACCGACAATCCAACAAGCGGCCGGAACTGCTGTGAGCAATGTTCTATTTTTTGAAAATGCTTTTTCATCAAAGTATGTTCGGAACAGAGTTGCATATACATGTGCAACATCAATCATCAAGACGAAACATACCCATGCCCAAAGCGGCAAGTTATGGTTGTTCTCCAATCGATCGCGAAACGCTATAACAACCAGTGATGATACGAATGCGGGCGCCAGAATCAGTGCCGTATCCCATGCAGCAGAGTTAAGCCAAGGCTGCGCGTGGCCCTTTATCGACGCAGGATTTAGAGCTGAATCCGTCATCCCTGTTTGACTCGCTCTAAAATTTTGTTTGCGGCTTCAACCCCCTGATACTGCGCTTCTTCGAAGTTCGAGATACCGCTCATATCAGAGTGTGCAAAGAAGATGTTGCCGCTGCTCTCTTGCAGTCTTCTGCGAGTGTCTCCCCAGATATATCCGACTTTTGGGCTTATCATGCCGTGCCCCCAGGGCCAAAGATCGATCGACTCAATTTGCTCTGCGATATGAGGATGCATCTTTTCGAGATCTGACACGACGTGGCGTAACCATTCGTCCGCGGTTGCAATTTCAAGTTTCTTTCTGGCTTCGCGTGGCGGCCGATCAGCCAACGGGAAGTAGTGCGTGATTACAGTCGCTCCCTGTCGCGTTGTGATGTTTTGATGGGTGGCTACGACATAGCCAAGAGAGTGGCTGTAGTAATTTACGTTGTCCCATGCCGATGACACTCCTCGACTAGGAGGAAGCGATTTCAGTGTCACGTTGGCTACCATCCACGGTGCGTACACCAATTCATCGCGCCCGACACGATTGGCGTCAGGAAGCGCCTCTATAATATGTCCAGCCACGAACCTTGGAGCGGCAAAAATTGCATAGTCTGATTTTGCGTATGAACGAGCACCACCCTCGACATTTGCAAAGCTGGTAAGAATGCTGCCATCTTTTTGAGTTACGTGATACACGGCGGTTTCAGTTTTGATGTAGTCTTTCAACTTCTCTTTCAATTGTTTGACGATGAATCCATTTCCTTCAGGCCATGTGACGACCGAGTTGGTTTCTGCGTTTGCAGCGTGACCGCGTCTGCCGGCGAAGTAGTGCAACCCGGCCCAAGCCGAAACGTTTTCTGCTGTCACACCATAGTCATCTTTGCAGCAATAGTCTACATACCAAAGAAGAGGCCGCGAACGAAAGCTATTTTCTCTCAACCACTGTGCCATCGATATGGTGTCGAGTTTGAGATACTTTTCGTCTTGTGAGCTCAGCGCGATTGGAATAGCGAAGGCCGGCTGTCCATCAGAGCCTCGCTCGTTTCTCAGCGTATGAACAATTTGGAAAAACTCCGACATCTCGTTTTCGTCTTTATCGCGCAGTCCGCGTTTAGGCACTAGACCCTCCTGAAACGTTCCGTCTTTCCAGAGACGTTCTTGTGGGTCGTGACACAGATAAAGCTCATTGTAAACGGGCATGCCGTCAGCTTCGAATCGCTCGATAATGCCTAGTTCTTGAAAAATGTCTCGAACGTACTTCGACTCTTCATTTGCCAGCGGAATGTAGTGAGCACCCCATGGATATGCGCTGACTGTGTTTGAACCATAAGAAGAATTGCCGCCGACTTCTTTTTCCAGTTCTAATACAACGAAGTCGGTCACTCCTTGTTTCAGAAGCCACCATGCAGCAGAGAGACCGGCTATGCCGCCACCAATAATCACGATTTTCGATTCTATTGCAGGCGCACCACCTGCGGTGCCAGTCACTTCACCGTCCCGGATCTTGTGACCTAGCGCACGAGATGGTCCAAGCAGTCGACATGGAATGCGAGATGGACGTTGGTGCCACTCCCAGAGGAATGTTCCTGACGCTGCTACGATTACCGCACCACCAGCCAGCTTTAGAAACTTCGCTCGACTAATGTGCCTCGACATATTCGGACCATTCCGATTCGAAGAGATGTACAAGTGCTTGATTGTTCAGTTTGTTTACAGCCTGTACGGTCGGCTGCATGTCTTTTGGGAATGACAGCATTTGACTGACAGTATCGGCGGAGACAAATCGCAATCCATCCGGGTAGTTGTTCTTCGCAGTAAACGGAGTGTTGGTTGCAATCACATAACCCCAGTCGCCGAAAGACGGAACATAGCAATGATAGGGTGTAGTCTCGAATCCTATCGACCTCAATGTGTTAACGACGCACCAGTAGGAGTTCTTTGCGTAGTATGGAGACGTGCTTTGGATGACGATTGCACCATTGGGTTGCAGGACGGTTTTTAGCGTTCTATAGAAAGTATCGCTGTACAATTTCCCTAGTGAAAAATTGCCCGGGTCGGGAAAGTCAACGGCAATGAAATCAAATTTCTTATTGCACTTTCTCAGCCAAATAAATGCATCTTGGTTTATAACTGAAACACGCTCGTCTTGAAGCGCGTGGTTGTTTAGTCTCGCCAATAAATCTTGGTCTCTAAAGAGATCTGTCATGTCTTTGTCGAGATCGACGAGAGTCACCGATCGGACTGACGGATACTTGAGAATTTCTCTTACTGCAAGCCCGTCTCCGCCACCCAACACCAAAACGTCCTTTGCATCAGTCAAGCTTCCCATTGCGGGGTGGATCAACGCTTCATGATATCTATATTCATCGCGTGAGCTGAATTGAAGATTGTTGTTGAGGAACAGTCGAACATCTTTGCCATTACCCGTGATGACAATACGTTGATACGGTGTCGATGTCGAATAAATGATCGATTCTGAGAATGTCGATGTTTCAGCTATGGACATTATCTTTTCGGAAAATGCGAAGCCGAATACCAGCGCGACAGCCAATGTCACTGCCGTCGAGCGAAGAAGGCGCAGCCAAGGCAGCTCATTTCGAAATAAGTGAAGGGTCCAAATCGCAACCAGTATATTGAACAGTCCAAAGAGAAATGAGGTTCTAATCAGACCAAGGTGGGGAACCAGTATAAGAGGAAATAAAATGGATGCGATTAGAGCGCCGATGTAGTCGAATGTGAATACTTGAGACACCAGCTCCTTAAAATCCAGGCGGTCTTTCAAGATACGCATTAATAGAGGAACTTCAAGGCCAATCAAGATTCCGATGATTGCCACGAGGCTGTACAAGAGAACGCGGAAACTCTCTACATGTTCGAAACAGAGAAAGAGTAGCGCCGCGGAAGTTCCTCCGACCACTCCGACTAAAAGCTCGACTTGTACGAAGATGAGTATCAGCTTCTTATCTACAAACTTCGACAGGAAAGATCCGATACCCATTGAGAATAAGTAAACGCCGATAACTGTCGAAAACTGCGTGACAGAGTCGCCGAGCAAATAGCTGGCGATCGTGCCGGCCATTAACTCGTAGACCAGACCGCACGTTGAAATGACGAAAGCGGCAATGAGAAGCGGATATGTCACGTGCCGAAATTACTCGTGAATTGCAGCTGCGATTATCTGTGCTACCGCGAGAGTGGTTGCACCGAGGGTGATGGCTAGCGGCAGATTCTTCTCCGTCACGATTTCTTTCCAAAGATCTCCCGGAGTGATCTTATCGAAGATAATGAATGAAATCCACAAAATCACTAGACCGACAAACGAGAAAACGACGGCCGCAATTACGTGCTTCATTGCTAATGCTGTCACAGCTGGATCCACAATCTTTCCTCCCTAACCTACTACTTGTGATACGCACTGGCTCCCTTGATCTTTGCGTTATTTCCGGAATCGTCGAATAATCTCCAACCCGAAAACATTCCGTAAACGAACATCACGCAAATCGCTACACTTGAAACGAAATAGAACTTTGGCACTCGAACTACTCCTTACTCTGAGCTGCTTGCATAGGGTGAATAGTCACTCTGCGACCATCTTTGAACTTCTTCGGAACGAGTGCCCCACCAGCTCATGATCGGAATGATTGAAAGGAACATCAAAGCGAAAAGGTAGTTTGAATAGTTCGGCACATCGCGCACAAGGACGACGGTAAATTGTCTGTCGACCCCTGAAATTGGAAAGGAACCATTCTCGTAGTCGATGTTCATGTAATAGTTGCCTGCAGGAATCTGAGACAACGTACCAGTGGAGGAGGTGCTGCCCTCGCTCCAAGATTCGCCGCCATCGTATCCGTGGTAGTACTCGCAGGAGCGTTCCATCGAAAAGGCTTCGCCTGTTTTATCATTGACTAAATCGACAGCGGTATAGAACCAACTGTTGTCTACTGGAGCGGAGACTCTCAACTCAACGTTTGCGTTATCCTTTTCCAAAGGAAACACTTTTGTTGTTATAGAACTTGGACTCTTGCTGTTCGTCTTAAAGTCGTAATTATTCGAGAAGACGATCTTGTTGCTAGATCCTGCGATGTGGAATATCTCTAAAACCGTAATGATGACGACAAAGAGAAACCACATTCGTTGAATGCTTCGCCAAGAGTCGCTAGCTCTCGACGGCTCATTTGGTGCGATTCCGATCGGTTTGGGAAGTTTGTTGAGTTCCAGACCGAAAGCAGTTGCCACGTCCGCTGGTTTCACATACTCAGAAACGCTCCAGGTCAATTCACTGTTATCTTCTTCCGACGACAACATATATGGAGGCGAAATGTAGTCGCGCATGAACACGCGACTGTCAATGGAGACGCGCCAATAAAACTCACCAAGTACGTACAGGACGGACGCCTGCCCCTGATAGAAGAGTTTGTGCTTCCTTCCGTCGAAGTCGATTGTCGAAATAAACCTCGATTTAGGTTTCTTCTTGATCGATGTGACGAGGCTCCAATGTCCGGCATTGTTTGTGAGCCATCGATATCCGTAGTAAGGGTTGAATAACAGATATTCTTCCCATGTATAACTGCTGGCAACGTCCATGCGAACAAGAAAGCCGATAACTTCCCACTTCTTTCCTTTCAGCTCGCCACGCGTGCCGAGCTCGATGATCGGTTTGAAATAGTTTGTCTTACCGTGGAATTGAGACAGGATGGCGTAGTTCTCGTTGGTTACGTCAATAACCGATTTACAACTGTCGCAAACCGCAGACAACGAATTGCCCGGGCATCTGATCGTTACTGATGCACCACACCTGGGACATTCGAAATTCTTGACGCGAGGCTTGCTAGTGCCCGTAGTCAGCTTTTGTTCTGAAGCTTGTCTTACGTCGCGATTACCAGCCATCGATATGCCTCAAGTTCTGAAACTGGAAGTCGTCAAAATCTATGTATTCGCCGATGAAGACTCGAACTTCTGCATTTGCATATTCGATCGTTGCCATGCCACCATCGTGGTCTGCCAAGTCTACACTCAGCGATTTTCTTCCTTGTACTGCGTTCATTGGAAGTTCGCCTTCACTGAACACGCAATGCACCCGGCGCATGTCGTCGACTTGATACCTGCCGTTTGGTGACAAGTCGACAACAGTTTTCGGTCGGATTTCTGCTTCTCGCGGAATCTGAAAAATTTTGCCTTCGTAGGGCAAACACACCGCGTAGAAACCCTGAGCTTCAGCCAACCAACCGACTTTGTCTCCGCCGAACATCGCGTACCACTCATTCCAGGATCCATCGTCATAAGCGACTTTGAGTCTGCCTATCAGTTCGAAGGTTTCACCAAGGTATGTGCCTTTGGTGCCGATTTGCAATGGAGTTGGGTCGTCCTGCAATTCGGCCATTTTTCCGATCATCTCGAGATCCATGTCTTGTCGAACAAGTGTCGACTTGCAGAAACTGCAAACGGCAAACACAGAGGATTTCGACCGGAATGCTACTTCGGCGCCGCAAGATGGGCAAGAAAGCGTAATCATCTAGATGTTCTTCAGAATCTCAGCTTTTTTCTTGTCGAACTCTTCTTGGGTAATGATGCCCTTGGTCAACAATCCCTGAAGTTTCTCAAGAACAACAAACGGATCTTCTTTCGGTGCGCTCTCACCGGTCAACGAGCCAGTGGCTCCCATGAATGCTTGTCCGAGAACGGCGCCTGCGCCCAATCCGACACCTGCCGCAGCCAGTCCGCCACCACTTTGCGCAGCGTCTTTGATGCTGTCGGCAGCTTGGAACTGCGCATATTTTTTGAGGTCGCCAACGAGATTCATTTGCGATTGCTTGTCGAGATATGCTTGCAGTTCTTCCGGCAACGTAATGCTTTGCACCAAGAATGATTGCAGTTGCAAACCGTAGTTCATGAAGACGAGATCCATCTCTTTCTTCAATTCCTGCGATAGCTTCAATTGATTGGCTGCGAGGTCGAGAAACGGTGTGTCACCCTTTCCGAATGTCGAAGCCAGGGTTGTGACGATCTGCGAACGTAATTGTCCGTCGAGATCGTTGACAGTGTAAAACTCGCTGGAGCCGCTCAGCTTTTGATAGAAGGTTGAGGGCTCGTCGATCTTGTAAGAGAAGGTTCCGAATGCACGCAATCTGATTGGGCCAAATTCTTTGTCGCGCACTGTAATTGGTTGCTGTGTTCCCCAGCGTTGATCTATCTGCTCGCGTGTGGAAAAGAAGTAGACTTCAGATTTGAACGGGGATTTGAACATCTTGTCCCAGTTCAAAAGTGTCGTCAAAATCGGCAGCGTTTTTGTTGAAAGTTCGTATCGTCCAGGACTGAATACATCAGCGATGTTTCCTTCATTGACGAAAAGCGCCATTTGAGAATCACGAACCGTCAGTTGCGCGCCGGTCTGAATCTCTTTATCCATGGTCGGGAAGCGATAAGCCAGGACGCCTTTGTTTTGGTCTTCGGTCCACTCAATAACATCGATAAACTGCTTTTTGAAAATGTCAAACATCGTTTCCACTCCCGTTTGGCGCTTGGCACCAAACACAGCTGCAAATTTTAATGAAAAGGATATCAGGTTGGTGAGGTTAACTCGTCCATTCGATCAAAAACAACAACAATTGCAGGCCGGCAAGGGGATAGCGAGCTTGAAAAGCTCTTCTGAGGAACGGTTGCTGAGATTTTGCTAAGCCTGTGCGTAGATGCCAGTCAACCCTGGAATCCATATAGAAAGGATGTGGTTCTGGGTGTTTTTTTGTTATCGCTTCGTCATCGTGCATGGTTGAAACGCCTAATGAGTTACGCGTAGGTAAACCATAATTTAGCGTCGAGACTTGCACCCTTGGCATGGTTTATGCGTCTATACAGGCATGCCTAATCGAAACCTTCTTGCACTCCTAGTCGTTGTCGGCATTCTGTCGCAACTGGCGGCTCAAGCCCAGCCCGGAAACCAGACCGGCGCAGGTTCTCAGACTGCTCCACCTGTCGTGGTTCCGATTCCGACATCGCCGCCGACCGCGCAGTCTCAAGGACAGTCCCCGTCATCAATAGGACAAATTCCCATCGGGCAGACACCGGTTGGGCAGCCTGGTAGTCAACTACCCTCCAACTTGTCACCGGCTGTGTCGCCTTTGGGCAGCCCGGCGCCTAATCCGTCTTCAAGTCTTGACCAGCTCTATCCGGTTCCTTCAACCGGCACTGCTCCGTATTCTGCAAGTTCTTCCGACCCGACGCTAACGGAAGCCCAAAGGCGAGAGGCCGAAACAGTTCCTCTCAGCCCGATTCCTGCATCAGAGTTGCTGCCGATTGGTGGCGGAAAGCTGCCACCAATCAAACTTGAGGCAACTTTCAATGAGCCTGTTTCGCTCAAGAAGGTGTTGCTGGCAACTTTGGAAAACAACCTGCCTATCAGAATCTCGGCTGCCGGATACGACTCTCAAAAGTACTTGTACTGGGGCGCGATAGGACGGTTGGCTCCTGACTACACGCTGACCTATCGTGGGCAGCAGATCAACAACCAGGGTTCTGCAATCAGTCGCATCTACACGACCTCAAGCACGGTGCGCTTTCCGGTGTTTCAGGGCGGACGTGTCGTATACGGCATCTTGTCTAACTTGTACAAGACTCGTGCGGCGAAGAGTCAGTACTATGCCACCATTAATGATGCCTTGCTCGACGCATACCGGCGCTATTACGACTTGGTTCTCAACCAAACACTATTGCAGATTCGCGTCAAATCTGTGGAGCTGTCGAGAACTCAGCTTCGGCTCAATGAGCAGCTGAAGAATGCTGGAGTCGGCACCAACTTTGCCATTTATCAATCGCGAACTCAGTTGGCGCTCGACAAACAAGCAATGCTGCAGCAACAGGTTGTGCTCCGACAATCAGCGCTTGCACTGGCGCAAGTGCTCAATACAAGCATGGCAATCAATTTCGTTCCTCAAGAATCTGAAGTGAGGGAGTTGCGATTGATTCAACCGGAAACCTCAATTGCTGAACTTCTGGCAGTGGCGCTGCGCTTGCGCCCAGAGTTGAAGCAGTATGAAAACTTACGACTTGCGGCGAATAGAAACGTACAAATCGCACAAGCGCCGTTGTACCCCACTATGCAATTCTTTAGCTCGGTAACTGAGACTCAGCGCAACGGCGGCGGAAGCTCCGGCGGAGGCGGGAGCGGCTCCAGTGGGCTCGGC
>CAYZJR010000103.1:0-24070 GCA_964478655.1 uncultured Candidatus Obscuribacterales bacterium
GCGCCACGCGCTCCGCGCCACGCGCTCCGCGCCACGCGCTCCGCGCCACGCGCTCGAATACCTGATTTTGGAAGGAGAGAACATGCTAACTGCAAGCCTCGACATTGGAAAAGTGATTTTGGCAATAGCCATGATTTGTGGCTCTTGGTGGGCAATTGCAGTCTTTAATCAGTATTTTCTATTCGTGGAACAGTCTGAGTCAATAGCAATGAGCTCGATGAAAATCGCACCAGTACTCGCTGAACGCCGAGTTCCATTTGAAGAGGAGTATCCGTTCGGATACGAGCCGTTGCCTTTTGCGAAAACGTTCTATCGGTACTTGATTCTCTTGTCCGTCATCGCTGGGGGGTTCTTTTGCTCGATCTGCGGACTTCTCAAATCTAGGGCGATTCTTCGCGAATCGACTGCTGATGCTGAGAGGTTGAACGAATTACGAGTCCTGCGAGAGCGACTCGATAGTTTTTACTTGTCTGTTTTGGGATTGCTCCTAATTTACGTCCCTCTGCTTCTTTCGGCGCAATTCTGAGGTGATCATGGAAAAAAAGTACCTTGAAATTCATTGGGTGTTCGCCATCGAGATAGCACTAGTCATGCTTCTAGGGCTTCTGTGGCTTTGTGCTTTCTACTGGACGATGGAGCCCAGCATGGATGCCGTGCCCGAATTTTCTAAAACGATGGGATCAAGTTTTGTCGCATCAGAAACACCAACGGATGACGCGCCATACAGCCTACAGCCGTTTCTGATTGATCGCAGACAGACCTCGAATCTTGTCTTGCAAGCATCGCTCAATAACACCGATCTATCTGTGTTCAACGTTGAAGAGATGCTCAAAACGGACTTCGTTGAGTATGACACCTACTACTCGGTAGCGGGGATCTGGTGCGATGATCCCGTGCGAAATCTATGTCACAACGCTGGCGCTCTATTAGCTAGATACATTGTCGACCTCTTCGAGAAGTGTCTATCCGTCCAAAGTTTTGAGTGCCTAATCGCAAGAGTTTTTGTTGTCCGCTGCACATGTCTTGCAGCGCAGGCGTTAATGCAGCTCAGTCGGTGGTGACTTTTCTTTCTTTTGGCAAGTAGTGCGAAATTTTTTTGGAGTGCTGAAATGCAGACGATATTACCTTTTTACCTGAATCGCCAGGGTTCCAAAAGCGATGAAGCACCGATGAGCTCTGAGAGGTCCTCGTTGTTCATTCGACTGGGTGTGATTTTCGTTGCGTTACTCTTGATCCAAATCTCCTTTGTGCCTGTCAGACCGTTGACGGATAAGGAGAAACGGGACTTGTCGAAAGGCAAATCTACAGAGACAAAGAGCGCGGTTGCAATTGCTGATATTTCACCGATAGCTTCAAAGAAGTCATCGCTGCCTAGCCTTCGGGCAGCTGAAGGCTCCGAAATTGACCGCACCTTGCGAATTGAGCCGGTTATGCATCGCCCCACAAACGACTCCGTAGCTGCCGTCTCTTATCTGCGTGCTTCTGGTGTCCAGTACAACACCCTACTGGAATACAAGACAGGGCAGACTCTCCGCCAGATATTTCATATCAAGGCTACGAACAAAGATTCAATTTTCGAGGCGGTGTCTCGAATGTTCCTTCCTGATTTAAAAAACCTCTCAATTCAAGTCATTGCAACTTGGCTCATTGCGGGGACTTTCAAGAGCTCAAAGCAGATTTTGGAGTTGTCCAGGCGATTGTTTTCGTTTTGTCAAAGCTTCTGGAGACAAATCTATGCTTCCAAAAAGTAGGAAAGGTAATCGAGTTCTTGTTGCATCTGGAAGTGTTTTGGTGATGCTTGTCGCGTTTTGTCCGTTGTACAGCGAAGCTCCAAGTGTCCCAGCACTACAAGCTAGACTGCAGCCACGCGGTCCAGAACTTCTGCTTCCCGTTACTTACACACCTGGCATTTCAGCGGAGTTCCAGAATCACTTCTCATCGTGGATGAGGGACTCTTTGCCAAAACCAAATGAGAAGAGCTTTGTTCTTCAAGCGTGCGGACATGATCGGGATAATCGAATTCGCGGTATTGACCAAATGCTAACGGCGGAATTTCACACTGAGCATGGGTCCAACTATGTGGACAAATGTTTGTGGTGCAAAGGGCAAGCCTGTGGCTTCTCTGGCGACGATCACACACCCCTATCCGATTTCCTGCGCCATCAGCTGCATATCAAAGCATCAGAATCTGATGAGGTTTATCGCGCCACTGCTCAGATGTTCCTTCCAAATTGTGAAATCCTTCCTGCTCAAGTAATTAGCACATGGTTGGCCGCATTTGTTTCTTGGCTCTTTGTTCGCATGCGTAAACGCCGATCATTAATTTTGCGGTCGAAGGCACCGGGAAATACGTAGTCGCTGGGAATTCCACCACTTTCCGATCGGCAATTTCTCCATAAACTGATTAACACAGAGGCAGACGCCAATGTTTCACCAACACCCCGTTTTTCAAAACAGACCCGTGATTCGAATCCCCAATAGCAAAAAAATCATCGTGTGGGCGCTCGCAGCGCAAGTAATGCTGCTGGCGTCATTCAGCTTTTTGCCGGCTCTAGCGCAGACTGAACCAGCGCCGCCGAGCGACATCACCGGTAACGACCCCAACGGCGCTAACTTGAGCCCCGGGGCGCAGAATACCGATGAGACGGTTCCTGACCAGAATTACAACGAACCGCCAACCAACTACGTGCAGCAAGCTGCCGAACAGAACACGGATCTCACAGTTTTCAACGTCGAAGAAATGCTCAAGACGGATTTCGTTGACTACAACGATACGTATTACGGCTTGGCTACATTCTGGACAGACGACATCGTCGGCAACCTTTTCCACAACATCGGTCAGTTGATCGGTAAGTGGTTGACTGAATTAATCAATGGCTGGATTTCAGATGCGGTGCAGTTCCTCACCGGCATTTTGCGCACATTCGTTCTCAACCCGAACATCGCAGTCAACGGCATTTCCGGCACCCTCGGTGGTGGCAGCGGTCAGCCAAGCGATGACATCTCGCCGTTCATTCGCCAAGGCGCTGATGTTATGTACGGTATCGCAGTAGATCTTCTGCTCCTTCTGTTCATTCTCTGTATTTGGAAATACTGGGCAGATGCAGCATGGAGAGGTGGCGGCAACCTCATGGGCGCCGTTGGCCGCTTGATCTTCACTGCAGGACTTCTGCTTGCTTGGCCGACAATCTATGCGTTTGAGATTCAAATCTCCAACGAAATGATCAAAGCTATTTATTTCAACTCTGCAGATCAAGTGGCAATGCTCGACGCTGCAATGGCAGCTGCCGTCAAAGGTGGCTTGCTTGCAGGCGCCGGTCTCATTATGAATGCGACTGCTCCGGTTGGCGGTCAGGTACTGGGCGGCTTGCTCGGTGGTGGCGCAGGCGGTTTGGTTTTGGGCACCGTCGGTAATGTCGTCGCCTTCGTCGGCTTGATCATCTACCTTATTCTGGGCGGCATCCTCGTTGCAGAACTGGTTTATATCCTTGTATTGAAAGCGATTCAAACAGCGCTTCTTACTGCGCAGTACATGTTCGCTCCCATATTCCTTGTATTCTTTGCGACCCCTGACACTGAAAGTATCTGCGCAGGTTATGTCAGATCATTTGTAGAAGTGTCTCTATGGACCTTTGTATGGGTCGGCTTGCTCAAGATTTTGGTCATCATCGTTCTGTCCGACTTCAACCCATGGGGCAAAATCGTCATGGCAGTCGGCGTTTTGCAGATCATGATTCAAGTTCCATCATTCTTGGCTCGCGCTCAAATCAGCCCGATGTCCGACTTCATCTCCGCCGGTTTGATTACTGGTGGCTTGCTCTCAGCAGGCAAGGCTCTCACCAATGTTCTCGGCAACAGAGCAATGCACTTCGCCAAATCAATCGGCGATCACCCGTTCACAGGCGCTCGCGGCATGCCGCAATCGCAAAAGGTTGAACTCAACAGCTTGCCGAATGGCGCTGCCAACCCAGAGCATTTGAACAACATTCGCAAACGCGCCGACGAAGGTAAGAACTTCGAGTTCGGCAAGGGTATCAACAACGATCCCAACGCCAAGAAGAAGCCAGGCGAAGGCGGACCGGATACACCTCCGGTTGGCCCAGATGGAAAACCGCTGGTTCCACCAGGTGGACCGAACGCGCAGAAGAAGCCCGGCGAAGAAGGCAAACCAGGCGAACAAAACAAAACAGACAAAAACGGCAATCCGATCGATCCTACAACCGGCAAACCGCTGGTCACACCGAACGCCGGTCAACAAGGCGCTCAAGGAACCCCGGAAGGCAACAAACTCGCATCTGATCTCGCAGACGCAGCCGGCAAGACTGGCAAAACCGCAGCCACTGCTCTTGGAGCCACAGCCCTGGCTGGCGCAGCTCTGGCTACAGCGCAGTCTGGTGGTGGAGTTCCTGGCACAGGCGCAACCAACCCTGGTGGCGGCCCAGTCAACGAGCAAGACAAGAAGGCACTCGAGCAACAAGCACTCGAGGCGCAAAAGAAAGCTAACGACCTGAAGACTGCAGGCGCAGGCGACGCTACTGGAGCCCCGACACCTCCTGGTGGTAAGAAAGATGCCACATTGGAAGCAGGCAAGGGCACAGGCCAAGGCGACCCCAAAGGCAAAGAACTCAACCAAGGCGACGGCACCAACAAAGATGCCAAACTCACACCTGGCGAAGTTAAGACTGCTGCAACCCAAGCCGGTTTGAACACCGGAGCTGGTGGCGGCAAGGGAACAGGCACTCAAGGCGAGCAAGGCAAAGACCTCAACGTCTCGACTCCAGTCGATACCACCAAGACTGGTGGCGACAAAGATGCGAAGAATAAGCAAGGCGCAACCGATGGTCAAGGCGGCAACATCAACGCACGTGACCTCGCAAGCTTGGCCAGCGGCGGTGCTGGTGCAGTAGCTGGTGGCGTAGCCAACGGACAGGGTGGCAAATCTACAACACCTCCGATCAACCTCGAAGTTGAAGAAGAAGGAACAGGCGCGAAGACCAATGCAAACATGGGTCGCGAACTCGTTGCTGGACAAGGCGACAAGGGCAAGGGCGCAAATCTTCAACAAGGTCAAGGCGTCAACGGACAAGGTGGCGGCAACCAAACACTCAAGACAGCCGGTGCTGGTGGTGATGGAACAGTCAACCCAGACGCAGCCAAAGTAGAAGTTGCAAGAAAGCCTGGCGAAACTGGCGTCAAAGGCAGCACCGGAAGCCACCTGGGACCGGACGCCAATCTTGGTGACGCGGCAAAGACCATCGCTACAGGACGCAATCCTGACCTCACGACAGCAACAGTATTGGAAGACTCTTCTGTGACCGGCGATCCCGGCGCGGTCGTTCCTCCTAATGCCGGCAAGACAATTGCAACAGGCGGCGCACAAGGTGGCGCACAAGGTGGTGGCGCAACCGGCACTAATAAGGAAGTCGTAGCCTCGCAACCAGGCGGCAAGCTCGATCAACAAACTAACGTGCAACCTGGCGGTAGCCCAGTCGTCACTCCTACTGGTGCTGCTAAAACAGGTAGCGGAGCTGGACAGACTATAGACCAGCAAGTGCTCGCCAACAACCAGCCTGGTGGTGCCACACTGAACACAACCGGCGCTCCAGTCGTCGCTGATACAAGCGGTGTCGGTCAACAAGACATGAACCTGCAAGCGGACGGCGTCACGATTAGACCAGTAGTTGGAATCGGCGGCGGCAACCAGACCGCTTCTGGTCAGCCAAAACTGGATGGAACAGTGCAGTCAGCGCAAGGCGGCTCGCAAGGCGGAACCGTTGCCGGCAGCAATCTCCAAGGCGTAAACACTGCTGGACTCAATGTTCAGCCTCCGACCAACAATGCCGCAACGGGCGGAACACAGCTAGAATTGCCGTTTGACGGCGTCTCAGTCAGACCGACCGTTGGCGCAAATCTCGGCGGCAAGACACCAACTACAGTTAATGCTGTTGATGGTGGGCAACAAGACTTCACACCGCCGAATGCGAGTGAAACAGTCAATGCGACAGTTAACCGCACTCCTGGCGCGCTGTCAGGACATACACCTACTGCTGCAGTCAACCCGACTATCAACGCAACTGGTGGCTCGCCCATCACACCTGGCGGCGGAAATAACGTCAATACACTCAATGCAGTCAATGCTCAGATGGCTGGTGGCGGAAGCGCAGGCGGCGGCAACAACGGCGGCGCAGGCGTAATCGATAACTCCGGTCTCAACAACGGACCACCTCTTGGTGGACGTGGTGGTGGTGGCGGCGGCGGTGGCGGCGGTGGTCGTGGCATCGACGTTCCATTCGATGATGACGGCAACGGCAACTCCTTTGATGGCGGCAACAGCGCCAACAGCGACATCAATATTCCGACCAAGGGCGGAGCCTCAGGCAGTACTGGTAAACCGTGGGATAACTTCCAACAAGCCTATTACCGTTGGGTACCCGGCAGAGGTTTGACCATCGACATCAGAACCGCTCAAGGTCCAACACAAGGTCCTTCACCTGACGGATCGGCAACAGTCGTAGGCGACGGAAAAGGTCACGTCAACCACGTTCGTTACGGACAAGGTGGAACTGACGAGCAGAAGTCATTGCACATGATCTCCGCCGGTTACGCTCAGAACATCAACAGCGACAACGAAGCATTCGACGCAGCACGGCAATCGGCAATCGACGCCGGCGAAGACCAACCCAAGGGCGCCGCGCAGAGAATTGCAGCCGGTATCTTGGCGTACAACGGCAGCAATTGGAACCAAACCGCAGCCGCCAAACAGAACTTCCAACGTTCCATGTTCAAACATGCAGTGTTGGGTTCTGAAGCATACGTTAACGGTCAACCGGGCAACGCCTACACCGAATACCTCACCAACCGCTATGGTCCGATGACAGACGACCAGCAAGCATGGGGCATCCATATTATGTCGGATGGAACCTCACCCGAATCCGGTTGGAACCCTGCAGTCGTTCCTGCAACCGAAACATTGTTGAACAACTCCATTCCGATTACAGCCGCAAACAGAGCGATGGCTGCAAACTACAACGTATTGAAGTCACCAGCATGGCAACGCGGTTCTGCAATCAGAGGCGGCGTCAAGTACATGCAAGCAATCGCGAAGCAAGCATTGCCGGCAGACGCGCACCCGATGGAAGTCGATGCCTTCATGGGCGGTGCTGCTCCGAGAATGGGCCCGGACTTGGTCAACGCTTGCGCAGCCATCACCATGGCATACGGCGAAGACTACTGCTCGGACGTAGACCTGGTCAACAACGTTGCAGTGGCGGCTCAGGGCGGTCAACCGAAGGACTACCAAAACGCATTCGCCGGTATCCAAAGAATCATGACCGTGTCCAAGAACATCTCCAGCACTGGCGGTGGCGGCGGCGGACGCACGGTGCAAACATCGCAGACAGTACCTGTCGGCGGTGGCAGCGGATCGGGCGGCGGCGCGACTACATCCGTCAGCAGCACCATCCTCAGCGGCGGCGGAAATGCACCACCACCGGTCAACGGCAGACCGAACACTCAAGAAGTCGATGTCATCTTCACCGACGACGGCGGCAACGGCGCACCAGACCACATTCAAATGCCGGCAATTCAAGCCACTTCCAACCCCAACCAGGGTGGTGGCGGCGCACCGGATATCCGCACACGCGTCATCGATGCACGCCAAGGCGGCGGCGGCGGCGGTTCTACGCCATTGCATGCCAGCGTCGAAGTCAACCACTCAAGCGGTGGCAGAGGCGGCGATTACAGCAACGAAGTAATGGGCGCAGCTCAGCAAGTGGCAAGCTCCATGAAGATGGATGTCTCGCGCGCTCGCCAAATCTACATGGACATGAGAGCAGTCGGATTCAGCGACGATCAAATCGGCAACAACAAGATTCTCTCCACAGCACTTCAAGTTTCCGAGAAAGATTCTTCTATGATGCACACAGCAGCGATTGCAGCCAACGTCGTGCCGCCTAAGGACTACAGCATGGAGACAGTCGAAACAGTCCAAACAATGCTCGATTGCGACTCCAGATGGAACGGTGGAAACATCGACAGACCATCTATCTTCACCGCCCAACAAATCATCCAAGCCCACGTGCCGATGGCGCGCCAGGAGCTCGGTGGCGGCGCAAGCGATGCGGAAGTACGCCAACGTGCATGCATGATGGCATACCCGACCAAAGACTACGTCGATCAAGTCAGAATGGACCCACGGTTCTATCCAAGACCGGTCAAGACTGGCAGCGACCAGAGCGGCAACGCTACCTACGGCAACACTCAAGTTCCTGTCGACGTGCTTGCCGATCGCCTCAAGAGAAGAGCGGCCGGCGAAGTCGATGGCTTCTTGAAGCAGAGCGGTCTGACATAACTACATAAGTGCAGCTGTTCGAGGCCATCTTGCGAGGCGAGGCGAGGCGATGCAACATCTAGGTTGCATTTGGAGAGGAAATGCAACATCAACGTTGCATTTTGTGAGGGAAGAAAGAAGAGTTACAGCGCCCTTTCGACATGCAATTCGTAATTCCACCATGCTCTAAAAGTTAATTGTGGGCATTCCCCCACCATCATGGGAAAACCCCCGATTTACCCCGAGTTTATATAGACCTAATCTATAGAGACACAACGGTATTGGGCGGAAATATCCGCAAAGAGCACGAACCAATGATGATGCAGTCGATCAAAAGATTCGTCCTAGCCCCGAAGTCGCTGGTCTGCCCGACTTGCGAAACGGAGTTTGCGTCGGTCGGGATCGCCAATATGCCGAATATCACGGTGAATACCAAGATTGAAGCAGACCTGCATCGCGTGCTCCCTGATGCGGCTTTTCGGGCAGCGCTTTTGGCGATGTGTCCGACTTGCTCGTATACGTGGTGGGTATCGAGCTTCAAGGTGACTCATTTGCTTCCGCAAATGTTGCCTGATGCGCCATTCGTGGAGCATGCAAAGAAGTTTGCGTACGCAGTCCTTTCTGGTCGCAAGACAGGCGCTCATGCGCTCGACACAGCTCTGCTTGCATTGAATGGTGCATGGTGCGCTGCTGAGGAATTCGATTCTCGCGAGAAGTGGTTGACACTCGCTCGTCAGGATCTGGAAATTGCTCTTGCTGATGAGGAATGGAACGGTAACCGTGGGCGGTATCAATATATTTTGGGTGAGGTACTGAGGCAACTTGGAGATTTCCATGGTGCAGTAAGGTTATTCAACCAAGTTGATCGCCGTTCACTATTGCCCAAAGATCTAGTTGATCGTCAACGTTCGTTGGCAATCAACGGAAACAGCGAACCGCAAGAACTCGAACAACACCACATCGAGATTATCTTCCTTCCAAAACCAGCAGTGTTGCCGCAGTCGGCTTCCAACAACGAAGTCCCTGTACAACCTGCTCAACTTGCGTAACACCCCTAGAACGACCAGCACAAGATCATGGAAGACATTACACCCCTAAATCTTGAAGATTCACCGAAGCTCTTTGGTCTTCGCTATGACCAGCTAATCGCTATCCTGATTAGTTTGATTGCTTCAACTCAATTCTATTCTTGGTGCAGTCCGGTGCCTTTTGCCGGCCATGACCTGAGAATGGACATCTCGATTTTTCTGGGTATTTTGGGTCCTATTTATTGTCTGGTCACCTTCAACCATTCTGCATCTCATTGGGAAACGCTACTTAACTTCTATGTGTCGTCCCAAGTTCTGATTCCTGGTCCAGATCCCAATCCGGTCAGGTTTCTGATGGATGAGCAACTACCTGATTTCAGCGAGTGATTCAACCATGGTTTCTTCAGTTTCACGTTCTTATACAAAAAGCAATGGACTCGGTAAACTCTTCGGTCGCGCAAAGACAGAAGAAGATCCGGTAAGCAAGGCAGCTCTGGCAAAGCTTCCACCGCTGTCGGTGCCGAGACCTCATCCACCTGCAGCCGGCCTGTTGCCACTGTGGGATTTGTTTCATGACGACAACTCAGGTTTGGGTATCGTCGTGCTTAAGGACGGCAGCTACCGATGCTGTTTCGAAATCGATGGCGTTCACGTCAGTGGATTCGACGAAGTTCGTCTCCACTCTTTGATGAATCACTTCACCGGTTTCCTCAACGGTATCGACACTTCAGTGCAGATGACAATCGTCTGCCACAACATAAGCAAAAGAGAATATTTTTCCCGTCACCCAGTTGAGGTTGCTGATGATGACTTTCTCCGCTACGTCGCAAAAGTTGTTGAAAACGATCAAGCATTTTTGCTCTCCAAAAACTTTATTCCTGAGCTCAAGTTCTATGTCACCTTCTGTTATCGCCCTCCAAAAGAAAAGCCTGCAAAACGAGGCATCATCGAAAGCGGCGTGCAAACAGTTTTGGATGTCTTCTCAAATCAAGCCGCACGTCAAACAGTAGGCAGCCACGCAAAGAACGTAACTACGCTCATTCAACGTGCTTTCGGTTATGCCGGACAGTTGGGCAGCTGCGGAATGTCGGCTCGTCCAATCGGCGCAGTCGAATATTTCAGAATGCTGTACAAAGAGCTCAATCCTACATTGGCTCAAACCGAAACCGAAAAACTTCCGATTCCGGCTCGTCCAGCAACACAAACATTGCCTCCGTCGGTTCGCCGCGTATTCCCTGACCTGGAGCCATCCACCATTCGCCAACAACTTTGCGAATCGGTCTACGATTTCTCCAAGCCGGATTATGCTCGCATCGGCGATGTCAGTGAAAAGCGCGAAGGCGAAGAGGACAACTCCAGCCGTTTCGTTCGCACTCTGTATATGAGCCGCTTGCCTGAGCGCACTGGTCCACTGTGGCTTCAACCGATGCTTCGCCTCAACTGCGAATGGCGCATGAACATCTATGCGCACAAGTTGGACAAAGAGTTGTTCCGCAAAAGAATGCAACGCAAGCAAGCGCAAGCAACTGCCAACACATATCAAAGCTTGATGGGACAACGCTCGACTCCTAACCAGGAAGAAGCGGAAAAGGCGCAAGAAGCCGCTCACATTGGTTCTGAGTTGTACACAACCAACATGGAAGTGTTCAATTATGCCGTGTATTTCACGCTCAACGCCGACACTCTCGAAGATCTCAACCGTTCCACAGAACTGGTTAGAACTGCGGCTCCTCAATGCCGTGGTGCTCGCTTCATCGTCGGCTATCACGAGCAAAAAGCATTGTTTGTCGGCAGTCTGCAAGGCATGGGTCTCGATGTCACCCGCCGCGGCAAGGCTGTCAGAACGCCCACGCTTCGCAACTCATTCCCGTTTGTGCATGCGCATCTCGGTTCTGAGTTCGGCGATTGGCTCGGCTTCTCCAAAGAAACATTGGAGCCGGTCTTCCTGAATCCGTACGATGAAAAACTGCCAAACGCTTTGTGTGTCGTCTTCGGTCAACCTGGGGAAGGTAAATCGATGGTGGCGCAACAAATAATCCAACTCAAGACTCTGGCTGGCGCCAAGACGATCATCATTGACCGTTCCGGTTCATATCGCATGCTCACTGAAGTTTACGATGACTCGGCTTACATCAAGCTTGGTCCGGACGGTCAAGTTTGCATCAACCTTTATGACTTGCCGTTGAGCGGTCCGGATGGCAAAGAGATCGATCCTGCGAATCCTCCGGAATCGCACATCATCAAAATTCTCAACTTCCACTCGGTCATGCTTGGCGATAAAGGCGAGCAATCGATGAGCAAAGATGAGAAGCCGATCTTGATGCAAGGCATTCAGCAAGTCTACAGAATGGCTGCTGCTGAAGGTCGCATTCCTGTCGAATCGGA
Organism: uncultured Candidatus Obscuribacterales bacterium; assembly: GCA_964478655.1. Classification (GTDB taxonomy): domain Bacteria; phylum Cyanobacteriota; class Vampirovibrionia; order Obscuribacterales; family Obscuribacteraceae; genus CAYZJR01. The sequence continues at coordinate 11,743 of CAYZJR010000103.1, forward strand.
TTTGGTGGCATGGCTCACCAAAGAAGCGCAATCATCGAAAGGTTCTAAGCGCGGTGACACTTGCGAAGACTTGGCCAACAGACTCAGTCTATATTGCAAGGGCGCTATCTTCGGCAAATTGTTCGATGGTCAGACTTCCATTCCGATGGACGCGCAGGTTATGGTTTTCGACACTTCCGACCTGTCTCACGACAAGACTCTGGAAGCGGTCGTCACGTTGTTCGTCTCTGATTTCGTTCTTCGTCGCGCCGCCCAACACAAGGCTGCGATGGTCAAGCAAGGACTTCCTTCTCGTTTCGTGTTCTGTATAGACGAGTTGTGGAGACTGCTGAGATACGAAGGCGGCAAGACTCTGGTTGAAGACGCCTCCAGAACCAGCCGACACTTAGGTCTACTCTTCATTGGCATCTCGCAAGAGTTGAGCGACTTGTTGCGTGACGATCGTGCCAGAAACCTCGCCACCAACAGCTCGGTCAAAATCATTCTAGGTAATGACCCCAGCAACTTTGAATTGATCAGAGACGCTTGTGGTTTGACTCCGCAGGAAATGTCTGCCATTGCGCATTTGACCAGAAAGAACCGCGAGTATTCAGATGCGTTTCTCATCTATCACAAGATCTCTCGCGGCGTAGTCAAACTGGTTGTTCCGCGCTTCATGTACTGGGTGGCCACCACTGAGCCAAACACCGATCAACCAATGAGAGCGAAGATGATTCAGCTCTGCAACGGCGATGCTCGCTGGGCATGCCATCTTCTCGGTCAAGGCTACACGCCTGACACGTTCACCCCCGAATTGCTCCAAGCTGGTTAGGAGGAGCCGTCAATGTTCGACTATCAAGCTGGTGAAAAATACAAACTGACTCTGATCATGGTTGGCATGGCAGGCTTGATGGCAGGCATGTTTTTCTCGATTCTGTTGATGCCGCCTGCTCCACCTGCCCGCGCTTCTCGTGCAAAACCTGCATGGGCAGACAATCCGGACGTGACTGGTCGCCCGCGCGGCAGCGCGCCTGCAGGCATTGCTCAGCAGCAAGCGCAAGGTCAAGGCGGAGCGCCGCAAGCGCAAGGCGCAATGACCGACCCTCATTTGGCACAAACACTCGTAGAACAATGGCTGCCGTTGGCGTGGGATCTCACAGCCGGCTCTGCACATATCAGTCAAGAAAACGCGATCAAGTATATGACTCCTGAGTGCGCAGCGCAGTATCGCCAAAACATCTGGACGCAAGATATGGCGAAACAAATCAACGAATCTGGTTTGCAAAGCTCGTTCAAACCTTCGAGCATCACAGCCAGCACCAATCAAGCCGATGGCTCGGTGGTCGTGTTTGTCGAAGGCGATCAGATGCTTGCAGTACCCGGTAAACCGCAAAATGGAAGACACGTAAAACTCGAGTATTTGATTAAAACCGACCCTGCAGACGGTTCTTTGAAGATCGCAGGATTTAGCGAGGGCGGTAATTACGGATCGTAAAAATCGGAAAGTTGGCCAATAATGTGGGAACGATGTAACGATCGAAACCAGCCAGAGACAAAGAAAGGATTCTTTTAGGAAAGTCGGAGCACTAAGTAAATGAGCGGAATGGGTGAGTGGACTGCGTTAATCGATGATCGAGGACAGCACCTCGGTTATCGTAACCGTAGTACCGGTGAGAAGATCACGGCGAAAGAATTCGAACGCCGACAGATGCAAGAGAGCCAATCGAGCTACTCTCAGTATCAACAACCGTCGTACACTCATTCAGGCGCTGGTATGCCGATGGGCGGCGGAATGCCGATGCCGATGGGCGGCGGACTTCCTGCGATGCCATCACAATCGATGCCTGCGTCTCCAATGTATGGAAGCGGCATGCCGCAAGCTCCCGATTTGTCTGGTGGTCTTGGTGGTTCAATGCCACCGTCGCATGGTCAAAACCCATTAATTATGCCCGGTGCTCAAATGCTTCAGGGTGCAGCTCCGCTTCCGACGGCTGGGCAACCTCATGCAGCAGCGCAGCAAGCTATGCCCTTAGCGCAACAGTCCATGCCTACCGCGCAACCAGGTGCTCCAATGACTGGTTTCAACGGTTCGCAAATTCCAGTGAATCCAGGTCAAGGATTGAGCCCCACTGCAGGTATGCCGATTCAAAGCAAGAGCCTGCGCATGGAAGGCAATCCTCATCACACAAACACCAACTCTATCGGATACCGCTCACACGGGTTCCTCGATGCGACTTCAGTGGCAATCTTGCTTCCGACTCTCGTTTTGCTTGCATTGATTATTGCTGCTGCGCACAAGAAACGCTTGTTCCCATGGCAAACAATCAGAACGTTCAATCCTCCGTCTGGTTTGATGAACCCGCGTGATTATGAACGTTCCTTCCTGTGTCCTCCAAACTTGAGAAGACACGGGCGTCTCGGCAAGCGCAATCCGAACGCGACTTGGACTGAAGCAGACGGCGTTGTGATTCCGTTTGGATTCCTCGCTCGCACGCACCTGCCCATCACCATTCCATTGGGACGGTTGCCTAACAAGAACATGTTCCTCGTAGCGCCATCCGGTTCAGGTAAAACAACCTTGATGCGCGCCATCATCAAAGCTTTGCTCGCCAAGCCTTGTGTCATCATCGCTCTTGAAGCAAAAGCCAACGACCCTAACCTCGATGAAAAGAAAGAAGGTTTCAAGTACAGCTTGTTGCCTGAAGCGCAGCATGCTGGTTTCGACACACTGTATTTCAACCCGTTGGACGTTGATTCAGTGCACTGGAACCCATTGGATCTCGATGCCATCACGTTTGCATCGTCCATCGTTCAAGACATCAACTCACTCGATGCCGAAGAGCAGCACTGGGCAGAACGCGACATGGGTTACATCGAAGGTCTCGTGCAGCTTCTGAAGTGGGGTGCGGTCAGTGTCTCCAGTGAAGATGAAAACGGCGTTGTCTCCGAAGTCGAACCGCTTCCTTGCAATCCTCGCGGTTTGATGCGACTGGTCAACAACCGTCGCAACATCGTTGAATCGATGCGTCGTTTGAAGAACAATGCAGACATCGACTCGGCTGATTTGAGCGAACTGACTCAACGTCTTACATCCATCATTCGCACAGACACGGATTGGGACAAGAACATTCAAGGTCTTCGCGGTCGTTTGAGAATGTTCAAGAACCCCCACATCATGCGAGTTACCGAAGCATCCAACATCGATCTGTCAGCAGCGATGCACAAACCTACAGTGCTCATCTTCGGTGCTCCGGCGTCGTTGGGACCTGATGCTGAGTCATTGGCGGCGTGCTTCGTCTATCAAATGCAACAGAAATTGCACACCAGATACGGTACGAAGTCGGTTCTTCCATTGTTCGCGTTCTTTGACGAATATCAAACATTGAACATCGACTTGGCGGGCAGACTCTCAGCTATTGTCCGTGGTGCCAACGGCGGATTGACAGTCATTCTGCAGAACATCTCTCAGATTGCATCAGGCTCCAAAGATCCACTCACCGGCTCAAGCGAACTGAAGACAATCTTCTCCAACAGTGCGGTTCGCGTTTGCTTGCACAACGCTGATGAAACAACTGCCAAGTTCTTCTCAGATGAAATGGGCAAGCACGCAGTAGTCGTTCCTGGTATTGCAGACCACTATCAAGCCAACGGTTTCGGTATCTTTCCGACCAGTTGGAACAGAATTCACTCACAACAAGTTGTTGCTCGTGTCGACACGGATTCCATTAAGAGAATGGAAAAGCAGCACGCGCTTGTTTATCTCTCTCCAGCCGGCGACCCGGAATTCGGCGAGACCAAGCCACTCATGGTCGACCTGCGCGGTATTGAAGAAATCGCAAGATTGCACTTGTTGCACAACGTCACTGCTCGCAAGCAGCAAGAACTGGCCGGAGCCGGTTCAGCGCCCAACGGTGCACCGGGCGGTGGTGGAAATGGTGGAGCCCCGGCGCCGATATCAGGCAGCGGAATGCCATCGTTTGCTCAGCCCGCACGTCAAGCTCAAGCAACGTTTGCAGAAGAAGCAGTGCAAGGACATTTGATCGACCACAATGCTCAACAACCTCAAGCGTTGCCTCAGTTCGGTCAGCCCCAAGTACAACCGGCAGCGCAAGCGCAACAAGCTCAAGTGCCATCACAGCCGGTGGTAACTCCAAACGGAACACGCATTTGCCAACACTGCGCAAGACCCGCCGGCAAAGGCAAGTTCTGCATCGAGTGCGGACAATTCATCGGTGCATCGGCTCCGGCGCAAGAAGCACCAGCCGCGCAACCACAAGCAATTCCTCAAGTGCAGCAGCCAACCATGCCGCAATTCGGACAGCCGCAGCAGCCATCTGTGCCGCAGTTCGGACAACCGGCTCAGGCGCCAGCAGGTACGGCAGTTGCCGCAGTGGCACAAGTCGAAGCACCGGTTCAAGCCGACGTGTTGATGAACCCTGCACAAGCAGCTCAGCAATATGGCATGATGGATCAGCAAGCAAACGCACCAGCACCACGCATCGGTGGTCTGGCTGTGCAAAATCGCGGAGCGTTGCCTTCGAAGCGTTCGGCGCTTTTCGAAAGCGCCTCTGAAATCGCCAATGCTGCTCAACAAGCGTTCGGCTCTGGTTATGACCCAGGTCAAACAGCTCAGCCACAACAACCACAGCAGTTCAATCCGAATCAACAACGTAAGCCAGTCACCAGCCTCAGCCCAGACGCATCGCGCTTTGGTGGAGTGCAAGGTAAGGCGCCGGGCGGAGTCGAGTTCTAATTCGAAAGCAATCCAAAACCTGCCACTCGAATCGGCTCGAAACCGGCCACCGGCGGTGAAACCATAGGCATTAGCAGTGGTGGCAGTCTCACCAACGGTTGAGGCTGCGAATCCTGCTTATAATTAGAATTGAAAAGTGCCAGAAAAATTTACCGTGATTTGAAGACCAGAAAGTTGTCGGTGGTCTACAATCATATTTAAGGGGTAGTAATTCGGACGAGAGATTTAGCCTGAGTTTCTGAAGATCTTCGCCGCTTCCCTTCGAGCTTACTGAAAACCAAGCTTTTTAGAGCGTTTCGAGCTCAAGCCTTGGATTTCAGCAGCCGGTTTGGAGTCACAGGTAGCACGAGTGTGAGCGAGATGGTAGACAATAAAGTAGCCAAGCTGAAGCCGAAGAAAAAAAGCTTGGTATTAATGCAACGCGACATCTGGGCACTGCTTCAACTTTACTTGCACCGCACCATCAGTTCTAGTCAATTAGCGCGGCTGTGCTTTCCTGACATCAGCTATGAAACTGCACGCAAGCGTCTTCGTCGACTGCAGCAGGCCGGCTTCACAGGCTCAGCCTCAAGCGGACGAATGGAAGGTCGCGGACGCCCAGAACTTATTTACTTCCTAACTACGGCCGGTGCCAAGGCGCTCGAGCAAAACCGAGGTATTTCTTGGGAGTCGGTGCCGACCGGACCACCGCATACTTACCATAAAGAGCATTTCCTGAGATTGGTCGATCTGCGTTTGTCTCTTGAAGACGCAGAACAGAAGCGGCTTATCACAGACCTTGAATTCACAACCGGCAGAGAATTTTGGAAGGAACTGTCAGGAGAAATGACAGAAAGCGAAGAGCAGGCAGATGCCACCATTGCTTTCAGATATCCGGGAACTGAACCAATCAAGATTCTCCTTGAAATCGACACAGGCAACTTCCGCCAAACACGGCACTGGGAGCCGAAGATTCGAGCGTTCCTTAAAACTGGTTTTCCGATTTGGGTCGTCACTGGCAGCGCGCCGAGAATTTTGACATTGCGCAAATGGACGCAGCCGTTGCTTGAAGCGTCAGGCGTCGGGCCGGGCAAGTGCGTTTTTAGTTTGTATGATGACATCATTCAGCATGGCGTCTTCGGCGCAGTGTGGCATCGCACCGACGGCTCAGTGACAGACCTGCGACCAAGACTGGCAGATGGATCGCGCGGCTAATCTTTGCTAACTCTTTGAGCGACTTCGTGACTATTCTCGAGCTCTTCGAGAGGTTCGTCACTGAGCATTTCTTCGGCAAAGTGGCACGCCGAAAAATGCCCAGGCTGAATTTCTCTCAGCACCGGAACTTCATTAGTACATCTCTCACGCCCTTTCATCATTGGGCAGCGAGTGTGGAATGTGCACCCCGACGGTGGATTCGCGGGGCTGGGGAGATCGCCTTGAAGAAGTATTCGTTTGCTTCGATCGAAGGTTGGGTCAGGCACCGGCGCGGCAGAGATTAATGCTTTCGAATATGGATGCAATGGTTTTGCATACACCTCCGCGCACTGGCCAAGTTCTGCAATTTTGCCCAGATACATGACGGCAATTCTGTCGCTGATGTAACGCACGACATCAAGGTTATGTGCGATGAAAACATAAGTCAGCTTGAACTCGTTTTTGAGATCGATGAGCAAATTGAGAATCTGCGCCTGCACACTTACGTCTAGCGCGGACACTGGCTCGTCTGCCACAACCAACTTCGGGCGCAGGGCCAAGGCTCGCGCGATACCGATGCGCTGACGCTGCCCGCCTGAGAATTCGTGTGGATATCTGTCTGCCATTTCAGGCGACAGTCCAACCAAGTCGAGCAAGCTCATGACGCGATCTCGAAGGTCTTTGCCTTGTGCTACTTTGTGCACCTCAAGCGGTTCCGCAACGATCTGAAAAACCGACATTCGTGGGTCGAGACTGGCATACGGATTTTGAAATACGATTTGCATTTCGCGGCGCAACGCTTTCAGCAGTCTATTGTCAGCGCTGAGAACATCCTGACCAGCGAACTCAACACTGCCTTCGGTAGCTGGAAGAAGACGCAGCATGACGCGACCGAGCGTCGATTTACCGCAGCCTGATTCGCCGACCAATCCAAGTGTTTCGCCGGGCAAAACATGCAAGTCGATTCCATCAAGCGCGCGCACTGCGCCAACTTGCTGATTGAAAAAACCCTTGTGAATCGGAAAATGTTTTTTGAGACCCTTGATGACGACCAGCCCTTTTCCATTGGATTGGGCGGTGTCGGTGTTCGCCGACTGTGATCCGAATTCAGACCCAGACATAAATTAGTCTCTCAGTCACATGACAATGTGAGAACGCAATTGCAGTCACATTATACGAGAACGAGATCAAGAAGGTATTTTCATCGAAAAGTTCGACAAGGCATCATGGAAACGCTTGAAGAGTTTGGCAACACCCTCTGCCTGGTTTGCAGTGGCAATCGATGGTTGGGCCGGTGCATTTACAGGAACATTCGGATTCGCAACCGGCTCGAACCGATCCAAAGGACGAACGCCAGATTGCAAGCTGCGCATTGCATATTGATTGAACGGACCATCGTCGTTTGCGCCGCACATCAAGCAGGTGCTTTCAGAGTAGCCCTCTTGTTCTAAATAGCTCTTCAGCCGACCGGCACCACATGTAGTGTCTTCGTCGCCTGTTTCGTAGTACGAACCCCACAGTTCGCCATCTACTTTATATGGTTTGGGTTCTCTGATGAAAACGTACCAGAACACACCAGACAATATGGTGAGTTCAATAAACACGATGGCGTAGGCGAGCATGTACGCCTCCCGGCTTGATTCAAGCCTTGAGTGAGATTCCTATATCCGGCAGTCGATTAGTCTGGTTGACAGTATTCTAACGAAACATTACGAAAAAGCTATGGGATTTTAATATTCGAATAGTTGTCAAGTGATTAATTCTGAAAACTCGAAAGCCTTACTATATCTGGCTTATCGACTATTGACGATGCAGGCAAGAAGCAAGGCTTGGAACGATAAGCAAGATCGAATCGCATATCGAACCGTATATATAGGATCATCGTTCGCGCATACACTCACATCGGCGAAGCCATTGAAGTCTTGATAATGCCTCGCCAATTTTCGACGGTATCATAATGCAGGCGCTTTTGACGCCGCAAAATCTACGTTCAATTACCAGTTCTCCAAAGGATTCGCATGCAGGTCAACAAAGTTGCAGTAATCGGTGCCGGAACCATGGGTGCATCCATCGCCGTTGCGCTGGTCAATCACGGCATTCCAGTCTTGCTGAAAGAGACCAGCGAAGAGTTTCTCAAAAAAGGAATGGCAAATGTTGAACGATTGCTCAAAGCGCGAGTCGACAAAGGTGCAATGAGCGCAGAAGACGCAGAGCGGCAATTCAAGCTAATTGAGCCCGTTATTGATCTCGAGAAAATATCCGAAGCGGACTTCGTGATCGAAGCTGTATCGGAAGACATTGATGTGAAGCGCAAAGTTTTTGCAGAACTCGATGAATGGTGCAATGTCGAAGCTATTTTTGCGACGAACACGTCGAGCCTCTCGATTACTCAGATTGGCTCATTCACACGGCGGCCGGATAAAGTCATCGGGTTGCATTTCTTCAATCCTGCACACTTGATGAAACTAGTTGAAGTGATACCGGGTTTGGACACGTCGTTGGACACGATTGAAACCGCGATGGAACTGGGGCACGGTCTCGGAAAACTGGCTGTGCGGGTCGAAGAGTGCGCATCGTTTTTGGTGAATCGTTTGCTTGGACGATACATGAACGAAGCTTTGTGGTGTCTCCAAGATCGCATTGCCACCATAGAGGAAATTGACAAAGCCGCGAAAGATTTTGCGATGCCGGTTGGACCTTTGGCGCTCAGGGACATGAACGGCGCAGATATTGGTTTGGCCGTTGCGAAGTTCAACTTTCAGGAATATGGGGAACGGTTTGCACCGCCGACAATACTAGAGACTATGGTCTCGAATAAACTGCTTGGACAAAAAACTCAAGGGGGTTTCTATCTCTACGATCCCGAAACCCGCAAGAGAACGACGGCGAACCCCAAAGTGGCTGAGCTAGTCGAGAAAATCACTCCCAAGAAATCTTCGGAAAAATTTGCGCCTGAAAGAATGTTTCTGGCAATGATAAATGAAGCGTTCCTTGCATTGCAGGAGAAAGTGTGCGAGCTGCAGGACCTTGATCCGGCTCTCATGGCCGGTTTGGGGATGAGGAAAGGACCGCTTGCGATTGCCGGTGAAATTGGTTTGGACCAAACGCTAGCTATGATCGAAAAACTGAACGCCACTCACGGTGAGCGCTTCAGACCGGCACCTTTGCTCAAGCGCTATGTTTGGGCGAAGCGCACAAGCGTAGTGAGCTAGTTGCTAAATCTTTCCCGAGAGTGAGCCGGTTTGTTGCGTGGTGCGAATAGGGGTTTCCTGAATTGCGTTTTTGTCTAAGCGCAAAGTCCTTTCAGAAGGAAACACAACAGTCACCCTTGTCCCCTTCCCGTCCGGACCTGCATCAAGCAAGACATCCGCATTGTGGGCTCGCGCGATTTCTCTGACGATGGACAATCCTAGACCGCTGCCGCTAACTTCGCGCGCTCGTTCGGTAACGCGATAGAAACGCTCAAACACGCGCTCGTGCTGTTCTACTGGAATTCCGGGGCCATCGTCTTCCACGATTACAACCGGCTGATCACCGACACTAGGAACACGCACAGTGACATGCCCCCCCTCTGGTGTATATCTCACTGCATTTTCGATCAAATTTGACAGCATCTCGTGAAGATTTGATGGTTCGCCGAAGACCAAAGCTTCACGATTCTCCGACTCGAATCCGATATCAATATTCTTTGCCACTGCTGGCGCTACCAGCTCATGAACTGCTTGCTTGGCAATCGTGTTGAGATCCACAATTTGCTTCGTTTCAGAACCGCCACCAGGCTCAGCTTTCGCCAGGCTGAGCAGTTGATTGGATAATCGCGTTGCGCGCTCGGCGCCAGTGTGAATGAGTGACAAGGCATGTTGAATATCGCTTGGTTCTGTTTGCCTCAGCGCAAGTTCAGTCTGTGTTTTCAAGCCTGCAATCGGTGTTCGCAGCTGATGTGCGGCGTTGGCGACGAACCTTCGCTGCGCATCGATGTCTTCACCTAATCTCGCCAAGAGTCCATTGATAGCCTGTACCAGAGGCTTCGCCTCTTTAGGTACGTTCTCATCCGGAATCGGTCGAAGGTCCAGAGGAGTTCTACTCTCCACGGCTTCGCGAAGGTTGGTGAGTGGCGACAAACCGCGACGCACACCAAACAGAACAACTGCAGCGGAGAGAAACACAGTCACCAGCTGGGGAAGAACAACGCCTATAAGGATGTCCTCTCCTAGCTTTTGACGAGCTTGAAGGGTCTGGGCGACTTGAATTGTTGCCGTTTTCTTTGTGGATGGAACGGCAAAGACGATCGATGCGACTCTAACTTGTTCTCCGCCGATGGTGGCATCATGAAAGTCGGGAACCTCAGGATCTTCTTCAAGCCTAGCTCCGAAGTCCTTGGTCGGAATCCTGACGTCACCAGCGATTACGCGACCACCGCTTATGACCTGGTAGTAAATTTTGTCGTGGTTGTTGTCTTTCAATAGATCGAGTGCTACCGGTGGCAAGTCGACAATAATGTCGTCACCATGCACAAGAATTCTGCTTGCAATCGAGTGGGCTGAGTCAAGCAGACCGTCATCGTAAGCGTCAGTGGCAAAGCCCATCGACAGCCCGTAAGTGATCACCGCCCCTGCCAGCCATAACACCATGATCGGTATCATGAGCCACACCAGGAGTCTCGATCGAATTGAACGGTTGGCAAATTTCATGACTGTTCCACCTAACCTTCAAGCAAGTAGCCGAGACCTCTGATGGAGCGAATGTTCACTCCTACCGGCTCCAGCTTCTTGCGCAGACGATGGATGTTTACTTCGATTGCATTGTGGCTGACTTCTTCGTCCCAGCCATAAGTGTGTTCTATCAGCTGCTCTTTGCTCACGACAATTCCAGTGCGCACCAGCAGCACTTCGAGCATTGCCAGCTCCTTCGCGGATAGTTCAATCGGTTGCTCATTTGCAGTCACGCGCTTGGCGACTGTGTGAAATTTGAGAGGTCCGCAAACCAGCTCCATATCGCCCGATGCCTGTCCCCGTCGCAGTAGCGCGCGCACCCGCGCTTCCAGCTCGGGCAAGTCAAAAGGCTTCGTCAGGTAGTCGTCGGCGCCGAAATCCAAGCCCGTGACGCGATCTTCGAGGCGGTCGCGCGCGGTCAGAATGAGGACAGGCAGCTTGTCCTTGCGAGACCGAAGCCGCCTGAGAACCTCGAGCCCATCGAGTTGTGGCAACCCCAAGTCCAGGATGAGAGCATCGAAACTGCTGGTTCCAAGGGCGTGATCGGCGTCCAGACCCGACGCCACGTGATCGACTGCATACCCGGACTGCTTGAGCGCTTTGGATATGCCGTCAGAGAGAATTTCGTCGTCTTCGACTAGGAGAATCCGCATAGAACAAGCAGTATATAAGAGGATGTGCAATAGAAACCAAGAGGAATTTAAGGGGTAGAGCGAATTCAGCCGTAAGTTAGCCGTAAGGAACCGCAAATAGAATTTCAGCGTTAGGCAATTTACTAATCGGAACCTATGCGAAGAACATCTACTCAAGAACTTCTTGTCATGCAGAACTCCATGAACCCCAACTCGAAGATTGGAGTGCTTTTGTTGCACGGGTTGACTGGGGTTCCTTCCGAGATGCGTCCACTGGTGAAGAAGCTCAAGGCGCAAGGCTTTAGAGTTGAGACACCACTTCTGCCGGGTCATGGCGGAACGCATCATGATATGTTGGCGAAGAGCTGGAAAGACTGGCACGCAGGAGCTCGTGAGGCATTTGACAAGCTCGCCCAGGAAGTCGACGAGGTTATCGTCGGAGGCCTATCCATGGGAGCGCTGCTGGCAACCATGATTGCCGCCGAGCGTCGTGTTTCCGGGTTGATTTTGATGTCGCCAACTCTGCGTTACGACGGCTCCATGGCTTCCAAGTACAATCGTCTCCTGCCGCTCGTAGACTTGCTTCCGATACTTGGTTCGCTCTGCTACTGGACTGAGGCCCCTCCCTACGGATTAAAAGATCGCCGCTTGCAAAGCATGATCACAAGACAAATCGAAGCCGCGCGAACCGGCGAAAAGACCGACTTCGGCTGCTTCAGGACCTACGCTGGTTCTCTGAGACAACTTGATTATTTGATTCGCCAAGTGCGCACGACTGCGCGCAAAGTCACGTGTCCTGCGCTGATTCTGCATAGCTTTGAAGATACGCTGACGAGCCCGCAGAATGCTACCGAAATGCAGTCCATACTTGGTTCTTCGGACAAATCAGTTGTGTTCTTAACTGGTTGCGATCATGTGCTGACGCTCGATCTAAGAAAAGAAGAAGTGGCTCGTAAGGTCAGTCAGTTTGTTTGCAGACTAAGCTGGAACAGCACTCCACAACTGGCTTCGGTTAGTTAGATCGACGCGCTCCGCACCACGCGCTCCGCGCCACGCGCTCCGCGCCACGCGCTCCGCAC
>CAYZJR010000104.1:0-1668 GCA_964478655.1 uncultured Candidatus Obscuribacterales bacterium
GCTGAAACGTGATCGTCCGAAATCATGATGACTGGATGTTGAGGTGATTGCACAATAGTTACATAACGCAGACTCTCCAGTGAGAGAGACCAGGGATGGTTTCTACCGAGGGCAGCACCGGATCTGCGGTCACTAGTTGGATACAGAAAAGGAACAACAAAATGAGAGTTCTAGTCGCAATTGAAGACGAGCAATTCGCTCCTCTAATTTTGGACTTTGTCGCAGAGCATCAGTGGCAAGCGGGATCAATCCTTAGACTAATTACTGCCGTTGAGCCATTTTTGATCGGAGACAACGTCACCGCGGTATACGGAGGCGGTGTGGATGTCCAAATAATGGAAGAGCGAGTTACCAATGCTTCCAAGTTTCTCAATAAATGTCGTGAACAATTGCATTCTAAATTGGGTGGTTTAATTCCAATTGAAGTGAATGTTATCGTGGGCCAACCGCATCACGTAATCCTTGATGTGTCGGACGATTGGAAGTCGGATTTAATTGTAATGGGATCTCATGGTCGGACAGGTTTCTCTCGTTTTCTGCTTGGTAGCGTCTCACTATCTGTGGTATCACACGCAAACTGTAGCGTAGCTGTTGTGCGGCCCGCCAAACATATCCCGAAGAAGAATATTGAACTCGCGGTTGAAAACAAAGAGTTAAAAACTGGCGCGAACGTCAGTAGGTAATCGTTTCATAGCAAGTCAAATGCGCAGAGGTCCTCGTGATTAATCCTCTTTCAGTTCTGACCCCTAGGCATCTATCCTCTTTAAGCAAGTTCTATGAACAGTATGGCGACGAGATCGACGAGTTTGGCTTCAATCCTATAACTGTGCGACAATGGCAGCCAATTTTTCAGTTCTTGTTTGAAGAGTACTTCAATGTTGAAACACTCGACATTGAAAACGTTCCGAATAGCGGGCGAGCGGTGCTCGTTGGCAATCACTCTGGAGGTTTGCCAATAGATGCATACATGACTTGTCTCGGTGTTATGTTGCGTCATCCCTCGCCAAGAAGAATTAGATTCTTAGCGCACGAGTTTCTCAGATCGAACAAAGTGTCCAAAGCGCTGATTCGTGGATTTGGTGGCGTCCCTGCTACATATGCGACCGCAACCAAACTGCTGAATAACGAGGAGCTGGTTTTCTTTTATCCCGAGGGTGCAAAAGGGACAGGGAAACCGTTCTCAATGCGGTATCGACTTTGTGATTTTGACCCAGGTTTTGTAAAAGCCGCAATAGAGACAGCATCACCGATAATACCAGTCACCACGATTGGTGCCGACGAAATCTACCCGCTACTAGGAAACTGGCGAGAGTTTGCCAAAATTATGGGTACTCCATATTGGCCGGTTACGCTGACTTTCCCGTGGTTGCCTCTCACCACAAGCTGTATACCTCTTCCAGTGAAATTTTTCATGAAGTTCGGTAATCCTATCTACTTGGACTACCCGCCGGAAAGAGCAACAGATAGACTCTTGAGGGCTCGCATTGCGAATGAAATACAACATGAAGTTCAACGAGAGCTGAATAAGCTTTTGCGCGCAAGAAAGTCAATATTCAATGCATGGTGAGTGTGATTGGCAACCCTTGTGCCTACACTAGCATCTCTCTTTGCCATTTGAATATGCTTTTCTTTATTCAGTCACATGGCACCGCTGACCCACGTCATTAC
>CAYZJR010000104.1:1768-23979 GCA_964478655.1 uncultured Candidatus Obscuribacterales bacterium
TTTGAATATGCTTTTCTTTATTCAGTCACATGGCACCGCTGACCCACGTCATTACTGGCAAGACGCCGCTTTTGCGTATGAGTCTCCAAGCACAATCACAGAGCATGGAGCTTGCAGTACAATTGCTGACGGGACGTTCCCGAAAAATCGTTTTATTCCCGACTTGTCGACGCTACCAACCAAAATCAGATCGGCGCCAAACTCTTCCGACACCTCCAAGATTTTGTCTTTTGCATTTCCTTCGACGATGCTGGTTTCAAATTGAAGCTTAGGAAATAACTCAGACAGCCTCTTTCGTGCGTAGTCCATCAGCTCATTTACTTCACTTTTGTATTGCTCGCTCGGCCACGAGTAAAATGATGTGCTGGGTTCTATGGCATGAATTACCTTAATTACTGCCTCGGCCGGCAGAGAATATGCCTTTAGAAATTCAATCATTTCGTCTACACATGACTTTCGGTCGATTGCGACTAGAACTTTCACTGTCAAAGCCTTACCCCTTATACGTGTGGAAATGGGTGCCCCTCATAGCATCTCTCACCTAACGTCGTTGCACATGCATCTACAGGATGAATCGCGAACTCGGACTAGCGCCGATCGATCTCGTCCCTGTGGAGGATATGACGCCATAGAAAAATCCATCTTTATGCGCATGCTCATGGTCATGCGCTGTTTCACAATAGGGAGAGTTTCTGCGTCAATAGCCATGGCTCTATCAATTTCACCTTTAATTTCAAGACCGCCTTACAGTAAAGCTACCTTGCTTTCTGCGTCATGTTTTCTAGTGTCAGTGACCGATTTCATGCTGGTGGATGGGGCATTAAGTGCTCTACCAATTGCTTTGCCGATCGTCATCATTTTTCTCTTTTTGATGCTTGGTTTGCTGCGTTTGCAACGCCCTATATCCAAGCGACCTGCGAGTGTTCCTGAATCGGTTTTGAACGTGTTGGAGCCGATCGATTCGTATGAAATGAATGGAGCCCTTGTGGTTGTCGGAAGGCTTAAAATGGACGCGAATGAAGCGTTTGAGTCGCTGAGAGGAGCATTTCGCGGTGTTCGGACTCCAATTTTGCAGGGTACGGAAGATCGCGCCGTCGTGATTCTTTCTCCGACAGATTTGGAGTTGATGTATCCGCGCACCGCAACACGTCCTGTGATACACATCATGCTAGCTGTCCTCACGTTGATTACAACCACAGCGGCCGGAGCAAGGCTTGCAAGCGGAAATTGGTTGGTGGGTTTGACCTACTCTCTGCCTTTGTTGCTCATTCTTGGGTTGCATGAATTGGGGCACTTTGTAGCCGCACGTTTGCACAAAATCAGTGTTACACCACCGTTTTTCGTGCCAATACCGTTCGGATTAGGAACATTCGGTGCCTTTATTCAATTGAGATCACCTGCGGTGGATCGAAAAGGACTTTTCGATGTTGCTATTTCTGGTCCGCTTGCCGGCTTTATCGTTGCCGTGCCCACCTTGCTGATTGGACTGCAAACTTCCATTATTCTCCATCCAGCACACCCAATTACACGAATGGGAAGCTTTTGGCAGGGTGTACCTGCTTCTTCGTCATTACTGTTTTCATTTTTGTTCAATCTAATTAGACCTGGCGAACTTCAGTTTGGGGATCTCGTTCAGTTGAGTCCTCTAGCCTTTGCGGGTTGGATCGGCATTTGGGTAACTGCCTTGAATCTGATTCCCCTGGGACAGTTAGATGGGGGGCACGCAGCGCATGGACTGCTTGGTGGACGTCGGATAGGACAGTTGAACCAACTCACCTATTTAGCCTTATTCATAGGCGGAATCTTATATTGGCCCGGTCTCATAACGTGGGCTCTGCTTGTGTATTTTCTTGCAGGTCAGAGTGTGCCTCCTCTAAATGATATAACCCCTGTTGATGGCAAACGCAAGCTCATTGCCCTTTGCGCATTTGCCATCGTGCTTTTAACGTTTCATCCTGTTTCGCCATAGCGTCCCAATTCGGTTCTCAACATTTCGGTACTCGACTAAATAACTTGGGACATCTGTTCTGTTTTAGACAAGCGGAAAAGGCTGAGCATTGCTCAGCCTTTTCCGCGATTAGCCCGGCACCCGTTTCACCTGCGCCATTTGACAATGACGAAGTTTTCGTTTGGCGACGGCTTTATCTCCAGCTTTCCTTTGAGACTGCGCTTAATAGCTTTCCCCAACCTTTCGGCCAAAGAGCAGGTCGTTGTAACGACCCTAATTCTATTGCCATCATCCTCAAAAATCGCTATACGCGAGAGCGGATTGTGAAGGAAACCTTTTGCCGCTGCATGAAAAATCGTGCCGTACACCATTTCTCTATTGTCGCTCAGCAATTCGCTCTCCAGGATCAATTCTCCTTCGTAGAGTTTCTCTTTCAGACGATCGCACCCTGGGCAAATCGTCGGCCGAACCAAGGGATCCAGTGCGCATTGTGCCGACAACCTTTCGTCTACAAACCAATGCTTTTGCATTCCGACTGCACCACATGCAGTGCAAAGCGCTGTACCGGCTTGTGCAAAGTGTTTCTGCTTCATTCGATTGTCTTCAAACAAACGTTCCGTGCTGTGTCCGATCTCTGGACTCCTTTTTGCACGTTGCATGGTCGTCATAATCTTTCTCCTACTTGAAGTTCTAAATCTTTGAATACGTTCAAGCTGTACGTTTACTCTGTATCAGTTGAGCTTTGCTCTGACAAATGCTGAGCAGAAGCTTGTAGTTTCTGACGGTATCTTTGAGCTTTGCATTGCCAAGCGGATATTGATGAGATCTAATTCCTAGAACCTTCTGATACCAATACGCGGCGGAAGAGAAATTTCCTCGTTCGCAAGCAAGCACCGCCAGATTGTCAAATATGGTGGCACGGGTTTCTTCGGAAATTCCTTTGAATCCAGATGCATGAAGGAGGTGTTCTTCGGCGTCGCCGAAGTCCCCATTAGCATAGGCTCGGTTTGCCTTCCTCAAGAAATCATCTGTGCGATCTTGGTTGCACATTTCTTCAACCTCCTTGGTTGATCGATCTTGCTCTGACAACTAGTGCTTTTCGTTCGCTCGGTTCCATGGCATCCATTGCAAGATATTTCCGAGAGCGTACGAATTCGCAAGAGCCGAGAAAACCATTCCCAATGCGATGAATGCTGACAAGCCAAGCCACGTCATGCTTAATGTGCATCCAAGAGCTAGTCCAATTAGAATTATTGTCCCTGCGAAGAAACGCACCTGCCGCTCTATTGACCACGGTTTCATACAATCGTGTAACCAGCCATTTTGTTTGTGAGTTTCCGCTTTCATAATGTTGTGCCTCGTTGCATCGTTCTCAATTCCAGATTACTGCTAGTCCATCGCGATGTCGTCGACCGTTGTGCTGAAGTCTCGACAGTGTTCCTAAAGTCTCGACAGTGTTCCTAAAGTAGGCACAAAGGCTGATGGCAAACGGTTTGGAATTCGATATGTTGAGCGTGAACAGCCAAATTTGTGATGGAGAAACGGTTGTTTCTATTGAAATCATTCTTAAGGACGAGCGGAAACGAAACATGGACAATAAAAGTCACGACTCCGAATGCTGCCCAATCATTGTGGTCCGCGATCTGATCAGCGCCAAATGGACCGTCGAGATATTGCGAGAGCTAGCAATTCAACCGACTAGAACGAGACAATTCCTCGCTCGCATCCCTGGGTTAAGTATGAAGTGTCTCGTCGAGAGATTGAAGGAACTCGAGCGCTATGGAATGCTCGTTAGAATTGAGTTTGATGAAAAGGTGTTGCACGTAGAGTATGCCATCACCGAACGCGGACGAAAGTTGTTTGCAATATTGAACGCAATGAAAGAGCTGGCCAGTGAGTTCATGGAAGTTTCCTGCA
This sequence comes from uncultured Candidatus Obscuribacterales bacterium, assembly GCA_964478655.1. GTDB lineage: Bacteria > Cyanobacteriota > Vampirovibrionia > Obscuribacterales > Obscuribacteraceae > CAYZJR01. Next base: position 5,634 of record CAYZJR010000104.1, read on the forward strand.
AGTGTCCGATGGAGCACGGTGCGTCGCAAGTAGAATTCATTGGAGAATCGGCGGAATGTAGTTCGCCGACTCAATGGTTTGAATGTCCTTTGCGTCGTCGTACCTCGAAAGGTTGAGGACAATCTATTCGTTGGAAGGATTCCACGTCAGGACTTATCCCCTAAACTCGTGATGTGAACGAAATCATACGTTTTGAAGGAATCCGGCAATGATGACAGGTAGCACTATAATGAACGGCGATTTCTTGGGAGTTTCTGATCCTTGGGATTCTGATTTGCAACAACTTGTTTCTGCCGCGTTCTTGAACACAAACGAGCCGATAATCATAACCGACGCTACGCCCAAAATAATCCTAGCCAATAGAGCATTTTGTGATACGTCTGGTTATGACTTAAGCGAATTGATAGGACGCAACCCCGGCACGCTGAAATCAGGGCGTCATGATAAGGCCTTTTACGAATCGATGTGGAGTGAGCTTCATTCTAAAGGGTCATGGCAAGGCGAGGTTTGGAATAGAAGAAAGAACGGACAACTGCATCCAGCCTGGCTGGTTATAAATGTTGTGCGCGACGCGACCGGAATCGCGAAAAATTACATTGGGGTATTTACCGACATCTCAATGATTAAGGAAGCGGAGGATAGGCTTCAAGACCTTGCATATCACGATACTCTAACGAGACTTCCGAACAGAGCTCTATTTTACGAACGCTTGAATCAGTCGTTCAAACGAGCCAACCGAAACTCGACCAAGGTTGGAATGTTATTTGTAGACTTGGATAACTTCAAGCAAGTGAATGATACATATGGACATGAATCTGGCGACATCTTGCTTCGAGAGCTTGCGCATCGCTTGTGTCGATGTGTTCGAGATGCTGATACGGTCGCTCGACTCGGCGGAGATGAATTTGCCATAGTAATCGAAGACCTAAAGGATCAGGCACCCCTATTTTTGATTGCAGAGAAGATCAAGCAATCGGTATCGGAATCCGTCATTGCCAACGGTAAAAGCTTCTCCATTAGCGCTTCTATCGGTATTGCTGTGTATCCGGATGATTCTCAAGATTGTGAGGAACTTGTGCGCAAGGCCGATGAAGCGATGTATTTCGTTAAGAAAGCCGGTCGAAACGGCTTCCGATTTTACTCAATCTGACGAAGGAGAAAGATAGTCAATTTGATTGAGGTCGTAAAGCTGCTTTTGTGGAAAAGTTTTGATAGAGGCTGCTGCTAGGTACGGAATTATGAAAGTGATAGTTGCTATTGATGACTCGCCCTATTCAGGAAATGTAGTTGATGCGGTGTTGCACAGAAAGTGGCCGAAAGACACGTTGTTCAAAGTCTTAACTGTGGTCGAACCGCTATGCTGTGACGATTATGCGGATTGCGAGGCGGCAAGCCTCATTAGCGAGCTTAACGAACGTCGCAAAAAGTCTTCCATGAGACTTTGTGAGAGGATTCGTCATCGCATTGAGTATGCATTTCCAGACCTGAATGTGCACATCGATGTACGCGAAGGCCTGCCGCGCACTCAAATTGTTAACGCCGCGGTAGATTGGGCGGCTGACAAAATACTACTTGGAGCGCACGGCAAAGATGTATGTCCGCATAATCTTCTCGGCAGTGTTTCTCGTTCGGTGGCCCTGCAGTCTCCATGTTCGATAGAAATAGTCAGAGCAAAAACGAGTCACACAAAAGATAGCAGTGGCTTAGCGGCTAAAAGTAAAGTGACGAGTTAGCTGCTCATTTAGGTCATTTAGCGTAACTCTAAATAGCCGCATGCGCTGCATCGAAACGTGCGCGCATTTTGTCGGCACGAACGTCAAGCCACTCGCCGACTTTCATGCCAAGCAAACGCAAGTCTGCTTCTTGTGGGCGACCTGGGTGCCACTTGCTAACTAGCAAAGTCGGATGTGCGTTTAAACACGCCAACTACGCAAGCGACATGGCGACCTCTAAAATACCGTTGGGCTGATATTGCTGAACCATTGGCAAACCGGAATGAGCGAAGACATCTAACATTTTGTGATTTTCGGCGAGCATATAAGCAGTGAATCGCTTCAAACCAGATTTTCTAGCAATTTTTGTCAGGGTCTTCAGCAAAATTGTGGCGATTCCGAGACCTTGGTACTCCTCTTTTACTTCAAAGGCGACTTCAGCACTCGTTTGATCACAGTTATCGATAATGTATCTGCCGACTCCTGCAGAAATTATGCTGTCGCCTTCCTTAATGCATGCTAGTAAAGCAACGTGATTCACCATATCAATCTCCGTAAAGTAGGCGAGGTCACTCTTCGATAGTTCCTTCTTGGGTGTAAGGTATCGGAAGTAGATCGATTCTTCGCTCATATGCTGCATCTCTTCTATCAGGACCGGTTTGTCATTAGGCCCAAGCGGACGAATGAGAGCAACTTGTCCGTTACGCAACACAGCAGACTCTAAGTATTCTTGGAATTGAGCTTTGGTCCGTAGCGATTGTAAAGTTGAAGTCATAGCTTTGTTCATTGCCTTTTTACCGTGACTGACTCGGAGGCATGTTGAAACTGAGCCTTGTCTTGGCTCAGTGGCGCTTCTTATCTTTGCTGTTCGAGGCATGAGGCTTTACGATCATGACTGAACAAGTAGCTTTTGAAGCAACGGCAAGCGAGACGCTTCCGAGAAAGACCCTGCTTAAAGCAGGCCTGCTATGGCTACCTAATACAATCAAGTCGGCTTTCCATGACTCTGCGAATTCGAGGATTGCTTCGGCAGCCAATCCTTCAATAACTTCCTTTGACACTGTTGCGGACGGAAATCGTTCACCAATCGCCTTCGCGGCTTTATTCACCATCTCGGACGCCTGTTCTTGATTCCGAGTGCGTAAGTCATCCAAAATTGGCCCGGGAAGCACCGCTGATATTGAGCCTATCTTCAACGGTTCGATAACACTTACAACAGTGAATTCAGTGTCCTCATTCCAGCTGTTGCTCGTAACAGCTTTGCAAATTAGATCTGCAAACTCAGGCTCGTTAACTGCAACTAGCACTTTCACGGTTACTCTCCTTGCCGATTCGTATATTCATTAATTTGACAGACTGCCGGCTTTTTGTCCTCCTTCGTGGGGACGATTGCTCGGACTCGTTACGAATGCTGACGTTCTTACATCTCCAAAGATACCAACTACGAATGATGCTGTTGCGCTCACTAACAAATCACAATCGTACGAGCAAGCTTGAAAACGAGAGATGACAGGAGGTTCCATGAATTCGTATATTCGCTGGTTTGAAGATGTTGGAATGAAGGACCTAAATCTAGTCGGGAGCAAGAATGCCTCTCTTGGAGAAATGATTCGTTCGTTGACTTCAGAGGGAATCCGTGTACCGAATGGTTTTGCAGTGACAGCCGCTGCATACGACGCCATTCTCGATCAAAATGGATTAGCAGCTGAGATTGTCCGAATTCTAAAGGATGTGGACAAAGAAAACATATCAGATCTTTCGAAACGAGCACATCAGGTTCGCTCCCTTATCAGGCAAACCGGACTTCCGTCTCGAGTTCGTGACGATATTATTGAAGCTTATAGGCAATTAGGAACGAAATATCAATCCGATCCCGATGTGGCTGTTAGATCAAGTGCTACGGCCGAAGATCTTCCTGATGCGTCTTTTGCCGGGCAGCAAGAGACTTTTCTCAATGTCAAAGGGGAAGGAGCGGTTCTAGAGTCTTGCCTGAATTGTTTCGCATCCTTATTTACAGAACGAGCTATTTCCTACAGGCAAGATAAAGGATTCGATCAACTAGGAGTGCGCCTTTCGGTGGGAGTTCAGAAGATGGTCCAGGCTGAATGGGCATCGGCTGGTGTCATTTTTACATTAGATACGGAAAGCGGCTCAAGGAACGTTGTATTGATCACGTCCTCGTACGGCTATGGCGAGAACGTCGTAGGAGGGCGTGTAGATCCCGATGAATTTTTGGTCTTTAAACCTACACTTCAGAAGGGATTTTCACCCATTATCAAAAGAAAAATCGGTACGAAACATTTGAGGTTGATAGCCTCGCGTCATGGAACTAGAACGACAAACAACATCAACGTTACTGTCGAGGAAAGAGAAAGACTAAGTCTCACGGATGACGAAGTTATCTTGCTTGCGAAGTGGGCCTGCAAAATAGAAGAGCACTATTCGAAGCTCCATGGCAGAGAAATCGCGATGGACATTGAGTGGGCTAAAGATGGGGTAGATCAGCAACTCTACATAGTCCAAGCGAGGCCAGAGACCGTATTTTCGCAAGGAAGTCAGAATAAACTTTGCAGTTACAGATTAAGTCAGCGTGGAACCCCGTTGCTTCAGGGCAGAGCAATCGGAAACAAAATTGGAGCTGGCCCTGCAAGGATTGTGCGCAACAAACAAGACTTGTCCACATTTAAAGATGGGGAAGTGTTAGTTGCTGATATGACTGATCCCGACTGGGAACCGGTCATGAAAAGAGCGTCTGCTATCGTCACTAATAGAGGTGGACGTACTTGCCATGCGGCCATTGTTAGTCGGGAGCTTGGTGTTCCGTGTGTAGTTGGAACGGAAAAAGCCACTAGTACTCTGTCAAATGGAGAGGAGATAACGGTGTGCTGTGCTGAAGGGTCACAAGGAACCGTGTATAAAGACAAGCTCAGTTTCTCCGTCAATGAAATCCAGGTTGCTGATCTTCCGCGCACAAGAACGCAAATTTTCGTAAATTTAGGTGATCCTGAGCAGGCATTTTCGGTTGCCCAACTGCCGGTTGATGGAGTTGGGCTTGCGCGCGAGGAGTTCATCATTGCCAACGATGTGAAGATACATCCTCTTGCTTTAACTCGGTTAGATCAGATTGACGATGCAGAAACTAGAAGCCGTATTTGCGCAATCACACATCACTACGAAAGAGACAGAACGCAATATTTTGTCGATAAACTTGCTGAAGGGGTCGGAATGATAGCAGCAGCGTTTTATCCGCGCCAAGTAATTGTTCGACTGTCCGACTTCAAGACTAATGAGTATGGAAATCTAATCGGAGGCGCGCAATTCGAGCCTAAAGAGGATAATCCGATGATTGGTTTCCGTGGGGCGAGCAGATACTACGACGACCGATACAAAGACGGATTCGCCCTTGAGTGTAAAGCACTCAAGCAGGTCAGAGACAACATGGGGCTGATCAACGTGAAAATAATGGTGCCATTTTGTCGCACGATCGAGGAAGGCAAACAAGTTATTAACGAGATGCGTGTGCACGGACTTGAGCAAGGCAAAAACGGACTGGAAGTGTATGTCATGTGCGAACTGCCATCCAACGTGATCGCTGCTGATCTCTTTTCTGAAATTTTCGACGGCTTCTCCATAGGTTCTAACGACCTCACTCAATTGACTCTTGGTATCGACCGTGATTCTGAGCTTGTCGCCAGACTTTTCGATGAACGAGATCCGGCCGTGAAACGTATGGTCAAACATGCCATTAGGGAAGCCAAAGCTGCTCATCGCAAAATCGGCATTTGTGGACAAGCGCCAAGTGACTATCCTGAATTTGCAGAGTTCTTGGTTGAGGAAGGGATAGACAGTATGTCATTGAATCAAGATGCCGTATTGAAAACTCTCTATCTAATTGCTGGAGTTGAAAAAAGAATTGATGAAAGAGCTGGTGCGCGAGATTCCGCCATACGCGAAGATGTAAGCCGCCTGGCAGCCAAACGAAAGTCTTAGCGACTACTCCTCTGTGATGATTTGCCCAATCGTCACATAGGTTGATGCCGTAGCTTAGCGAAATTGCGAACATTGCAGTGTGAACGGTATGTTCCTTTAGCCAATGTCAGAAAAATGGAGATGCTCACAATGGCAAAATATTCTATATTATTGGCGCTCAGCGGATCGGAGCAATCACGAAATGCAGCTGAGGTAGCGTGGCATCTTGCTAAAGCGATTGACGCCAGCGTTACTGCAGAACATGTTATTGATTCTCGAACCGTTTGGGAGTTGTTGCGAAATGATGTCCCTGGCTTCATCGGAAGTGGCAGCTATCTAGCAGTTTATGAATCAGTGATTCGATCCCTGACTTCACTGAGCAATAAACTTGCAATGGCGTATGAAGCACAAGCTGCCGGTCACGGGTGTGCCAGCGAGTGTTTGATCGAAGACGGAAACCCGGTTAGCGTGTTGTCGAAAGCTTCCGAAGATCACGATCTTGTTGTAATCGGCCACCAACCATCTCGAATTCGCTCGGCCGAGACTCAGCACTGTCACTACACAAGGTATTCGATAGCAGAAGGAGTTGTACATGAATCGACGACTCCTGTTCTTGTAGTCCAATCGAGACCCTATCCATTCAAGAACGTCACGATTTTGTCCGAAATTGACCACGTCAATCTCAACTATATTCGGGCTTGTTTGAGGCTTGCGCAGCTTCTCAAACTTCCAGCGAAGCTAGAGTTTTGGGGGTGTGGTGTTCGTGAAGAATCGACCGAAGACTTTACAAAAAATATCTTGGAATCGCTACCGGAAGCCAAAGGAATGGAAATTGATGTTCAGACATTCCACGGCGCGGCTGTTAACGACAGGAGAGAACTCTTTCACACTGAACCTCTCTATGGTTCTGTAGAGATGGACGCAAATAGTCTGACAATTCTTCCGACACGAGGTGTTGCCAGGCAACGTGTAACAGTACTCGGAACTTCTCCGGACAACTTCGTGCGATCCTTGACCCTTCCAGCGATTCTTTTCTGGCCGGAAGAGTTTGTGGGATTCACGGCAAAAGACGAATCGCGAGTTAAGGCGACTGCTAAGTAATTGCAGGAGTGTTGAAGTGGTGAGTGAAACCAAGCCTGCTGAGTCACAAAATCCAAAACCTGATGAGACCAAGGACTTAGAAGGATGGTTTCGACTCGCCATTTTTTCATTGTGGATTTCTTTGCTGATTAGTTTCTTCGTCAATGGAAACATTGAAACTGTTCCATATAGCACCTTTCTGGCCAACGTGGACCAAGGGAAAGTGCAAGAAATCACAATGTCAAAAACGCAGATTGAAGGAAAGTTGCGTGAAGCCAAAGCAAAGACATTTCGAACTTACCGGATTGACGATCCGACCTTAGTTGGCAGACTGCAAGCAAGGAACGTCAAGTTTCAAAGTCTGCCCGACGATTCCACTTGGAAGACCATCATTGCATGGCTAATTCCAATAGGTATTTTTCTGTTTGTGATGAATTTGGTTGCCGCTCGCGTGCAAAAGGAAGGCTTGGGACCTGGATTTCTTTCAATTGAAAAAAATCGAGCCCGCGTTTACATGGAAAAGGATGTTAAGGTTACATTCAAGGATGTCGCAGGCGTAGATGAAGCTAAAGAAGAACTGCGTGAGGTCATTGGATTTCTCAAGGAGCCAGAACGTTACAATCGCCTCGGTGGACATTTACCCAAGGGAATCCTTTTGGTCGGTCCTCCTGGGACTGGAAAAACGCTTCTTGCCAGAGCAGTGGCAGGTGAGGCCGCCGTTCCATTCTTTTCTATAAGCGGGTCCGAATTTGTAGAATTATTTGTTGGTGTCGGTGCAGCGCGAGTACGTGATTTGTTCGCCCAGGCAAGCGCCCATGCACCCTGCATCATTTTTATCGATGAACTCGATGCTCTCGGCAGGGCCCGCGGTCTGGGTCAAATGGGCGGACATGACGAGAAGGAGCAAACGCTTAATCAGCTACTCGTTGAACTCGACGGCTTCGATACGCGGCACGGTGTGGTCCTATTAGCCGCGACAAATCGTCCCGAGATCCTTGACGCCGCACTATTGAGAGCCGGAAGATTTGACCGGCATATCCTGGTCGATCGTCCAGACAAACCTGCGCGCGTTCAAATTCTGGCTGTACATATGCGTGGGGTAGTAGCTGATGAAACCGTGCGTCTAGATGAAATTGCTGCAGCGACACCAGGTTTTACCGGAGCGGATTTGGCGAATCTTGTCAACGAGGCTGTCTTACTTGCCACTAGGCGTGGTGCCGATGCTGTACAGTTTCAGGATTTTACCGCTGCTCTTGAAAGAGTCGTCGCTGGACTCGAGAAAAAGAATAGACTCCTCAATGAAAAAGAAAGAAGAGTTGTGGCTTATCACGAAATGGGACATGCCCTCGTATCGATGAGCATTCCCGGTTCGGATCCCGTTCAAAAGGTGTCGATCATTCCAAGGGGTATTGGCGCTTTGGGTTACACCTTGCAGCGTCCTACCGAAGATCGATTCCTTATGTCAAAGAAGGAGTTGGAAGATAAATTGGCAGTGTTAATGGGTGGAAGAGCTGCCGAAAAGTTGGTCTTCGGAGAAATCTCTACTGGTTCTTGTGACGATGTGAGCAAGGCTACGGATATCGCTCGAAGTATTGTTATGCGGTTTGGCATGGTCGATTCGCTCGGACCGGTTGCATACGAGAGCGACATGTCACCATTTCTGCCGGGTCAAGCCGAGATGCGTCAAAGGCAGTTCAGCGAAGAGACCGCGCGTGAGGTTGATTGCGCCATAAGGGACTTGCTCAACAATGCCTTAGGAAAAGCCACAAGTATTTTGACTGCGATTCACACGAAGTTAGACGACGCTGCTAATCTGTTGTTGTCTAAGGAGACGATCGTTTACGACGAACTCGTCAAGATTGTAGACGGTGTATCCGCTGAGGCCTTGCCTCAAGTGGTATCGAATGTGATGCATCATGATCGTGCTGAAAACGTTGTGATCTCGCAGGGTGAAACGAAAGAAGTGCTCATGAATCTTGAAGTAAAGCGATGATTGCGAACTCATTCCTTTGAATCAATGCGATCAACCCAATTGATGATGTATTGAGTATTGAGTAGATGGACAATGTTTGCATATGAGACGCGAGTCTTTGATCGTGTGTTGAACGATAAAACGCGAAAAAACAAATTATCAAATGATCGGAGGACTAAATATGACGACTGCAATTAAACCCAAAGAAGAAACTAAAGCAAATGAAGCGGTCCCTGTGCGGAAGGAGTATCCCGTATTCCATTCTCTGCAGCGAGAAATGAACCGTCTTTTCGACGAATTCACGCATGGCTGGTCACTGCCGCAGTTCGACATGACAAAGGAATTTCAAGCGAAGATCGATGTCAAAGAAACCGAGAATGACATTATTGTGACAGCTGAACTCCCTGGAGTAGACCTGAAAGACATTGAAGTTACTTTTCGAAATGACGGTCTCACTCTGCGTGGAGAGAAACTGGCAGAAAGAGAAGAAAAGGAGAAAGGGTATTACCGCATGGAAAGATCTTACGGATCGTTCTATCGATTAGTGCCGATGCCGTATGAAGTTGATAGAAACGCAACGGTTGCCTCATACAAAGACGGCGTGCTCAAAGTTACGCTTCCAAAGACAAAGGAAGCCCTCAAAAATGAGCAAAAAGTTCAAGTGAAAGCCGGATAGCTTTTTTGTCAGGGCGGGGATCCGAGCATGAGGGCCTTCATATGGCCCTCATGTTTTTTATAATATGCACATCGCTAGGAGTGCCAAATAATGAAATTAAGTCAACGGCAAGCTGCTTTGTTTAAGACTTTGTCGCCGTGTCTCTTTGCAGCCGCCTTGCTTGTGATTCACCCAGTTGAGTGTCAGCCTGCGCATGCACAAGAATCGAAAAATACGAGTCCGAAAATAGTGAAGCGAACCGGATTTAAACCGGTAGTCGAAAGCCAACTGAGCAAAGAAGGCAAACGCCTCTTTCAAAAACACAACTGCAACACATGTCATGCCGTCAATTCGAATGGCGGCTGTCTAGGACCTATTTTGACGGGCGTCGGAGCTCGCAGAAACAGAGAGTTTTTGACCTCGAGAATCACGGACGACAAGGCCGCGGTTGACAGATTTCAGAAGCTGTACGGTGCCGGAGAACTCATGCCCCATCCCCGTGTTTCGGCTGCAGTATCAAAACAAATAGTTGAATATCTTTTGACGTTGCCTGAACCCAAAGGTGGTTTTTCGGTGGGAACTCATGGTGAGGGACTATCTGGATCGAATGGCAAGGTAAAGCTAAATAGTCGGGTTTCATCTGATTCGGCTGCAAAGGGAAAGAGCCTAGTCTATGAGAAGGGATGCATTTCCTGCCACTCTGTTGCTGGTGTTGGCGGTCAGTTCGCTGTTTCATTTGACGGAATTGGCTCGCGCCGCAAACGAGAATTTATAGAACAGCGCATCAACGCTTCAGAAAACCTCATCGTTGCCGATTCTGATGAGTACGGAATACGTGGCGTCCAGATGCCACCGCTTAACCTGAGCGTAAGCGAAATCAACTCAATTGTTGATTACTTGCTGACCTTGAAACAGAAGCCGACAATTAACTGAAATCATCCTTTAGACTGAATCGATAATCATTACTTGTATGAATGTGCTTTCAGGCGCCTAAACCACACAATGTTGTGTGTGTAGTAGCCAGGTACTGAGTTATGAGAAGCAATGCAATTCCATCCGTCGCGATTCCCGTCGGTAAGGCTTCCTCCTGTCATAGATTAAGCGGAGAGATGTTCATTCCTGAGAACGCGGTTGGATTAGTAGCTTTCGCGCATGGAAGCGGAAGCAGCAGAATGAGTCCGAGAAATCGGTATGTTGCAGATGCATTGTACAGTTATGGGCTAGGTATCCTGCTCATTGACTTGCTAACTGCTGAAGAAGAGCAGGTTGACAGTCATACAAGAGCGCTCCGATTTGACATACCATTTTTAGAGAATCGCCTGGTCGAGATCACTGATTTCGTAAAGCATCACCCCGATTCCAAGAAACTTCATTTGGGACTTTTTGGGGCTAGTACTGGTGCAGCAGCCGCTATCTGCGCCGCGGTTCGTCGTCCGGATGATATTAAGGCTGTGGTATCACGTGGTGGAAGACCGGATCTGGCTCTTGATTCTCTATCGCTCTTGCGCGCTCCTACGCTTTTGATTGTCGGTGGTAAAGATACAGAAGTACTCAAGCTAAACGAACGTGCTCTTCTGCAGATGAAGTGTCCGAAGGAGCTCACCGTTATAAACGGAGCTTCACACTTGTTTGAGGAAGCTGGAGCTCTCGAGCAGGTATCAGTCGAAGCTCAGGTTTGGTTTGCTAAACATCTAAAATAGAATCGACCGAAAGATGAGAGTCGCAAGGTTGTCAGCTTCTTCTTGTGGTCGATTAGGGCGTCGCTTCTAGCATCTAAACTGGTGAGACGAAATTCGATCGCAGAGGGCTGACAAATGGAAGTTGAGCGACTTTCCCAATTCTCTATCAAAGACCTTATTTTGGGTGAATTGTTGTGCCAGGCTAATATTTTGAGCGACAGTCGACTGCTCAAAGTGCTAGCTCTTGCTAAAAGCCGCAATACTACGTTGGGCTCGGCTCTGTGCAGTGAACAATTGATTGATCAGCAGGAATTGTTTTCTGCAAGAAGAATTCTTTGCAACTATTTGAAAAATCCAGACTCTCTGGAAGATGTGTTGCAGGAGCTGGTTAGCCTTCATATACGGTATCACCAAATTCAGCCATCTCAGTTTAGCCTCGCTGCCGGAATGTAGAAAGAGGACTCGCGCAGCTTTTGAGATTAGGCGACTAGAATGAGTTAGGAAGCCAGAATACTCCTCTTGGCTGAGGACAATCCTCTTCAAATTTGAAAAGATATCAGTGAAAACTCAGCAGAGGAAACGGTTATGTTTAGAAATAGAAAACAAGCAGGGCAATTGCTGAGAGCCAAAATTGAAGAAGAACTATTCAATAATCGAAAATTCTTGAATGCCTTTCCGCGAATGGTCGTTGCTCTGGCAAGAGGTGGCGTACTCATTGCAGACGAAATCGCTCCAGCATTTGGTTCTGAAATAAAACTGTTGTTGTCGACAAAGATCGGCGCACCATTTCAAGCAGGGCTGGCAATCGGTGCTGTGAGTTCCACAGGTGCGGTTGTGCTTGATAAGCCGCTGTGTGATGCTGTCGATGTCCTAAATAGCTTCATCGACAGAAAGAGCAAGGAGCTGCAGCTCATCGTAAAGAAGCGCCAGGAGCGTCTCTTGCACACCGCAGGAAGAGTTTCGAAGCCCAACTATAAGGGTGCAACCGTCATCCTGGTGGATGACGGTATTGCAACGGGACTGACTGCGCTTGCTGCAATAAAGGCATTGAAGGCCGAGGGGGCTCTACAAGTCATTTTAGCGGCTCCAGTTATTTCGCAAAGAGCGTATACACTTCTTCGCCGCGAATGCGATTCGATTGTGGCTTTGTACGTGCCTCATGATTTTGACACTCCTGAAGAGTTCTACACGGATTTTCATCAGGTGGAAGACCGAGAAGTAATAGATGTTCTTTGCAAAGGTACCCTGCATCCGGTGTTGCAAGCCGTTTGATCACGGTGAAACTAAAACTCGAGAGGGTACTTCAATGACGTTGACTGACACGCCTCGGCTAACTCCTGATACGCACCTCCGTCAACTGGTGCGAACGCATGCCCAACCATTTACCGGTGAACATAAAGATTTCGATGAGATTCTAAAGGTTATTGGTGACAGCTCTTGCGTAATGATTGGCGAGGCTTCTCATGGCAGCCATGAATTTTACAAGACAAGAATTGATCTCACTCGTCGACTAATAGAGGAAAAAGGCTTCAATGTTGTGGCTGCTGAGGCTGATTGGCCCGATTCATGGCTCGTAAATCAATATGTGAAGGATGTAGGAGAATCTAGAACAGCTCTTGATTCTCTTGATAGGTTTAAGCGCTTTCCGACCTGGCTGTGGAGAAATGCGGATGTTCTTTCGTTTGTAGAGTGGCTCAGGAAGCATAACGATCAAATTCCCAACTACGACAGCAAAGTTGGATTCTATGGACTTGATCTGTATAGCATGTATCGTTCGGCCTCTGCTGTAATTGACTATCTGGATGAGTTCGATAAGGATGCCGCAGCAGTGGCGCGGAGGCGTTATCAATGTCTTTACACCTTTGGGCAAGACGAGCAAGCATACGGTTATGCGGCTTCGCTGGGATTGGCAAAATCGTGCGAAGAGAAAGTCATTGCGGCACTAATTGATCTGCAACGACGGGAGTCACAGTTTTTAGCAAGAGATGGACGGAGATGTTCTGACGAATACTTCTTTGCAGAACAAAATGCAAAGCTAGTAGCAAAAGCCCAGGCATACTACAAAGAGATGTTTCGTGGGCGTGTCAGTACGTGGAATCTGCGCGATGCGCACATGGCTGAAACTCTTGTGGCATTGAAGCAGCATTATCAAAGACACGGACAGGCAATGAAAGTTGTAGTGTGGGCCCACAACTCACATGTAGGAGATGCAAGCGCTACTCAAATGGGTGCTCAGGGCGAATTCAATGTTGGGCAACTGATGCGTGAGCGAATGGGGGATGATTGTCGGCTTATCGGCTTCACCGGGTATACAGGCACCGTCACAGCTGCTTCATGCTGGGGCGGCGAAGCAGAGCGAAAAGTTGTTAGACCTGCGCTTGCAGGAAGTTATGAGGACTTGTTTCACTCAATAGATTTGCCCTCATTCGTCCTTCCTCTTACTTCGTTGAATCTGGTTGCGGCTCTTAGGCATCCACGATTGGAGCGCGCAATAGGCGTTATCTATTTGCCCCAAACAGAGCGCGCAAGTCATTACTTCTTTTCAAAATTGCCGAATCAATTTGACGTTGTCATTCACTTTCAAGAAACATTAGCGGTTGAGCCTATTGAACGAACCGCGCAGTGGGTTGCCGGTGAAGATCGTATCGAAGAGCTAATCGACTAAAGAATTTGAGACTCTAAATCTGCAATTCGGGAACGAATGCGATATCGGGGCTAATCCTCGGAGATGGCTGCTTTTCCTTTGGTTTACCAGGAAGTGGCTTCGTCGGGGCCAAATTTTTCTTGAGCGTTTCATATCTTCGCTCTACCTCTAGCGCAAATGGATGCTTGACTCCAAGGGAGGCTCGAAGAGCTTCGAGTGCTCGTTCGTACCACGTAATCGCGAATACAGGACGGTTTGTTGCTGCGAAAAGCTCGGCCAAATTTGTAGCGGTAAGACCATAAAAAACACTCTTAATGCCTGTGACTTTAGAGTGCATGTACAGAGACTGCCTGAAGTGGTTTTCCGCCTCAGAGAACTTATGTTGTTGAAATTCAGACCAAGCCAGGTTATTTAATGCCATTGCAGTTGGCGTAGAAAGAAGGCCAATGCCTGATTTCAGGAGAGGAATTGACTGCTCATAATAGAACTCCGACTCGTCGAAACATCCGAGCAAGGAGTTGAGTGCTCCCAGCTTCGTGTAGACTTTTCCCAATGGTGCTGCATTTGACTTAATGCGTTTGAGAACTGCACATTGAGCTAACAGCACTGATTCTTCCTTTGTGTAGTCTTCAACCTCCTCATATAGCCTCTCAAGCGCTTCCAAGGAGAGAAAAAAACGTTGTGCACTCCCTTGAGCGTGATCCAGCGAGTCCATGAGATGCTGTTCCGCTTCTACGTATCGTTGCCGCTGCAGCGCCGTCGACCCAAGAGAGTATTCGCTAATCCAGCGGTCCGGCTGTATGACGAAGGCCTTTGCTTGATGTGGAAAGCCTAAAAGCAAAAGGGATAGCAGGCAAAATGCCACAACAGGAACTTTCGGCGACATACTACGATCTCTAATCGGAACTATTAATTTCTACGATAATGATTTGGTATCTAATTGCCGTCGTGCTAAAGGCGTAACTCAGGACAGTCATACGGATGATGCGTCGCTTGATGCGATCAAGGTAGGCTTAAAAGGTATCCAGCAATTAAAGGCATGCCATGCATTCGCTATCAGATTTCAGACCACCACTTCCAAACCCACTAATAATCAAGCTTTGTCAGTTCATTTTTCCTCTTTACACAAGACTGGTCGATCCGCTGAAAATTGAATTTTGTGGAACTGATTTTGAAGCTCTTAAGTTTTTGAATTACCAACCGACAGTGATCATGCTCAATCACCCAGATAAGCAAGATCCTCTAATTTTGATCGCCATTTCGAAATTCTTGCGCAGCTCATTCTATTGCATCGTGGCTCGGGAAGTATTTGATTGGAAGCATGGTTGGTTAGGATGGCTATTTCAAAGACTGGGATGCTATTCAGTCGACCGCGGTACGACCGACTTTAAGTCGATTCAGACAACCCTGAAAATTTTGTGCCGCGAGAATCGCAAATTGATTGTGTTTCCGGAGGGTGAGGTGACGGCCGACGAAGATCTCGTGCAGCGAATCAACCCTGCATTGATGCATGTCTTGCTGAAGGCACAAGCTGAAGTTGCGAAGAACGACTTAACAAAGACCATTTGGATGTTGCCCGTCGGCGTCAATTACCGGCTTCAATCCAGTTTGGAAAAAAGCATTGGACGGACAGTTAAGATTATTGAGCAAAAGCTAAACAAACCGCACGAAAGGTACCGAAATATTGAAGAGCGCGTAGATACAGCAGTCCGATGTACCCTCGATCGATTAGCCGCGCACTACAATTTTTTGCGTCCAAAAGAATGTTCAATTGCAGACGAAGTTGAATTGTTAGCACAACATATTTGTGATAGGTTGTCCGTTTTTATTTTTGAAAGCAAACCGGAAACCGATTCTCTCGAACAGTTGCTTCACCGCTTGCGTACGCAACTGAACAAGAAATTAGACGGCACGAGACAAGCGCCGGCATATGATCGAAGTTTGCAGAATGCCGCAGTGAGGATTTATCGCGAATTCATCGCAGATCTTGATCGAGTGGAAAGGCTTGTTATTTTTCAGCGTGTTCTGAGTCGGCATGACTCGCCCATAAGAACTTGTCGGATAGTTGACTTTCTCGAGTCTGAGTTGTGTGGACGAATGACACCAAAAGGGCGGCAAGTTGTGTCAATCTATCTGGGCAAGCCGTTCGACCTTCGGTCCGCGCATTACGAACGCTTAGGGTCCAATCATTTAGCAGCAGAGCGGCTTTCTGAGGATGTTCGTGATGAACTCCAAACCGCGTTGGTCCAAGCGCGCGCGAAATCTATTTAGCCAAAAGGACGATATTCATCGCTATCAAATCGCCCATTGGTACGAAGCAAGCGGACCTATGTACAACTATGATGTGATCTAAGGGTATTCTCTGTACAGCCTGCAGTTGACCTGTGAGGTGGAGCCATGAAAAGAGAAACAAAAATCGAATTTGGATGGTGTGAGTGTCTTCTTTGCAGTGAGACATTTTTTGTGAGAGATGGATTCGACTTGATCGTCTGCTGGAAGTGTGGCAATTCCAACCCTCAGAATTTTCTATTTGAAAAAGATGAATTGGACGAGTATGAGCCTGATGATGCGCCACTGTCTGCATAGCTCGTCGGAGTTCAAATGCCTCCTAATCGAATAAATACCATCTCTGATATCATCGACAGCTTCAACCAATTCGGTAATCGTACTGCTGTGTGCGAATTTTTATCGGATGGCATTCGGAAGTGGTCTTATTCGGATCTCTCTGGTGAGATCAACAACCTAGCGTGTGAGCTTCTCCAGGGAAATCTCAAGCCTTCAGACCGAGTGATCTTGTGGGCTCCAAATAGTGCAATGTGGATCGCCGCATGCCTTGGTATTATTCGCACTGGCGCGGTCGTCATTCCTGTCGATGCACAGTTGGATCGCGATAGTTTTGTATCCATATTGCGTGATGCAGTTCCGACTTTGATCATATCTTCAACCGAGCGGCGTGAGGAATTGGAGACGCTCAAGAAAGATCATTTATTCGATGTCGTGTACTTAGAAGAACTCCAGCATCATCGCCGGGCAAATGGCTTCGTGTTGAACTTGACCGAGCTTCAACCAGACCAGTGCTTTTGCATCTTCTACACCTCTGGTACGACAGGCAATCCCAAGGGCGTTCCTCTAAGGCATCAAAACGTCGTTCACCAGGTGAATTTCCTGCGCGACTCAAAACTTGCAAGCTCTTGTGATCGGCTGTTATTGCCGCTGCCGCTGCACCATATATATCCGTTCTCGATTGGTATGTTAACTTCGTTAGCTCTCGGAGCCACTATTGTGTTGCCCCGAAGTCTTACAGGACCACAATTGCTTCGAGCTCTCAACGAAGGAAATGCCTCGATTTTGGTAGGTGTGCCACGTCTCTACAGTGCCCTAGTTGCGGCCATTAATACTCGTGTCAACGCACTGCCGATGCCGCAAAGGATATTAGTTCAAAGCGCTCGGCTTGTTGCCAATGGATTGCTAAAAGCTGGTTGGCGGCATGCCGGTCGCATGTTGTTGGCGCCAATTCATAAACAGCTGGGTTCGAATTTGCGATTACTAACAAGCGGCGGAGCGCCGCTTGAGTCCAAAGTGGCTGAGTCTTTGCAAACTTTCGGTTGGGAACTTGTAGTGGGTTATGGGCTGACTGAGACGTCTCCACTCATTTCATTGAAGTCGCCCTCGGACTTGAACACAAACACAGTAGGACAACCTCTGCCCCATGTTGAGGTTAAGATAGAACCTCTTTCAGAATCATTGAAGAGCGAAACAAAATCGGAGCTTGCGGGTGAATTCAATGAAGGCAGCGGTGAAATTCATGTGCGTGGACCCAATGTTTTTGCGGGATACAGAAACAACCCAGATAAGAATAAGGATGTCCTAACTTCCGATGGATGGTTTCGCACTGGCGATATCGGCTATATAAAAGAAGGTAAATTATATGTGCTTGGTCGCGCCTCCTCGCTGATCGTAACTGAATCCGGCAAAAAGATTGACCCGGAGATTTTGGAAGCGCATTATGCGAAGAACAAACTTATTCAGGAAATTGGAATTTTGTCTCGCAATGGCAGACTTGTAGCTGTGGTCGTACCAAGCATGACCGCTGTCGGTGCTCAAAGCGGTGACTTGGTTCGAGTAATGCATGACGCAATTGATGAGCGCTGTGTGCATTTACCGAGCTACAAACGATTGTCCGGTTACGTGCTCAGCAAAGAACCCTTGGCTCGCACTGCGATGTCCAAAATCCGCCGTTCTTGCCTATCTGAACAGTATGACCGAATCAGGCAGGGTCTTAGAGATCCAGCAGAGGAAACAATCGAACAAGAGCTCGCATTGAGTGATCGAGAATTGCTTGAGAATGCGCGCGTCGCGCGTGTATGGAACTACTTCCTTACCAATTATCCTGAAAGGAGGCTGACCCTAGACACAAGCCCGCAGTTGGATTTGGGAATAGACTCACTTGACTGGCTCAATCTAACAATGGAGATTCGCGACTTTGCCAATGTAGAAATTGACCAGACCATGTTGACGGACATAGTGACCATGCGCGATCTCTTAGAGAAGGTCACTTCAGTTACTTCGGGTTCGAACAACAATCACAAAACATGGTATGAGAGTCCAGAAAGTTTTCTGTCTGGAGAGCAAAAG
>CAYZJR010000105.1:0-23764 GCA_964478655.1 uncultured Candidatus Obscuribacterales bacterium
CGCTGATGCTTGCTAGCGCTTTGTCTTGCTTCAAAGTTCTGCAAAGGTTCCATCCATCCATTGTCCTGTCTGAAAGGTTTGACTCCAGAAGAATGACGTCAGGATGCGGTTCATAGCGCGCCATTTCCAACGCGTCGTCGGCTGAACTCGTGACTTGCACGAAGTATCCTTCCAGAGACAGCGTTTCCTGCAATAAACAAGCCATCGCGCCATCCGGCTCCACAACCAGTATGCGTGTAATTTTCTCAGCCGAATCACTTCCGGGTTGTGCGGTTGCAGACGACTCCTCAAGCGCTGAGTCAGTATCGCTAACCCAGCATGATGCCTGGCTTTGCTGTTTGGCCAGATAGCGATAGTCGCGTGCTGTAGTCAACACATCGACATAGCTTTGGAACCTGCGCGTGGTACTAGATACGATGCCAATCGCGATCGAAATCAAGGGAACTCTTCTGCGAATGCCACCACGCCCGGTGGAAATCAGATATCCTCTTTCGATGTCGCCTCGTGGGTAGAATCGGGTGCTTACGGCATCGAACTGCTGACAAATTCTCTCTGCTTTTCGCTCTGCTTGATCAGGTCTGGTGACCATCAAGAAATCATCAGCCTCAATGTGTCCAACGAAATCGGTTTCGTCGGCGACATCTGTGAGGATTGCGCTTAGTGCCTTAATCAGCTGATCACCAGCCAAGTCTCCGTATGTTTCGTTATATACACGAATCTTGTTAAGGTCGACTGACATCGCGGCCCAAGTCTTGTCCGAAACCAAGCATTGTTCGAGCATGCGACGAATCATGTTCGGTCCTGGAATCTGTGTCAGCGGATTGGAGAACTCCTCCTGCCGACGTCTCAAGTGAGCCAAGACTCTGATTGCGAGTTCGTTTTTATCGATGGGGTCGCCGAGAACGTCGTCGGCCCCGTACCGGAATGCTGAGATTCTTTCGTTTACATCACTCGAGGGATGCAACAAGACCAGCACTGGACGCGGATGTACGACGGTCGCTCTGATTTGTTGGCAATACAGCCGGCCGTCTCCCTCGGGCATCGTTGCCGACAAGATAATCAAATCAGGGTGCAAGAAGGAGAGAAGTTCATTTGCTTCTTCAAAAGATGCCACTGCATGAACCCGCGCTCCGGTCTTCTCCAAAACTGAGGCATAATCAGCCGCCTGGCGAACCTGGTGAATGACCAAAATCACAGGGGTTGGCATCATCATCGTTTAACCGAGCCCCCGAAGTGCTTGCTGTTCGAGCGTTGCAGCCGGTAGTTGAACGGTGAACGTCGTCTGCCCCGGTGAGCTTGTGACTTTGATTTGTCCGCCTAACGCGATTACAAGTGAGCGCGTAATATAGAGCCCAAGCCCTGTTCCTTCAGTTTGGCGAACCAACGGATTATCCAATCTGCTGAACTTCGAGAAGATTTCCGGAAGATGTTCAGAGGGAATCCCAACACCTTGATCGCTGACGGAGAACTCGACCTTTTCCGGAGTTTCCTGAATGCCTTTGGCGGTGAAGGTAACGGTCGTATTCGACGGAGAATACTTAATTGCGTTGTCGATTAGGTTAGTGAGGATTTGCTCCAACCTGTCCGCATCAGCCCAGACCGGCGCAAGACCTGGCGGAATACTCACAACAATCTTGTGATCGCGAGCCTTATCTTGAAGGTTGCGCGTCACCCGAAGCACTGCTTCTTCAAGATTGATAGCCCGAATGGTCAGCTGCAGCTTCTTGCCTTCGAGTCGTGACACAGCCAAAAGATCTTCAACGAGTCGAGTCAGTCGATCGGCTTGATCTTTGATGATGCCCACATATCGTCGTTGCTGATTTGAATCGATTCTGTCGCCGGCTCGCAAAATCGTATCTGCGAAACCTTTAATACTGGTCAGAGGAGTGCGCAACTCGTGACTTACGGTGCTGACAAACTCAGTCTGAGCCTGCTGAACGGAGTGCGCCTGAACAATATAGACAATCGTCAAGTGCCCAGCCCCTTTCGAGGAACCGTTACCATCCACATCACCAATTGGGATGTGCGATACCGGCATCATCAAATCGGCCCCGGAACTAGTTCTAATTACAGCAAGACGAGTCGGTGCGACGGTCGATGCTTGCTCTTGCGGCTTTGCTTCAGGGTTTGCGCCACTGTTCTTATCGTTCTTGCCACTTTTGTCTTTGGACTTTGCGATCTTCCCAGCACCAGATGTGGTGGCAGACCCTTTAGCCTGCTCGTTAACCGTCTCTGTTCCTTCAAGATCCACAAAAGACACAAGCGGCGAACCGACAACCTCGGATTTCGCTTTCTTGCCCACCAGCCCAATGAATGCCTCGCTGCAATCCACGACAACGCCATGCGAGTCGCTAATCACGACGCCATCAGCGGTCGATCGAAGCAGGCAGCGATAAATGTCTTCTGTCTGAATGGTCAATATCTTGCACATGTGAAGGCGCCCAAAAAGCCTTGGACGCAGGCCTTAAGCCTAAATTATCATCAGATGAGAAGATTAAATAACAATACAACTTATCCTTAAGGATCGGTTGCAAACATCTCACAACATTCACTCGGCTGGCGATTCGATCAAGGTGCGCTCCAAAAGGTGCGAAAGCCTCTCCCGGTCGGAAAGATAGAGATATCCGACAAGCGCCTCGAAGGCCGTAGCCCGCCTGTAGAGCCCTCGATCGACCTTTCTGTATCCTGCTGATTTGAGATTTCTCGCTCTGCGAACAATATCTTGCTCTGCCTCGGTCAGCTCATTTTCGATTTTGTCGAGGAATTCCGCCTGAGCTTTGTTGTTTATTCGTGACGTAACTTGAGTATGAGCGGTTTTCGCGGTTGAACCATATCGAATCCAGCGTTCCGTTTCGAAAAGCTTGCAAACGGCGTCACCCAAGTGCGCAAGCGAACGCACTGGTATCTCCATCAAAGTCGCGCGATCTAATGGCTCGCCAGCAAACATCAAAGTTCTATCTGTCTTTTGAACGCTCGCGAGACTTATCCTGCAATCGTTTCGATTTGCTGTCTTTCTTGGTCGCGGCTCTGCGTTGCGGATTGGAGGAGTTGTGTTCGTCTTGACCGTTCTTGCCGGACAGACGCCTTCCAAGGGACTCTGCAATTACTTGAAATGCGAAATTGGGCAGAGTAGATCCCATGCGTTTGTAGCGCCACGGCTCTTTGAGCAACCGATAAAACCACTCCAGATTGAGGTCTTGAAATATTTTCGGCGCACGTTGAGAAACACCGGCCCAAACGTCAAAGCTCCCTCCGACACCGATCATAACTGCATTAGAGAATCGAGGGTGCCACTTGTCGATAAAGTATTCTTGCTTGGGAACGCCCAATGCCACCAGCAATAGTTGCGGTTCCGCCGCAGCCAATTGATCGACGACTTCATCTTCATTGTCTGAAGTGAAGTAGCCATCATGACTTGCCACAATATTGAGACTCGGCATTGCCTGCGCAAGCTTTTCTTTGAGTGCTTGCAAAACCTCCGGTTTGCCTCCGAGCAGAGCGACTCGGCGCCCGGTAGCAGCAGCCTTTTCGAGGGCAGCGTAGGCAAGTTCGATTCCAGGAACTCGCGTGGACTTCACCCCTGCAAACTTAAGCGCCCATACAACTCCTGCGCCGTCAGGAATGATCAAATGCGCGTGTCGAATGATGCGATCGAGTTCTGCATCTCGCTGTGCCGCAACGATCATTTCGGAATTTACCGTAACAACGTGCAACCGGCGTTCGCTCGACCACGCGGCCTCAAGGACCTCGACGGCGTCGGAATGGTCGACCACGTCGACGGGGTATCCCAATACTTTTTGACGCGATTTAGATGTTTTGGACAAGATTGATATTAGAGGCGGTGTCATGTCTCAGTAGCCAGTGAATGCTCAGCCATTCTTCTGACTGCCGCTATCTGTTGGCGACACAGAAGCATCACTTTGCATATCGAGAATTCTAGCCATGAGCCTAATGTTCTGGCAAGCCGATTTTTTTGCCGTTTCTCTTGCCTGTGAAGCAGACTCAAGCAGACGGTCCTTATCATCCACTGCGGTTCTCAGAAGGTGTGCAACACCATCTAGAGTGACTTGAGAGATTCTCTCCTTGGTTAGATTTAAGATAGGTTGCCGGAATTCCTCCAGCAAGTGCGTGACCTTCGGATCGTATGAGATGCCGAAGATGGGGGTTCCTGCACTCAGTGCCATGAGCAATGCATGCAATCGCATACCAACGACCATGTCCAGATTTCCAATCAGTTCCAACCATTGACTGGGCTTCTCCAATTCATCGCAGCTCAAATAGTGAACTTGCCGCCCCTTCGCTTTCCAGCTAGCCATGACTGTTTCCAGAACATTTAAGTCTTGTTCCTTCTGCAGGGGCAGTGGCGTCAAGATCGTATCCGGCGGAAACACAGCCGCCATCGCTTGCACCAAGATTTCCAAATCCGCTTTCGCTACTAAGGGGTGCTCCCTCAATGAGACACCGACAAGACGCCCACGTTTAGCCGGATTTCCTAGCGCTGCCAGTTCGTCTTGAATCTTTTTTGGCAATGCGCTCGGCTTGAGACACCACACCGGGTCAGCCGTTTGCTCAGCCGAAAGACTCCAATCCGTCAACATCTTCAGCGACTTGGGATCGCGCACCGATCGAAGATCTGCAAGGGTCATGGCGAATCGTGTCGACTGCCGCCCCATCGCTTTAGTCAGTGGACCGAGACCCTGCGCATAGACGAGAACCTTTGCACCAGCCAGCTTAGCCTGCGCAATCACGGCGCTGTAATAAAGACAAGATTTCGCACTCGTCGAATCTTGAAACAGTCCGCCACCACCACTCACAAGCAGCTTCGCGCGCCTAAAGAGACCTTGCAACTTGTGCAATTTCCATCGGTTTACAGCCTGAACGCCGAAAGTTCTGCTCGTTTTTTCGGGATGCTGAGACAGAACAAATATCTGGTCCGGCGAAAAGAACTGCTTCAACTCATCTATCAGTTCTTCAAGAATGGCTTCGTCGCCCAAATTTCCGAACCCATAGTAGCCCGACACGAGCGCCAAACTACGCCCGTTTGCTGAACTTGTCGAGTTGCCTGAGTCGGCTCCTTTAGATCCTTGCCCTGCCATCACTGCCACAAAAGAGAACAATGCCTAGTTTCTCACCTATAATGTTGCTTCTCAAGCCCGCGAAAAGCATTGTCTCAGCGATACCCAAATGAGTACTGATAAGAGCTTAGCGCCAGTCGACGTGAACGAGCTCGCCGCGTCATTGCGCGAAGCGTCAGCGAATGGGGCGTGCGCAATTTTGTCACACTCAGCGACAACCTACGACTTGCAAAAGCCGCATAGGCTCCTGGATCTGAGCAAGTTTAATCGAATAATCGAACACCGCCCCGAAGACCAAGTCATCTGCGTCGAAGCGGGCATCGAACTTTCGAAACTCGACGAGTTGCTCGCCAAACACAACCAATGGCTACCTTTGTCAGCGCCAAAAGGAGCGCGACTCATAGAAGTCATCGAACGCGGCGATGGGGGCTGCCTGGAGCATGGGTTCGGCGGACCGAGAGATTTAGTCTTGGGAATGGACGTGGCACTGTCTTCCGGCGTCGTTATCAAAACTGGTGGAAAGGTAGTAAAGAACGTCACAGGCTACGATCTAACGAAGATTTTTGTCGGTTCGCGCGGAACATTAGGAATAGTCGCGAGTGCAAACCTGAGGCTGTTTGCCAGACCGGACAGTTGGCGCATTTTGGCGACGCAAAGTGCATCGCCGGCGGAGTTGGTTGAGATTGCGCAACGAATCATCGCCAGTGGACTGCCAGTGAGTTGCATGGAGTTGATCGACGAAACCTGGGTTTTCAAGTCGGCAACAGAACAATTGAGTTCCACACTATCTGCGCTCTTTCGATTCGAAAAACGGTTTGCACTGATAGTAGCAGTGAGTGGCCATGAAGATGTCGTTCAAGAAATCTGCGAACAGATGATTAAAATTCCGGGCTCGACACACTCAACGATTGAGGCTCCTGCTCATGAGGTTCTTCACGCGCTCGATACCATCGCACTTTTGCGCAGCACCGAATCCGGTGACACGTCAATTGAGTCGATGCTAACTCTTAGCGACATTGCATACGGTCTGAAAACGTGGTGGACATCAGCCGGAAAACCACCTTTCTACGCGAGACCGGGTGCTGGTCGCATCCGCTTGCATGTGCCGCAGGAAAATACCGAAAACATCCTCTCTCTAATCGCAGAAGCATCGCGAGGCAGGCGGCTAACCGTTGCGCTTTCTGATAGCAATTGCGAATACAGAGTCGTACACTTACCTGCACAAGAAGAGGCAGTGCAGAAAATAAGCGAAGAGTTGAAATCGAAATTCGACAAGCTCAACATGTTGAACCCCCACCTCAAGTTGTAGCGTTGAATGCAATGAGTGAACTAATTACAACGGATGGAACTCGCCCCACTCTAAACCAAGAGCTCCTTTCAAGCTGCATACATTGTGGGCTTTGCCTCCCCGCTTGTCCAACCTACCTTGCGACGGGCAGAGAAACAGAGTCGCCGAGAGGAAGAATCTATTTACTGTCGCTGTGGCAACAAGGCGAACTTGCGCATAGCGGACACGGTCATAGCGAGCACAGTCACGACGGAACCAGTCATGGCGAAACCAGTCATGGTGCACATACTCACAGACTTCCGGCGAGAACTGCAGAACATCTCGAATCTTGCCTGGGTTGTCTTGGCTGTCAAACCGCCTGCCCATCAGGCGTTAAGTACGAGGAGATTCTCAACCAAGCACGTCCGTACATTGCTGCCGAGCGTCCAAAAACATTGCGAGCGATCATGCGCTTTGCGTTTCGACACGTGTTGACAAACTACGCACTTTTAAAAGCGATGGGTGTATTGCTTGCCATCTGGCAAAGCGGAAACGGCATCGGAAGACGCATCCTCGAATTCGTCGCAGGAACCAGAAGCGCGCAATGGTCCGAAGACGAGAGTTCAGAAAGCACCGAATATGGTGACAAGCGCCCATTGTCGGTACTTGAGCGCCTGCTCCAGTGGGAAGCGTTTGTTCCTCAGGCCAAGCCGATTGTGCCTCTACCTAAACGCGCGATTCCAAGCAACGCAATCAAGGGAGACGTCAATTTCTTTCAAGGTTGTGTAATGGACGTTTTGTATAACCATGTGAATCACGCTGCGATTCGCTTGCTTACTCTCATTGGAAAAGAAGTATCCGTGCCGAAGCAAACTTGTTGCGGGGCTTTAGCATTTCACGCGGGCGAGATGGATATTGCAACTGAATTAGCCAAGAAGAACATCTCGTACTTCATGGGAAATGGCGATCCCATTGTCGTTACATCCGCGGGCTGTGGAGCCATGCTCAAACACTACGGACATCTTTTGAAAGACGACGCGAAGTGGCATGTCCCTGCTGAGGATTTTTCCAAGCGAGTTGAAGACATTACAGAAACGCTTGCAGCAGGGGAGTTTGCGAAGGTTCCTGACACGCTGAGCGAAAAGGTTGCTTACCATCCTGCGTGTCATCTTGCACACGCGCAAGGCGTTCGCGCTCAGCCCGCCGCCCTTCTGGAACAGTTAGACAAAGGTACGGGAAAGCTGGTTCCGCTCGCGGATGCAGAACATTGTTGTGGAAGCGCCGGTATCTACAACTTGATGAATACCGAGCTTAGTCTCAAGGTTCTCGACGCAAAAATGGCAAGCATCAAAGAAACAGGAGCACAGGTTGTCGTAACAGGAAACCCAGGCTGCCTGCTCCAGCTGGAAGCGGGTGTGAAACGGGCAGCTTTAAATGTTCGCGTTTGTCACACCGCAGAACTTTTGGATGAGTCGTTCGCACGCCCGGCCGTTGCACAGGCTGAGAGAGTACAGGCTGAGACACTGCCGACAGACATGGAGCAGCGCGGTGAATCGGCAAACACCAGCAATCCGGACCCCGAGAAGTCGTGAGCGAAACAAAGGCTCTGGGGCGATGGGACTCAATAGCCATCAGTATTGGCATAGTCATCGGCGTTGGGATTTTCGGCGTTCCTGCAGAAATTGCGCAGCTTCTTCCATCAGCACAACTCATTCTTCTGGCGTGGATAGTTGGCGGACTCTTTTCGCTCTTCGGCGGCTTTTGTTATGCAGAACTCGCTGCTTCGCTGCCGGAAAGCGGCGGCGACTATATTTATTTGCGAGAGTCGTATGGTCCTGTGATCGCTTTTCTGTTTGCATGGACTGAACTAATGATTATCCGCACAGGCTCTAACGCGACGGTCGCACTCTTGTTCTCGGAGTATGCGTGCTCGCTGGCAAGCCTCGACAAAAGTTGGGTGACCCTGTTGGCGGTGTCTGTGATTATTGCCCTTACAATCGTGAATTCATTCGGCATCAAATATGGTGCCAAGGTTCAAAACATCGTGACGATAGCAAAAGTGGTGGCACTGATGATTCTAGTCAGTTTCGGCCTAACATCCGGCAAAGGCGACCCCAACAACTTTTTTGGCTCCCCAATGCCACCTGCAAACTTCGACACACTGCGCCATTTCCTGCTTGCGTTGATTCCCATTCTGTGGACGTATGGCGGCTGGCGAGACAACGTGTTTCTTGCAGGAGAGACCAAGAATGCACACAAGTCTGTTCCATTTGCACTTTTGTCGGCATGCACGTTTGTGACCGTCATTTATTTGCTGATGAACGCCTTTTACCTTTATTTGATGACGCCGGAAAAAATTGCGCACACTCGCCTCATCGCCAACGAGGTGCTGACAATCTTGTGGGGTCCGCAAGGCGCGAAGCTGCTTGAAGGCATCATCGTCGTCTCCGCCATTGGCGTAATCAACGCCATGCTGATGACAGGCAGTCAAATCGCCCATGCAATGTCGAAAGACAATCCAATGTTCCGGTCATTGGAAAAAATCAACTCCAACACTGGAACGCCGCTGAGAGCCCTCATCTTCAATGGCGCCTGGTCGTGCCTTCTTGTATGTGTGGGCGGTTCATTCGAGAAACTGCTTTACTTCACCGGATTTGCCGTCTGGTTCTTTTTCAGCCTCATTGCCGCTGCCGTGATTTTGCTGAGGCGCAAACAGCCTCAACTAAAGCGATCCTTCAAAGTTCCTGCCTATCCTTACGTGCCCGCCGCGTTATCCTTGATTTCTATGGCGCTGTGCATTAATACACTGGCTTCAGACCCAGAAAATGGGCTCAAAGGTGTGGCGTTGGTTCTTGCCGGGTTGCCGATTTTGTGGCTTCAGCGCAAATTGCAGGCGAAGCCAAAATCGGAAGCATAAATAAAAGACTAAACCGAAAATAAATGTCGAGATGCTCATGAACACACAGTTGAGTGACACTATAATTTGTTTCCAACAAACGAGGTTGTGAAGCGGATTCGGTGCAAAACCCGACTTGCTCGCCGCAACCGCAAGACAACTAGCCAGCACCCGCGGCGCATGCGATCAAGGAGACTGAGTTGACGACAGTGGCACATGTGAAGCAGCAGAAGCCAGATGTTTACGACCATGACATTCCGGATGAGCGCCTGAAGCATTATTTGACGAAGAAGTTCGTTGCTGTCGACACCGAGACTCGCGGGCTTATCGTGCGCCGGGACCGTCTCTGCCTTATTCAGATTTGCGATGATGAAGGTGTGGTCAGCTTTGTGCGCTTCCTCGAAAGAGAGCAACCACCGTTCAAGTCACCGAACGTCAAAAAGCTCCTTGAAGACAAGAACGTGACCAAGCTGTTTCACTTCGCGCGCTTCGACGTCGCGGTTCTCAAATACTATTTAGACGCTGCCGTCTATCCGCTGTATTGCACCAAACTGGCGTCAAAACTGGTTCGAACCTACACGGACAAGCACAGCCTCAAAGAGCTAGTCAAGGAGCTCTTGCAGATTGAGCTCGACAAGTCCGATCAAATGAGTGACTGGGCACGCGGTGATCTCAGCGAGTCGCAGCTAGAGTACGCCGCCAACGATGTCCGCATGCTCATGCCACTGCAAAAGATTTTGGAAGATTTGCTGAAACGAGAAGGCAGAACCGAACTTGCCACTCGCTTGTTCGAAACGATTCCCCTTGTCTGCGAGCTGGATTTGATGGGGTGGAGAGATATTTTTGAGCACTAGCAGCAAGTAGAAGATTGGAACACTGATTAAGCGTTGGCTAACTCTGAGGTAGGAACAAAAAAATGGAAAAGCTGATTTACGAAAAATCGCGGACCGGGCGTCATGCAGTCACAGTTCCTGCAGCCGGAGTGAAAGAAAAGAAACTCAGCGAGTTCTTGCCCGCCGAATTCATTCGCAAAGAGGCGCCGAAGCTGCCCGAAGTTAGCGAGCTTGAAACGGTGAGACACTTTGTGCGACTCTCGCATTTGAACCACTCGATCGACACCGGTTTTTATCCGCTCGGTTCTTGCACAATGAAATATAACCCCAAAGTCAACGACGCGATGGCAGCGTTGGAGGGGTTCCGCGAGTTGCATCCGCACCAACCGGAAGATCAGATTCAAGGCG
The DNA here is from genome assembly GCA_964478655.1 of uncultured Candidatus Obscuribacterales bacterium. Lineage (GTDB taxonomy): Bacteria > Cyanobacteriota > Vampirovibrionia > Obscuribacterales > Obscuribacteraceae > CAYZJR01. Next base: position 10,480 of record CAYZJR010000105.1, read on the forward strand.
CACTCGAACTGTTGTACAACCTCCAAGAATGCATTGCATCTATCGTCGGCTTGCCTGCAGTTACATTGCAACCCGCAGCTGGAGCCCATGGCGAGATGACCGGACTGTTGCTGATCAAAGCCTACTTCGAAGCAAAAGGCGACCACAAACGAACCAAAGTTATTGTTCCTGATACCGCGCATGGTACCAACCCCGCAACCGCCGCGATGCTCGGATTCCAGGTAGTGGAAATCAAATCCAACGATCGTGGACTCGTCGATCTCGACGCACTCAAAGCAGTCGTCGGTCCTGACACTGCAGCGATCATGTTGACTAACCCGAACACTCTGGGATTGTTCGAAGAAGATATCGTCGGAGTGCAGAAAGCCGTACACGAAGCCGGAGGGCTCATCTACTACGATGGCGCAAACCTCAACGCCATCATGGGATTGGTCAGACCGGGAGACATGGGCTTCGATGTCTGCCATTTGAATTTGCACAAAACATTCTCGACTCCACACGGCGGCGGTGGACCAGGCGGCTGCGCCGTGGCTGCCCGCGAGCATCTCGAACCGTTCCTGCCAAAACCTGTCGTCAAAAAAGATGGCGATCGCTATACACTGGATTGGAACAGACCGCAGTCTATCGGCAAAGTCAAAGGATTCTTCGGAAACTTCGGCATCCTCGTCAGAGCCTATGCATACATACTCGCTCATGGGAAAGGCGGATTGACACAGGTTTCGCGCGACGCGATTCTCAATGCGAATTATCTGCGCGCACGGCTTAAGGACGCCTTTGAAGTGCCGTACTCCCAGCCCTGCATGCACGAATTCGTTCTTGCCGGCACACGCCAAAAAGAACGCGGCGTATCAACAGCCCACATGGCAAAGCGTCTTCTCGACTTCGGCGTGCACGCGCCGACAGTGTACTTCCCCTTGGTTGTGCCTGAGGCGATGATGATCGAACCAACAGAAACGGAATCGAAAGAGACCCTCGATGCGTTTGCAGAGATTCTGCTTCAGATTGATGAGGAGTCGATTTCAAACCCGGATATCGTGAAGAGCGCTCCGAACAAAACACCGGTCGGCAAGCTGGATGAAGCTTTGGCTGCACGAAAACCGAACCTGCGCTGGATTCCCGACTGCGGGTCTTGCTAGGTTCTTTCGAGACAGCGCCTCAATTTGGACTCAGATTTGATTGAAGTACTCGATGCGAAATCGAGCATACTGAATTTTCTCTTTGACCCTAGCGATTTCTCTTTTGGTTCCGTTGATTGGAACAAGACACACAAGCGCCAATGAATTGATGAACATCAATGGTGTCAGCGAGATCACCAGTTTGGTCATTTCGTCACCAATGAAACCTGTGTATGCCTGAATCGCCAAGCCGAATCCAATGAAGTTAGCGGTTAAGAAAAGACCACAATGACCAATGAGAAAAATTCTTTCGCGCAATAGCATCGTCATCAAGAGCGTCAATTCATCACGCAATTGAGGTGGAACCGGTGCACGCTTCCCCGTAATCGGTGTCGCAAATTTCGGAAGCGAATTTTCACTCGGTTGAAGTGCGCTTGCGCCGGTTACCGAGACGTTACGCTGCACGGAAGGCTGTTGCACGGCTTGCCCTAGACGTTGCGTCACTACGCCGCAATTGCCGCAAAACTTCGCAGCAGACTCGACAAATGACAGGCAATGCTGACAAGAAATTGTCTTGGCGAATTGATGAACGTTGCTCGGCTGAACGTTATTTGAGTGGGCGGTCGCTGGAGTCATACCAGTATTCCTGAGGTCGCCCAAGGCACTTACCGCGCCTCATGACTTCCCAATAATAAGCCTGGGTTCTCAATTTGCGCCAAAGTGTTGCGAAATTTAGCGCAGCTTCAGTGGGAGAACCCGCAAGATGATCTCTTTATCATGCGGCTCAGAAGTACCAACTGGAACCCCCGAAAACCTTGCGCTGAGCCGAAGTGTACGGTAACCTTTTGTCTGAAATTCCGCGAAGCAACAGCGCCAAGCTTAGCTTCAATTGAATTCTGCGTCGCGATTAAGTCACCTCATCTCGACGTCCCCTGGAACCTTTGCCGGCACCAACCGCTTTCTGAGCGGTTTACAGTCTTGAGGGTGTTTTTTCGATGGTTAACGGCTCCGTTCCGCAATATGCTCGCGCAAATAGATGCGTGCATTGTTATTGCGAAATGGAAGTCGGAGCCCGCTTCTGCGGCGACTGCGGAGCCAACGTTGCGGTGGCCTCCGAGCAGAATAGCGTACCGAGCCGCGCGCAAAATCCTACGAACTTTGCTCACAATGTCGATGGCAGCGGACGCACAAAGGCACGAATAGCCGCGCCCAAACCCAACCCTTCTAGTTCAAATTCTGCGAATTCAAGCCCTGCGAATACTGTGCGCAATAAATCGGTTCCGCAATTCGCGCATTTATCTGGCGGCAAAAAGAGGCGACGTGTCAATCCCGAGCTAACTGCAGAACTCGGTGGACTACTGGCACTGCTTCTGCGCGAAAGAATTTTCTTGGTGATTCACTGCATAATCTTTGTGGTTGTAAACCTCTTCGGTTTCTCGCTTTCGATCGAATGCTATACGGGTTACATCGGCGATGAAGCTACGAAGATAGTAATGGCGATGACGCCGCTTCTCTTTATCAACACAGTGGGACTGGCCTGCATGTCTCCTATTAAGGGAACAAAAAAGGAAATCGCACGCATCAAAGAGAAGATTCAGTATCTGCGGTTTCGCATAGATTACGAAGGTTGGGCCTAGACCCTGAGCAACAACACGGATCGCATGACACGGCTCGCATGAAACGAATCGCGTGGCGCTACTTAATGGATCCTGCCAAATTACGCAAACGCGCTGCGGCTTTGAAGAGATTCACTGCGGCTGTTCTGTTGAAGCGACCTTCGGTGAACACTTCCTTGAGAATCGCTTGCGAAATCGCACCGTTGTTCTTCATGACTAAGCGATGCGCAAACGGCATAGCAGCTTCCACGAAGTTGAACTTGGGATTGATGCTGAGTGCAACACCTTCAAGTGTCAGAAGCGCACGCATTACATAAGTGAACTCAGACGGCAACTTGAATGGATACCGATAACAGACGTCAGAAAAATCGAACAACATCTGCCGGAATCTAACCTTCGTCATGCCATCAGCAAATCGCGAATCGATAATAGGAGCCAGCTCGGCGAGAAGTTCTTCGCGCTCTACTTCCGCCTTCAGGAAACCCATTCCAATAAAATCATCGATCAGACTGACATAGTCTTTTTGAATGGTATGCAGAAATGCATTTACCAGATGTTGCTTGAGCTCAGGCGACAAGCGACCAACCATGCCGAAATCAAAGATACCGATGCGACCGTCTTCCATTACTCGCATATTGCCCGGGTGAGGATCAGCATGGAAGAAACCATCTTCGAGAAGCTGACGCAGATAGAAGTTTGCACCGATGCGAGTTACTTCCTCACGGCTCAGTCCGCGCGCTTCAATCGCTTCGACGTCGGTAACACGCACACCAGGAACATACTCGATCGTCAAAACACGGCGACCAGTGAGCCTCCACACGATGCGTGGAATACAGACTCTCTCGAAGTTTCTAAAATTGCGGCGGAACATATCAGCGTTTCGCCCTTCGCGAATGTAATCGATTTCTTCGAAAATCGTTTTGGCGAATTCCTCTACGATGCCAGGCCAGTCGGTATGACGGCAAAGACTCGGGTATGTCATCACTTCATCAGCAATCGCACCGAGAACCTGAACATCTTGTGCAATCACCATCGCCAAGTTCGGACGTTGAACCTTTACGACGACATCACGCCCATCGAACAAAACTGCGCGATAAGCTTGCGACAAAGATGCAGCGGCGATCGGCTGAGGATCAAAGTTTGCGTAGAGTTCTTCAGGCGTTCCGCCCAGCTCACGACCAATGATTTCGCGTGCGATGTCCGTGCTAAAAGCGTCGACATTCTCTTGCAACGCTGTCAGTTCTACCATTGCCGGCAGTGGCAGCAAATCAGCACGAGTGGAGAGAGTTTGACCAATCTTTATGAAAGTAGGTCCCAAGTCATGCAGTTTTCTGCACAACCATTTGCCCAACTTTCGATACTCTTCGAATTCTTCGCCTGACAGAACCGACTCTTCCAGGTCTTTGCCTTCTTCTTTGTCCTGGTTAAGGCGTTCGAATTCATTTAAATGGAACTTCGAGAAGCCTTTGACGGACCAAATAATCACCCAAACAATGGGAAACACCCGCATAGCTGCTTTCCAGCCCTGCAGTCTGCGAATGCGATTGAAAACTCGCCATGTTGAGGCAATCAGACGGTCTCTAGTGACGTCCTTGAATGTCTCCCGGATGGGATTGCTCAATGTTGCTGATCGATCTGTTTGCTGAGTCACTTGCCAGAATTACTTGCTTCTCTTGACCTCTAGTTTATCGGTAAGAGGTCCGATGTCAGCAGCTATAGACATAAATTTATGTTCTTATTCACAGACCATAATGTAGTAGCCAGATGAGATGCCGATTACTTTTGTTCCAGAGCAGCATACTGCAAGGCAATGATCTCTTTTACGCCTTTTGTAGCAAGCTCAATTAAGTTTGCAATTTTTGTTGGATCGTAAGGCTTTGTTTCGGAGGTCATCTGTAGCTCCAAAATCTTGCCCGACTCGGTAAGCACGATATTAGAGTCCATTTCCGCCTGCGAATCCTCGGAATAGTTGGGGTCGAGCAGCAACTGTCCATTAAGCTGGGCAATACTGACTGCGGCAACGTGCTCGGAAAAGGGCAGGTCATCTAGAACGCCGGACTTCCTCAGCTTTACGAGCGCATCGTAAAGCGCCAAGAAGGCGCCGCTGATGCTGGCTACACGGGTTCCGGCGTCGGCTTGCAGCACATCGCAGTCAATAGTGATTGTTCGCTCTCCGAGCGCTCTTCTATCAACGACTGCTCGCAGGCAACGCCCTATCAGTCGCTGAATTTCGCTTGTTCTGCCGGATGGCTGCCCGCGTGTCACCTCTCTTTGAGAGCGCACATGCGTAGAACCAGGCAACAACGAGTATTCCGCCGTGATCCACCCTTCGCCTTTACCCATGAGAAAGGCAGGCACGCGCTCATCGATTTTCGCTGTTGTGAAAACCTTTGTGTCCCCGAACTCTACTAGTACGGAGCCATCCGCGTTCTTGGTGAAATTGCGAGTAAATTTTACGGGACGAAGCTGGTCCCACTGCCGATTATCGCGCCGCCGGATCATCGATCTGCTTTCTAGTACTTTTTGCGCCGGACGAGCTACATAGTATATATGTGCCTTGGCTTGGCGGCAAGATTGCCTCGCTAACTAACTAGAGGCAATCGGCTAACTTCGACCAAACCTGAGCCGACTGACTTCTGCCGTTCCCTTCAAAACGAACTGCTTGCCAGGAGCCACCTTTAGATCCGTGAAAACGAATTTGATGTCATCAGACTTTTGTCCGTAGGCCGACAACGAGTTGATCTTTTTCACCAACATTTCGGAAAGAACCGGCGATATCTCCTGTCCGGCAGTTTTTAAATGAGTATCAGTCACTTGCACCCAACCATTTTCCAACGCAAGCTGACTTGTCACTTCAAGCGGAACCGGCACCGCAAGCTGCCCCACGCCGATCTTGCCATCGACTTGCAAGTTCACGCGATTTTGTTTGCCCAACGCGAGATTGGCGCCACTGACCGTGATTCCAATTGTTGGTGCATTTGCACCCAAGACATTTGCAAGCAATCCAGCTTTTTGATTGGCGGTCACTGACAGGCGATCGAGAGTTCTGGGTGCGTTGAGGAACTTGTTGAGACTTTCTTGAGTTATGGTGGCAGTCACTTCAGCCTGCGCAGGAACAGTGAATTGCAGCGATTTGTGATTGAACAAAATACCTGGATCAAAATTCAAAGATCCCTGTGAGCTCATCGTCAGATTGTCGAAGATGAAGTCTTGGAGATGCCCGCCTTGTACTTCCACAAAGAGTGACTTCAACTGCCCCTGAGTAAGATCCATATCGCGTGCAATCAAATGAATCTTATCGGCTGAACCATTCATGAATTCGCCCTTTTCCAGGTCGATTTCGAGCTTTCCAAATCGACCGGAATTGACATCAACAAACGCAATCGGCGGAACTACTATTGGTCCTTGACCACCTTGCAAACCCTGTACGGGCCCGCCACCTCCAGGAAAGATAAATTGAGGAGTTTGGCTCGGCTGCCCAACGCCGACTTGAGGTGCCGGATTCTGTCCATAATAAGGAACCTGATTTTGAGCGGTGACTTGGTTGGGTCGTTGCAATCTACCTTGGGCAAGACTTGGTGACATCACGAGTGACGCGAAACTAACAATAGAGAGCGTCAAAGTGAGGGCAGTTTTTGATCGGGAAAAACGCATAAATCACCTGTTGCGCATAATATAAATGGATTAGCCGATGACTAAGCTGCAGCGAGAGTCAAAACTCAATCTCGCATTCGCATGAACCCAAGGACCACTTTCGCATGGTCATTGTTCCCTGCGGCATCGGTCGGCATGTGTCGGCAGCATAAGGCTGCACTGTTCTGCAAACTACAAGAGGAAAGCCACCAATTGGGGCCTTCCTCTCAGTAATGTTTATATGCGAACTACTTGCTTTCGCCGCCGGTGGTCGCCGGTGCTGCTTCGCCGCCGGTGGTTGCCGGTGCTGCTTCGCCGCCGGTTGTCGCCGGTGCTGCGCCGGTATCTGTACCGGTTGTTGTGGTTTCAGTAGTTGTTGTGGTTGTTGTGGTGGTGGTACCGGTGTCGGTGCCCGACGTAGTTGTCGTTGTTGTACCGCCGGTGGTGGTGGTGCTCTCAGTGCCACCGCCGCCGCCACTACATGCTGTCAGGGAAGCCACTAGGGCCAATGATGCTGCAGCGAGTGCTATGTTTTGGATCTTGAAAGTCATAAACTCTTACCGTCTCCTTACTGACTGATGAGCAACTGATTTCTAATTTGTTGACGCTCTCTGTGTTACTTAGAGGCAAATAGTAAAGTTTGCCAACCTGAAACGGCCGCAATTATACAAGTAATTTTGCGCCTAGCAAACCACTTGATATGCGAGTAACGAGGGCGATACAAAAGCAGACGCATCATCAAAGCAAGCTACAAAGGCTCTTAGTGCCGATTTAGCGCGCCGTGAAGGATACGTACAAAAATTATTCCTCTTAGCATCCAAAAGTGTCGCCGGAATATTCCACGGATATTCATTGATATGCGATGCACCGAAACCATGCGCACAATCAAGCTATTCGCATCATAAAGCGAATTTCACTTAGTTTGTAAGAAGGCTTCCGCATCATTTCGTTGCATTCGCAGATCTGTTGATCGCGTTGGTTATCGATCTTTGACGATCAGCTTTTGACGATCTTTTGACGATCAGCCTTTGAGGAGCAGCCTTTGAGTACGCGACTTGGACGATCAGCCTTTGACTATGAGCGATTTGCCATTCATGACCGCAGGTTTCTCTAGACCCATAATCGAAAGCACAGTCGGCGCCACATCCGCGAGCGATCCGGGAGCCAGCTTCGCGCCGTTCTTCAACCCGACAATATCACTCTCTTGGAAGCTCGCCACCACGAATGGTACCGGCTGCGTGGTATGCGCAGTGTGAGGTTCTCCGGTGTTGTAATCGATCATTTGCTCGATGTTGCCGTGATCGGCGGTTATAAGGAGGGTTCCTTTTGCGCGACTGACGGCTTCAAGAAGCTTTCCGAATGCAACATCAACGGACTCAACAGCTAAGATAGCCGCTTCCATGATGCCCGTATGCCCAACCATGTCCGGATTCGCAAAATTGAGAACAATAAAAGGGTATTCGCCCGACGCGATTGCTTGACAGGCAACATCACAAACCTCGGGAGTTTGCATAGACGGGGTCAAATCATAAGTAGCTACTTTCAATGAAGGAATCAGCTTGCGTGCTTCGCCTTCAACCGGCGTTTCTTTGCCTCCGTTAAGAAAGTAGGTCACGTGAGCGTACTTTTCAGTTTCTGCAGCATGCAACTGACCGATGTGATGGCAAGACAACAACTCCGGCAAGGCATCGTCGACCTCGCTTTGCACGGGCAACGACTCAGGATTGAATGCGATCGGAAGTTTCAGAGATGCATCATATTCGGTCATGCACGCATAGTATATGTTCGGAGTTATCGGCCGCTCAAACCCATCAAACTCTTTCTGCGTGAGCGCTCGACTTATTTGTCGCACTCTGTCAGGTCTGAAGTTGAAGCAAACTACGCTGTCACCATCCTTGATACTACGCGCAGTCACGATCGCAGGCAGCACGAACTCATCGCCGACATTCTTCTCATAGGATTCCCGCACCGCATCTTGCGCGCTTGTTGCATGTGGTGCATCGCCTAAAACAACTGCACGCCAGAATTTCTCAACGCGTTCCCAGCGATTGTCACGATCCATTGCATAGTATCTGCCGCAGACGACTCCAATCGTTCCTGCACCAGCCAACTTATTTTCCAACTCTTTCATAAACTTGTGCGCCGATCTTGGCGGCGTGTCTCTGCCATCCAGAATCGGGTGCACGACTAGATTCTTCGCTTCAATCGAATTGCGTTTGGCCAGTTCAATCAGACCGTCAAGATGATCCGGACTTGAATGAACACAGCCATCGCTGACCAAACCAAACACATGCAAAGCACCGCCGGTCTGTTTCACATGGTTAATCGCCTGCATCAAAACGGGGTTCTTAAAAAATGTTCCGTCTAATATCGTTTGTGAAATCAGAGTCAGCTTCTGAATAATGACGCGCCCTGCGCCTATGGTGAGGTGACCGACTTCGGAGTTTCCCATCAACCCGGGTGGCAAGCCAACTGCCACACCAGATGCTTCAAGACGCGTATTGGGGAACTTAGCAAGCATCTCGTCATAGTTCGGAGTTTTGGCAGCGAGAATTGCATTGCCTCGTTTCTCTTGCGTTACACCCCAGCCGTCAAGAATTAGAAGTACGATCGGACCCACTGCTGCTCCTTTTGCACGAAGAACTCGCCATTGGCGGACATGGCGATTGTATCCGGTATGTCTTCTTTATATAACCCCGAGTGACGCAGCGTGACAGCGATGTTATTTAAAGACATCCAATAACGGATATAATTGCGCTCGAATGCGCCAGGACTTGTAGCGCGGATTGGTACCGAATCGCAGACTTGGTTAACGAGGACACCAATGTGACCGGCACGACCTCTCCAATTGAGAAAGAGGCTCCGGAACGCAAAACCCCAGACAAGACTTCCGTCGATTGGATTGCGGAGGCCTCGCATGAACTCAGACTTCCAATCGCCAACATAAAACTGCTTGTCGAGACACTGCTGGACGGCGCAATCGACGATCGAGATACGGCAGTTAGAATGCTCAAGCGCACGCAGCAAGAAGTGGATCGCCTGCAAAGCCTGGTCGTCAATTTGCTTTCGGTTGAACAAGTGGCTGCATCACTCTCGGATGTTCAAGGGCAGTGGGTAAGCCTTGAAGAGGCCGCAAAGTACGCCATCGAGTCCACAAGCCGATTGGCGATGGAAAAGAAGATTGCGGTGTCAATGGATATACAAAAAGACTGGTTGATATATGCCAACGCAGACCAGCTGTCGCAAGTGCTGCTAAACCTTGTCGAAAACGCCATCAAATTTACAGATGCGGGCGGAACGGTAAAGGTGAGGTCAGGCACCAAACCTGGATCTTTCGAGGTATTAGACACTGGAATCGGCATGGCGCAAGAAGAGATTCCCAAAATCTTCAAACGTTTCTATCGCATCGATCGCGCGAAATCGCGCGGCAGCACAGGGCTCGGTTTGTCCATCGTCAAACACATCGCGGATCTTCACGGTGCTAAAATCATAGTCACTTCAAAAGAAGGCGAAGGATCGCAGTTTCTCTTCGAATTTCCCGGACCAAAAGCCGGTAAATCGGGAGGTGAGCAATGAGCGCACAGAATCAAAAAATCATGCTTGTCGACGATGATGCCACCATCATCGAGACTCTCGAGTACAACTTGAAGCGACACGGCTATCAAGTCGTGGCCGTCGACAAAGGCGTGGACGCGCTCACCACCTTTGACTCCGCCAATCCGTCGATGGTGATTCTCGATTGGATGCTTCCTGATATGCATGGACCGGAAATCTGCAAACTGCTTCGCGAGCGCAATGGAGACATTCCAATTCTCATGCTCACAGGTCGTTCGACGCCAGCCGACATCGCAACTGGACTCTCAAGTGGCGCTGACGATTATCTCGCCAAACCTTTCAGCATCATCGAACTTATGGCTCGCGTTCAAGCGCTTTTGAGAAGAACGACAAAAGACAAAGGCAGCGCGGCAAGAAAGATCGAACTGGGACCACTCACTCTAGATGACGACGCTAAGCGCGTCACATGGCAGGGAAGACCGGTCGAACTATCACCAAAAGAATTTGCATTGTTGAAAGTTTTGATGCAGCAAGCTGGAAAAACTTTGACTACGGAAACACTGCTCAATCAAGTGTGGGGCGCCGATTTCTCGGGTGACGTTAAAACGGTTGCCGTGCATGTTAGGTGGTTGAGACAGAAGTTGGAAGAGGATCCCAAAAATCCAAAACTGTTGGAGACGGTCCACAGATCAGGTTATCGGTTGAATAATCCATCTTAAAGAGGCAGAACAAGTGAAATCAGAAGCGATTACACTAATCAAAGAAGACGTACTGTCCATGGGTCGCATGGTCGATAAGACCGTGGAAGAAGTGGCTCGCCTGCTCCGACGAGAGCCGAACGAAGGGCTATCTTTCATCGAAGAGCAAGAAGATGCGATCAACAAGGCGTTTCAACAAATCGAAGAACGATGCTTAGATCTGCTGCTCGAGCGCGACACACTTAGTTCGACGGAGATTCGCACGCTGGTTACGATTCCCATCATCGCGTCCAAGTTCGAACGTCTTGCAGATCACGCAAACCGCGTGGGACGTTTGGCAGTTTGGGCCGATCAAGACAAAATCGACATTCCGCAAGAGCTTCCGGAAATGGCTCTGGTAGTGCATCGCATGGTACAAGATGTGCTCTTGAGTTTTCTCACCGATGGCGCAGACAAAGTCAACGAGATTCTGCAAAGAGACAGTCAGGTGAATTATCTGCACGATGTCCTCTCGAAAAAATTGTTGTCAGATCTCGGACAACAAGAAAGTGCGAAAGCGCAAATGCGTGCTCAGTTCTTGTTCTGTGCGCGCTTCTTAGAACGCATGGGCGACGCCTGCACCTCTATCGCAAAACGCATCTACTTCATCGTCACCGGAGAGAGAATGCGCCCTGAAGCGTCCGTAGGACAATAATCGAGGTATCTGCATTGCCAGTTTTCATTCTTGCAGGCGACGAGGAATTCCTGCTCTACAGGCGGCTCGAAGAGCTGAAAAAGAGCTGGCTCGATCCGACTTGGGCAACCTTGAACTACATGCGCATGGATGGAGCGAGTATAGTCGACATCATTGATGCGGCTGCCAGCCTGCCTTTCGGACCAACCAACAAGGTAATCGTGGTCGATCGCTGCGATCTGTTTACGCGAAAAAAGAGCAAAGGTGATACTTCATCCGAAGCCGACGACGAAGGCAAAGGCGGCTCGAAGAAAGACATGGTCGCTGACTTCGAGCAAGCGCTAAAGTCGGTTGCTCCCAACACTTATCTCGTGTTTGTCTCGACGAACAATTTCGACAGCAACCTCAAAATGTCAAAGGCAGCTGCGAAGTACGCGACGGTAGAACCCTTTTCGAAGGAACGCTACTTCATCGGCTCAAACAACGCAAAGCTCGAGAATTGGTGTGCCAAAGAAGCGAAGCGTTTCGGAGCGACAATCGACAATGAAGCCGTTCGTTACCTTTTGGATGGAACAGAGGCCAATCTCCGCCAAATATCAGCCGAAATTGAGAAGGCGGCTGTGAGCATGTTGCCGAAAAAACACATCACTTTGGATTTGGTTGAAGAACTTAGCCCCTATCACTCACACGTCTTCACACTCGCCGATAGATGGCTCTCGGGCAACGCAGAAGAGGCCATGGCCTCAGTGACCGAGCTTCTGTCCCGCCAAAATGCCATGCAAATCATGGCAGCCATGCAGACTTTCCTATCAAAGTGGATTCAAATGCGGGTTCTGATGGATAAGCATAACTCCGCTCTGCCTTGGGCTCCGGGTGTCAAGAGGCGAGAGCTGCCCCTGACCGAATTGGCGAAACGCATCGCCACCGAACTTAAGACTAAGGAATTTGTGGTAGAAAAGGATCTGAAGAGGATTTCTAAGATGCCCACCCAAAAACTGATAGAGAAAAGGAACACTCTCACTAGACTAGAGTTTTTGGTCAAGACAGGACAGATTCCTGAAGGGCATGCACTTGAGCTGTTTATAGCCGGTTGAACCCAGCAAGTTCGGCCCGTGCCATAACTCCAGTCTTTGACTTTTGATTTGACCGCAGCTCGGGCGCAGTTTTTGATGATTTTAGAAAGGCAGTAATTGAATTGATAGAAGTGAGGAGGGCGTATGCCTGAGAGCCAGTTTGTTCTTGACGAAATGACCGTTAAGGACACGTGGCGGATTTTTCGCATGATCTCTGAGTTGGTTGAAGGCTTTGACGAGCTCTCAACCATTGGTCCAGCCGTATCCATGTTCGGAACCGCCCGTTGCAAACCCAACGACCCAGAATATGTTCTTGCCGAGACAATAGCCAGAAAGCTCGCCGAACGCGGATTCGCAGTCATTACAGGCGGCGGACCCGGCGTCATGGAAGCGGGCAACAAAGGCGCCCTTGCCGCAGGCGGCAAATCAATCGGACTAAACATCAAACTGCCGAATGAACAGGGTCCAAACCGCTATCAGACGGTCTCATTGGACTTTCGCTATTTCTTCATTCGCAAGTTGATGTTCGTTAAATACGCCATTGCCTTTGTCATCTTGCCTGGTGGCTTCGGCAGTTTGGATGAACTGTTCGAAACAGCGACGCTGATTCAAACAAAGAAGATCAAGCGATTCCCAGTCTTTTTGGTCGGTTCTAAGTTTTGGGAACCCCTTATGGGTTGGCTCAAGTCAGAGGTAATTCAACGCGGCTTTGTGTCGCCATCTGAGCTGGAACTATTTACAATCATCGACGACCCCGATGAGTTAGTCAGCCAAATCGCATGGTGCGAAGCCGAAAAGTGCTATCAAGCCGATGGGTTGTTGGCTATGCGTAAACGCGTTCCCAAGCCCGAAGGCGATACGTCAGGCTCCGAAGCGCGCGACGCCAGCTAGGACGTCGACGGCGTTCCAGAAAAACACCACA
>CAYZJR010000106.1:0-23412 GCA_964478655.1 uncultured Candidatus Obscuribacterales bacterium
GCGGAGCGCGTGGTGCGGAGCGCGTGGTGCGAAGCGCGTGGTGCGGAGCGCGTGGCGCGTGGGTGGCACCGCTTGACAATCGCCCGGGTGCTTACGCGATTCCGTCAAAGATCGGCAAGATGATCGCAACCCGCGATTTACTTCTTAACGGAAATGCACTCTTGACACCGTCCGTCTATATCAAAGAAATATAGCGCCCACTGGGCGACTCGCAAATTTGCAAGGTCGCTTTATAACTCCTGCACCTGTTTATTAGGACGGATTCAGCAAAACATTTACAGTCTGTTACCATCTTCTCTTGGCCACATCGATCGAGCTCTACCATGAGAATTCGCTCATCCGACTAAACTGCGACTGGTCGGCGAAATATATCTCTCGATCAACCCCGGATAGATTTTCGGCTTCGGGTCAACCCCTTTGACTTTAACAATCTCCAAGAAAAGCCTCATCATTGGCTGGTTCTGAAAAATTCGACTTGTCAAACCGGTTTTGACTTGGTGCGCATTCGTTTGATAACTTACCGCCTGCTTCGGCAAATCGCGCTCAGCGCAATCACAGACTATCGATGAAGTTCATCATCAGTTCCAAATACCTAAGAACTAAGAGGAAGGATCAAACACCAGGCTGCTAATTCGAGAACCCCAGTACAGATTCGTACGGGTTTCGCACCAGCACCGAACGTTTGGAGAGTATGAAAGAGGCCGGCAACACTTTTATGTTGATGCAAAAAGTTGTATTGGGATTGAGCGCGACGCTGATGCTAGGCGTCGTTCCTGCATTCGCACATGACGTCACTCCGGAAATTACTTCTGAAGTTTTCGAAGAGAACGAACAAGAATGCGCAACCGTCTCCATTGGCGGTAAAGAATTGCTCTCATATAAGGGCGAATCTATCAAAGGTTCCGCAGAAGATAGAGCTGAAGATCTCGCAAGCAAACTCGAAGAGCTGCTCGACGATGACGATAACAAGATCAACCCTGACACCATTCTTCCTTCAAAAGAAGGAGAAATGGCGGCTGTTCGAATTGATGGAACAGTGTTGAAGTTTGAAGTTCCGGCGTCGGTTAATGGCGAGACAACACCTGCATCGCCGCAAGAAACAAGTTTGAAAATCTGCAACATGCTGAGAGAAGCGCTTGGTGGGCAGCAACTGCCATCAAACTTCTTCAAGACGCCTGAAGCAGTAGACCCGGAAAACGTTGCCGCAACTGGTGAAAAGTTTAGCGGTCACGCGTCTTGGTATGGCGGTAAGTTTCACGGACGCCGCACATCTGCCGGCGAACGCTTCGACCAAGACAGCCTAACTGCGGCGCATCGCAGCCTGCCATTCGGCACCAAGCTTTTGGTTATGAACCGCAGAACCGGTGACAAGTGCGTTGTTAAGGTCAACGACAGAGGTCCCTTCGTTCACAATCGCGTAATAGACGTATCGCGCGGCGCAGCCAGACAGCTCAACATGATTTCGTCGGGCGTCGCAATGGTTGATGTCTTCGTTCTAGAGAACCAATAAGACAATTACGCACCTTGAAGCGACCAAAGCCCCTGTAATTGGGGTCTAGACGACTTTCTGTTAAAATGTCCAGTTCGAGCCGCCCCCGGTTATTAAAGCCGATTTAGACAGCGCTCGCAGCCTCCCTGTCGTACAGGTGAACCCGTGACCGACAACGTTCGAGTAAGAATCGCTCCTAGCCCCACAGGCCATTTGCATGTGGGAACGGCTCGCACCGCGCTTTACAACTACCTTTATGCGCGCCGGCATAACGGGACTTTTGTGTTCCGGCTTGAAGACACAGACGAAGAACGCTCGAAAGAAGAGTACACACAAGACATCATCGACGGTTTGAAGTGGCTTGGCATCCAGTGGGATGAAGGAACCGACATCGGTGGCCCCTTCGCGCCTTATCGCCAAACACAGAAGCTCGATCACTACAAAGAAATGGCGCAGCAGCTAATCGCCAAGGGTAAAGCGTATTACTGCTACGCAACGAAAGAAGAATTGGATGCGTTGCGCGACGAACAACAGCAAAAGAAGCTGGCGCCTCGCTATGACAATCGCGGTCGAACATTGACTGAAGACCAATGCGAAGCCTTCAAGAAAGAAGGGCGCCTGCCTTCGATTCGTTTTAGAGTCGAAGAACCACATGTGGTGACATGGAACGATCGCATCAAAGGCGAAATCTCCATCGACACATCCGATTTGGGCGGTGACCCGGTCATCGTTAAATCGAGCGGCGTGGCGACGTACAACTTCGCGGTCGTAGTCGATGACATCGATATGAAGATCAGTCACGTTTTGCGCGGTGAAGATCATATTCACAACACTGCAAAGCAGATTCTGATTTACGAAGCCTTCGGACACAAAACCCCAGAATTTGGTCACGCTGCGTTGATTGTCGACTTGGAGAAGCGCAAGCTCTCGAAACGTTTTCACGGCGAGTCGGTGCACGTCGACAAGTATCGGCAAGATGGCTACATGCCTGAGGCGATCGTCAACTACTTGGCGCAAATGAGCTGGACGCCGCCTGGTGAAAAGGAGATTTTCACTTTGGCTGAAGCGTGCACGCAATTCGATCTAGACAAGGTAAGCAAGAGCCCTGCCGTGTTCGACATCGATAAACTCAACTGGTACAACAGCCACTACATACGGAGCCTTCCTCTTTCGGAAATCACCGACAGAGCCATGCCGTTCCTCAAGGAATTTGACATCTCCGCATACTCTCGCGAAGAGCTTGAGCAGGTGATTGCATCAGTGCGCGAGCGCGTTAAGTTTTTGAAAGAACTGCAGGTTGCTGCAAAATTTTATTTCGGCAACACGGTGGACATTCCGGAGCAGTTGCGCACCGATGTTCTTTCGGCTGAAAGCGCTCGCAAGGTCGTTGACAAATGTCTCGAAAGCTTGAAAGGCATGCCGTGGGGCGACCACGCCGGCTGCAAGAAAGTCGTCGACGCATTCGGAAAGGAACTCGGTTTGAAAGGCAAAGAACTCTACTGGCCGCTCAGAGCAGCCCTGTCCGGAAAGACCGAGGGCCCGGATCTCGGCGCCATGATTTCGATTCTCGGCGAGAAGCGAGTGCGGGAGAGACTTGAATCCTGTTTTTTTTGTAGCAAGTCCTAGTTGTAGGTTGCTCTAGTTCCGCGCGACGGTGAGACAACCTGTTTCACTCGTGCATTCATTTATTGATTCGTCTATCGATTATTGAAAGAGGCTCAAAGCAATGTCTCCACTGCAAGTATTCAACACACTCACTGCAAAAAAAGAAGAATTTGTACCCATCACCCCCGGCAAAGTGTTGATGTACGCTTGCGGACCGACCGTCTACGACTACAGTCACTTAGGTCACGCACGCATGGCGATCGTGTGGGATGTCGTTCAACGTTATCTCCGATTTTCCGGTTACGATGTAACTTACGTTCGCAACATCACTGATGTGGACGACAAGATCATCAATCGGGCAAAGGAAGCGGCGGCGCGACCGGACAAAGTTGCACGCCAGTTTACTTACGAGTTTTGGCACGACATGAATATGCTCAATGTCGACTCTCCTGATGTGGAGCCGCGGGCAACTGAGTTCATTTCAAAAATGCAGGACTTCACGGCTGCGTTGATCAAAGCAGGGCACGCCTATCAAGCAGGCGGTGACGTCTATTTCGATGTCGCCTCCTTCAAAGATTATGGACGGCTTGGCAAGAAAGATTTGGAGCAGTTGATCTCGGGTTCGCGCGAATTGGTTAAAACCCAAGATTCGCTGGCGCATTTGAAGAAGAATCCGGTTGACTTCGCCTTGTGGAAAAGCGCACCGAAAGACGAGGCGGGTTGGGACAGCCCATGGGGCTGGGGACGTCCGGGCTGGCACCTCGAGTGCTCGACGATGATCAAGAGCGTCATGGGGGAAACCATCGACATTCATGCAGGTGGCGAAGATCTCGTGTTTCCGCATCACGAAAATGAAATCGCGCAATCTGAAGCGCTGCATGGCAAGCCGCTTGCACGCTATTGGTTGCACAACAGTTTTGTGCAAGTGAGTTCGGAAAAAATGGCGAAATCCTTGGGCAACTTCACGACAATTCGCGAGCTGCTCAAATCGTTCACGCCAGATACGATTCGCATTTTCGCGCTGCAAACACACTATCGCAATCCGATTGACTTCACGGTCGAAAGTCTTCTCGCCGCGAAAGTAGCTTTGCAGCGCCTTTTGCGTGCGGTCGAAACCAATAGCGCAAGTGGCAACAATGGCAACGGAGAACATGCCGAAAGCGAACACGCAGAAAGCAAACTTGCCTTCGACGTAAACTTTGACGAAACGACAAAAACGTTCGATCGCGAGTTTAGAGAAGCAATGGACAATGACTTCAATACCGCTGTTGCAATGTCGCTGCTGTTTCAGCTCGCGGACAAAATCTCAGTGTGCAAAGAAGAAAATGCGCGCGGTCAGTACGTGAACATGCTGACTGCATATGCAGGAGTGCTCGGGCTCACGCTTTCCGATTCCAGGCGCACCCTCGACAGCGAAACGGGTGGGCGCATCGTGGACTTTGTGCTGCAACTGCGCAAAGACGCACGCGACCGCAAAGATTTCGCCACGTCGGATCTGATTCGCAAGCAATTAGGCGACCTGGGCATCAGCGTCATGGACGTCAAAGGCGGCAATGCCTCGTGGGAAAAGTCCTAGCGGAAAGAGTTCGGCGGAAAGAGTTCGGCGTTTCGGCGCAAAAGCCATGACTGGCAAGGCGTCACGGACAATCGAGCCTCAAAAGCCGTAACCAATTAAAATAGGACTGATGTCCAATGAACTAGAGTGCGTAATTCAATATCGCCCCGCGGCCGTGCGGGCGGCTTTCGCTGTGTGGTCGGTGATACTACCCGTGATCGCTGTCTCGATGATCTTGTTTCTGGGTGTCTGCCTAATCACAGTGTGCTATTACCCGATTTTTAAAGTGCAGTCTCAGATGTTGTCGGCCATTACGTTTCTCAGCATGGGGGCAGCAATAGGCTTGCCTGTGGCAGCGATCACTGCAATTACCGGAGACCACAGGATATCCATTACAAAGGATGGAGTTTGTTTTCCACTGTTCATGCTGCTTCCATTGAAGATGCGCCGACATCGCCGCTGGTCGGAGTTTGCTGAGATTTCCTATCTAACATCGTCTAAATCACCCGACTCAGGAAAGATTTCGATCATCTTCAATTCAGGTGAGCGCGTAATTCTCGACACTTCGGCGTTCGAGCAGACCGACTTGGAAAAATTACTCGTCTCGTTCGAGGTCTGCGCAACTGGAGTTAAGTCCTGCGATGAAGTAAAGCAACTAAGACGCTCGCTCAAATCAGAGAATCTTCTGAGTGATGGAAACAGTTTCACCGAAATCTGGGAGCAAGAACTCGGGCAGCGCTTTCACTCGACCGTGTTCGTGCCGCTTGAGCCGGGGCAGTCACTTATGAATGGTCGGCTAGAGGTAATCAGGCAACTTGCGTTCGGCGGACTGTCAGCCATCTACCTTGCACAAAAAGATTCGCGCGAACTATTGATTCTCAAAGAAGCAGTGATGCCTCTCAACGCAGACTCTGAGCTCAAAAGCAAAGCTGCCGAACTGTTCGAGAGAGAAGCGCGTCTTCTGGTCGCACTCACTCACGATCGAGTCGCAAAAGTTCATGACCATTTTGTGGAGAACAATCGCAATTACTTGCTAATGGAATATATCAATGGTCAAAACCTTCGGCAATACATAGCACAAAATGGGCATCAATCCGAGGAAACAGTCTTGGATTGGACGAAGCAGATGGCTGAAATTCTCGCATACCTGCATAGTGGCACACCGCCCATAGTGCACCGCGATATCACGCCAGAAAATCTAATCTTGAAAGATGGCAAAATTCACCTAATCGATTTCGGTGCAGCGAATGAGTTTCTTGGCACCGCTACTGGTACCATCATCGGGAAACAAGCGTTTATCTCACCCGAGCAGTTCCGCGGCAAAGCCACGCCCGCTAGCGATATCTACTCCCTTGCAGGCACAGTCTTCTTCCTGCTTACTGGACAAAACCCGGTTGCGCTTACTGTATGTCATCCCCAAAAAATAGTCTCACAAATTTCCGATGAACTCGACGGAATTATCGCATCCTGCACTTCGCAAAACGTGAATGAACGACCAACAGCCAAAGACTTGCTGTCAATGATCGAAACCCTGTCAAACACTCCTCGCAAAGTTGGAGTAGGATAAGGTCCAAGAATGAATCTGCCTACACCTTCGATAACTCTTCCATACTCTTCGCGACGACGCATCTTTAGGTGGTTTAAAGAGAGGTTTGGCCTGAAGCAGCGGAAGCTTTTCTGGATTGTCTTCGTAATGATGGGACTTCTCACAATCTACAATTCCGGAATTCTTCTTTCGATTTTTATTTTTGGGGCCATCTATTTACTCTCTGCAGTTCCAATCCTGCGCCCTTTTGCAAACGATATGATTATGGGCCCGCTGCAACCATGGCTCGGACAGCACATCGAATACATGTGCATTCATTCACCGATCGACAACCTTCTGCGAACAATCGGTTTCTCGGCCACATACGTCACAGTGTCACCATTTTTCAATGAGATCATCTGCGTTTTGGTTCCGTGCATTGCTGCGTATTATCTCATTCGAGCCTACAGTCGCCCTGGAGAATTGCTCGTGACTAGTGATGGGATTCAACTCTTGTGGCCGTTCAAGCTGAAAGGTCCACTCGTTCATTGGAACGACATCAAAAAAGTTTCCTTCATTCGTCCCGCAGAAACTACAACCCAGAGCAAGAGTCTCATTGCCTTTGAATGCAATAGCTTGCCGCTTCTCTATCGCCTCACTGAAAAAATGACAGCGGCGACTAAGGGCAAAATATGCCTGCAACTAAGAAACATTGAGAGCGACAAAGATCGCGAAGGGCTTTCGCGAATGCTGCAAACGCACGCCCCTGCCGTGGATACCGCTGTGCTAGAGAACTTGACCCCGGCTCAGAACCAGAGCTACACGGAGCTGTGGCTCGGTGCCTTGACCGCACCATCGAAACGCGAGCGCGTAGAGCCGCTAAAGTCCGGTATGAAACTCAACGCAGGGCGATTTGAAGTCGTCGGACAACTCGGAGTCGGTGGGCAGGGAACTGCATACCTCGCCCAATCAAACGAAACAAAAGGCGCCTCAATGCAGGCTGATGGTGCGGACATCGTGCTCAAAGAGTTCGTCCTTCCTTTGTATGTGGACACAGACTCGCGCAAAGTTGTGCTGGAAAAGTTTGTCAAAGAAGCTGAAATTTTGAAGAGCCTCGACAATCCCCGCATCGTCAAGCTCATGGACTGTTTTATCGAAGATCACAGATGCTATCTTGTGTTGGAACGCATCAAAGGAAACACGCTCAAAGACCTAGTTCTGAGCGGTGGACCAATGACAGAGCTAAGAGTATCCAGTTTGCTGCATCAGATGTGCGAGATGCTCGAATATCTTCACTGCCAATCACCACCGGTAGTGCACAGAGATTTTGCACCGGACAACCTCATTCTTAGCGAGGATGGAACGCTCAAACTTGTCGATTTCAACGTTGCTCAGCAGGCGGAGGACGCCTTCACTGGCTCGATTGTGGGCAAGCAGTCATACGTCCCACCAGAACAACTGCGCGGCATGGCCACGCCTCAAAGCGATATTTATGCGCTCGGTGCTACACTATACTTCCTGTTGACTGGCGAAGACCCAGAACCGCTCTCGGAATCGCACCCTAGAGAGAAGTTTCCTCACATCAGTGAGCAGCTCGACGAAATCGTCGCTCGCTGCACACGGTTGGACGAAGAGACAAGATTCAAGTCCGCCGCTGAGATTGCAAACTCATTGCGTATTACAATTCCATGGGCGGAAGAGGTTGAGAAGCAAAAACGATAGTCATGTTTTCTGTTAACGACGAAATTTTCATTCCGATGACCGAGTTCGAGTTCTCCTACGCGCGCAGCGGAGGACCAGGCGGACAGAACGTCAACAAGGTCAATACAAAGGCAATTCTGCATTGGCCGGTTACAACCTCTGAGAGCTTACCTGACCCGGTGCGAGCGCGCTTCATTTCACGCTATGCGAACCGCATCACGCAAGACGGCGAGCTCGTCCTTTCAAGTCAGCGCTACAGAGATCAAGGCAGGAATGTTGAGGACTGCTTGGACAAGCTTCGAGAGATGCTCACTCTGGTTCTAAAACCACCGATCGTGCGTCGTGCAACAAAGCCAAGCAACGCAGTAAAAAAGAAACGAGTTGAAGTTAAACGAGCGGTTGGACAAAAGAAAGCTCAGAGGCGCAGACCACGTATGAGTGATGATGACTGACGTTAAAACATATGGTCCGTACAAAGAGACACCCAGTCCGTGAAGGAATTCCAGTTTGCTAGTCCAAGCGTCAAAGATCGTCGACCTTGCTCATCGGGCCTACCTGGTAAGCCCCACTCCGACAGAGAGTCTTGTGTTGGTGGCATCTTCAGATGGTCAAATTTCGATTATCGACGCTGATCGTAAGATTGAAGAGTTGTCTAAAACCAAACCGTTCACTTCAATTTCATTGCATCCATGCGGAAAGTTCTATGCATCTATAGATGCAGAGTCCGGAAGAATGCAGATGAAGAACTTCAGCGGCTTGATATTGGCAGAGTTTGAGGCCTCCAAGTTGTTACCGTGTAGTTCTCCTTTGGTTCGAAGGGCCTTCGACAGTTGTTTCTTCACACGATCCGGTCTCTCTCTTCTCACCACCGCTCATGTCTCGGAACATACAATAGTTGTCGAGCATTTCGAGATTCGCGTCGAAGATGACAGACCGATTGCATCTCGTGTGAGCATAATTGACATCAAAGATTCATTTTCCACAAGCCACAATTCTTTCTATAGTGAAGGTAACAATCTGTTCCCGCTTTGGATTGCAGCAGGACAAAACGGACAACAGATTTGCTGGTTGAGCATTGAGAAGAATAATCAATTGAAACGTCTGGATATGCCGGCTCCCAGCAACAGCACCCCACCGCAATTCTCTCCAGACAAGGAGTCATTTGTAGTGCTGGACAATCACAAGGTCAGCACCTGGTCTGTATCCCAAGCGAAACAAATTGGCTCCTCTTCAGCCCAAGATGAGCGTGATCCATTCGTCGAATCGATGTGCTTCGTCAGCGACGACTGTGTAATTGCAGCAACCCATAGTGGTCGAATCTTCGCTATAGATACGAATTCAATGAGTGTAGCCGACGAGATAGTTCTCGCCGAGCACGAACCGCGCCCCGCCAATATCTACTTCCCTCGCGTGCAAAGTGACAAGCTATGCACCAACATCAGTTTCTTTCGCTCAATCGGAAGCAGTTCAATCTTTGTACATCGACGGGATAAGGGACACGATCTAGCAGGTTGGTGTGACAGTTTAACGATAGTAGACAACAAGGCTATTGAAGAGGTGGGAGAAAAAACGTAATGCGCTATCTCGCGGTTGTTTCAATCACAACTCGCACTGCTTGTGGTGCATAGATATACGGCAACTTCTGGTGAAACCCAAAGTCTTCGGTGTTTCGACAATACGTGACTATCAGCTCTCCCCTATCCTTAGCCAGCTCAGGATGCGCCTTTGCACTGTACAATAACATCCAATTCTCGGAGTCGGGACACTTGTACGCAAGTACACGCTCTGCGAACGGACCCTCGGGTGTCTTAGAGAATCTCAAATAAATCGAATGATCCATCGGCGGCATGTATGTTGCAACATAACCGTCGATTCCATGAACTCTGCTTATAGACATCTCCGGGGCCGCGTCAGGGATTAGGATCTTCGGCTTGTTCAAAGAACGTTTCCAACCCGAGTCATGCTCGCACAAATACTCCCACTGAGACTCAATCGTTCTCGCTGACTTTTTTTCCTTAAACAAGTCTGCCAAATTGTCCTTCTTGATTCGTGCAACAATAAGCGGATGCACGTTGAGCCCTGACTTCGCTGCTGGATACGAGCAATAGGAATAAAGATACTGCGAATCGGTCAAGCAAGAGATGCCGAAATTAGCACCATTCACGGTGCGAGAAACGGCCAGCCTTTTCCAACGCCACTTCGACGCATCATCCAATGGGTTTTCAATCTGCAATAAATCATCGCCGATTTGCTCGAATTGAAACGGCGGGGGTGCCTCAGGCTTGTTCTTTATTAAGTGCATAAAGACATACAGCTTTCCATCGATGTATGCACCGTCTCCCGGCCAGTAATAGCAATTAGATTGTTCAGGAACGAAAAGATCCGAAGGCTTAGGTGCAAAGGACTTATCCGTGTTAGATGGCTTCTTTTGAGCCGCCTTCCAAAAGAATTGGAATTGGTCGGCTTTGCCGCTGAGCGTCTGAAATGCGGCAGTGTTGTGCACCATCCAATTGTGAGAGTCGACGCGCTTTCCACCTTTGATTGGGCCAATCCATGTGTCGCCGAAAAACCAAAGCGTTCGATCCTTATTGACTTTGATACTGTAGGCGCCGTCTGCACCCGTCCAGCCATCCTCTCGTTTGAAACACACAGTCAATGCAGGGTGCGGATTGCTCTCCACGACTTTGATTTTGGGGATGATTGGTGATTCTGCAAATGCGATCGTCATACTCTCGCCACACATCAAAGCGATGAGCAAGCAGCACGAGGCCCTAAACCTCCTGGTTTTGAATCCGAAAATTGTGTTGCTTCCCAAAAGATCCACCAGTCCCAACCGAACTCAAAATCGTTCTCAACTTTGAACCATCAAATTGTCTCAGATTACACCAGTCGGCGCACGGGTCGTCAGCATTGCACAAATGCTCAAAAGCTGCACCAGTGCACAAGATCTGAGCCAGAAGGGTGCGGTAAACACGAACACTAATCGCCACCCTACACGCATTTTTCACGTTGCCCGTTCTACAGTTTTCTTTCGTCGTAAGCTGCAGGGAGCGTCCTATGGAGCGCCCAAACGATTTAAATTTCAATCCGGACGAATCAGATGCGCACAAATGTGATGCGCAAGAATCCGATGCACCGCAAACTCCAACTCCTCCGCTAACGCCAAATCCGCCAAAGCCAGAGCCACGAAAGTCGGCCCAGGATCCGCCGCGCAAGAGCGCACAAAAGGCGGACGACAACGCGCCGAGCGAGCTAATGACGCTCATGAATTTGAGCCAAGGCATCATCTCGCATGATCTCTCCGCCTTCATTCACGGCTTAGCATCCGCACGCGAACGAATGACGGACGATGAGTTCAAACGCTTCATAACTCTCGTAAATCGAGAATTCAATCTTTGGAATCCGCACGCGCAAATCAAGGGCACGACGACAACATCGGGTCGAAATCCACAACTAGTCATGCTTATCTCAGCCAAAAGCAAGGATTTGTGGGGAATGCGTTGCGTGAAGGCCAACCAAGTACATGATGCGCTTACAATTGGACAGATGTCTGGTTGACGGAGCGGAACAATCGAAATGCCCACCAAAACCGCTGGAATCATTGGTTTCGGAAGGTTCGGCGCTCTTTTAGCATCCATCGTCGGCGATGATTTCAAAGTCACGGTGTTTGATGAGAGTTCTCAAGCATGCCAGCTTGCCGAGGCGGCAGGCTACACCGTCGGAAGCGCAGCGGACGCGCTGAGTTGCGGCGTTTGTTTTTATTGTGTTCCGATAAGAACTTTCGAACACACGATCAAAGCGCACAAACCCTTCATCGATGCGTCTCCGGACACCGTATTGATCGACATGCTGTCGGTCAAACTTCATCCGAAGTCCATCTTCGAGAAACACATAGACGCTCGTCACGAGGTGCTTTTAACGCATCCGATGTTTGGTCCGGATGGTGTGGCCGCCTCCGGGCTTGCAAATCAAAAAATAGTTGTCGACCGATTTCGGGCGTCAGAAGACACTTTTCAGTTTTGGAATGACTACTTTCAACGAAAAGGTCTTCAAGTTGTCTTGATGACCGCTGATGAGCATGATCGGCTCGCAGCCCGCAGCCAGGCGCTTACACACATGATTGGACGACTGTTCGAGGCCTGCGAAACGGAACCAACTGAGATAGACGCACTTTCCACAGATCGGCTCCACCAGTTGAAAACATTGGTGTGCAAAGACAACATCGAAGTCTTTCTCGGAATGCAAACTCTGAACCCATACTGCGCCGAGATGCACTCAAAGCTTGGCTCCGCACTAAAAAAGGTCATGGCGACAATCAAAGATAGTTCCAAACCGAATAATTAAATGGCGATCACTTTACAACCTCGAAATCGGCGCACACATTGGATCTCGCTCACTTAATCAGTTGAGTGGGAACTTTACGACGCCCATGCTATTGCAATATTTCCAATAAGTTCTAATCTGTAACGATGGCAGCGGAGTAACTAAATTTTGGCATTGGGTCTGACCGACTTTAGCTCGGGCAGACAGGGAGGCGCTCCATGAGTTCCAAAAGTTCCAGACTATCGATTTCGGTAGGAGCTTCCGTGCGCAACACTGGGGAGGTGGACAAGATAACGGAAGACATGTTTGTCGGTTACGCAGAAAAGATCCGATCAACCTACATCCGAGCGCATCTGAGGGGGGATGCACTGGGGTATCGCTTTAAGACTTTCATGTACAAAGCCGGTCAAATTCAAGAGCAGCAGCGCGAAGAACGCGGCGATGAAGTGGCCGAAAAATGCAGCAGACGCGTCATGGTTTCCCGCCTCAGAAAACTGCAGAGAGGCTGGTTGTGGCGAGTCTGGTATTCGATTTCTGATGGTGTGACTGCCGTTTATCGGTTCGTTCTTCATCCATCGCGTTGAATTTGTTCAACTCCTGATCAACTCGTTCGAAACTCGTTCAAACTGTTCAAACCGTTCAACTCGTCGAAGAAAACAATATTGGAAGCAGGAGTGAAAAATTTCCACTCCTGCATTCGTGTGTTCGTGCGGTTACGAAATTTGCGACTTAGGACGCGACTTCATCAACTAACTAGAATTAGAGGAGTCGCTGATCCACATCTCTAATATCGAGTTGAGTTCTCTTGATGTCAGCACAGGTGTTATCAAGCTTGCGGCACAGTTCGTTGATCTGGTTGCCGAACTCATTGTTCTCGTTCTTTTTGTTTAGGTCGTTGATGCGACGATGGAGATCATCGCGATCGCGCATTAGGTTCGTCTCTTTCATGATTAGCCTGTTGCGCTTGTCGAGCAATTGACCTGCCATTATTGGGTCGGTCAGTGCAAGAACCGGTTGTGCGATAAATACCGCTGTTGTGAGTGCGAAGATAATTGTTTTAACTGTGTTTGCCATGACGTTCCTGCCTCCTTCACAGGGAACATGGAAATACTAGCCGTAAATTGGACATGTTAAAAGAGCCACTTTGGAACTTTTTGACCAGTCCACTTTTCATTTTGCCCAATATACGGCGCCTGCGGGAATATCTAGTCCAGCAGGGACTAACTAAAGGGCAGATGACCGAAATCAAAGGCGACCCAGCGCAATCAAAAGAAGGTTCCGATCTCGCTCCATTTTTTGCGAAGACACGGTATGCGGTCACGCTAGCGCTGATTGCCGCCAACGTGATCGTTTTCGTCGCAATGTGCATCTCATCTCAGGGTACAAGCTTCTGGGCGCCTTCATCGACATTATTGTTGCAGTGGGGTGCCTTCACCGGACCTTACACATTCGATGGCCAGTATTGGCGACTGTTTACTTGCTTGTTTGTGCACATCGGCATTCAGCATCTCGTCTACAACATGGTTTCGCTTCTAAGCTTCGGCATAACCACTGAGAGCCTTTTCGGTTCGCGCAAATTCCTTCTCCTCTACTTCATCGCAGGTCTAGGCGGCAGTATTTTCAGCGCCCTGTTCAACGCAGGTTCGGTTTGTTGCGGAGCATCTGGAGCCGTTCTCGGTCTGTATGGTGGCTTGTTCGGTTTTGTGCTCGTCCGCCGCAAACTGATCAGCAGTGCAACGTTTCGCAGCTTTCTTCGCTCAATCTTCGTCATCGCCATTTGGTATGTACTGTACGAGATCCTGTCTCGTGTGGGCAAAACCATTGGTGGCGTAGGTCACGCAGCGCATATTGGCGGCTTTGTATTCGGATTGATCTGCGCATGGTTCTACGATCCAAGCAAATGTCAGAAACTGGCTTTTCATCCCATTGCAGGAACGGTTGCATTGCTGGCGCTGCAAGCCGCGATTTTTGGAACTGCCTTGACTGTTCCCTTTGATGCGGTGAACTTCAAGAGTCAGAGCGCATATCTGCGCCTTAGCAATAATGTTCAAGCCAGGAAGTGGAACGAAGTCATCGCAGACTCAAATCAGTTAATTGCGGCACAAAGCTACCGCTCAACAGGCTTTCGCTTCCTGAGTAAAGCGAGTATAGAACTGAATCAACCGCAATCCGCTCTCAAGTTTGCCGACGAAGGATTGACCTCTAATCCGGACGACTTTGGTCTGTGGGAGGCGCACGATGCGGCTCTCATCGCACTTGGGCAGCAAGCAAAGTGTCTGCGCGATCTAGAAAATGCACTCGCGGAAAGTCCGGACAATAGAATGCTTCTCAATCGCCAAGGTCTCGTCAAACTGAGACTCGGCGACTTCGCTGGTGGAGCAAAAGACTTTCACAAGCTCATTTCCACAGCTAGCTGGTGGGAGTCAGAACTCGGTATGTATCAAGCAATTCTCGCGATTGTCTCCTACAGACTTAGTGGAGATGAAAGTGCTGCCAAAAAGATTTCAACGGAAGCGTTGAAGATGGCTGACCAAGATCTGTGGCAGTATCACCTTTTGGAGTACTTGAATGGAACATTGACAGCTGATGAGCTTCTTGCAAAAGCATCGGACAACGACAAAATGACTGAGGCAAACGCATATATAGGTTTAACGTTCGTGACTTACAAGACTGCGCAAGAACAAGCCGTCGAACACCTTCAGTGGGTGGTCGATCACGGCAATGCGAAGTTCACCGAATATGACCTTGCAAAAGCGCAATTAGCTCGAATGCGATCTACGGATTAGGATTTACTCTTTGTTGCTGTTCTTGCTCACGCAATTGTCTGCGCAAGAATTGCAATTGTGAATCAGTCGCTTGCTTCACCATCGAGAGTCTCAAGCCGCTAAACAACCTGAAGTCGAAGCCACTGAGTCCGATCTGGCTTTTGCCTTGCCAGTTCCAAATTGGTTCTGCGCGCATGAAGATATCGAGGCCGGGCAGGTATCTTCGTGAAAGCGGGCGCGACGCCTCGAAGTCACAAATGACGCTCATGTTTGTTTGAGGCGGAATAGCTCGGTTATTTCTGAAGCTGTTGACCAGAGTTGCGGTGGACGTGAACGTCCAAAGTCCTTTGCGGTAAACGGCACCAATCGTGTAGAACGGGTCGAGTTCGCGCTGCGCGCCTTGAAACAGGTTTCGGCTTCGCATCTGCAACTGCGTGTTGAAGAATCCAAAGAAACGCGGCGTGAAAGCGCGAGTGACAGTGATACCGGGCAACAAGTCAGCTTGGCGAAAGCGCACAGCTTGAAACAATTCTCTGAATTGGAAGTTGAGTTGAACGTGATTTTTGCCAAGCATCAACTCATGCTGAATGCCGCCGCCGACCGATTGAAATGTTGATTGGTTCAGGCGTGGTGTATGTGCAAACACATCTTTGATAACAAAGTAGTTGGCATAAACGCTTGTGCGCGGCGCAATGTTGTAGCCCAACGTCACGTTCGGCAAAATACGAAAAACGTAATCTCGGCGAGGCTGGCTGGCAGCAGAGAACACGTTGCTTTCAAAACGCTGCGTCATTTCTGTCACAGCAGAGAAGTACATTCTGGAAGGCAGTCTCTCGAGCAGCCTAAGCTTCCATGGCGATGAAAGCAGTTGGCGTTCTTCACCAATGCGCGTTGGTGTTTCATCTGTCGGAATGATCGCCGGATCGGGAATGCCTGCACCTGCGTTCATTCTTGCATTCTCGTGAAGAGTAATAGGCGACAGAGCCACATAGGTGGGTGTCGGCGCAGGCGATACTCCCAATTGAGCGAGACAAGATTGTGGCAACGCGATTGAAACTGCCAATAAAATTAGGCAAGCAAGAATGTTCCTGAAAGGCACCACATGCGGTGCAAGAAGCGAGCTTAAAGGCAAGCACGAATCTAACGCTACTTTGAAAGCGGTCGACATCTGCCTTTGACTAGAACTATCTCGAAAGAGATACTGTTGGTAAGTTAGGGATACCATGACGCAAAAAAACGACAGTCTCTGACAAGACTAGTTGAAAGCCAAAACTCTGTCAAACCAAATGCGGTGTAATCTAGATATCACGCCCATCTTGAGAACTACGCAGTTTGCGCAATAGCCTCAATATCCAAACCTCGTGAAGGTTTTCAGCCTTTTTGTCCAAGAAATTTTTCACGCGTATATAAACGGACCTCACCCGGACCAAACTTTCGCACCGATGGAGGCAACCCCATGGGAGACGCACGAACGCGCGTTGTAGAGGACTTCAACACTGATGATGCGGCGCGGTTGCGATTTGCGGAATCGCTTCTGACTCTTGAGCGAGACCGGAGGCAGGTTGGTACAAGGTCGAAAACGCAGTTTGACGACCCGGCGGATTACTTGAATGCGGCTCAAATGCATGTTGAGGAGCTCAATGGTTACCGAGGTCGAAAACCAGATGAGAAGACTAAGGCGCTTGACACTACTGGCATCGTGGTTGAGATGTCTGTGTCCACTCGGCGCGACCAGTTGCCAAAGTTGATCGATGAATCGTTTCAAAAAGCTATTGATACTGCAGATTCGAAAGATCAATTAAAGCTAATGGGCATGCTGACGAGCGTCGACTTGCTCATCAAGCAAAGACAGCTTGAGATCAAACAGCAAAGCGAACGCGACTTGTTCAATGGGTATAAGCCACCAATCGCAGCAGGGCAAAACAAGCATGACGTCTTGGATAACCTGACGCTGCCTGAACTTCAGCTTTTGCGCTTCAGATTGGGCTCACTCGTCAGCGCGCCTTCTGAAGCTCGTTTGCAATATGCTGCGGTTCTCAGCGATCGAGGAGATCTGGCTCAGTCAAAGAAGATTCTCGAAGAGGCTGTTCTAAAAGGCGCTCGCGGTATGGTGTTCGACAACCTCCTTGAAGATGTGAAAACGCGGCTCCGAAGAAAAGAACTCGCCGGCGGACACGACCCAATGGAAACGGCGCGCGTTGCAACCAGCAAACTTTTTCACGGTGACGTGCAAGGTGCGGAACGCTTATTTGGCGCGGCGGAAGCATACGCATCGGGGCTCAATCATGCAAAACTAAGAGAATCGCTCAGCACTGTCGAGAAAGAACTTGCAACACCAAATCTAGTGGCACAGAAACGAGAGCAGCTCAAAAGAGACAAAGCATGCCTTGAAGAACTCTCTCACGCGGATGCCGCCGTAAGCTTCAGCAAAGTGTCTCTGGCTGCGGCGCAAGGACATTTTGCCGACGTGAAACATCTGCTTGAGAAAGCAGCGAAAGTTGATCCAGAATTTGTTGCAGAACGATACGACCAGTATCTCGATATGATGACTTTCGCAAAGACCAATGGTCAAGAAAGTTCAGTTTCTGTGTTTCACAACCATCTTGTTTCGTTTCAACGCTATCTTAGTCCAAACAGTTTCAGCCTCGAGCGCGCCCAAAGTGAGCTGGACAAGGCAGCCGCTGCGGCACAATCAATCCCATTTGAAGACATCAAGAAATTTAGAGAAGTCGAGACGCAAAAACTAGAGAAACTGAAAACGCAGCTAAAGGACAAGACAATCGCTGGTAACGAACGCACTGAATTGGAGCGGCGAACTAACGAAGCGCAAGCCGCGGTAGATGGGCTGAAGCTGCTTCAGAATGCGCCACAATATGTCAAACTGATGTCTGGTGTTTTTCAGCTTGCACAGAGAAACGGCAAGACTGCCAATGAAATCTTCGCGGCGCTGGAAAAGGAGAATCCGGAGTTCGCGAAAGACAATGCAGAGCAGCTTAAGAAACTAATTGAGATGGCTAACGCGCCTGAGGTGCTGCGCAAAGAAGAATCCTGGGTTAAGGGACTATTGAAAGAACTTGTTTGCACAACTGCTGCTATTGCAGCAGGCGCACTAGTTGTAGTGGCAACGGGCTGGTCGGGTCCGGCGGCGCTCGCAGCGGGTGCTGGAACTGGCGCACTGGTTCGCACAGGCCTGAAAGGTTTGATGGGTGACGAAATTGCCTGGTATGACCCAGTGATTGGTGCTGTTGACGGGTTTAGCGGCGGTGCTGGAACACTCGCTTTCAAGTCTGCCTACAACGGCTTTAGTGCCTCAGCAAGAACTCTCTCCGCCACCGAAAGAGCACTTGTGGCAACAGGCGCGGATGCCGCTGCACTTGAAGGCTTGTCGGGCTCTGCACGCGTCTTGACGGCACAACGCCTGGCGGCGCAAGGCGCAGCAGAAATAGGCGCCCAGTTGCCCTGGACAACGAGAATGGCAACTCGCTTTCTTCCTTACGCGGGTAACCCAGCATATCGCGAAGCACTAAACGCGGCAGGTCGCTTGGCTAACGCCAATTTGTGGAATCGCACAGCAGCAAGCGCGTTTGGTGCCACTACAACATCTGCAATAAGCCGCGCCGCGCACAACGGTCTCGACGCCTTGGACGGGCGATATGCAGGCATTGGTGACTTCACGTCGCAATACTTTTTGGATGTTACCAACGATGCAATGTTCGGTGCCGTCGGTGGCAGATTGCTTCCACTCAAAGGTTTCAGCCCGGTTCTGTATCCAGGACATCGCTTGGCGGTCGAAATTCCCAATCAGCTGCCGCGTCTGGCGGAGATCGAAAAGGTTCTTGCGTTGCTGGATGCGCCTCCAAACCCACGGCAAATTCGTGAATGGTATTTGACAATGCCTGGTCCTAAAGTCAATCCCAATGAATTCAAACGACCGGTGAAATAGATGCCAGATACGCCGCTAATCCATCACGATGCACTTCACTTTCCTGTCGCCGAACATGGCAGAGAGTCAGCCTTTACGCAGTCGGCTCGCAACCAGGCTTGGGGGAAAGAAGCGGGAAAAGAGACGAAGGCAGTTGGTGGAGACTTGGAAGGTTCCGTGGCCGGGCTTCCTCAAGTCATTCTCGAACAACAAGGAGTGTCGACCAAGCTAAATGGACTGTTCAAAGGCATTACCGACAAACCAGCTGTCACCACCAGCGATGGCAAAGTCACCAAAATTGTCTACCCGAAAAATGCAGGAACAATTGACATCAGCTATGACAAAGCTGGAGTTTCCGTCGTCACCAAAAATGGAAAGCCAATGCTGGAGCGGCTGAGCGAGCCGAGAGCAAATGGAGACGCGCGGTGGAAAATACTCGGCAACGTTGAAACGCACGGAAGTTTTTCTGTTGCGAACGACGGTTCAATGAAGTTTAGGGCAGAGAGTGGAGATCTATACAAATTCAAGCCAGATGGAACGCAAGAGCGCCTAACTCCAATTCAAGAACAGCACGCCAAGGAAGAAGCGTTGCACAGAGAACTGCAGAAAATTTCTCCATTGCCACTGAAGCAAGTATCGCTTGTTGAACCCGGCGGTGATGATCCGAAAAAGTTCGCAGAATGGGTGGAGAACAACTGGTCGAAATTCGATCGAGACAAGGACGGATACATCTCCAGTCGCGAAGTCGCAAAAGCAGTCGGCGACAAACGTCTCGTACGTGACTCTGACAAACTTTTGGCGTTGATTGATGGATTCGAGGGGTTCGATCACATGGGTGTTCCCGATAACAAATTGTCGAAAGGCGAAATTGCGGTGCTAAAGAGAAGGGCTGACGAGCCGGGGATTAAGGAGGCGTTCAAGATCTTCGACGAGGCAGCCAAGATCGAACTTTCCAAAATCAATCAAAATTTGTGGGGCGAATTCAAAAATCCCAAAGATGCTATCAAATCCGACGCGATCTCCCAAGGAAACATCGGAGACTGCTGGTTGATGGGTTCAATCGCAGCAGTTGCAGATCGCATACCCGACAAAATCGAAAAGATGATAAAAGAAAACGGTGATGGAACATTTACAGTAACGTTCCCAGGACTCAAAGAGAAACCCGTAACTATTGAAGCTCCGACATTGGCAGAACTCTATTTGTATGCAAAAAGCCGCAAGTACGGAACATGGGTTGCAGTATTAGAAAAGGCAGCGGCAAAAGCAATCAACGATCATCTCGCGAAGAAACAGGATGTCGACATCGTCGCATTGCATGGTGGAGACCCGGCAGTTGCACTCACACTTCTCACCGGTGACCCCGCGCCGCGACTTGATACGTCATCGAAAAACTTTCTCGATCAGCTGAGGCTGGCAAACGAGTGGGAACTGCCTATAGTTGCCGGTTCTCGCAGAATTGGCCCGGACACGAAAAAAGATGAACGAGGCGTGTATTTTACACACTTGTACACGCTCACATACGACCCGAAAACAAACACGGTTGCAGTGCGAAACCCCTGGGGAGCAGAAGCCGGAAGCGAACCAACCAATGCCCTCGGCAAACCCATAGACGGTGTTGCCGATGGCGTCTTCAGGCTTAGCTTAGAAGACTTCAAGAAGAGCTTTCCGGACGTTTGGACTTGCGTACGATAGTGTTATCGTATGTGAATGGATCTTCTGGTCACTCTCCAATCCGACTCAAATACGCCGCTTCACAAGCAGCTCTATGACGAAATACGCCTTGCAATATTGTCGGGACGGTTGCCGTCGGGGCAGAAGGTTCCATCGACAAGGACACTCTCGAAATCGCTTGGGGTGTCTAGAGCGACCGTGACGACTGCGTTCGACTTTCTTCTGAGCGAAGGTTACTTAGAGTCATTCGTGGGCTCAGGGACTTACGTCTGCCGGGAACTTCCCGACGACATTCTCACAGTGAGCGATGAAGAGACTGAGACGATTCCAACTTCACTGCCCAAAAGTTTCGATTCGCAACCCAAAAGACAACTCTCCTGGTACGGCGAATCTCTGCAAATTACTGACTGGATGGACTTTTCCGAGGAAGAACCGGAAATACAGTTCACGTTCGGTCGACCCGATCTTGAACACTTCCCACTTAAACAATGGAACCAACTCGTCAACCAACATTCCAAAAAGCGTCAGTTTTTTCTCCTCGACTCGCCTGCAAATGCAAAAGGATATGAACCGCTGCAACAGGCAATCGCCGCATATTTGGCTAAATCACGCGCATTTGCATGTGGTCCCGAGCAGATCATTATTGTGAGTGGATCTCAACAAGCGATTGCACTCGTTACTCGCGTACTTGTCGACAAAGGAGATCTCGTTGGATTGGAAGACCCAGGATACATCGGTGCTCAGCGCTTGTTCTTGGCGCAAGGTGCACACGTCATTCCGATTCCCGTTGACACCGCAGGCGCGAGACTTGATGAACTCAAAACCAAATACGGTACCGCAGACAACAAGCTGAAACTTGTCTACCTAACACCATCACATCAATATCCTACCGGTGTTGTTCTGAGCTTGTCGCGCCGCTTAGACTTGTTGAAATGGGCAAAGAAAACAGAAACACTCATCATCGAAGACGACTACGATAGCGAATTTCGCTACAAAGGAAGACCGATTCCAGCCCTTGCGGGGCTAGACAGCGGCAACTCCGTAATTTACATGGGAACATTCTCGAAGATTCTTTTGCCCTCGCTGAGAATTGGATACATCGTCGTGCCGCATGATTTAGTCGAAGTTTTTCGCCGCGCAAAGTGGCTGGCAGATCGCCACTCACCTTTGTTGGAACAGCAAGTGCTTGCCGACTTCATCAACCAAGGACACATGGAACGCCACGTCAGGCGCATGAAACGCCTCTACGAACAGAAGCGGAAAGTGATCATCCGAGAGCTTAAGAAACACCTTGGAAAACGCGTCACCATATTTGGTGACAATGCAGGAATTCACGTTCTTGTTAGAATTGAAAGTCGATTATCCGATGCACAGATTGTGGAACGTTGCTGGAAGCATGGTGTCGGCGTCTCAAGCACACGCAAACTATACTTGTCGGAACCACAGCACAACGGTGAATTCATGCTCAATTACGGCAGTCTCACAGAAGAAGAAATTGAATACGGTATCGCGGTGTTGGCAAAAGTGGTCGAGGCGAAGGAATAATGACTAGACTCCGCAACGCTCTCATTGCACTGTCGATTTCATCCATTGGTGTCGCGACTGTCTACTCCGTTGCTGCTTTTGGTCATGTACCAGAGTGGCAAAAGATTCGGCATGCAATAGATGAAGAAGAAGTCAGAGGTCGGCTTACTATTGCGGAGTCGATGTACCTGCAAGGTCTTGCATTGAGCGACAAACACAAGTGGCCGGCCGTGGATCAAACCGAACTTCTTGCGCGTTTTCTCTCACTCAAACTGACCTCTGGTGTTAACGAGCAATCAGACGAACTGGTAAAGAAACTCATCGTTGCAAAACAGCAGATTCGCAACGCAGACACAACCGACATGGATGATGCGCTTGTTGCCATTCACGATGTGATTCGCAAATACAAATTGTTGATTCTAACGGACGATAAAACGTGGTGCCTCTACCGTGTCATTGAACTTTTGGACTCATCGTTTCAAGGAAGGCATCGGGATCTCGCGTGGTTTTCGTACGAATTGGCAGCATGCTATCTCGGGCTTGGACAGACACAACAAGCGCTGGCTACATTGAAACGTGCCGAAGACTATAATCGCAAATTGCCTGAATTCACGAAACTTGAAGAGTATCGTTTCCACCTGTACTCCGCACGAATTTATCAAGAAACTAAGAACTACCAGAAAGCGATTGCAAATGCGAGCAAAGCGATTGAGCTGTCGAAATTTGGCAGACCGCCTGATGCTGCGACTCCAACCATCATTCGCGGACTGGCATATGCGGGATTGAAAAAGGATGCTCTAGCGAAGAAAGATTTCGCTGCAGCAGAGCCGATGCTCGCTAGCGTTCATAAAGATTCGATCCCAGCAACAAAGGCGTACTACCTAGTCAATCTCGGCCTCATCCGAATGGGTCAGAAGAACTACAAAGAAGCTGATGCTCATTTTGCGAAGGCAATGGAACGATTCAAGGAATTCAAGTTTTCACCACGAAATCCCGACTGTGGCTTTGTTTTGCGAAAACGAATTGAAGTTTTGACCTTGCTCGGAAAAAAGACGGAGGCCGAGAAACTGAAAGCGATTGCAGACAAAGAAGCGCGCGCTTCATTGGAGTTTCAGACACGGTCAGTACGTCCGAAGTGATTTTGCATCGCTCACGACCGATAGGCGATTTTGGATTTTCAGGCAACGGCGCCCTGCTTCACCTCAACTCAACTGGATTGGACCGATATCGGTTCAGATTCGCATTTAAACCGATATCGGTCCAGATACGAGCTAACAGCGATATCGAAACAACCTAAAAGTCTGGAGATATCGAAACAACCTGGGTTTGCGG
>CAYZJR010000107.1:0-16965 GCA_964478655.1 uncultured Candidatus Obscuribacterales bacterium
GGCTTCGGCTGCTCACCGGGCTTCGGCTGTTCAGTCGGCTTAGGTTGTTCGCCAGGTTTTTGCTGTCTGTCGCGTTCTTCGCGCTCTCTTTGTTCGCGCTCTCTCTGTTCACGCTCTTTCTGCTCGCGATCTTTCTGCTCGCGCTCTCTCGCTTCTCGCTCTTGCTTTTCTTGCTCGGCGCGCTGACGTTCTTGCTCAGCTCTTTGACGATCTTGCTCTTGACGCTCTCTTTCCTCTTGGGCTTGGCGCTCGGCTTCTTGCCTGGCGCGTTGTTGGTCGGCCCTGTCTTGTGCCTCGTACTTCTGACGTTGCTGTTCAGAATCGTGCTTTTGGAACTCGACTTGCTTCTTAGCTTCTTCTTGAAGCTTCGGTTGTTCAGCGATCTGCTGCTGTCTGACTTCCTCTACTTGCTGCTTAATTTGCTGAACGGTCTTACCTTCTTCGACACCGGTTTTAACGGTTTCGTTGATCTGAGAATGCGTGACGCTCGCGATATACTGTCCGTATTTTATTTCCTCAACAGGCTTGCCGGCGTCAGCTAGCGCCAGGCTTGTATCCGCGGTCAAGTTAGCACGCGAAGCCGTTGAAACGTTAGGTCCTTCAGGATTAGAAGTCGCACCAGTGCTGGTGTATGTACTTGGTGGTTTGATGACTCCAGGTCCATCTCCAGGTCCTGCCATCCCGCCGACATCGACTTTTCCGCTAGAGTTGACTGTCGTCTCTAGGGTCGGTCCCATACCCGAAGCATTTGCGTCGAGGCGAGGAGTGCCGCTAGAGTTGGCTCCACCAGGAACAACAGCTCCATCGCCAGAGCCTGGTCTCGGAAGCTGATTTGTTCCACCTTCGCCACCGCCGCCGCCGCCGCCTGGTGCCGTGCCTGTACCTGTGCCACCTAGACCACTGCCGCCGAACCCAACTCCAGAGCCCGCGCCCTTGCCACCTGAAGAAGATCCATCGCCACCGCCAGCACCACTCGAACTGCTGGCACCACTCGAGCCGCCAGTTCCATTACCCGCTCCCTGAGACTGTTCTGGATGCAGCTTGGCCATTGCCGTTTTGTAATCTTGTGCCGACAATCTGCCTTCGGAAGCAGCCTTGTTAAGTGCAGTATCAAGAGATATGCCATTCTTCGCCGCAAACGCATCCTGCAGAGACTGACGCTCAGCAGGAGTCGATGCAAGATTCAACGCTGTCATCAAGCGTTCGTTGTCGACCTTTGTGCCAGCAAGCGATTGCTCTATAGTGCGAACGGCTGCGTCTTTGGTAAATTGATCTAGCGGTTTGTCACCACCGGCACCTTGATTCGGCGTGCCTGAGCCTGCATCTCCAGGCTTGCCCAGACTGGTACCGCCCTCGCCGCCACCTTTGCTGCCTGTTGTTCCACTACCACCGCCTTCGCCACTAGTGCTGCCACCAGGCACGGTGCCACCGCCGACCGTAGTCTTGAGGTTTACAGCATCAGACGAAGACATGCGACCTTGTGTGACCGCTTCGGTAAGTGCTGTTTCTAGCGTTTTGCCGCCATTTTGAGCGGCGAACGCAGCACCCAGTGCAGCGCGCTGCTCGGGTGTCGCGTCGTTGACGATTTGACTGAGCTTTTGAGCATCAACCGGTTTACCACCCGAAAGCATTCCGGTGACATCAGCGGCAAGTTTGGTGCCCGCTTCGAAGCCGGTCTTGCCGCCACCAGTTTCGGTGCCTGCGGCAGTTGCCTGATCCATTTTGCCGAGCGCCTTCATCGAACGCGCATAATCGGTGTCGTTGAGCTCTTCCCTGAGCATATCCTTCAGCTGAACACCGGTTTTGGCGAAGTACGCATCGTTAAGAGCCTTTAGTTGCTCAGGCGAGCGCCCTTCAAGGATCTTGAACATCGTATCTTCGTCTGTGCCGTTCATGGACTTAGGAACAAACGCACCTGCAAGATGCTCAGGTCCAGCCTTGATCAGCGCCTCAACGTCTTTGTCGACCTGCGCCTTGTCTACCTTTCCGTCGTTCGGGAAAGTGACAGGTTTCGCTTCTGCTTCTTTGCCAGCTTGTGCGATGTCGCTGATCGAGCCAGGTTTTCCGGTTGGAGGCAGTTTCGTATCGCTGCCCTTATCGCCAGGAACACTAGTCGGAATCGGAGCACCAATGGCGCTCATACTTACGACGTTGCCTTGGTAGTCGACGAACTTACCGTCGACCCGCTGCATCACCGATGATGTAGAGCCATCTGAGCGGAACACCACGAGATCTTTGGAAGCATCAGTGGGACCCGGAGTCTGACCAGCCACTGGGCTGCGATTGATCGCCATGGTGACGTTGCCGGTGTTTTGGTCGACTGCAATAGATCCTTTGCTCTCGTTGAGCTTGTTTCCTTGCATGTCGAGCACGACAACCTTGCCGCTGTTCTGCTCGTACGAATACTTGATTCCGGCAGCTTCGTTGGTCATCTTCACGTCGCCGTTGGCCGACTGCTCGATGACCATTCCGGGCTTGCCGTCTGCTGTCGGTGCCTGTCTGATTATTGTCTTTTCGAGATCGTGAGTTGTCTCGATGGACGAGCCGTCCCTCTTGGCGATAAGCGTGCTGCCGTCACCACGAATGGTGCGCTGGTCGCCAGTTGCCTTATCATTCCAAACTTGATCGCCGCGCTCATTGATTGCCAATGTCGATTCAGATGGTCGCGCCCACGGATTGGCGAAATCCATAGGAGTACGCCACAGTCCGTCTTCCCCGCGGAACATCATGTCGAGTCCTTGACCGACGAAATTGACGTTACCCGACTTGTCGTAACCGTATTGGTAAGTCGTGCCGTAGGCATCAGTGACGCTTGTCACTTGTCCAAATGCATTGCGTTCGACAGTCGAGGCACCGCTCTTCTCGGTCCCGACATAGCTTTCACGCTCAGTTCCATTCAAGCGAACGATCTTCTGAGAAGAACCATCCAACGCATTCCAAGTTTGCGTGCCGTTCGACTCAAGAGTGATGTTGTAGTTGACCTTGTTGCCGTTCGCGTCAACCCAACCACCGTCAGCTCCCTTTGACAGAGTGCTCGTAATCATCGGAGCATCTTTGTTGTTCGGGTCAGCGGACTGCTTGATGATCTTGTTTACGTCGCCCTTTTCGTCATACGAGTATGTCGAAATAGTTTTGTAATCAGCCGACGTAGTCTTTGTGATCTTGTCCGCGGCATTGCGTTCAACCATCGAGCCGTCGGAGTTATAGCTGCTCTTCGATACAAGAGCACCATCCTTCCATTGTTCGATAGTTGGAATACCGCGAGAGTCAGTGACAATTTTGCTGGTATCGGAATTGGTGACAACAGTAGCCTGATCGGCGCCTTTCTCTAGGACCGAAACTGAAA
This sequence comes from uncultured Candidatus Obscuribacterales bacterium, assembly GCA_964478655.1. Lineage (GTDB taxonomy): Bacteria > Cyanobacteriota > Vampirovibrionia > Obscuribacterales > Obscuribacteraceae > CAYZJR01. The sequence continues at coordinate 3,347 of CAYZJR010000107.1, forward strand.
GGACGTTTCCTTTGTCATCGAACTTGTAATCGTACTTACGCCCGGAAGCATCGGTCGCTCCGATGAGAGTTCCTTTTCCATCTCTGACCCAACTCTGTCCGTTGATTGCAACTTCAGTATTGCCGTTGCCCTTGGAGGTGATCTCCATGCCCGAGCTGGTCGTGAACTTGAAGACACCATTTTCGGTGTTCGCAGTTCCATAGCGATCTATCTTGGCAGTCTCGCCTTCCTTTACTGGTGGATCGATTCTCGTCCAATGCGGATAGCCATCTTTGGTAGTACCATCCTGCTTCCAAGTTCCTGCAAATTGAGAGCCTTTTTGATTTTCAGCAGGAACAGAAACAGTGAATTCAGAAGGTTGTTTATTATCGCCTTCATACTTGAAGGTGTAGACGTTGGGACCGTTTTCTTGTCTGACTAAGCGACCTTTCTCGTCGAATGAATTGGTGGTTCCTTCAACTGTAGTTTCAGTTGTTCTGCCGACCATGTCTGTGTATCGGTATCTACCGTTTTCGGTAGACACGACGCCTTCCCAGGTAGTTTTGGGCTCGGTCGTATCAGATTCACGCACCCATGAGCTCAAACCTGAGCAGTCATCTGTTGCTTTCTTAACCCAGTGACCATCCGGCTTGTAGACCTCTGCCGGCTCGCGATCTGTGCCATTGTAGACGAAGGAGTATGCCTTCCCATCTTTGTCGATCATGTCGACGAGACGTCCCTTGCTGTCGGTGTACAGCATAGAACCGTCTTTCAAGACCTCATATGTGGTGCCGTCGTTATAGACTGCCTTGGTCGAGCCATCAGCTTTTGTGATCTTGAACTCGCCGCGTGCGTTGTCGACTTTGATATCTTTGAGTGTGTTCTTACCGTCAGTGAAACCACCTTGCTCTGAACGTTTCCATTCTGTTGTGGTTGGCACACCATCTTTCTTTTCGGTGAGTCTGGCGGTTTGAACGTTACCGTTTTCATCGTATACGAATTCAGACTTGTTACCGGAGGACTCGGTTATGGACGTGACTCGTCCACTGCCGTCACGAACAGTAACTTGTCCGCTTGAGCTCGCAGACAACGATGTATCGCCTTCCTTGTATGAATAAGCGCCGAAGGAATCGACTTTGAGATCAGTGACTGTTCTTACTGATTCGCCTTCTTTGGGCTGATATCCCGCGCCGGCGATAACTTCAGAAGGAGTCGTGGCGGTGTTGCTGTCATACTTCTTCAGGGCTTGAACAGTGCCGTCAGCTCCATACTCATATGTATATTTCTTGCCGGTGTCATCAACTCTCGCAGTGAGCTGACCGTTCTTGTCGTAGGTTTTGGTGTTACCGTTGCCGTCTTGAATGAGGATAGAACCATCGAGTTGAGTGATGGTCTTCGTGCCGGCCAAGTCGTCAACGTGTGCAATTTCGCCGGTTTTTTGATTAACCGCGACGCTGCGCTCAGTCGTTTGTCCGTCTGGTGAAATCCAGGTAACGCCACCGTCGACGGTCTTCCATTCTTTTCCGTCTTCGACGAATCCGGTGATCTTTCCGCCGTCATAGTCAAATGTGGTGACTTTGCTGTTTGCGTCACGAACATAGATAACTTGATCTTGGTTGTTGCGGTAAATTACTCCGCCATCGCGCTCGACCTTCGAAGAACCGTCGGTATAGATCTCAGTCTTTTCCTTCTTCTCGAAGTCTTCTTTAATGAGAGTTCCGGTTTGGTCGAGCTTGATTGAACCGTTCCAAACTTTTCCTTCTTCATCTCCGGCTTTGGTCCAGCTCTTTCCGTCTTCTCCGGAAAGCCACTTGCCATTGGAATCCGAGTACGATCGAACGACTGGGTTGCCGTTTTCTATCTTGACAGAACCGTCTTCATTGAGCTGGTATTCGACTTTGTAGACTGAGGTTCCATCAGGGTTTTTCACTTCTGACGGAAACTCTTTCTGTCTGTTCGCCGAATCGACAACGATGATCGAACCATCAAGTTTGTGGATTTCTTTGTCGGTCGAACCTTCGCGCTGGATTACAACGTTGCCTTCTTTATCGACGTCGAAGCTGCCACCAACTTTCGGTGCTTCATTCGCGCCGTAAATGACAGTCTTGTCGCCTTCTTTGCGCGTGGTTTGAATCCACTGGCCATCGGCACCTTTTTCATAGAGACCGTAAGGCGTTCTTACCTGGTCGACTTTGCCCGACGAATCGTAATGATAAGCATGTGTTTCAGAACCATCCGGACCAGTGACGCGAGTAACTTTGCCGGTCGAGTCTTTTTCAATTTTGTAGTCATCGCTGCGCTCGGTTACGCGCGTGCCGTCATTGCGAATAGTGATTTTGCCGCCATCGGCATTGATAACAGCATTGCCTGCCGAGTCTTTTGTGAGTGAGCCATCAACGGCTTGGTGAGTGCGTCCAAAAGAGTCAACGATCTGAACGACTTGACCATTCTTATCTTTATCGATGACCAGTTTGTCTGCAGGCGGCGGAATATTATTGGAGGATTCCATGGTGCGCACGGTGCTGGTTCCATCGGCGCGGAACGTGCTGCGCGTATCGCCATTGGCGTCGTAGAAAGTGTAGGTGCCAGTAAGTTTTTCAGCGCTGACGGAGCCTGTGAATTTCTCCTTAGGCTCCTTGGTGCTGGACATGTTTGTCCATTCGTTATTTTCCTTTCCGGCAGGATCTTTCTGCGTCATCACCCAATCGCCGTTGGCGTTGGTCAGCCTGGTGATATTGCCTGCGGAATCATACTGAAACTTCGTATTGCGTCCGTCAGCATCTGTAACTTCCGAGACTAAGCGGCTTTGAGGGTTGAATTTGACAACGGAACCATCGGAATACGTGTAGACGTTTTGATCGCCCTGTGTTTCCGATTTAACGACCTTACGATTAGCATCGGATTTGGTGTCAGGAAGCGGAGTGTCATTGGCGATAGGTGCAGGAGGCAAAGCACCGGAGAACGAAGTCTTCGCGCCCATCGTTCCTAAATTGGCGGCATCGATGGCTTCTGCAATTGCTTTTGCATCGGCGACCTTCTTCTTCGCTTCAGCAGCTCTATCGGAGACAACCGGGCCGTCCGTTGGAGTCTGTGATGAAAGCGTTGATTCGGCGCGCACCGTTGACGCTGAACCGCCCTGGGCGTTGGTGGTCAGAGTCTGTGCGATTGCACCAGTGTCGGAACTTGGAGGAGTACCGGCATAGCCGGCATCAACTATTTGTTGGGCAGCAGCGACGCGCTGGCGAGCGGCTTCGGCGCGTTGTTGATTCTCGGTGAGATTGGTGGTTGTTGTGTCTGCAGGTTTTCCTGCGGTGCCGTTTCCGTTTCCGTTTCCATTGTCCGTTACTGTCGCCGGTTTGGTGCCATTGCCATTGTCGCTGCCTGTTGCTGTTCCGCCTTCAGTTTGTCCACCATTGGCCTTCTTCTGCGCTTCAGCTACGCGCTGCTTCGCCAACTCCGCGCGTTCTGCCGGAGTCATGTTAGTGGTATCAACATTAGTGCTGGTGCCAGTAAACTTCGACCACTTGTCGCCGCCAGCCGCGGTTGAGGTTGTCGTCGAGCTATCGGCAATAACTTTGTCGCCATCAGTTAACTGAAGGTCGACGGTTTCTGGAGGATTGCGCCGTTCTGGGCCGACATAGCCCTCGCCCTCCATGGCTTTCCAGCCTTCGCGATACTCTTGAAGGGCGCCTTGGGCTTCAGTACCGCTTTTCGGGACGCTGTCGTTTACGCCAAGACCAAGCTTGTCGGTGTTTTGCTCAGTCGGCTTCGTCTGCTCCGGCTTTTGCTCCGGAGTGTCCTTCTTTTTGTCCGTTTGAGACGCTAATTTAGACTCGTCTACTGCCATGAATTCAGGAAACTCCAGGCCCTGATCACTTGATATATACACAGTTCCCCGTGATCGTTAACGGGAAAACTGCTTGACAAGGGGCGACAGTATTGGATTCCAGGGTTTAGTAAGGGAATTGAATGGCCACGAAACAAAGTCATGAAGCGCCAACTCGGGGTTATGAGAGATCGCCCTATCTCTCGGGATGCTCTGGTGCCGAGCAATTGGCACCTTGGCAACGCACGTTAATAGTACTCCTGAGTAGAAATCAATACTGTTGTCTAACCTACATTTATCTGAATTAATGTGTTCTGACCCCCCGGTTTCTCCCATGGATCAGATTAATTCTTGCCTTTTCCGATAAAAAACGTCACTTCGGCGGACGTGCGAGCTCAACCTTGGCTTAGACATTTGCTGACGGGCCGAGATGTCCATTCATTAAATGCTTTTGGCGTCCGAGGCGAGTTGACTCGCCGGCTGGTTCGCCGCTGATTCGCCGGTCGTCGCTATCTACGACTCCAGAAATTGAGCCATGTAGCGCTTGCAGTACGACTGCCAGTTGGCGAATAGGTCGTTGTCGGCAAGTTCTTGGGCAGCCATTGGCGGCAAGTCGATGCGCACTGTCTTGCGACGTCCATCGGGTGTGTGTTCATGGCGCAAAGAAACGTCTTCGTAGATTTCGTATGAAACGACTGCTTCCCACGAAGCTCCGCGAAGCACTTCCAACTGCTCTCTGAAGCGCCCACCTGCTGTCGACCAGTTTTCGGACGACTTCACCAGTCTTGATGCTTCGCCAAGACTCTTGATGAAACGGTCGACCTGATCACCCTGCGGCCGCGCCATCATTGGTGCAGGTTCTCCGGGCGTGCGCACAGCCTCAACAGCCTGCGCGACGGCATCACCAGTCGGAGGTCCTGTCACCGGCGTCGTCTTGGGCCCGTTGTCGTTGCCCAATTGCTCGGTAGTGGCGTCTTGCATGTACGGCTTGCGTGCCGGTGCTTTTGGTAGTGATGTCATCGCTTGTAGCATGACTGAAGCGGCATCAGGACCAGAAGAACTCGAATCAGCTGAAGCCGAATTCGTCTCGAACGGTGCTGCGCATGCAGGGCAGATTCTGGCGCTCAGCACTGCCATGCGTCCGCATGCCGGGCATGATTTCGCGACTTTCTCGACTTTGGTTTCTGCTGAGGATGGAGACAATACCGAAGGTCTCTTGCCGGCACCCTCGCGGTACTTCTCGATCTCGTCCGGCGACGGAATCACAATCGTCGAGCCACGTGTCAGCGTGCTCGTCGGGTTGCCTCTAGAGTCAGTTGCTGTGGAAATTCCGTTTGCATCGGCAAGCAGCTTCCACAAATGAACATCTTTAAGCGCTGGGTGCTTCGAAGCAACTGATTTAAGCGTGTCACCAAGACGAACGATGTAGTTGATTCGACCGTCGGGATTGCCCTTCTGAGCAACAGGTCCCAACAGCTTTTCGATATTGGCGCGGCGATTTTGCGCCACCGCCATGGCACCACTCATGAGGTCATCGGCAACCGCAGCAGCGTCGGAGACTTCGGCGGCTTCCTTTGTGCCATCCCAATTGTTGCCGAACCGCGCCGCGAGCTCATCTTCGGCGGACATTGGCTTGTTGTCGGAGCGCGTTCCTCCCGCTCCACTGGCATCGTTCGGTCGAGAACCGCCAAACAGGCGTTGCCTGAACTCAGTGATATCAGCTTCAGATGGCAGCCAAATGACTAGTTTCGGTTTCAGGTCGACGACCTTCTTGCCTTTCTCTTCCTTGAGCGGAATGACTTCACGGTTGATTTCGTAAATTAATGCCGACAAGCGGACATCGCGACATTCCTTTGTAGCTATTTTGTCGAGCGTATCGCCTTGTTTGACGACGTAGCGACGTCTGGTATCGTCGTCCTTCTTCTTGTCCTTTTCTGCTTGACGCTCTTTCTCTTCCTTTTCCTGCTCTTCCTTCAGCTTGCGTGCCGCCATAAGTGCCAGGAGCGCTCTTTGTTGATTGAGTTCTTCTTCCGACAATTCTTTGTCCTTCTTCTCTTTTTCTTCCCGTTCTTTCTCTTTGCGCTTGTCGTCTCTTTCTTTTTGAGCTTTGAGTTCGGCAAGCATAGGATCGATCTTTTCGCCTCTCTCACCGGTGGCACCAATGGTAGTGGCAGTAGAATCGAACGGCTTGCCAGTCGTTGGATCCAGTCTCGGAGTTAGACCGGCAATATCTCCTTTGACGGCTCCGGCTTCAGGCTTGGCACCTACGCCAATGTCAGCCTTCACGCCAGGCACCAATGCATCAGCTTTCTGAGCGCCGATTTGGCCGATGCCTTCGCCAGGCTTACCGACCATAATGTCACCGGGTTTGACACCAACAAGCTCTGGTCGCGCAGTTGGATTGATATCAAGTTTGATGGCATCAGGTCTTCTGGCTGCAGGATCGAGCGCACCAGATTTAGTGGCATCAAGTGCGGTCTGTTGAGCTTTCACTTCAGTAAGATTCTTGATCGCCTGTTCTTGAGCCGGTGTGAGTTTCGCGGTCATCACATCGGTTCTATTGTCAAAGATCGAACGCGAGTCTTGCACTCCAGGAGTCCTTGTATCCATTGTGCGCACGATCAAGTCGGCAACAGAGATTTGTCTGCCGGTATTTTGGGTCAACGCTTCCGCTGTCTTGATCAATTCAGGCAAGATACCCTTGCCGTCTTTGGTTTGGAGTACCCCTGTCGTGACTTGTTCTGGCTTACCTTTGAGAGCTTCCAATACCTTCTCGATTGCAGTCTTTTGAGCGTTGGCAATGTCAGCAGAGGTCGCCATCTTGTCCGGTGCCTTAGCAACGACAGAGAGAACGTCTTTGAGTGCAGTCATCGCGTTGGCATCGAGTTGCTTGCCACCTTGCTTGGTTCCATCGAGAGAAAGCAGTGCTTCGAGCTTGGCAATTTTCGCAGGGTCGAGTCCCTTAAGAACATCTTGCAGTTTGATATCTGCTTTTGAAGCATCTCCGAGCTTGACGGCTTCAAGTCTCTTCAGGGCTTCAGCCAGAAACTCTCGATTGTCCTTGTTGTTTAAATCGAGACCGAGGGTTTTGAGCACCACTTCGTTGCGCTGTTGTTGTGCTTGCTGTTGTGCCTCGACACGTCCTTGAAGAACGATGCCGTCTTTGCCGCCGTCTTTTCCGACTTCCCTAGGTCCGCCTTGCTGTTCTTGTCGTTGTTGTCGAATCTGTTCCAATAACTGACGATTGTCGGGATTTTGAGTGAACGACTCAAGTGTTGCCTTCCACTGTTTCTGTGCTTGCTCAGGTGACATTTCGCCTCTGCTGACTGCACCCTTGAGTTCCATATAGTTCTTAGCCAGATCAGGCGGCAACTTGCTTTGCGCATCGCCACCACGATCGCCACCTTTATCTCCGCCTCGATCTCCGCCGGCATTGCGGACAGCATCTGCAACAGCCTTGCCGTCGACGCCTCCACCAGGACGCTGGTCGCCACCGCCAGGAAGCGCCTTACCGCCATCCATCGAGGCCACTCTTGAATCACGGTTGGCAGTCGCTTGCTCGATCGCATTTTTATATACTTCGGCTCTGGCTTCACCGCCTTGAGCAGTCTTCATGTCCTTGACGAACTGGTTTCTTTGCTCGTCGGTGAGGTTTCTCCAAATCAGTTTGTTGTCTTCAGGGGTCGCACGGAATTGATTGCCTTGAGTGCGATCGCCTTGGTTGCCCGGGTTCGGTCCACGATCGCCCTGGTTGCCTGGATTTGGTCCACGATCACCTTGCCCTGGCTGTTGCAGCACGACCGGTCCTTTGTCTCCAATTGGCGGCTGCGGTTGTCCTTGTTGCTTATCACCCTGCGGCTTGCCACCACCAGTAGTGACGTCGGGATTTTGCGGCTGCGGTTTAGGACCGCCACTGCCGGTAGCATCAGATGGTTTTACGGCGGTATCGGCTGGTTTTGCAGTGCCGTCTGTTGGTCTGGGTACCTCGCCGCCACCCTTTCTGCCGGTTTCAGCTTGACTGAGTGAATTCTGGAAGAACTCGCTGCGTTGATCCGGCGGTTTGCCCATTGAGTTACGAAGCACATCGGCCTGTTTGTCAGGGGGAAGTTGAGCCAAGCGACTCTTGTCTTGATCGCTGAGATTGAGTTGTTTAGACCACTGATCGATTGCTCTGTCTCTTGCAGGATTTGAGCCGCCGCCAGCGTTTGCATCACTACCCTGCGTTCTTGGCACAGGATTGTCTTGTGGCTTCACACCTCCAGGAACTTCCTGCGGTCTTCCTGTCACAGCTCCATCCGGCGGTTTGTTTGTGATGGTGCCTTCCGGTTTTGTGTTCGGAGTTTCGGGCTTCGTTACTGCCGGATTGAGGTTCTCGCGAGGCGCTGTTCCTGTTGTTGCTGTGGTCGGATTGGATTGAACATCTGTTCGCACCGCGCTTCTGAGATCTTTGCCGCCAGACTCTTGAGCCGCCTGCAAGAATCTGGATGGATCTTTGAGAGCTTGAGATTGTGCATCTGAAGACAATCCATTAAACGATCTCTGCATCTCGCGCTGACCTTGTTGGCCAAGACCGTCGTACATTTTTGCCAAGTCAGGATTGGACGCAATCGATTGACGGAACGCGTTATACTGCGATGGATTTTGTCCTGCAGTGGTAGCATCGGTGGTGACACCTTTGGTGCCAGTTCCAGTATCGCCGACAACACCTTTCCCCTTCGAGTCGCCCTGCCCGCTTGTCTGCGGATTGGACACGACTGAATCTGAATTTTGTTGGCGCGCTTGTTCACGTCTGGCTGCGATTTCGTTGGCAGCAGCGACACCTTGGGTGTACTGTTCTGATTTATTTCCTTGACCTGGAGGAACAGGATTTCCAATCTGTCCTTCCGGTTTGCCGCCCGGATTGCTCGTAAGATTCTGTGGCTGCGCGTCAGTCGGTTTACCGCCAGTGATTCTGGTTTGTGCCTCTGCTACTTTTTGTTGTGCTTCGAGCGCACGTTGGCTTCTTGCATCCATCTCAGTCGGGTTTGTTGTTCCTCCCGTACCTCCAGGCTTGCCGCCCACTCCAGTGTCGCCGACTTTCGGAGCGGTTGTCGAACCAGTCGCATCGCCTGGTTTGATGGCACCACCGGTAGCATCAGGTTTACCGCCTTGTCCTGCAGCACCCGGCACCAAAGACTCCGGTTTCACGCCAGTAGTTTGTCCTGCCGGAGTTACTTCTGGCTTTTTGCCTGTGACATCCGTTGGGTTCACCAGGCCGGGGGTAGGGTTGTTATTCTTCGCTGCCTGACGTCGCGCTTCGATTTCGGCTGCCGCCGCAACCCCTTGTTGATAATTCGCATCACGGGTGGTCGAACCAGATGCACCACCGGCGGTGACATCGGTTGTTTTGACACCAGTATTTGGATTGGGCTGTCCGCTGCCGCCTTCTACTTTGGGAGTTACGGGTTGATCTGGTTTTGCCTCAGGTTTAGTGCCAGTACCTGATTCTGGTTTCTGATTTGCATACTGCTGCGCCTGTTCCACCTTCTGTCTTGCAGCTTCTGCGCGCGCCTGAGCATCCGGATTGATTTCTTGAGGTTTGGTGGGTGTTGGATTTTCAGGCTTGGTCGGTGGTTGCTCTGTGTTTTTCGGCAACGGTTCGGGTTTAGACATCGGCTCGGGCTTATTGCCATTGACACCGCTGTCCGCGCGCCCTTTCACAGATGCGTCAAAAGGTTCGACATCAGCTTTTGGCTTACCGGCTGAGTCGACCGGAGTCAGGGTGTAGCCGCCGCCTGGCTTGCCCTCTACCTTATATGTCTCGTTCTCTGCGGTTCTGAAAAACCGACCATCCTTGTTTACGAATTCGCCACCGGTAATTGTTTCGCCATTGGCGCCGGTGTACTTGATTTGCTGCCCTGGAGAAACGCCTTCCGCCGCCTGCGTCGCGGTCATCGCGTCGTTCAATTTGGTTGCGGCGTCGGTGCGATTTGCAGGAACATTCTCGAGCCCCGTAGCATTTTTGAAGGCTTCTGCCGGCGTCTCGTATGGTTCTCCGGCAGGCTTGTCGCCAGGTCTGGAAGTATCGCTCTGTAGCCTGTTGGTCGTAGTCGTCTGATCTAACTGAGTCTGCGTCGCAGTCGCAGTGGCAGTTGTCTTACCGTCCGACGTTTCAAGCGGTTTGGCAGGCGTTTGCTGAGCGGGTGTTACTTTGTCATCAGGTGTCGGCATGGCGCGCTCCGTGCGTTTCGAAGAAAGATTTTGATTCCGCTCAGGGTGAGACAAATGACTCAGGGGTGTGAGTTCAAATGATGAGAAGGTGGCAAAACCACCGGAAATCATCGATATAAACAGGTTATCCCCTAAAAGTTAGGATGGAAAACCGTCTTGTAGTAAGCGAGTCCACCAAATTGCGGTAGCGGCGGCAACCACGGAAATGGCGCCAAGATCATAAAGCCTAAATAAGAGGTTGTCAATATGCGCGAGCGAAAGCGGTCTTAGCTGCCGCGTTGCAAAAATTATCGCCGTTCCGCCCACTTTTAATGTTTCGGCTGTCCACTTTTCAAGGGGCGGGTGTAGATACGCACACGGCTGGTTGGTTGTCTCTGAAAAAAAATCGGTTTTTTACTAAACCCACTCCCCCAGAGCCATCCCAAAATCATAAGCGGTACGACCCTTCCTCTCCCCAAGAGACGGTATCAATGGATCAACCTCTTACTAACGAATCTTCGCAGTCTTCGAGTAATCGTGACTCTTCGCTGCTCGCCGATGCCTACAATCGGAAGCCTGAAGTATTCACAACCTCGGAAGACGAGAAGAATGACAAGGACGAGCATGATGCAGCAACGGCTCTCCGTTTTGCTGTCTACAGCCCGCCTTCAGCTCCAGCAGAAGATACAAAAGAACAAGCCCCCAGCGCAGCTCCTAAAGTCACATCGAAAGTATCTGAGATGGGCAGAAGCACAGCCGAAACGGCCGATGTAGTAGTGTCTAGCTTTTTGAGTTCTGCAATGAAGGAACAGCCGGCACAGGTTCAATCTCCCGATAAGCCGGCAGAAGTTGCGAAGCCTGGAGTGCCACCAGTAAAACAGACCAATCAAGATAACCTTCTAGAGTGCAAAGGTAGCTCGTGCAACGCCAACGGCAACTCCGGTCAGCCCGAGAGCACCAGCGGCAATACCAAAAATGGAGCACCAAACGGAACGCCCGGAGGCGAAGGCAGCAAACTCGCCTCTGCATCAAGCACAGGTGCCGAAACTGTTGGACAGCCAAGAAATATAGACGGCCAGCCGAGAACGGTTGAAGGTCAGCCCAGGGTTGTTGAAGGTCAGCCAAAGCCGAATGAAGTTCAAAATTCAGTTCCAGTCGTTGTGGCCATGCCAGCCAAACAATCGGAAGTAGTGACTTCCGGTTTGGTTCAACAAGCAAAACCTGCAGAACCAACTGTTTCTCAACCAAAGGCCACGCCAGCAATCACTACCGATTCCAGCAACGGCACGGCACCGTTACTTCAAGGGAAGCCTATCGAAGGCATCCACTTAATGATTCCCTTCAAGCCGACTGAAATTCCGTCACCATCGGGACAGCCAGCCAAATCACCGGAAGTAACCTTAATCGCGCAACCTCAGCCGCAACCACAGCCACAGACAAGGACTGTCGAAGGCACCACCGCCAGAACCGCAGAATCCCCGACAAAAGATTACGTCGCCACACCTACTGAAAAGACAGTTGCTCCAGGTCCACAATCTGGTGTCGGAAAACCAGCCATCCACGGCGAATCAGCGCCTGATTCCACCGTAGGTACCGCGCTCGGGAAACACATTAACACGAATGAGCAAGCCGGTGCTGCAGCCATGATGCAAATTATCGGCGGCGGTACAAAAAGAGCTGACGAATCCAAAATCTCCAGCTCGGGCGTTGACTGCATCAGAACAGAAGCCAACGGACAACCGCTCAAGCAAGATGTCCGCTCTGCCGTCGTAGAAACACCGAAGGTTGAAATTGCGGCAGCGCCTGCGAGATCGAATCCGGATGGCGGAACTCCGGTCGTTCAAGCAAAGGCAGCTGAAACAAATCCGACAGTTCCGACTGCTTCACTCAAAACCACATCGGATCTATCTTCAGGAACCGCGACCAGACCTCAAGAATCAGGCACCATCCCAAACCCAACCAGACCGCTCAATGCTCCTGCATTTGGTACTCCAGGCGCATCGGAGACACCAAAGGGTGGTACGCCCAGTTTGATTGAAGCCAAGCCAGACACACCGCGGGCAGTACCGAGCGCGACCGGCGGAAACGGAGATTCGTCGAACCGGACACCAGCAGCCATTCTGATGGAAGCTACAACCCGCTCGACATCGGCAGGAATTCTGGCCGGCGGTCAGATGGCTGAGGCACCACTCAAACAAAATTCGACAGACACGAATAGTCGTTCATCTGAGAAATCGCCCATTGCTCCGGTAGCGCCCATTGGTTCCGTTGCGCCCGTTTCGCCTGGAGCGTCGCATATTGAAGCCAAGCCATTGGTTGATGCGCGGCCAGTAGCAGAAGGAAAACCCGCTGGTGGTGGTGCCGATTTGTTGGCAGGTCTCAGAAATGGCACTCTCACAGCACCTGTTAAACAAGCAGAAACCAAGCAAGTTGAAGCACAAAACTGCGACAAGAAAGATGCCCCTGGCTCGCAAGCTGTCCCAGCAAAACCATCAGAAACCCCGACTCGCGGTATTGAAACTCCCGCCACCAGACCTGATGGCGGCACCGCAGCTACAAAACTTGGCGAACAAGGCATCAGCAATACTCGCACAGCACTCGAAAACATCGCGAATCCTCCTAAAGTTGATTCAAACGGACAAGTGAGAGTCGATGTACCGACCGCAGGTCCCAATGCTCCCAAAGGCGAAGGAACGGTTGGTTCAGTCGCTCCTGTCGGCAAGCCCGAAGCGATTAGCGGTAAACCTGGCGAAGGCGGAAATGTTCCAGTAGTTGGAAAGCCGGCGGAAGTGGGAACTGGAAAATCTGGCGACGGAACGCCAGCAGTCAAACCATTGACCGAAGCCATTGCACCGAACGGCACAACTAAAACAGACGCCAACGCACCGAGATCCAGCGACGCAAACGGACAACCGACCAACCGCACAACAGATTTAGGAACCGCAGCAGCACACAGAGGTTCTGAAACCACGAAGCCAGAAGCAACTGGAAGCACAGGCACCACGCGTGGTTCCGAATCCAACGTCGCAACACCGACCTCCAAGTCCGGCGAAACCGGAGCTGGAGCCATAGTCGGACGCGTTGCTGAGCCCACCATCGGAACTAAACTCGGTGAAAGCGCTGGTAATACCGGACGCGTAGAGCCGTCGATCGCTGGCAAGTCTGGCGACATTGCAGGTACAGCTGGACGCATTGCAGAACCGACGAGCGGAACGGTGCGCGAAGCTGGCGTTGCGAAGACTGACGCCGCAGCGCAGGTTGGTGGTCGCAACGAAGCATCCGTAGCAGGAACCCGCAACGAAGTCGGTGGTCGCAACGAAGCATCCGTAGCAGGAACCCGCAACGAAGTCGGTGTCCGCAACGAACTCACAGGAACAAAGGGCGCTGATGCTCAACACGGCGCAGCCAAGATTGAAACCGGTCGCATAGAAACCACCGCCGGAACTCGTAACGAATCATCCATCGCAGGAATTCGCAACGAAGCGTCCGTCGGCGCAACACGCACTGAAGGTCAACCCAACACCAACCGAAACGATCAACCGGCAATCCGCGATACTCAAATCGGCTCAAAAGCTGAAGCACCTCTCGGAACCAAAGTAGAAGCGCAAGTCGGAACCAAAGTCGA
>CAYZJR010000107.1:17065-21847 GCA_964478655.1 uncultured Candidatus Obscuribacterales bacterium
ACCAAAGTCGAAGCGCAAATCGGAACCAAAGTCGAAGCGCAAATCGGACACAAGGCCGACGCGCAAACAAGTGGCAAGAACGATGTTCAAGTCGGCAGCAAAGTCGATGCACAAGTCGGAACCAAAGTCGATGCACAAGTCGGCAACAAAATCGATGCGCCAGCCGGAACCAAAGTCGATGCACAAATCAGCAGCAAAGCTGAAGCACAAATCAGCAGCAAAGCCGAAGCACAAGTCGGCAGCAAAGCCGAAGCACCAATCGGCAATAGAAACGAAATCGTCGGCAACAAAATCGATGCACAAGTTGGTCACAAGGTCGACGCTCACGTTGGTCACAAAGTCGACAATCTAATCGGCACCAAAGCTGAAGTACAAATCGGCACCAAAGCTGAAGTACAAATCGGTTCCAAAGCTGACGCACAAATCGCCACCAAAGCTGAAGTACAAATCGGCAGTCGTGTCGATGCACCGCAAACCAATCGCGTGCTCGATGGACAAAACCAGCCAACAGCATCCGGTCGCGCCGAGGGCAACCAAGTAGTCGGACAACGCATCGACAAATCCGAAGCCACCGTATCTGATGCTCGCAGCCACGGCAACAGCACCAACAACGGTCTAAACGAAACCGGCAAGGGCAGCAAAGAGAACGCAACATCGAACAGCACCGATCGCACACCAAATGCCAAGATTGAAGGCGTTCGCCCAATCAATGAAAATGGTCAAGTCAATACTCATCTAGTCAACTTGATCAGCGCCGCCGTAACCGAATCCGGTATCAAGAACGAAGCACGCTTGCTTCTAGAACAAATCAAGCATATCGATGGCGACCTGCATGTCAGAAATGACGAAGAAGTTTACTACTTCCCAGGTCTCAAGGTTGCTCTTCGCCTCGCCGACATCATTCGCCTCGCAGATTGCAACGGCGATGAAAAAGACGAAGCAGAACCAACCAGCAAAAATGCACAAGAGAAAGCGAAGATTCAACATCGCACTCGCTATACAGTTCAACTTGGCGAAACGCTGGATTCCATCGCAATCGATCTTCTCGGAGACATTCGCTTCGTCGGTCTCATCGTAACCATCAACCGTTCCGAAATCATCTTCCGAGTTGAAAATGGAATGCGCGTTCCTACCGTCATGGCTGGACAAGTTATTTGGTTGCCGGCACCGGACGAACTCGAAACCTACCAGAAGCACTACTTCACCAGCAAGAAATCCGGCACACCATCGAGATATCCAGCGATTTCCCAACCCAACATCAACACACCGGTTTGGGTATCTGCAAACGGCGATTTGAGAACTCCGACTCCTTCGCGTCAATCTCGCGAAAACTCAATCAGCCGTCAAACAAGAGATCCTATCAGCGTCCAAAACAGTGACAGCAGCCCGATGGCATTGGTTATCTACAGAGTACGTCACGCCGGCAACAGACAATCAATCAGCATTCAAGAACCCCAAGAAGACGGCGACGATCAAATCACCGAACGCCGCTGCTATCAAGTCAGATTGGGCGAAACTCTTCAATCAGTCGCTCTTCGCGATCCATTGATGAACGACATCAGAATGTGGAAGCTGGTTGCTCATATCAACAGACTCAGCCTAGACACAGATCAATACGGCAAACCATTGGCTCGCTTAGAAAAGGGTCAAATCCTCATTCTCCCGACAGACAGAGAAGTGGCTGAATTCAAGTTTCTCAATAAACTCAGCGCAGTTGTGAATGAAGACGCCACCATCGTCGTCTCCGAACGCAACCCCGCGCATCCGCAACAACCACTGCGCGATGTTCAATCGTTTGCTCCTCCCAGCCGCCCGACAGGCGAACCAATGCAGATCGAAGGCAGCGTATCAGTTAAGAAACTCGCTGAATATTGCCGCGTAATGGTCGCAGTATCGGCAGACGAAGCCTCCTTTGCAGTCAAGCTTCAAGCTCTCTCGATGAACAACTGGGCAACCGTCGTTGCTTACGAAAGCCGCCCAGCAGGTTCGGTGCACACAACATACAACCGTGATGGATCGTTCCGCGCGATGGCTCTTGAACTGCCGTCCACAGTTGTGCAACAAATGGCAATCGAAGACCTTACCAGAAACTGGAACCTATACTGCACCCGCTTCTTCAGAGATGGCAGCGGTCATGCTCAACGTAACAAAGTCGGCGAAGCTCTTCAAGGCGCAGTCTAGAGCGCACCATATTCGATACTACGGCGCAAGTATGTCTTGCTTTTCGCCAAGCAAGTGTACTTTCAACTTTTCAATTATTTCAGGAAGCATTATGCGGCTCATGCATTCGCCCGGCGACGTGGGCGGTTTCATCTGGCAGAACTTCGCACCGTGACACCGGCACGAATCGCTCTGATCGATAACCATATCGTCATAGCCATATGGTCCACTCCTCTCCGGATATGTCGGCCCATACAAACCAATCACAGGCGTTCCCACAGAAACAGCCAAATGAGCCGGTCCCGTATCGCCCGAGACCACTATTCGACATGCTTTCAGCACCGCAGCAGTGTGATCGAGAGGCAATCTTCCACATACATCCAGACATTTTCTGCCTGTCGATACGTTGAGTTCTTCACACAAATGCATATCTTCTTCGCCGCCAATCAATACAGGCAAGTGAGTTCCCCATGCCAAAATGTGCTCCAGTAAATACTTCCACCCATCCGGAATCCAACCTCGGTGCGGCCGAAATTTACCAACCCCAGGAACAATACCCACCATGGGTAGTGCCTGCAAATTTGCCTCCGCCAGCAATGGGTCAACGATTTCCTGAACTATCGCTTCCGGATATATAGTCGGAAACACAAGCGGCGGCATTTCATTGCAATACGGTTTTATCGCAGCAAGAAAATTGTCCACCGCATGCATGAGATCGCCGCCCCCACGCTGCTTTTCGTACCTCGCAACTTTACCTTTTGTGAACGCAGAAAGAAAAAGTCCCCGACCTGAATTCGAAAGATCGACAAACAGATCAGGTCGAATTCTCTTGAAAATCCGAAGCTGCTCCAGATAGGACAAATCCTTTACGTAGTCGACGTATTCGTCCACGCTGGGGCACAATCCGAGCAGCAGAGGACGCAAACTTGCATGGCTCCAGTAAGTAATTCGAGCTGCAGGAAAGTTAAGCTTGAGAGTGGTGGCAACGGGCGTGGCCAGCATGGCATCACCGATAGCGGCAGGATGAAAGATCAAAATGTTGCCAAATGCTCTCATTATTGGCGAACCTTCACTGGACTTATTTCGTCTGTGCATTATCATAAAGGAGTATGTCAGATGAACCGTATTACGTTTTAGGTTGGCCCCAGCCCTCTGGGAAGATTGCAATCCTCTGCCGCTCGCGGGGGAATAACCCAGGACCTGCCTACTGCTGGTCGAAACGTGAGGCCATTCAGCTACGAACTCGGCTTGCTAATGATAAGCGCGGTGAGCAAAATCCGTCAGCTCGGCGCATTATTCGGCAGCTTCTTGTTTACAAGTATTTGCTGAGACAGCCGCTATACTGGCGCCCAGGCGACCTTTGGGTCTACAGCGACCCCAACTATCTGGAGCCGATGGAAGCTCAGACGGTTCTGATTTAAGGTTTTCGGCTTAGCAAATCGACAAGCATTATCGCGCCCAGCGTGAAAATTAAAAGCGTCGTTATGGTGCCGCAGCCGGCGTAGTACGTGGCAGTGTGCGGTCCATACTCAACAAAGGCCGAACCAAACAGAAACATCGACACGAGCAGCACCTGAACCCGCGGAACGCGAGACTCCAGCATAAAGACACATATCGGCAGAAGTAGAGCCAGCACAGTCATCTCCCTGGCACCTGTTTCCAATATATACGCACCCTGTTGAGATCGCCAAGAGGTCGGCCCAACCTTAGAATTCATGCCGCTCTTCTGCCAAGAAGATATCCTATCGGCACGTTTTCGCGGAGAAAGGACATGCTAAAAACAGCGAATCTATATCAATTTCCTGGCACCACCGCACCTTTGAGCGAGGTCGGAGGCAAGGCGCACTCATTGATGCGCATGGCTGATGCGAAATTGCCTGTACCTCCGGGATTTGTCCTCCCCGTAGCATTCTTCGAGAGTTGGTTTGATGAATTGAAAAAGACTCCCTCATGGGACAAGTTCTCAAATGTGACAGAGGGAACAGGGGCAGCATTGCAGAAAGCCTGTGATGACCTCAAGGCGGAGACATCGAAACTCACTTTTGATGCGGAACAGAAAAAACTGGTCGAAGAAGCCGCGAAAAAGTGCGCCGCCGGAAATGACAAAGTTCTATTTGCAGTTCGCTCATCGTCACCGGAAGAAGACCTTGCAGGTTCTTCCTTTGCCGGTGGGTATGAAACCATCCTCGGTGTCACAATCGCAAAGCTCGAAGATGCAGTGCGCAGAGCATTTGCCTCGTGCTTGGATGTGCGCGTGGCAGTGTACAAGAGCCAACACGGCTTCAATGTGCACAAACCGAGCATTGCAGTCGTCGTTCAAATGCAAGTTGCATCCGAAATCGCAGGAGTCGGTTTTTCACTAAATCCGGTGACGAACAATTATGACGAGGCAGTTTTCAACTCAAATTGGGGACTCGGCGAAACCGTTGTAGCCGGGCTTGCCACGCCGGATACGTTCGTCGTGAATAAGGTCACTGGTGAGATCGTTCAAAAACAAATTGGAACCAAAGATACTTCAATTTGGCTTCTGCCTAACGGCGGAACAGAAGAACGCAAAGATCCCCGCACTGATGTTCCATCACTCACAGACGAACAAGTGGCTGAATTAGCCCGCATGGTGCA
>CAYZJR010000107.1:21947-23386 GCA_964478655.1 uncultured Candidatus Obscuribacterales bacterium
CTGCACCTTTTGAGGAATATGGACAACCTCGCAGCCAAAACGATTGAGTCCGTGGATGAGGAAGAATATCGCTCCCATTCAGACATCAAAAAGTTCAACTGGCATCTCCTTACAGCGTTGCCCCCAGCAGGATTGCATGTTCTGGAAGCGCGACTACTGCCAGAACACGCCCACCGCCAAGTCCAACAGGACATCAAGAAACATCTCCAGTCGATTGAAGAACTCACCGCACAACCCTCGCTGTCCTTCAAGGAATACGCAAACCAGGTCGCAGATCGTACGGCAAAGTTCATCTTTGGACACACATTGCCGCTATTCATTGCCTCTAGAGTCGCTCTAGAAAAGATGAAAGGTGCAGCGCACGAGGAAGAAGGTGCTGCAGCCGAATTCGAAAAACTTGAACGGTCGCTGCCGAACAACCCTACAGTCGAAATGGGCTTGGCGTTGTATCACCTTTCGCAGCTGCTACCCAGCGATGTTAAGTCGGCGGACGTAGAGAAGCTCCTTAAGGATCGCAAACTGCCACAACAGTTCTTGGATGCATGGGATGACTTCATCAGAAACTATGGTCACCGTGGTGCCCTTGAACTGGATATGAAATCAACACGATATAGAGATGATTATTCGTTCCTTCTCGATCAAGTGCTGACTCTGCGCGACTCTTCAACACCAGACGATAACCCGCAAGCACGATTTGACAAAAATCAACAGGAACGGCACGCAGCTTTCGAAAGGCTGTGTGAACGCTTACACAGCAAAGGCTGGCTCACGTTGCAGCGCTTCAATGCATGGTATCGCGTGTTCGAAAACTTGAGCGGCTATCGCGAAATGCACAAGTTCTTACTGATTCTCGGAGTCGATACAGTACGACAACGTGTACTCAAACATGGACGAGACCTGCTCGCAGCCGGTCGAATCGACGATGAAGAGCAAGTGTTTGATCTCACGATCGATGATTTGGATCGTGCGTTAACTGACAAAACCATGGATGTTAGAGCAGCCGCGAAAGAAAATCGAATCTATCCCGACAAACTCCGCGCGGTTTCTCAACTCCCGACGATTTTCGATTCTCGCGGAAAGATCTTGCGTCCCCCAGCACCACCGGTGAAACCAGGTGAAGTTGCAGGAACAGCAATCTCAGCCGGCGTCGCCCGAGGCAAAATCAAAGTCTTACATACGCCCGATGAGAAGCCCTTGGAGCGTGGCGAGATTCTTGTCGCTCGTGCCACAGACCCTGGCTGGACGCCGCTGTTTGTGAACGCGGCTGCTGTGATTCTCGAAATCGGCGGAATGCTCCAACACGGGGCACTCGTCGCAAGAGAGTACGGATTGCCATGCGTCGCTGGTGTCGCGGGCGCCACCACTATCTGGGAAGATGGAACAATGGTGGAGGTCGACGGATCAGCTGGGATTATTCGCAAGGTTGAGGGTTAGCAGTC
>CAYZJR010000108.1:0-22995 GCA_964478655.1 uncultured Candidatus Obscuribacterales bacterium
TTTGAACTGCCGTTTTCTCTCACAACTTTGTCGAGATACGGAGTCAAGCAACCACACTCAGGATGAATGAGAAGTTCGGCATCGGGGTGCTCTTTCATCTTCTCGTCAACTTTGTTTGGGTGAACTGCAGCGTGCACGTGGCACTCGCCCATCCAGATGTGCATGTTCTTTCGTCCGGTAACTTTTTGAACCCATGAGCCCAAGAAGACATCTGGGAGAAAGAGAATTTCTTTCTCTTCCGGAATCGATTGAACAACTTTCAGTGCATTGCCGGATGTGCAGCAGAAATCTGATTCTGCCTTGATTTCGGCGGTAGTGTTGACGTAGGAAACGACAACGGCCTTCGGGTGTTCCTTTTTCCATTCAAGAAGTTGATTGAGATCGATTGACGAGGCGAGCGAACAACCCGCTTCGAGATCCGGAATCAAAACTCTCTTGTCAGGGCAGAGAATTGCAGCGGTTTCTGCCATAAAGTGCACGCCGCAAAATACAATCGTTCCTGCCTCTGTCTTCGCTGCTTGTTGCGACAGACCCAATGAGTCGCCTGTGAAATCAGCGATGTCTTGAATTTCTGGAATTTGATAGTTGTGCGCGAGAATCACAGCGTTTCTCTTGACGCGCAACTCGTTGATTTCTTTGATGAGCTGCTCAGTCGTCAAATTGCTGTCGATATCCTCTACGAAGTAGGGAATGTCTCTGCGCTTTGGTTTTTGATCTAATGTGCTAGTCATGGCTATTTCCGCCTTTTGATTACTGCTCGACAAAAGTTTCAATCTCGACACTCATGTCGATGTTGGACGCCGAATGAGTGAGTGCGCCAATCGAGATGGCGGTCACTCCAGGTATTAAGTACGCATGTAGATTGGACTGATTGACACCGCCCGACACTTCGACTTGTGTCTTTCCATTGATGAGCGCCACTGCTTCGGCGACCATCTTTGGTGACATGTTGTCGAGCATGATTGTCGTCACTTCGTGTTGAAGAGCTTCCGCGACTTCTTCTAGTGTCGTGGTTTCAACTTCGATAACGACATTGGGTGCGTTTTTCTTTGCGGCGAGAATGGCTTTGGTGATGCCGCCGGCAACGCGGATGTGATTGTCTTTGATCAGCACGGCTTCGTCTAATCCGAAGCGATGATTGGTGCCGCCGCCAACAAGCACTGCATATTTTTCGAAGATGCGCAGACCAGGTGTTGTTTTGCGTGTATCTAGGAGTTTGATGCCCGTGCCTTCAGCGATTTCGGAGAATCTGCGAGCCAAGGTCGCGATGCCGCTCATCCTTTGTATAAGGTTGAGTGCGACACGTTCGCCTGTGAGAAGGGCGCCGGCTGGTCCTTCGATGGTTGCAATCTGCTCGACGCGCCCGTGACTGACGTACCCATCTTCAACGGTTGGAACTACCTTTATATTGCTGTCGTATTTTTGAAGAACTCTTTGAAACGCGCCCAAGCCCGCAACAACTGCGGATTGTTTGCAGAAGAGACCGCCTTTTGCAATAACGTCAGAACTTACGGTTGCTTTAGTTGTGATGTCTTGGGGGTTTTCCAGACCAAGGTCTTCGTCCATCGCTAACTGAATAGCTCGGTCGAAAAGCACTTTTGCTTTTGGAGAGTCCCAGAATGCTTGAAGTGCGTCTGATTTTGATTGAGTAAGAACCGCGGACATGGGATTTTGACCTCTTTTTTTACGGTGTTCGGTGAACTTACGTTTGCCCTGCCAGTGGAGTAATTGTTTGATTTACGTTATACCACATGTATATATTATTTTCAAGTGAATTGGGTTTCAGGCGCTCGAACCTGTATGAGCCCAAACGCTGTGGGGTTCAGAGGTGTGGACGTCTCTTGAAAAGAAATGGCTGTTTGTAGGAAAAACTATGACGTCTCGCCACATTAAATGTGAAATTGACGATTTAATGTTCGGCTCGGTGATGTACGTTTGTCTGTTCACAAACTGTTTTAAATGAGCACGAAGTAAAGTACTATATTTCTGGCACCAGTACGCGGTTTGGAGGTGGCACGTGAGAAGTACAGCCGGCATAGGCTTGCGAACCAAGCTTGTCCCTACAGTTCTTTTGCTTTGCGTGTTGTCTTGTCTTTTAGGGTTTTCTTTGGCTGCGATGGCTTACAACGCCTCAATCGCCAACAATTTGAATCGGTCGCGAGACGCGTTGCTTGACCAACGAGCGCACTTGAAGCAGGCGGCCAATGACATTGGCGGAAAGATCGATGCGCTGCAGCGGCAGCTGGATATTGTGAATAGTTATCTTCGAGACAACGATCGCGCCATTCGCGACGTCGAGAACGCACTCAGACAGGCGGAGTAGGAAGGATGAATAGAGTTTTCAAAACAAGTTCTGCAGCCACTGCCTTAACGGCAGCCTTGTATGTGGTTACGATGTCGATTCCTGCCCATGCGGAACAGGCAAAGTCTGAGCACCACGCAAGTAGCGCCACGACCGAGCACCACGCAACTACTGCAAAGTCCGAACACACTACAACTCCTGCCGAACATACAACTACCACCACGACTTCCACCGAGCATAAAGTCGAGCATCACACAGGCGCTGATGGAACTCAAAAGGTCACCGAGCATCACACCACCAAACAATGCAGAGTGTCCTGTGTAAACCCGCACGCAGCCTGCACCGAATCAGAAAAGGTAATTGAGACGTTAAGGATGCTTTTTGATGCTGTGCACAAGGGTGACTTCGAAACCATGTCCGCACACATGGATGATGGCGTGACTACCTTTGATGAAGGGACGAAGAAACTTATTCAAGGCAAAGAAGCGGTTTTAGCCGATCTGAAACGCAAGTTCGAAACCAACAAGGCGCTTGGTTTAGAGTCGCTCACAATTGACAATCCATATGCCAAAGTCACTGGCAACGTCGCTGTCGTCACATTCGTTGCAAGAAAAGTCTATGGCGGCAAGAAGCCGTCCAAGATGGAATCTCACTCAACCGAAATTTTCCTAAATGAAGGCGGTAAGTGGAAGAAGATGCACTACCGCAGCAATTGGAAGAAGATTTCGTAGGCAGCAAGCCCGCAGCACGTCCGTAGCAGCAAGTCTAAGTCTGCTATTGCGGTCTGGTCATTCTCTGACTTTCGATTTTAGTCAGTCGGTCGTTGACCATGTACAGCATCGTCGCGTTTAGAAGCGTCATGATGCCAATGGCAATTGAGATTGCAAGCAGCTTAGTGTCAGGAGCGGTCGGTTTCTTCGCCTCGCGAATCGCCTCTTCGAATCCATTGAGCTTGTCGTCAATCGTTTTGATGTTTGGAAGAATCGACTTATTGAGGTGTTGTTTAAAGCTTTCCAGTTCCTTCAAGAGATCAGATCTGAAAGTATCCATGCTTGTTTTGGTGCTGTCTTGAACGCCCTTTGATGAAGCCTCCAATTTAGTTTTTGCTTCCTCGATCTGCACAGCAAGCGTATCTACAACCTTAGCCAATGCTTTCTCTTGGTTCGCGATTGCGTCTTGCAAATTCTTTTGATGTCCGCTTATCCTGTTGCCCAGCGTGTTTGAGATGTTTTCGGTTTGTGATTTCAGGAGGCGATCGACTTCGCTTCTGGAGTAGGTGGCATATTTGAGCGAGTCAGTGTCTTCACCGTTGCGTCTTGTGAGAGTGGCACTTTGTTCGTTCACGTTCGGCTCCTTGGCTGCTGGTTGCGGTTGGCTTTGATGTGGTTGAGGCTCTTGAGATTTTGTTTTTGTTTGAGCGGAACAATCGGAGGTGGTCGTGGATGGTTCCGAATTCTGAATGTCGTCGCCTGAAGAATCGTCAACTACAAGGAATGCAGTTTCGTCCTTGAAATTGACGCGTACAAAGGCGGCACGACCATCCTCAAATGCGATTTGCTTCAAGTCTAGGCAATCGAATAGTTGAGTGATGGTTTCCCTCGGAAGGTTGTAACTCGTAAAGCGTGTCAAAAGACTTTCCGCCTTTGCTTTGCGCTCTCGCTCCACGGCCCCGGACTGTTCGATTGCCTCCCATCGTTCCCTCATATACCTGAGTCCGATGTCTGCAGGCTTGGTGTTTCTTGTGATTTCAAAAGTAATCCGACCCTCGTCTTCAAAGATATCGACGTAGGCAGACTTAATGTGCGGCGAGTCAAAGCGGGCTGTAAAGCCGAGAGCATCCGTGATGGACTTCACTTTCGGTTTACCAAGGGTGATGAGCCTTCCGTGACGATCTTTCACCTGAGCCAGTATGTCGGCGTCGAGGTCTTTGACCTCATTGGAGGGAAGGTGCGATGGCTTTTGTGATTTCGTGGTCATAGTCTTCCGTTGTATTGCAGCGACTAGATGCAGACGAGTACTCAACTCAAAGAGCTGGGCGCTGCGTGGGACGACGAGGATTCCAAGGAAAGCGTAACCCAACTTGCGATTTAGGGCTGCTTACTTCTTTTTAAGCGCCGCCGGCTGTGACTTTTGAGGCGCGAATCACTCGCAATCGTGATTCACCTAGCGCCAAAGTGTGATCGAAAGATCCCTACGACCTCTAATCATTAATGTCGATGTCGACAACAGGCTCTGCACCACAGAATAGTAGTGGGGAGCTTGTGCGTAGTAACAGAGAGGACGCTAATGAAAATTTCTAAGGTGCTGTTGGTGGACGATGAAGCAGACATTCGTCGCATTGGAGAACTGAGCCTGAAAGCAGTCGGCAAACTACAAGTGTTTCTAGCAAAATCCGGATTCGAAGCCATAGAGGTGGCGAAGAAAGAACTGCCCGATGTCGTTCTATTGGACGTGATGATGCCCGGTATGGACGGACCATCGACCCTTGAGGTTTTGAAAACGGACAACGATCTCAAAGCCATACCGGTGATCTTCATGACTGCGAAGGTGCAGCGCCAGGAAGTTGAAACTTACTCGAAGATGGGTGCATTGGGAGTGATCAGCAAGCCGTTTGATCCGATGACACTTCCAAAGCAGCTGATGAGCATTATCGACACTCCAGCAGGCGCCTTAGCAAAGTAAAAATCATAAATCGGAATCAGGTGGAAAATGCTGGATAAGGTAAAGGGAACATCAGAAGTCAAAGCTCTGGAGCTAAGAGTCGATTTCTGGAACAGATTATTGATAGCACTGTGGGCAGTGGCGCTCGGGACGATTTGTTTGTGTGTTATCAGTTACGATTTTCATTCGGGAGCATTGGCACAAGCTCCGGCGAAAATTTCCTTGTCCAACACGGATATCAAGCCAGTCATCGGCAAAAACACGCTCGTTTTCTTTGCTCATCCGAAGTGTCCTTGCACAAGAGCAAGTATTGAGGAACTGTCCAAGATCATGATGACTAGCAATGATGTAGTTGCCTATGGCGTAGTGGTTGTTCCACCCGGTGCCGGGGCGAACTTTGGTCAAGGAGAGATTTTGAAGTCTTTGCTGCGAATACCAAACGTGAAGGTAGTCGAAGACAAAGACGGTGTAATAGCCGACAAGTTCGGAGCGTGTACATCAGGTCAAACGATTCTCTATGACCCTGATGGAAATCTTGTGTTCAATGGTGGAATCACTTTTGCCAGAGGACACGTTGGTGACAACGAGGGGCGGGCGAAGATCGTATCGATGATAAATCGACCTGTGCGGGCGTGCCATTTGATGCAGTCAACCCCTGTTTTTGGATGTGGGCTGAAGGGAGATGCGTATGAGCTGTCTGACCACAAACGCAAGTGAGAGTAAACCGAATAATCTCCTGCGCGTTAAGCAAATTTTTGACGAGCGGTGCAACGATTTGTACAAAGGTACAGATCGCATGTTTGCAGGACTGCTTGTCTTCGAGTGGTTCGCCGCTATGGCAACTGCTGTGTATTCGACGCCGCTTACATGGAATGGCGCCAGCGCATCGGTGCACATTCATGTCGTTATTGCGACCTTGGTTGGCGGATTGTTGGTTGTTCTTCCTGTATTTCTTGCATACATGCGACCAGGCAAAGCCGAGACAAGGCACGTCATTGCAGTTGCGCAAATGCTTATGTCGGGAGTATTGATTCAACTTTCAGGAGGCAGAATCGAGACACACTTTCATGTATTCGGTTCTCTTGCATTTCTGGCTTTCTATAGAGATTGGCGCGTGTTGGTCACTGCCTCTGCAATCGTTGCGGCCGATCATCTTCTTCGTAGTATTTTCTGGCCGTTGTCGACATTTGGAGTGCTTACGGCGAGCCCGCTCAGAGCCTTAGAGCATGCAGCGTGGGTCATTTTTGAAGACATCTTCCTTATTCGCGCGTGTGTACTAAGCAAACGCGAGATGTGGGAAGGCGCTCTCCGCCAAGGAACTCTGGAAGAGACCAACGAAATCGTCGAAGCTAAAGTTGTCGAAAGAACCAGCGAACTCGAAGAAGCTCGCGATGGTATTCGAGCGATGATCGAATCTGCCAAGGATGGCATTATCACTCTAGCCACAGACGGCGAAATACAAAGTGTCAATCCCGCGTTCGCTCAATTGTCCGGCTATACATGCGAAGAGTTGATAGGACACAGCGCTCGAATATTGATACCAACCGATCTAAATGCACGGGATGAACTCGTAGATCAAATCACACAAATCAAACTTGGCCTAGTTGAGAGCGGAAGTGTCTCAGTAGAGTCGCAAGTGAAACATAAAGACGGTAGACCAATCTGCGTTGAAATCACCATCAGTGTTGGACGAAGCGGCGACAAACGTTTCTACATGTGCATATTGAGAGACATCACAGAGCGCAAGGAAATCGAGAAGCGAGTCAGCGAGTTCTACTCCACCGTTTCGCATGAACTGCGCACACCTGTGACCTCAATCAGAGGCGCTCTCGGTTTGCTCGAGGGGGGTATCGTAGGCGATATTCCTGAAGGTGCACTCGAAATGGTATCTATCGCACGTTCTAACTGCGATCGTCTGATTCGTCTCATCAACGACATTCTCGATCTGCGCAAGATCGAAGCTGGAAAACTGGAGCTTCATGTCAGAGAACTCACTGCTGAAGACGTAGTCAATGTATCGTTGGATGGAATTCAGGCGATGGCAGTCGAGGCCGGCGTGTCGCTCAAGAGTGAATTCGAGGAGTCACTGCCGGTGATGCGGGGCGATCATGACAGAGTCGTTCAAGTGATCACGAACTTGGTGTCCAACGCAATCAAGTTCTCATCACAAGGAGGCACTGTAACCTGCGCCGTCACTCAATCGCAAACCGGTCGCATGCGCTTCTCGGTCAGTGACGAGGGTGAGGGCATTCCGGAAGATCAAATATCGAAGTTGTTCCAAAAGTTTCAACAACTCGACTCTTCAGACTCGAGACCAAAAGGTGGAACCGGACTTGGCTTGGCAATCAGCAAGGCTATTGTTGAAAAACATGGTGGGACAATCGGTTTGGAGTCAACGGTTGGCAAAGGAACTACATTCTGGTTTGAACTCCCTTGCGCCGCCGCCAAAAAGGCGGTGGCACCAAAGCGTCAGGTCTGCCATGCTGGCCATGCACAAAGCGGTGATGAACCTACAATTCTTCTCGTCGACGACGATGATGAACTCGCCCGCGTACTTCAAGTAATGATCGAGGCGAATGGATATCAGTATCGTCGCGCAAGCTGTCTGAAGGAAGCTGATGAACTTCTGCAAACTTTCAGACCTGACTCAATCATTCTCGATCTCGGATTACCTGATGGCGATGGGCTGAGTCTCTTGAACAAGTTAGAGACAAATGAAGAAACCAGCATCCCAGTTATTGTTTTGACAGGTCGCGACAGAGATCAAGCCTCGTTCAACCATCCCATCCTTGTAGATTGGATTAGCAAACCATTGCTCAACGAACGCTTGCCACAAGCCATTAAACGAGCAGTGCAAATCAAGCGGCACCAAACTGTGCTCATTGTTGAGGACGATGATCTTGTCGGTCAGCTTCTCCAAAATCAAATTGAAAGTCTCGGTGTCAGCTGCCAACGCGCTCGTG
Organism: uncultured Candidatus Obscuribacterales bacterium; assembly: GCA_964478655.1. Classification (GTDB taxonomy): domain Bacteria; phylum Cyanobacteriota; class Vampirovibrionia; order Obscuribacterales; family Obscuribacteraceae; genus CAYZJR01. The sequence goes on from CAYZJR010000108.1 coordinate 7,927, forward strand.
ATGGACTCGAAGGAGTTCTTCTGGCCAAACAAAATCCACCCGATCTTCTGGTTCTGGATTTGGGCTTGCCGGTAATGGATGGATTTGATGTAGTGTCTGTGTTAAAGCGCGGCGCTTCTTCCAACGTTCCTCTAATTCTCTATACGGGGCATGAACTCAGCTCTGATGAGAGAAAGGAACTGTGTCTCGGCATGACTCGCTGCCTTGCAAAGTCCGTAACATCGAAGGAGGAGTTTCTCTACACCGTTGAGCGTATGCTGCAAGGACTTGCACCGATCGAAGATGTTATCGGGTCTGATGATGATGATGGAAACTCTAATTCCACTAAATTCGGCGCCGATCGCTCCTTGGCAGTGGCCTAGTTCGGTACGAAGCTGTGTCTAGAATCCTGGACCCTTTTGCTGGGAAGGAGCTTGCTGAGGTTCAATTGTTTGTTGCGTTTGCGGCGGCGGCGCTGCTGAGACTTTAGCAATATCCGCCATTGCAGCAGAAAGCTTTTGATCCGGAAACATCTCTTGGTACCGTCTCACTGCCGCAGCGGCCACGCCTGGTTGCCCAGCAAGAAAGTAAGACCTTCCTGCATGAAGCAAGTCAATGTGGCATGACGGTATGTTTGTGCAAACGGTTTTGAATGTTTCAGCCGCTTCGGCGTTGGCACCTGAAGCCATTTGCAACAACCCGACCTCCCTCATAACATAGAAGTCTTGATCGCCGGAAAGTCTTTCTTTTGCTTTTGACATGACCTGATCTAGTTTTCCTTGCTTGCACAAGGATTTCTGCTTCGATGCTTCTTTGGGCGTCAACGTTCTTGCCATCAGGAAATAGCCATTGTCGAAATTGTCTTCCAAGTAGGGGTCCCATCGAAAATCATGTTGTTTCGAAAAGCCGAGTTCGGTCATTGCTCTTTGCAAAAATGGTTTCTTCGTCATCTTGTTGTATGCTTGCGCGAGGCGCGTTCCTTCAGTGCGATCGCCTTCTAGAAATGCCAGTTTTGCTTGCAACAACACGACTGGTGGGTACGGCGCTATCGATTGAGCCTGACCCGCCGCGCTTTTGCTTTGTTTCAAATCGCCTTCTAAATAATTCGTCAAAGCGATTCCTTGATAGGCAAGTTGTGATGATGGAACCTTCTTTGTCAACATCTTGAAGAACTGCAATGCCCGCTCGAAGTCGCCCTTTCGCATGTATGCGTAGCCGAGGTTTGCCCAGACTTGAGGAACATTGGGATCTAGAGTCAAGATCTGGTTCCATGCAGAAATGGCTTTGTCATAGTCGTGCGCCATATACTGCGTAAATCCGATGGCGAGCAATGTTTCAACGCGTCTTGGATCTAGTTTGTAGGAACGATTGAGTGCATCGAGAGCTTCTTCGTATCGACCCTTCATGTTCAGGGTGATTCCTAAAATGCAATATGGCAGCGGATCATTCGCGTCAGCGCGAGTTGCCTCCAAAAGCAATGAGATCGCCTGATCGAGAGCACCCTTGAGAGTCTGTTGTTTGACGAGAGCGTTTTGCGCGCGCGACGTTAGGTTTTGAGATTGTTCTCTTGCCTTGGTGTTCCAGTTGAGCGCTTGAGCTTCGGCACGATTGGGTAGCACCGCCTGCGATACCGCAAGTGAAATCATCGCAAAAACAAATGCTCTGCGCACGGCACTATTTTGAAGATGTTTTCTGTTCCACATAAACTAGAATGCGAATACGGGGCGATCGGGCAGCCGCTCGAACTCCTCTTCGGAAAAACTGTACAAGCGTGCAGGACGATACGAAGTTTCTTGCGTCGTTTCGTCCAACTCTTGGAGTACTCCGGTGTTGAGAAACTTCTTTCTGAAATTGCGGTTGTCGACTTGCTTTCCTAAGACCGCCTCGTAGACTTCTTGGAGGTCACGCAGAGTGAATTTTTCGGGCAAGCACTTGAAGGCAGCAGGCGAATACTCAATTTTGTATTTCAATCTCTGCCGTCCATAAGAGATGATTTCGTTGTGGTCGAATGCGAGTTTGGGCAAGTCGCTTACGGGCCACCAGGCTACGCCTCTAGCGTCAGAGCCTGCCTTAAGCTGCAAATCTTCTGGTCTCAAAAGTGCCAAGTACGCCACCGTCACGGTGCGACCGCGAGGGTCGCGCCCCTTGTTGCCGAAAGAATAGAGTTGTTCGAGATAAACGTTGCCGACGTTGGTTTCTTCGAGCAGCTCGCGGGCAGCCGCATCATCGAGAGTTTCGTCCTTGTCCTCGAGAAACCCACCAGGAAGCGCCCACTGAGACTTGAATGGGTCGTACTTTCGCTTAATCAAAAGAACTTCCAGGTTGCCCTGATCGATCGCAAATGCGACCACATCGACCGTAACCCTGACTCCAACGTTGTACATCGTCAATTCTCCCGCGATAAAGAAACGTATCATGCACGCTATGTTTCTTCAACCGGGATGATTGCCCGGAGGTTGCAAACAGGCTCGAAGGTCGATACTTTGCGAGGTCGATACTGGGTCGGGCTAGCTCTGCGGAGCAGTGGTGGAGGCGGTTTGCTTCTCGAGCACGAAGTCCAGCCCTTGTTGGTACAGCGCCGCGTCTGGAATGTCGTGGTTTCCTGGCATCTCAATCAGTTTGGCAGGAACGTTGTGCTCTTTCAAAGCAGCCACTATATCTTGTTGGAAGTGTGCAGGAACCACTGAGTCATCCGTAGCAGAAATTACAGCCACTTTGATGCCGCGTGGCAGGGAGTTGAGATTGTTGAGGAAGCTCCTCTGATAGTAGATTTGAGGACGTTCTTTGGGGGTTCCGCCGAGGGCTGTTGCTAGACCGCTTTTGACCAGGGGTTGTTCGGTCTCGTCATACAAAGAGGCGAGATCGCCTGCAGATTCGATACTTACGACACCTTCAATCATCCGCTTTATATCATCGGGCGCTGTTGCTGCGTATGTAAGCGCTGCCGAACCACCCATAGATGTTCCAACCATAACGATCTTTGAGATCGGATACTGCTGGCAAACCTCACGAATATTCTGGCTTACGTCGGCAAGACCCGCATCACTGCCCCAAGAGGCACTCTTTCTATAGCTGCAGGAAATCAAAACTGAGTCGCGTTGGCGTTCTTGTAGCGCCTGAACGATGGGCTTGTTCTTGGGGACAAGGAATGGCTCCATGTACGTAGAGCCCATACCATGGAGGTATACGAGCAAACTCATGCTCTTTTGAGGACTACTTACCAACGGGGGGGAAATGGCGAAAACATCTTGTTCTCCGTCAAAATGGCTGACGAAGCTTCGCTTGCCCAAGGACTCAGAATAGTCCATTTCACTGTAAGTTCGGGCGCTTCTAAGCATGTTGAGGTCGGCGGTAAGCTGCGCCTTCTCTTTCTTGAGAGATTTGACCTTGCTGGCGGTGGTAAGGAAAAGCACGAAGAATACTATCCCTGCCGCATTCAGCAGCAAGGAAAGACATAGGGTGACTGTTACTAGTTTGTTGTTCCTCAAAGCGGGTCTCCGAGCCCGCAACAATATATAAGGAGTCTTGAAGGGTATACAAGAGTCCAAAGCTCATTTTGCGCCCGCGTTTCTGCTGATAATTCTATTGACAACCGGCTTTCGGGCAGAAAATTAGTAGGCTAGACTAGGTTTAACGTGTAAATCTTTGAGATGTCTATGAATCCTGATTCACAGCCGGAAAAGAAAGATACTCAAGACAGACTCGCCGGCGTTCAACGACGCATGGTCATTCTATTTCTGGTGCTTGCGTGCTTGTACCTCGCGTTGCAAGTTGCCGGGTACTTCGCAGATATCATTCGAATCTTAGGCATCTCGCTTCTACTGTCATATCTGTTCATCAATGCCGTCGATTGGTTGGAAAAACCGCTAGGTAATCGCGCCGGCGCTATTTTCGTCGTGTATTTAACAGGTGCCATTGTCACCACTATTGGTATCATCGTCATCGTTCCTGCATCTGTGTATCAGATAACGCAATTCGTCGACACAACTTTCAATCAGATTCCGGAGCTTTCGAAGTACATCACCGCGACGCTCGTTCCGCTTGTGGAAGAGAAGCTTCATGCATACAAGATTCCACTAAAAGCCATCGATGTCATAAACACGTTCCTTACCAGCATTCCGCGTCCCGACCCGAGCATCATTTTCAGCCGCATGAGTGATGTGGCGATGTCGACGATGACTTGGTTACTTTATGGGCTGTCGATTGTCATCCTCTCGTTCTATTTTCTTTTGGATGGAGTGAGAATGAGAACTTCGATGATTGGACTCTTTCCGGCGAAGTATCAAGAGACCATGACTCGTGTAGTTCAAGATATTGATTTGAGTTTGCAGGCATTTTTTCGCGGACAAATCGTGCTTGGGCTATTGTTTGGATTGTTTATGTTCCTGGTCTACATGGCGCTCGGCGTTAAGTATGCGTTAGTGTCTGCGTTGTTTCTCGCCGCCTGGGAAATAGTTCCTGTAATTGGTCCGCCGATTGGCTTTATTCCTGCGTTCATCACAGTTGCAGTACATGGATTGGATCACTTGCAACTAGCTCGAGTCGCCGAACTCATTCTCGTCACCGTCGTTTTCAACCTCATGCAGTGGTTGAAAGACAATCTAATTGCGCCTCGGTACATCGGTAACGTAATCGGGTTGCACCCCGTCGTTATTTTTATCGCAATCATGATTGGTGCACGACTCGATGGCATGCTGGGAATCATTTTCGCACTGCCGGTGGCTTGCGCATTAAACGTGATTTTCTGCTTTTATCTGAAGCCTCACGATCATGCGTCGCTCGAGGCTCGAATAAGTGGGGGACATAAGGCCGCGTCGCAAAAGGTGGTGGTTGAACCAGTGTCTTTGCAATCGGAGATTCTAGAGACGTCGACTGAAAACCCGACGCCTGCGGCTCAAAACGCTGCTGCAGAGGCGCAAAGTTGAATCGATTACTACTTACTTAGCCTGCTTAATCTTGGAGCTCATGTCCGGCGGTTCAACAGTCTGTGATTCAGACATCACCTTCGCCGCCTGGTTAGACATAATCACTCCCAGGACCACTAAAACGGTGAGCGCTATCAAAATGATTATTGTGTTCTTTGACATATTTTGTGTCCGCTGACAACTTACATCCGGCTTGAGTAGATTATACGATGTCTCAAATCAACTCCAGCTTGGATTATACCCGGCAACTCGTTCAACCCACACCTTCCAGTAGGGCTTCCTTAAACTCTTTGGGGGTTGCCGGTCTTTCGGCTGCATCCAATGCGGTCGCCCTTGCTATCAAGTGGTCGAGGTTTTCGCCTATGTCTATCTTTTCGGTGCTCGGGTGTGAGCTGGTGATTGGTTGCGGGTCCTTGCCGCACAACATGAAGTACATCGTCGCGCCTAAAGCGTAGATATCGCTTGCCGGTGTCGCCTTGCCTCGAAACTGTTCAGGGGGGATGTAGGAATGTTTGCCGACAACCGTTTTGGTAGTCGTCGAATCTAGCTGAAGTGCAACGTTGAAGTCAATGAGTTTGATTTTTCCGCTTTGCGTTAGAATCAGGTTTTCCGGTGTGAAATCGCGGTGCACCACTGCTGGTGTTTGCGAGTGGAGATACTCAAGTATGGTGCACATTTGTGCTGCTAGCCCGATGGTCTCACTAGTTGGCAGTGTGCCTCGTTCTTGAACAACGTGTCTGAGAGACTTTCCATCAATGTGCTCGAGTACGAGGTATGCGCGCAAATCATCAATGAAGAAATCGATGTAGCTAACAATTTGCGGGTGATTCAAAGTTCCAAGTAACTCTGCTTCGCGCTTTACGTGCTCCAGTGCCTTTTGTCTTGTCGCCAAGTCGCCGTGGGCAGGCAGAATAAACTCCTTCAAGACGACGGTCTCATCAGTGTCAAGCGACCGAGCTAAGTAGGCTGTGCCTTGCCCGCCCGAGCCGACACTTCCAGTTATGACATACCTGTCGTTGCCTAAGGTTGTTCCTTCCGTAAGTGTCTCTTGCCTGGCGCGGGATGGTTCGGACGATTCGAAACATTGCAACCATAAAGTGGTGTAGCTTGCGACATTAATCGGGGACAATGCATCAGATAACTGCAAGTCGATGGCTGTACGGCCCATATGGTCTGAAAGAATCTTCCTTAGATCGCGTCGGTCTTTCATGGAGAGGCAATCGAAGTCAAATCGAAGTTCCCATGGGACAAACCAGCCAATGCACTCTCGCGAGAGTGCAAGATACAAAACTCGAAGCATCATTGGAATGTTTTTGCTGCCTTTGATGGCAATCCATTGTTTGGGATGCTGTTGATTTACTCGCCTTCCTTCAACAAGTGTTGCTGTGACTAAGTACTGCCATTCCAGAATAGGAAGAAGAAAAGTCTTTCCTGCCACACGGCATCTCAGTTGAAGACCTTTGTCTCGAATGAGTATTTCAGAAGCGCGATACCACGTAAAGCACTTTGCCCAAAAAAATGTCATCAGAGCTGCGATACCAAGGGTGCCACCAACGTATGACATTGATTGTTGATGCACAAACAGTACTACTGTTGACACAACCAGCACCACAACTGAAAGTACGACCGTTACGCGGCTCTCCTTCTTTAGTAGAGATTTCAAAGCTTTTCGAAGTGACCTGGCGGATCTGTAAGGAATCACCTGCGGGTCTTCGACCTCGGCAAATAGAGTCGAGTCCAATTTGTCAGGCTCAATGTAAGCCTCGATGACATTGACGAGACGTTCTCTGTCGAGAGCCGAAAGCAGATCATCTCGAAGTTTTATCCTTATGTGATTGCCTGATTGTGATGGCGAAAAGATCGGGCGCAATATGTACATCAAGAATCGCTGGACAGGCGAGACATTGTTTGTGCAAGCTTCAATGACGATAGCTCTGTGCTCGCCGGTTACACCTTTGACATTGGCGCAAGTGACGGACTCGATATCGGCCCACTTGATCAAACCAGTCGATCCGATACCTGGGCTCCAAGTAAAACGCAGACCTTCATGGTTTAGTTTTATAGTATTTGGATTGAACATTCCGATGGCGCGTGCCAGTATCGCCATTGTTGGAACGAGGCATGAAATGAATATGAGACCTGGTGCTATGCCGAAATAGAAGAGATTGTTTGAAAGAAACGGCAGAATCGATTTTTGAATTGTAGTAGCACTTGCAACCACATATGGTGTAATGAGCAAAACGATAAGCACCCAACCCACCGACAAGGTTGGCTTGGGCAACAATGACAACGCGTGTCCCAATATGCTTTTAGCGTTGTAGTGAACTGCGCAGTCGGCGCTGGGAGCACTGGTCAATTCCGCATCTGATTGAACCAACACGCGAGGGCTGTTGTTAATTTGAAATTTGGTTCTGGAAAGCGATCGTCCTTCCACTAGAAGCTCACCTCCTTCTCTTTCAACGAGATAGTGGATGCTGGCGTGTCTTTGTTCGAGATGGTGTCGATTGTAAGAACGTGCGTGCTTGCGTCTGCCTGAATCGTTTGAAGCAAGGCATCAAGTTCAGTCGCTGCAGTCTCTGCTGATTGAATTCGGTCTCGCTCTTCGATCTTTGTGAGCATCGAAACGATTCTATTTGTTCCTTCAGAAACCTGATTGCTAGCAGCTATTGGATGCGACTCAGATAGAGCTTCAGGGTCATTGCCTGTGAGAAGGAAATACATCGTTGCTCCGAGCGCATAGAGATCACTACAGGGTTTGGCATGTCCACGAAATTGCTCCGGAGCGATGTAAGATTGTTTGCCGATCAGTGTTCCGGTAGCAGTTTCCAGAAATTCAGTGGCGGCGCCAAAATCGATGATCACCGGCGTTCCAACTTTTGTGATTACGATATTTTCTGGCGTCAAATCGCGATGAACGATTGGTGGATTTTGATTGTGCAGATAAGAAAGTGTCTCGGCAATTTGTTTTGCCCAAGTCAAAACTATGTGCTCCGGTTGAGAACCGTTTAGTTTCACAAATTGGCGCAAGCTCTGCCCTTCAACGTATTGAAGAACAAGGTAGTTTCGTCCGGACTCGACGAAATGATCTTTTACGCGAGCGATTTTCGGATGACTCAGCTTCATCAAAAGTCGCGCTTCGCGTTCGAACAACTCTCTTGCTTTTTCGAGAGACGCCTGCTGTGTCTGCGTCGGCACGACAGACTCTTTTACGACTGAGGTCTCGCTTTCAGGTGACTGTCCTGAGGCGAGGTAGACCGCTGAAAGTCCGCCATAGGCAAGCTGTTTGCGAATGACGAGATTTCCGTTTCGCAGCTCCTTATTTTTTGCAAGCGGAACAAATGTTGTTGTTCCAAAATGTGCAGAGAGTTCGTCTTCCCACATTTGGGTGAACGTCGATTCTTTCTGCTCGGTTGTATTCAATTGCTTTTGCAACTCGTCGATATCTGGTGCAAGAAAGACCTCTTCGCCCCACTTTTCGATGGCGCAAAAGAACATGCGGAGATCTTCTTTGGTCATTGCCGAGAGACAAAACTCCGCGAAACCACCCGACCGAAAATAGAGGACCAACTTTTTGTTTTGTCTGGCGCGTTCGAAGTAGTCAGCTTCGTCGTCATCAAAATCAGCAAAGTCGGCTTGGTCTAAGGGTGGCATTTTTATGTTTTCGAGCCAGACAGCGCGCACGTCACTCCAAGGACGCCTCAACCTGAGAGCGAGATCTCTCGCCATGCTCACTGGAAAGTGCAGACCCTCGCAGTCAAGTCTAACCTCAGTTGAAGGTGGCATTCCTCGCCAGATGAACCCGGCAATCAACGCAAAGCCACTGATAAACCACATAACCGACGCGAAGTCGAAAACCACAGTGAAGATACCAGCCGCCGGCATTATTAAAAGGGCCGAGGCCAGAACAGCAAACCACAATGGCATTGCCTTATAGCGAAAAGCGTACGCAGATTGGTCCATTATCGTTTTCCTATTTACTTCGTACCACGCTGATCACCTTCAGACCATAGGGAAACCCCGGAGCGCGAAACTGGGGCGATGTTTTTAACATCGCCCCAACATTGCCAGGTCTCTGAATCTGTTACTTATCTATCCCTTTAAGCTGACTCTCCTGCAAACGGCGGTTGTACTCGTCTTTTTCGCTCTGAGGCAAAATTCTGGGAACTGTGCCTTCACGAAGCGGCTCGATCATGCTTGGTTTTAGTTCTTCGCGTCCCGACCACGGTTTTGGGAAGAAGGGCTTTTGGCCGCCCCAAGGGTCTTCCCCTGTGCCGGGATATTTCGGCCAAGCCGGTACTGTCTTGTTTGGCCATGGCAGCTGTTCGAGACCACCCTTGGGCCATTCAGGCAGTCTTTCGAGTTTCGGGCGAGTCATGCCGTCTACGACTGCCTCAGACACTTCCTTCATACAGTCTTTTGGCTCCTTGTTTAATACTTCGCCTGGCTCGAGCACTGCGCTGCCGTCTCCGCGCATGCTGATGGGGCGAACTCCGACAGAACCGTCGGTGCCCAGCTCAACAGCCGTCGAGCCGTAGCTCGAGTAAAAGAGAACTTTGCCGTCCTTCGAAACAGCGACGTGCCCATCGGCGCCTTGAGCTTTCAAATTCTTTTCCACTTCTTTCATAAACGCTTTCAACTTTTCGGGTTGTCCCTTAAATGTTTGAATCGCTTTCGAAAGTCCGTCGATGTCACCGTCTGCGATGGCGCTGTGAATTGCAGTAAGTGCTTTGCGGTCGGCCTCCGGAATTAACTCGCTCACTTGTCCGTCGAGTTTCTTCTTTGCTTCTGCTCGATCGGCTTCTGTAACTTGGCGCCCTATGAATTTAAGCGCGCTGTCACCAATTGAGTTGATGCCTTCGGAGATGTTACCTTCGAGCTTATCTTTGAATTTTGAGCTGTCCGTGTCTTTGATTACGTCGGGCAGTTGTTCTTGTCCGTCGGACGGGCGTATTTTTGTATCACCACCCTTGGTGATAGTGCCGCTCATGCTATCTGATTTCGCACCATCTTCTGAAGCCTGCTTGGCTGCTCGAGATGTGATGACTTCTTCCAGTAGTTTTGCTGTTGTCTTGTCTTGCGACGGCTCATTCAATGATTTGTGAGCTTCGGTAACTTCGTATTTGTTTTCTTGTCCCATTATTCTGCACCTCTATGGTAACAACCTGGCATGAACAGGGGCGTCAGGCGTCAATTGTCGGAAGAGGCTTGTAGTTGCTATTTTTCTAGCTTTTTGAATCCATCCTCGATGTTTTTGAAGTTTTGCTCGTTCTGCATCCACTTGTAGATAGAGTCTTTTTCAAGCGGCTTGATGTAGTTGTCGATTCTGAACGGCCTCGTCATGTTTCTGACCATTTCTTCGCTGATGTCTTTCATGCAATCGCCTGGCTCTTTGTTGAGCACTTCACCTGGCTCGAGAACTGCAGAACCATCAAGGCGTGCACTGATTGGTCTGACGCCGATCGATCCATCCGTTCCTACTTCAACTGCAGTTGAACCGAATCCTTGATACAGGAGAACCTTTCCGTCTTTGGACACTGCAACATGTGTGTTTGCATCGGTTTCCTTCAAGTTTTTCTCAAGCTCTTTGACAAAAGCTTTGAGTTTTTCCGGTTGATCCTTCAAGGCTTGAACGGACTTCGCGAAAGCATTTACGTCACCATCTACGATGGCATTCTGCATCGACGATAAAAGTTTTCTGTCTTGTTCAGGAATGAGGCTGCTCAATTGTCCTTCGAGCTTTTCCTTCGCTTCCTTGCGATCTTTGTCCGTGACCTTCATCGAGATCTTGTTGATCTGATCGTTGAAGTAATGCTTGCCTTGCACGACCTCAGTGATTGCACCCAGACCTGCTTCAGCCGCACCCTTAGCGATTGCGCCGAGATCGCCTGTTGTATCAGCTGCGTTCTTGGAGCCGTTTTTTGCGGCGTCGGCGGCTGCTTTCAAAGCGCCTGACGAAATGATTTGTCCGGCTGACTCGGCTGCCTTGCTGCCTATCTCCGCGGCAACTTTCCCCGCTGAATCTGCTGTCTTCGAGTTTGCACCTTGTCTTGAAGAGTGAACTTCTTCAAGCATGGTGGACATCGCTTGATCTTTAACGTCTAGAGCTTGAGCTTTAGTATCTTTGGATTCAGAAACGTGAACGTGTGAATCTGAGACTTGTACTGCTGGTAGTTCGTATCCCATTGTTATGCACCTCAGTAAACATCCGACCTGTTCAGGGGCGTCGTTACGTCCGTGCGTATTATTCAATTTCGGGCTTGGTAAAGCGACTATATACGGAGTGAAAACTTTCTGGACACAACTTTTGACGTTTAATGTTGCTTTTTCGCGTTTTCCTCAAAAGCCTGTATTTTTGCCAGATTGGCACGGTTGTGCGGAACAATCTCACCATTGGCGTCGCGCAGATAGCTCGGCTCTCCGTTTGGTTTCATTCCATATCTTCTATTTATCCTCTCTTGATCTATGCGCTTGCAAATTTCATAGTATTGAGGATTCTGTTTGGCCAGGTAGGCTCGTTTCTCCTCACTATGGTAATACGCCATGCCTTCTGCCATCATCTCTTCCGGGTTTAGAAAGTAGTTTGTAATCGGCCGCACTTTGGCCAAGTTGCGCATCTGATTATCATCAAAGGCAACGCCCTCGTCTCCGGGCTTCAGCGGTTTTCCATCCTCAGTCAAAAATTGACCTTGCTTGTTGATGGGCGCCCAACCATGCTCTCCATCATCGGTGGGCACAGGCACATACAGCAATCCATCTTTGCCTTGCATCGCCCAGACATCAACTTCTCCAAATTTGATTCGTGACCAGCCGAGCTGCCCGTAGTCTCGCTCTAACTTAGCTTCAACCGGACGATTCTCAATCGCGTGGTTGTCTCCCAACTCCCTCGGAAACCCCGGAAGGTGAAACTTGTGCGCGTGACCTTCAACGGCAGTTGCGTTGTGTTCAAGTTCGTGAGCGATGATTGTTTCCAAGGTTGCCGCCCCTACAGGTGCTTCCTTATTAGTTGCGTACTTTATCTTCTCTAAACTTGGTTGAAGGAAAACCGAATTCCGCCCTTCAGCTTGATTGAAAAACGCATAAAGTTTCGGATCTGCATTCTTCTCTAAGAAGTAGAACTTCACACCAGGCGATCCAACTGGCTCGTAGATTGCTGATGGATTCTTCTTCAAAGCTTCTTCAATTGCCTTGAGATCGCGCAAGTTTGGTTCTCTGCATTTCACCATTTCCGGCGGATCATTGACCTTCACCAATTCTCCATTGGTGCTAAAGTCGACGCCATACTTCTTGTGCAATTCTGCGATTTTCTGCTGCACAAGCTCGCGCTCAGTCGGCTGATGTGCTTTGTCAGACAGTTCTTTCGGACGGCGGAATTGTGCTTGTTCACTGGTCTCATTTGGGCGCGCCTGCGCTAACAGAACTAGTTTTTGATCGTCAAGCCCATCAATTTTTAGGTTGGTCAAACCAAGATTCTGCGCATCATGATTAGACTTGTTCCTAAACACGTCCAAGTTTGCGTAGGTGCCGCCGCGGCTGCCAGAAAGCTCCAGTTGCAGTTGATTCGGTGCTTGGTTTGTTTTATCAAACCCATGATTTATTGATTCAAAGGGAACAGTTGCCATAGATTCGAATAGTAAAGTCGGGAGGGACCTTCATAATCTATCTAATAGTTATAACCAAGAGATAACGACTAGCTGGCGAACATTTCGATGCTCACCGCCAGACCGCCTTTGCGAAAGCTGGTTCGACATTTTGCTGCATCTCGGTCTTCCGATGCGTCGGCTGACGGAAAGTCATAGTTAACCGGCAACTCCGAATAGAGGGGCTGACCGCCATGCCTGCCACCCCACTCGCGTCCTACACGATTCACATTGTTTCGTACCGACAAACCAGTAGACCCTTTTTCTGTGTAGCAGGCTCCGTATACGATATCGAATGATTGATTCTCTGAGACTGTTTGCTTGAAGAAGCCGCCGTTATTGTAGTGAGACAGAATCGCGTTTCCGTTTTCGTCAAAATCGAAAATCGCGACGGATCCTGGAGCACCATTGGTGACATCATCGAATTTGCGATCCAAGATGGCCAGCAGTGCGCTTAGTCTCGTTTTACCATTGTTTGTTTTCAACCAATCTAAAACACCGCGACCGATAGATTCTGCTATTGTCGGTTGCTTCACTTCATTTGATGCTATTAGCTCCGAACCCAAATCTCTTGGGAAATCACCTTTGGCTGCACGCGAGGATTGCGCTTGTACTCTTTGAAATTCACTTGCTTCAAGAATGGAGCGCAAGCTGGCGAAGTTTTTCATTGTTCCTTGTGGAAAGTAGACAACGAGACTGCCCGATGCGCTTGTATTTTTTCCAGCCGATGGCAATGCCGCCGCATGCATCGAAACGCAGTATGTTGTTTCGACTTCGCCCTTTTCATTCGGATGGACGTATTCGATTTCTGCTTCAATCAACACGGCAGAGTTGAAATGTTTGCCGTCACTAGTGCGGAATCGATCGGCTTTTACCAGTCGCACATCTTTGGAAGCGCCGGCGAAGTAAAAGTCTTGCCCGCCGGCCGGCAGACTTACAAATGCTCTATACAGGTCACTTTCAGAATGTGCGTCGTCATTCGTTCTAAGCGGGTTGGGTGTCTGGCTGGTAGAACCATCCTGCAGCCATCCCAATTGAATGCGAAAGTCTTTTATTCTCGCCTTTTTGGCTGCCAAGTCCGGAATGTTCCTTTCAAAGACCGTCCGGGCTGCGGTGTATGGTTGTACCGGCTGCCCATTCAAATCCTTGAATTGCCGCTTTTGCAGCGGCTTCAGAGAGTCATCCAGTGCGGTTTGCAGTCGCAAAACCGTTCCTTTCGCTTTAGCCGAATCTTCTGAAATTAGATTTGATAGCGCCGGCGAAGCTACGTTTTCTCCGAGCAGGTGCTGCATTCGATCGGTGGCAATCACAGTATTTATGCTTGTCACAGGAAGTGGCTCTCCGTCTACTGCGACGGTTGCCTTGCCGCATGCTGCTTGATCTGCAAGCGAGACGAAGCCCCAGTGAGGGTCTTCGATGACGATGCGACTAAGTTCGCTTGCAGCTGCCAACGCTGCGGCATCGCATGCGCTTTGAACTCTCTGACGATTGAGGAAGAACATTTGCACATTGAAGATCAACATCATCAACGCAGTCATCAAAGCAAGCAGCCCACCGGCAATGATCAGGAGAGACCCGGCAGAACCTTTGCTACTTCGCAATGCCATTCGCTGTGTGTCGCTCATTTTTGTTCCTCAATAATCCAAACTTTCCAGGTATTCGACTGGCGCTTCTGCGTGAAGCTTGAGCGTGACAGCAGCACCGACAATCGGAATCTGACCCAAAAGAGGAAAACCGGCCAGGTTAAACATCGGCTGAATCTCGCAGGGCGTATCGAGCGACATGGCGTATCGCTTTTCGCTTCGGTTTCGCTTGTATGACGGTCTGAACTTTTCAGGCAGTTGTGACGTAATCGAAAATGAGTCTGTCTGGTTGGTTGCAATCACCTGTGCAGTTACAATGTTTTTTCCGCCTTCGCTGCGCTTCGACTTGCCGCCTGTCACCACATGCAGTGAACTCCATATTGGGTTCTGCATTCTAAGATAGATTGCTTCTGCCGACTTTATCGCTTCTGCTCGTGATTCGGACATGGCTACTTGTTCTGCCACTTCTTGCATTGCAATCTGCAATGTACAATATGTGACACCGAAAACTGCCACATTGCATACTGGAATCATTGCAAGTAACACGATCATCAAACAGACCGCAAATTCAGCAATCGCTGCGCCGGAAGTTCTGGTTCGTTTCTGTAGTTGTTTCGTGTTTCTGGAAGTCATCGTCTGTCCAACTTATTACAAAGGAAGGGTGGACGGATTGCTCCGCCCACCCATTCTTTAGTTGCTACTGGTTGAGCCCTTGAAGGAACGAGGTTACGCTTGCACCCTTTCCGGTAGCAGGCGCACCGGATCTCAAATTGAAATCAGAGTAGAACAGCTTTTCCCAGTCATTGGCATTGATTGTGGACACGTCGGTTGCAAAACCAGGATCTTGTTGAGCCGGTGAAATCACGAGCGTGTTTCCTGTGGTTTTGTTTTGGAAGTTGCCGAATCCCAATGTCTTGTTGCCGACTACCTTAACCGTTCCGCCCC
>CAYZJR010000109.1:0-22730 GCA_964478655.1 uncultured Candidatus Obscuribacterales bacterium
CAATCGCCAACACGTTCATTCCAGCCGAATTCCGCTCCTACACCGTAATCCTCGCGGGCTCCGTTTTTGGTGGCTTCCTCTTCTGCTCCGGCTCTTTCATCAAGGGCAAGCGCGAAGCCGAACAAGAACGCAGATCGCGCCGCGCAAAAGAAGGTCGTCAAACTTTCGACCGCTTGCGCGCACTCAAAAAGCAGTAACAGTTTTTCGCGACGAGTAAACACCGATGCCGGGAGCACCTGCAGGCTCCTGGCGGAAGTGTATTTGGGGGTTCTTAATTTTGGGGCGGAACCGCATGCACGTTGCACGCGCTGCTTGATTTCTGGAATGAACCAAATTCAAAGTAAAATAGTCCGCTATGCAAAGGTCCCAGCCTAATGGAAACCGTGCGCTAGTGCGCCCAATAAATCGCTGCGCACCTAATGCTCGGGAGACGAGCTCTGCGCCACTGCGCGTTTTTACTTGCTTAATGGCCGTTCTCGTAGTTGGTTGGCTTGCAACGTTTCCCGCGCTCGGCTTCAAAACTGGAACTGTGATAGCGGGCAAGAAAATCTATCGCAACGTTCACCTTCAGATTTTTAACGAGGCGCTCAAGCCAATTGGGTTCCAAGATGATGCAATAGCGAAAATCAATGAAGGGCACATGAGCAACGACGAACTTCTATCGGAGAAGTTCTACATAGACTCTCATCACTGCGACAGCAACAACATTCAACATGGCTTTGATTATTTCCGTGAGCAAATGGAGAATGCGTTGGTTATCGCTGAAGATGCTTACAAGGACACATACCATAGAGACCGAGCGCGGTACATGATTGGTGAGGGCTATCATGCATTGCAAGATTTCTATTCTCACTCAAATTGGGTCGAAATTCAGTTTTTCAATGGCGCTGCCGCTAATGACATAACTCCTTTCCGTTGGGATGATCACACTAAATGGGAGTGGAACAAAGAACGCTTTCTTTTCACTCGTCCATGGAATCTCGGTAAATGGCCGGCTCAGTTGAAAACTGGTTACTTCAGCGATTCTGAGGTGACTGGAAATAGAAGCCGCATGCTTGAAGAAGTGCGCAATCGAAACAAGCTTTTGAAGCCAAACCTGCGTTTCCCTTCAGATGAAGACTTGCGAAAACGAAAGGCAAACTCCAACTATTTTCTTACTGCAATCGAATATGTGGTGAAAGACCCAGGTATGTCGATGTTGCATTACGAACTCAACAAAGATGATGAAAATGAACTAGAAGGCTCGCTCGTCAGCCCGGGAGGCGAAAAGCTCTTTGATGTAGCAAGGCGTATGGCGACAATAGATACGCAAAGACAATGGAAGAATGTAGAAGAATTGGCTTGGGATAAGTACGGAGGGTGCACAGCGCTAATCATTCCGGCGATCAAGGGAAATCCCATTCCCGAAATCAGAATGAAGCTCAAGGTTGATCGCGGGCAGCAGGCACGAAACAGACCGGTCAAAGGTTCAGTAGCCTTGACGGTTGCGAATTTGCCGAAACCGATGCGCCAACCTATCAAGGTTGAAGTCAAAATATATCTTGAACCTACCGCCGATCCAGGCACTCGCGAGCAGAATGCAATTAAGAAGGTTCTGGAGTTCAGAGATAGTTCTGAACAAATCATTCCACTGGAGCCTCTAAATCTAGTAATCGGAAACAGAACAGGGTCGTATGATCTGGTTGCCAAAGCCAGCTTTGAATGCGATCCGCAATTCAAACCGAACAAGCAACAAGTTACATTGGGAACTCATGGCCTGGAGTTGCGCTCGGCGACCTATTCTCCAAATCCTTGGTTCGCTGGTGAACTAGGCAAGCTCTCAGTTCTCTACGAATATGATGAAACTTCAGGCAGTGTCTACGGTCAGGGAACCATCAGATCGGAGGATGGAACGACATACGCCCTGGTTCTAGACAAGAAAAAGCTAAATGCGACTCGTGCGGGACCAAACATGGAGTTGCCCCCATATGAGGAATCTTGGACTCCTCCGAAGCCTGGTAAGTACATTTGGTCGCCAAGACTGAGTACAGATCTTAACGAACAAGTTCGAGACGCTGTCGAGATAGTAGTGAAGCAGCGTGCAGACAAACTGGTTAACGGCAACGGAGTGTTGAACAAAACGACTGGAGATGTTGGCGATCAGTTTGTTTTGACGATTCCTTACACGGTTTCAGGCGTGCCCCGAAATGGCACAGTGACAGTAGAAGAGAAATCAATCATAGACCAAGTTGATGGTGCAACGGTTTTTTCTTCAATCCAAGATCCACCAGTTTCTCTGGCAACGTCCACTGGCGATCCAATTAATCGGACGGTCAAATTGACCTACACCGCCACCAAGGGTGGAGTCTTCGATTGGTGGTATCGAATTAATGTACCTGGATATGGGACGATTTCCGACACCCTGCGATTCACGGTCAATACAGCGAAGAATCTCGTTATAGATGAAGAGAGTGTTTCACCTGAGCTTGGTCCGGCGGGAACTCAGTTTGTGCTGACAGTTCGCTATCACTTGAGAGGAATGAAGCCAAACGACAGGCAGGAAATCACCGAAAAAAGTGAGATAACCAGAACTGAAAACATTGCTCTTCCACCTCGCCCGCGCTTTCAAATTCATGAGTCAGACCCGAAAGGAACAATGATTGAGCGGTGCGATAGAGCCACCAAACCCGGTGTCTATGTGTGGACCTACGACATCGATGCCGGTCCATATGGAAGGGATCGACGTTCAGTTACTTTCCGTGTTACCGAGCCCAAAGTCAATCGCGATATCCAGTTGGTTTCCGCATCCGTATCACCAGTGAAAGGTGCGGTGGGAACAACACACACACTGACTGTGCGTTACAAACTAATTGGTTTGAAGCCCAAAGAAACAGTTGAAGTTCACGAAAACGATTATGTTGAATACTCCAAACAGGAGTCACACGCGACGGTCACCAAGCAAGTAACCGAGCCTAGAGTAATAGTTACGAAGGTTGCCGGGTTCGTCTCCAAATACGCAGGCAAGCACGCTTGGAACTTCATCATTGATTGCGATGGATTCAAAACTCTCTACGGTTCGGTTCCATTCGAAGCGTATGAAGAGGACGTTCGGACTGTGTTGAATGCACGCCTGGATTACTCAATGATTACATTAGCTCCGGGAGAGACCAAAAACTGTTCCATTCATATTAGTGGTTACAAAGGCAACACTTCCGATCGTGTGGAAGTTGTGTTTCCGCAAGTCACAGATAACTGGGGTTCAATGCCGGGACAGATTCAAGTATTTCCGGGCAGCACGTCCATGGAACCTTGGAGTATGCGCGGTGCCGGAGACTACACGAAAGAATATTCGCTTGGGCAGGGATATCGGGCGAGAGAAACTGCGCTACCAGGGATAACACCAGTCCGGATTATCGTGCGACAAAAAGGAGCTGGTCAGGTCACTCTTACACTCTTTGTGAAAGTCGTTCGCAAAGGTGAAAGCACATTCGGAACCGAGCAAGATACTCCACTTTTGCCTGGCACATACTCACCGCGTACGAGACCACCGGGAGAACCTCAGATTCCGAATGTTGGCGAGCCGGATGTTCCAACGACTGTGCGAACGGACGCCAACGGCAATCCTGTAGATGCACAGGGTAATCCTGTAGATGCACAGGGTAATCCTGTAGATGCACAAGGAAATCCCATCGGCGGTCCGGGAGCTTCAACTACGAGTCCGGGTTCCACTTTGAGCCCAGGCTCGAACAGAGTTCCAGGTTCCAGCACAACGAGCCCAGGCTCGCAGCCTGGCATTACGTCTACCGACCCGAATGGTCCTCCGTCTTTGTCCGAGGACGAAGATGCTGTTGTGTACGAACTCTCGCATGTGTTGATAAGTCGTCCCCATATAGCGAACGACAAAAAGTCGACTGAAGCGAAGGGAGAAGACTCAATCAGCTGGGAAGACGATCAAGGCAGTATAGGAACTGTTAAAGCTACTGGTACTATCACTTGGGATTTCCCGAAACAGATCACGCTTCGCAGTGATGGAGCCGGAAAGTACACCACCACATTTAATACCACCCAGGAGGCGAGATTCCATGTTGAAGTCTCAAAGGCGGGAACTCACAAGGACCCACGAAAGTTTGGCATTTATACGGCCACCAAGACTCTAGATGAGAAAACGCTTCTGGGTGATGACGTTTATAGCCCCACCGGTAGTGCCTCGTATACCGTGACTGTTTTTGAAGTTCCATCTTTTGACCGCACCACTAGCAGCACATCAAGTAAGCCGACTAAGCATAACGAGCCGCTTGTTGAATTCAGCCCCGACTATTTTGGATTCCACTTTGATAAGCCCTCAGTGCTGCCCCACGGAATTGCAGCTACGCCGTTCTATGTGCATAAGCCTGGCGCGAAGCCTGACTCGCCATCCAACACCGACCCCAATTCGCAAACCAACGATCAAAATCAGGAAGGTAAGGATAAGCCGCAATTGAAGGCTCGCTTGGAGAAAGACGAAATCGTCGTCGAGGCGGGTTCTCTGCCTTCGACTCGAAGCGCCATCATCATAAGCGGTTGGGATAGAACTACATCGAAGCCCATTGAAGTTATTTATCCCGGTCTCGGATTCATGGGCAGCCTGCCGAATGATCTTCATGTTTTTAGTGGAGCAGGACGGCAAGAGCCAGATGTCATGAATCGAGGCGCTGCAGATAACGGCGAATACACTTGGATAGAGTCTTACGACGCGAAGATGCAGGCCAAACCTGGCATTTATCAAATTCCAATCGTAATCAGGCAAGAAGGCGCAGGAAGCGTCCAACTCGTGCAGACTATCAAGATTGTTCCAAGCAGTAGCCCCTTTGGCAATCTGACAATGTTGCAAAATCGGACGCAACCACCTGCGGTGCCTCCGTCGCCGACTTCGATTCCGCCTATGACGCATACTCCGACGTTTAGCCCACCGGCGCCGACGGCTGTGCCGCCGATGACGCATGTTCCCACATTCACACCACCCACTTCAGTGCCGCCGATGACGCATACGCCGACTTACACGCCGCCGGCGCCGACACACACACCGTCTTATATGCCGCCAGCGCCGACCACGGTGCCGCCGATGACGCACACCCCGACGCCTGCTGCCGAGGAAGTTGACTGGAGATGCATGGCAGGCAAATGGCAGACTGATGGAGGCATGATTATCAATGTCACGGTCTCCGGCGATTCACTCAGTGCAACTTGTCTCTACGCTGGTGATGCGCCAAGGATTCAGCTCTATCCTGGCGATCCGACTTTCCTCGATGCCCGCCCCACCGGTAAGATGACCTTCTCCACGCAAAAAGGCTACTGCTATGCTGTGAAAGGCGACAACGTCAAACCGAGAGGCGTTGCGATTCGCATGAATGGCAAAATCAATGCAACATGCGATCGATTGACGTTGCAGTTCTGGACTTTGAAACACAATTCTACTAATTGGGTTGCCGGTACAGAAACATTCGGCAGTGTGGATTTCGTGCGGTTTAGAGGGACAGTTCCAAGCAGTCCAAGCACACCTCAGCAACCGGCGCGCACTCCGACATTTACCGTACCAATCCCAACGTTCACTCCACCGACGTACACTCCACCGGTGCAAACTCCGTCGCACACACCGACGTACACACCACCGACGTACATCCCACCGGTGCAAACTCCTGCGCACACGCCGCCAAAAACCCAAACCCAAACCCAAACCTGTCCGCCTGGTACTGCCCCTGGTGCTCCGACTCCGCCACAACCGGCTCACGAAAATAAACCGTCCGGTTTTGCTGGTACTTGGCTCTGCGAAACTTTTGGAGCGATCAAGTTCACCGACTATGTGGGTGGTCGCTGCAGGGGAGACTTCCAACCCGGCGCGAACGCGAAAGGTTATTTTGACGGATATGCAGCTAATGGCGTCTTCAATGGAATCTACAACATGGAGTACTTTGGTGAAAAGATGACCGGACGCCTCGTCATCAGGTATAGAGATGAGAAGAACTATCTCTTCAGAGCCGATTACACATCTTCTTCGGGCAGAACAGGCTATTGGACCGGTGCTAAATCGGACTAGCGCTCAGTACAACAAATTGTAGTTGCCTTGAACCAATCTGATTTGCCGCGAATACGGTTCTCTGATTGGACGACCATCCATGCCGGCTGCCCAGACGATGAAAACATCGTTGTTGTTGCTGATGCACGTCACCGTCCCTGGTGGCGCGCTCCACTCCATTGGTGGGTTCTTCTTCCATTCCGGGATTGCCGCAAGGTTTAATCCTGGGTCAATCTCCAATTTGATTCGATCTCCGTCTGCTGCGAAACTTCCGGCTGCGAAAGTAAACGGGCTGGGAATATTTTCCAGCGTGTCGTAAGTTGGGTCGAGATCACGCCCCTGTGGAAGTTCTGTTGCACCGTACTTATAGGGGTTGTTTGGTATGAGCATGTTCAATTGTCGTTTTGCGTCTTCAAACTCATCGCCTTCTTCCGGAAAGTGATGGTTCCATACACAGTATTGATCCAGCCAACCTGCAACCTTATCCATTTCGCGTGCCAACAGCACATTCGCTTCCTCTTGACCGACGGCCCGATCGACATTGCGCCTTTCTTTTGGCGTCAGTTTGTTCATTGGGCTTTCGCTATCGTCTTGAGCGGAGACGCTGAGCCCAACTGCGACCAGCAATAGCGCGCTGACACTGACAGAAATTGCAACCGAAAACGAACTTTCTCGACTCATATAACAAAATCGTAGGGGGTCTCTGGCTGATTCTATCAACTTCGCTTCCGTCATGTTGTTTGAGGCGACAGCTCTCTCTTCGAATCAAAGCAAGCAAAAGCCGGAAGATTTCTCTTCCGGCTTTATGCTTATTGCTTTACTGAGCAGACTTCTTAGAAGTCACCCATTCCGGCGCCTGCCGGCATTCCCATTCCGGCTTTCTTATCGTCTGGAACATCGACGACCAAAGCTTCGGTTGTGAGGAACATCGCGGCGATCGATGCTGCGTTTTGGATTGCAGAGCGCTCAACCTTGGCTGGATCGATGATACCGGCCTTGGCCATGTCAACGTATTCGAAGGTCATGGCGTTGAAGCCCCAGCCTTCTTTTTGTTCTTTAACGCGCTCGACCACTACTTCGCCAGGAAGTCCGGCGTTGTCAGCGATTTGGCGAACTGGAGCTTCGAACGACTTAACGACGATATCGAAACCAGTGCGCTCGTCACCTTGAATTTGCTCTTTTCTCTTTTCCAATTTCTTGGCGATGTTGAGAAGAGTGGTGCCGCCGCCAGGGACGTAACCTTCGTCAACCGCTGCGCGGGTGGCGTTGAGGGCGTCTTCAAAACGGAGCTTGCGATCTTTGAGTTCGGTTTCGGTGGCTGCGCCGACTTTGATGACGGCTACGCCGCCTGCCAATTTGGCGAGGCGCTCTTGGAGCTTTTCTTTGTCGAACTCGGAATCGGATTCTTCAATTTGACGCTTGATGACTGTGATGCGCTTTTGCACTTCAGCCTTCGAATCCTTGCCGGCAACGATGGTTGTCTTGTCTTTGTTGACGCGAATTTGGCGGGCTTTTCCGAGCATTTCAACGGTGACGTTTTCGAGCTTGGTGCCGGCTTCTTCGGAGACAACTTGTCCGCCGGTGAGAATGGCGATGTCTTTGAGCATTTCTTTTCTGCGATCGCCGAAGCCAGGAGCTTTGACTGCGCAGCAAGGAAGTACTTTTCTCAAGTGGTTGACCACGAGGGTGGCGAGGGCTTCGCCTTCGACGTCTTCAGCGATGAGCATGAAAGGACGACCTGCGCGAGCAACTTTTTCCAAAACTGGAACGAGGTCTGCAAGCAAGTTGACTTTCTTGTCTACGCAAAGAATGTATGGTTCGTCGAGAACGCTTTCCATACGCTCGGGATCAGTCACGAAGTAAGCAGAAACGAAACCCTTGTCGAATTGCATACCTTCAACGACTTCGAGTTCGGTCGAGAGGGATTTGGATTCTTCAACAGTGATAACGCCGTCTTTGCCGACTTTTTCCATTGCATCAGCAATGATGGAGCCGATTGCTTCATCGTTGCCCGCAGAGATTGTTGCCACTTGGGTAATCTCTGTTTTGGCTTCGACTGGCTTGGACATCTTTTTGATTTCTTCAACAGCAGCTTCGGCAGCCTTGTGAATACCACGACGGAGAACCATCGGGTTGGCGCCTGCGGCGACGTTGCGGAGACCTTCTTTGATCATTGCTTGGGCGAGAACTGCAGCGGTGGTTGTTCCATCACCAGCGTTGTCGTTGGTGCGGGAGCAAACTTCGCGAATCAGTTGAGCGCCGGCGTTCTCGAGGTGATCTTCGAGATCGATTTCTTTAGCAATCGAAACGCCATCGTTGATGATTTGCGGGGCGCCGAATTTCTTTTCGAGAACAACGTTGCGACCTGCTGGTCCCAATGTGATTTTGACCGTGTTGGCGACGTGTTCGACACCACGCTCAAGAGCGCGGCGTGCCTGTTCGCTGTATACGATTTGCTTAGGCATATCCTTTGATTCCTCTCCTATTAGAGTGAGAATGATTTACCGACGAGATTGTGTATGTTTAGCCGATGCAAGCGAGAATGTCGCGCTCGGCAAGAATGAGATATTCGACGCCGTCGATCTTCACTTCAGTACCGGAGTACTTGGCGAAGAGAACTTTGTCTCCAACTTTGACTTCCATAGGTTGGCGAGTGCCTTTTTCATCAAGTTTGCCAGGTCCGACGCAAAGAACTTCACCTTGTTGAGGCTTTTCCTTGGCTGTATCAGGCAGAACGATTCCGCCAGCTGTCTTCTCTTCAGCATCCAACTTCTTGACGACCACACGGTCTGCCAACGGTTTGAGTTGTAGTTTGGTTGCAGCAGATGCAGTACCCAATGGTTTATCCTCCTGTTTCACGAACGTTCTTCCCATGTGGAATTAACGAAGCTCCGTGCGTCTTCGGGGAAAACAAGGTGTGACTCCCTGTTCGAACAGAAGACATGCGTAGCTCTCTGACTCAAAGTGTATATAGCGAATAGGTCAAAGGTAGGGCGTTCTCCCAATTTCTTAATGATCCGGGAAAACCTTCCGTAACCTCATCCTCGCTAATGTCTATTGATTTGGGGGCTGCATCGCCGGTATTCGATTTTCGGTTGTGCCGCGTTTTTTGACGAGCCCTGCGCTCTTGGTCATCCATGCCGCGTACTCAGGTGCTACCGTCAGCCGGCTCTGCAACCTAGATTGTCTTTCAGAGATAACTGAGAGGCGTGCTTGATTCGCCAGTTCATCCCAAGGAATCGCCCCGGCGTTAGTGAACTGTCCCGTTTGCGCTTCTTTTACGCGATCTCGTCCTTCGAACTTTGCAATGTCCAGAGCCTGCTCGCAGCCTCTCAGAAGACCAGGAGCATCCTCAGCATTGCTCGGGTATGCCGCTACTCCGATTGAGACTGTAATCGTTCCAATACCAGGCGCAGTCGCAGCTCTAATCGTTGTGCGCAGACGTTCTGCTACTTCTATAGCGCTTTGTCTTGGAGTCTCCGGCAGAATCACTGAAAACTCTTCGCCGCCAAATCTGCTTGCGATATCGATGTCCCGCAGTGTGTTTTTGATCGTGTGGGCAACGTGTCGAATCGCTTCGTCGCCACGTTCTTGACCTAAGTGATCGTTAATCTGACCGAAGTGATCGATGTCGATAAGCATCAACGCCATCTCGTGATGGTGACGCGCCGAACGCTCAACTTCCTTGATTAGAGCGTCTTCAAAGTGCACGCGATTGTACAAGCCGGTGTGCACGTCGCTAATCGATTGCGCTGCCGTTGACTCATGAGTCAAGGCAACATGCAGTGCCGTAGTGACTTGATGCGTCAATGACTCCAGTAGTTCAAGCTGCTCTCTGTGGAACGCTCTTTGCTCTGTCGAGAAAACCATAATCACACCGATTGGTTGACCATCTTTGATCATCGGCAACGCCAACGCAGAGTGAAACGGTGAACCACCAGTCGCTCTGGGCATTCCATAAGGCTCGCGACCATCGCCGCCTATATATTCGGTGCGCCCGTTTCGCAAACAACTTCCTGCGATCGTATCGCGCACACCCATATCAAACTCGCTCAGGGTGCTGCCATCAAGACCCTTGAATGCGGCGAGCTTGAAGACATTGTCTTGGTGGTCGAGCATGAGAATTGCGCAAGTCGGCGTGTTTCCCAGAATAAGAGCTGTGTCTGCTGCAATTTGCAGAACTTCGCTGACCTTCAACACACTGCCGCTCAATGCGCAAGATGTCTTGTACAGCGTGCTCAATCGTTCGCGCTCGTATTCACTTCTGCCAAACAAAATGGAATTGGCAATACACATCGCCGAGACTTCAGCAGCGTCTTTGTAGTATTCGATGTAATTGATCAGCTGTGGATTGTTGAGTTCCATCAACACTCCGCCGACTAAAAGGTTTGAGGATATAAGAGGAAGTCCAATCTGCGCGACGCTTCCCTCGCGTTGCATCAAGGCTGCGCTTAAGTCCGGTGCTGACTGAATATTGTCGGCCGAAACGGGAGCTCTCTTTTGTACAACGTACTTGAGCAAGCTCTCCGCGGAAAAAGGAACGATGCGCAGCTGATCGAGCGAAGCATCTGAGTAGCCTTTCGCAGCCATCAACTTAAACGCCATGCTCTCGTTGTCTGACAAAAATACGGCAACCTTGGCTCCGCCAGCAATTTCTTCAAACTGAAGCACTGTAGCGTCCAATACATCCTTGAGTCTCAAGGACGAGAGGAGTGCCTTCTGCAACCTAATGTATTGCTGGAGAAGGGAGCCTTCTTGTGCCATTATTAGTCTCTCCTTAGATACTGACAGCGCTTTGTAAGGGCGTATGGGTGTTTTTAGATGATTCAATACCCCAATCCTGAAGATCTTGGGGAGTTGAACCCCTTAAGCATAAACTCCTTACATAAAACTAGCTACTGGGTAGACATATTTTGCTCTAAGTTGCTTTATCTTGTAGTCGCAGCCCACCCCAACCCGACGCAGAGACTTCGCTTTTGAGGTGCCTGTCGCGAGGAGCCAACACATGCCAACATCCGATCCCAGCTGCATCTTCTGCAAGATCATCGCTGGCGACATACCGTCGAAAATGGTGCTCGAAAGCGATGAATGCATCGCCATCAGGGATGTAAACCCACAGGCGCCGACGCATGTTCTTGTCATTCCAAAAGAGCACGTCTCAAATATAACTAAGGTTACCGATGCCAAGTTGTTGGGCACTCTTTTTCATAAGGCATCCGAGGTAGCTCAAAAAGAAAATGTGGTTGATGACGGTTTCCGTTTGGTGGTCAACACTGGAGACAACGGAGGTCAAACCGTGCATCACTTGCATATACATGTGATTGGTGGCAGATCGATGAAGTGGCCTCCAGGATAAGTGCAGCGCGTGTGCAAAAGTCGCATGTACTTTGTGCAGTAGTGAATGAGTGTACGAACTAGTTCGTGCACGCATCTTTTTTTTGTCGCATTGACTTGTGTAGTGATTGCATGATTCGCTCTCTCGTGTTTTTGAATTCAATTCAATAAATAGGGCTCCATCAGCGAATTGTGCAGCATGCTCAGCAGCAGAATTCGCAGAATCAGATCACTCCATAGAGTGATTTGATTCGCAAAATTTGTTGAAATCAAACATTTCTGTTTGAGCGGACACATAAATGGGAACCGCTGTATTTCTCGGCTTTGGCAAAGACTCAATATTCTTTTTTCGGAACAGTTGCGCAATACAAGATTGCAGGAAATTTCTTGAAAATTTGATGGAACGCGAAATGCACAACATCTCGGCACTTCGCGACTTTTGTTGTGTAGCGAACATCGCGAGGAACAAAAAATGGTTTTAGCACTTCTCAATCTGGGTATGTAACAAGAGCAAGGGATTGCGGTAAGTCAATCAAGACTTAGCCCCCATAGGCAAGAGGATAAAGCCATGGTTACTCAAACAGCAAAAGAGACAACCGAACAGGTTCTCTGGATGGCGGACTGCTACAGCCTCGCTAAGCGTTTTCCGAATCCGCACACCTGGCTGTCGTTACTTGAGCCTGTCGAGGCAGATCCGGATACTCTTAATCCCTTTCATTACTGGTTGTGGATGGAGATTTGGAAAGCTGCTCAAACGGAGCAGAAAGAAACGGTCACAGCTAAGTAAGGTCCTGGCGGCGAATAAGCGTGGGTATCTGTAACGCGCGTGTTTCACTGGTGTGAAACGCGCGTTACTTCTTTAATGAAGGACACGCGACACGGATCGCATGACACGTGACGACACACGACACGGAATTACATCGCGGGGTTCGCAGCGTCAGCCTACGAGTTTGAAGTCGAAGTAGCGCACACAGTTTGAGGAGATGGCACGTGTGCGACTTTTGCCACCTCAATGAACTTTGACCCGTTTTTCACTTCGCAGTCAGATCCGATGATGCAATCACACAATGATGCTTTAGATTGAATTCGCGTATTGCTCCAAATGACGGAGTCCTCAATCTGTGCACCGGGCTCGATTACACAGTTATCGCCGATGATCACTCGGCCCTTTAGTTGAACTCCTGCACCAACTCGTGTGTTTTTGCCGAGCATAATTTTGCCGGCAAACATCGAATCATCTTCGTAGACAGCGCCCTCTGAAAGCCACATGGTCAGTCCGTTTCGCTTTTCGGTTTTTTGTCCGGGCAGCGGAATGTCTACTTTGCCGTCGAGTGCATCGAAGTTTGTGAGTCGATATTGTTCGATTGTGCCGACATCGTTCCAGTAACTGAGAATCTCAACTCCAAGCACTGGCAACCCGCTTTCAACGAGTTTCGGAAACAGTTGCCGACCAAAACCATACGTTCCTTCCATTGGAATGTGATTGAACACTTCAGGTTCCAGAACATAGATTCCAGTTGATGCGAGATTTGACAAAGCCTCGTGTGGCTGCGGTTTTTCTTGAAAGCCGGTAATGAATCCATCTTTGTCTGTCAGCACGACACCAAAGTGACTAACGTCTTCAACTTTTTTGATTCCAATTGTTGCCAACGCTTTCTTTCTTTTGTGCTCGCTGACAATGTGTGTTAAATCGGCGTCGGTGAGCAGATCTCCCATCATTACTATGAAAGTTCCGTCGCTAAGAAATTGTTTGCACGATCTGACACCACCAGCGTCACCTGAGAGTGTTTCTTCGTGATTGAAATGGATTTTGAGATTGTAATGTCCCACCAGCGATTCGCTGAAATACTCAGTGATCTTGTGCGGCAAGTAGTGAAGGTTTGCTGCCACTTCAGTGAATCCGTGTCTCGAAAGAAGGGCGAGGATGTGCTCCATCACGGGGATGTTCGCGATGGGCACGATCGGTTTTGGAACTTGAGACGTTAATGGATCGAGTCGAGACCCAACACCAGCCGCGAGAACCATTGCTTTCATTCTTTATCTTGGCCGTTTCCGGCACTCTCCTGTTTCGAGCCGACAAATCACAAACTTGATCCTAAGTGCTACAACCGGTAGCAAAGCTCTATGAAAACACACTTCATGAACTCAACCCACCCCGAGCGTTTAACCTCTCGGCAACTTGCAAAGGCAGATTCTCAAGATTCTCCAAAAGTTTGTCCCGTGCTCGACGCAAAGATTGATCGACTTGTTCCTGGGCCGTGCCCCCAAATGACAAATGAGATTCAACGGACTCTTCAACGTTTAGATAGCTGTATATTTCATCGGTGAAAGCTGGCGAAAACTGCGTCCATTCGGACATTGCCATGTCGTTCAACTGCTTGTGGCGCTGCTTGCAGTATTCGACCAGTTGCTCGACTATTTTCTTGGCTTTCTCGTGTGGCAGCCCTCTTTCAACCAAAAAGTCGACTGCGTTTCCGAAATTGGTTAAATCTGCCTGGGCCGCATTCAACATCCTCTTGGTATCGAAGGATATAGTCGGCAAAACTACCTTAAGCAATTCGAGAACGAAGTTGAGGTTCTCTACAATCTCGAATACCGACGGCAAGAGCTCCTGTAGATCTTGTGTATAGCTAACAGGTATACCTTTGAGATCGGCGAGAAACTGCATCAGTTTTCCGCTGAATAAGCCGGAGCGGGCTCTGAGAATCTCCAGCACCTCCGGATTTCTTTTTGACGGCATGCTGTGGCTTTTGAAGGTGAAGGCACGAGGGAGTCTGACAAATCCAAACTCCTGAGTCGCCCACAAAAGAAGCTCGCTTCCTATTTGCGATACGTGTACGCCCGTAAGAGCGGCGAAATTGCCCAACTCGACCAGATAGTCGCGATCGGTGATTGCATCGAGGCTGTTTTCGATTACTCCATCAAAGCCGAGATACTTAGCTACCATGTGCCGATCGACTGGTTGCGTGGTGCCGGCGTTCATTCCCGCACCAAGAGGCAACAAGTTGATGCGTGCGTACAACTCCGAAAGCCTGTCGAAGTCACGATGGAATCTGGCTTCATTGGTAAGCCACCAATGTGACAAGAGTATAGGCATGGCGGGTTGCATGTGCGTGTAGCCAGGCATAATTACTTCGAGATCGCGCTCCGCCAGAGTAAGCAGAACTTTGCGCACATCCAGCAATGACTCGAACAAGCCTGCCGCCATATCGCGCAGCCACAGACGAATGTCGGTGGCAATCTGGTCGTTGGGTGACTTGGCGATTTGAATGACGTTGGCGGCATCCTCCCCGACTAGCTCTTTGAGCCGGCGGTACAGCGCCTCATGAATGTCCGGGTCTAATTGTTCTAAGTATGGTTTGCCGTCGTGAAGCAGTTCGCGCTTGATGAGCTCCAGTCCTTGTACAGCTTGTTCTGCCAGTAGCTGGTTTGCAATGCCGGTTTCGGCAAGCATGCGTACGTGCGCCATGGAGACGGTGATTTCGTAAGGCGCAAGAGACCGTTCAACATCGGCGTCTTGCCAAAACCTTCCAGCTTCACCCGATCCAGATTTGTCGTCTCGCCGCCGGCCGTCAGGCATTGGCGAAAGTCCCATTTGATCTTGTTGTGTCATTTGAATTGGCGCGCGCAGATTGGGGAACCATTAGGTAATTATATTCCCGCGAAAAGCACCCAATAGAAAAAAGCGCATCAGGGCGGCCTTTTAGCCACCCTCACAACAACCTGAAACAGTAGCTGAATGCCTAAGCTACTTTGTTTTTGCCCAAGACCTTTTTCGTTTTTTCGATCTGCTTTTGATAGCGGGTCAAATCTTGTTTGTATCTCTTCTGGACTTCTTTCTCTTTCGAGATTCCTCTTTTCTCTTCCGACATGCCTTTTGGTCCCGTACTTTCTAGTGACGACGATTATTGGACTCCAGCGATGGTTTGTTTGGTTCCCAGCTAGCACCAAGACTTGCAGTGTTTCTTCGGGTTTCTCTGCCTTGCTTCTTCAGAAAGGCGAAACTTCCAATAAATGCGTTCTACTAAATCTGTCAGCTCGATTTTTTATTGCTGACTGCGGTGATTAAACGACGCTGAACTGCTCTTGTCTTGTCTCCATCCACTTTGAATCAAATCTAATATAGCACGTTTTAATGTAAAAACACACTTATAGACATGCACTTGGATCTCTTGTCAACTTCTGGATTTCAAGCGGGCTGAGCGGATTTCTACCGCGTGATTTTGTTTGCTACTCAGACGCTGGCTTTGCAGCAACTGGCTCAGCGATTGTCGTTCCATCAGGAGTTGGAAGAACGAAGCTGAGCAACACTACCAAGAACATTGAGGCACCGCCCAACCAATAAGGTGTTGCAGCTCCAAACCGTTCGAATATATAGCAACCGATTGCCGGCCCAAGTATGCGTCCTAGCGTCGATAACGATTGACCGACACCCATGACTCCGCCCACTTTGTCTTGTGGAGACAATTTCGAGAGAATGCTTTGGTTGGCCGGTGTGTTCATTCCCTGGCCAAATGCCAGGAGTGCAAGGGCACCATATAGAACATACAGATTCAAATTTAGTGGAGTGAGAAGCAGTCCGGCTGCCGTTAGCAAGGCACCGAGCGATATGAGTTTCTTCTCTCCATACTTCTTCGAAAGTCTGTGAATCAAGCCTCCTTGAACCAGGACGATGAGCAAACCGACGTATGTGAACATCAAACTGTTTTGTTGGGGCGTGAAATTGAACTGCTTCTGAGTGAGCAAAACCAGAGTCGCTTCCATGTTTGCGAAGGCGAAAGTGGACAAGAAAAATATTGCGAGTGATGTTGTCAGTCTCGGATTTGATATGCAGTCAAAGTAGAATCCGATGCCACCGCCGAATCGCTCGTTGCCGGCTGCGCTGCGGTTATTCGGCTCCGGAAGCAGGAAGAACGTCAATATCAAATCTAGAATGCTGAAGCCAGCTGCGACAAGCCCGACAGTTTGCAGTCCTTGTCCAACGCACAACCCACCTATCGCCGGACCAATCACGAAGCCAAGTCCGAAGGCTGCGCCCACAAGCCCCATGCCTTTCGCGCGATTTTCTTGCGTGGTGATGTCTGTGATATATGCTTGTGCAACCGCGATGTTGGCATTGCCAAAACCTGCGACAAGTCTCGACAAGAAAAGCAGTTCCAGACTGCTGGAGAACCCCCAAATTAGGTAGCCGATGCTTGATGCAACCAAGCTAAGCAAAAGGATTGGCCGCCTGCCAA
Organism: uncultured Candidatus Obscuribacterales bacterium; assembly: GCA_964478655.1. Classification (GTDB taxonomy): domain Bacteria; phylum Cyanobacteriota; class Vampirovibrionia; order Obscuribacterales; family Obscuribacteraceae; genus CAYZJR01. Next base: position 16,603 of record CAYZJR010000109.1, read on the forward strand.
GTTTGTCTGACAAACGTCCCCAGAAAGGCGTGAAGATGAACTGCATGACTGAGTAAGACGCAATCAGTAAGCCGACTGTCGTGTCACTGGCTTTCAGTTCGTGTGCATATGTGGGCAGTACTGGAATTATCAGACCGAAGCCGACAAGGTCGATAAACACGGTGAAAAAGATCAGTAGCATCGCGGCTTTCGACGACTTGCCACCGGTTTCGGGAGATTTAGTTGCTTCAGCTGACATTTGCGAGGGCGAAAAAAAGTGATTCTTGTTGATGTCGGTAACATGTTTCCGACGTATTTAATGATCAAGTGACTTTTGGCACTATTGCACTGAAACGGTCGATATGAAGCGGGTTTCAGCCAACAGTCGGGGCCAATTTCTGGTAATTGATATTAAGCCCTATTGTTGTCTTACGTTTGTCTCTACTCTACTGTGGTAATTAAAAGTAATATAAGGGCATGAGGGAACCCTGAACTTTGGCACGTTGGTTTTACTACAGCAAGCGGCGCATATGAAGCTTTGTCTGATCTGCAACTTTCAGACTGCCGGCGACCAAGATGTTTGTCCAAGAGATGGCTCATCAATGGTCACAGTGGGCGACGATCCTCTGCTTGGAATGGTCGTCGAAGGTCGATATAAGATTCAATCCGTTATCGGACAAGGTTCTGCTGGAACGGTTTATAAGGCCGTTCAGGAGCTTATCGGTCGCGAAGTCGCAATCAAAGTTTTGCATGACTACCTGGTTTCTGACGATGAGTTCATCAAGCGATTCACGCAAGAAGCCAAAGCTTCCAGTCGCCTCAGCCACCCTAACATCATCACGATCTATGACTTCGGTGTAATTCCGCAAGGCGGGCGTCCATACATTGCGATGGACCTTTTGAAAGGGACACCGCTGTCTGATCTCATCGCAGAACGCAATCACCTGACGATGGACGAGTCCATCCCAATTTTTGTGCAAGTCTGTGCAGCCCTTGGAGAGGCGCATAGGCAGGGTGTTGTACACCGTGACGTCAAACCGGAAAACGTTGTTTTGGTTGAGCGCAGCGGACAACATTTCTTCCCAATCGTGGTGGACTTTGGTATCGCCAGATTGGTGCAAGAAGAATCTGATGTAGCGCGAATCACCAGAACTGGAACGGTTTGCGGTAGCCCCACATACATGAGCCCAGAGCAATGCACAAGCAGCAAAGTCGATCATCGAAGCGACATCTACTCTCTTGGCGTCGTCATATACGAGACTTTGACTGGTGAAGTTCCATTCCAATCGGACGAGCTGGTGCGCGTCATGGCGATGCATTTGTCAGACCCACCGAAGCCTCTAAATTCGGTGCGTGATGATTTGCGATTCCCCGACATGCTCGAAGAAGTAGTTTATCGGGCACTCGCGAAAAACCCTGACCAACGCTATCAATCGATGGACGAATTTGCAGAAGCTCTCGAGGCCGCAGTGAAAGAACCACTGCCACCACCTCCGGCGGCAATACCACCGCCGGTGCAAACTCGACCGGATATAGTTCCTGGTCCGTTAGCTTCCGATGATGCCTTGGCGCCGAAGCGACAAGCAACTGCGAGCCAAGAAATTACCCAACCTCCGAAGCTGAAGACTCGCGATCTCGCGTCGCGTGCACTTGAAGAACTGGCAAATCGCGGCGGCGGCGGCGAAGGCGACCTGCAAGAACAGATTCGACAATATCAAGCATCGAGCGCTAAAGCTGAGCGCGACCATCACGAGAAGATTGACCAGACCAAGTTCACCAAGGGACGCGGTGGTGGAAGTGATGCACAACGCCAACTGGTTTCCATTCTGAAAGTCGGTGTGCCGATTCTAGTTTTATTCGCGCTTGCCGGCGGCGTATTTATGTATGCCAATAATCCTGGTGGCACTCCGAAGATGCCGACGTGGAAATCGGGAGTTGAGCAAGCCGCTGTTCTGGTGGCCGAGGGCAAGTACGAGGAAGGTCTTCAGGCTTATGAAGAAGCGAACAAGAAGGGTGAAGTAAAAGGCGCCGACCTGGACAAACTCAACACCTTGCGAATCTCAGTTGCGAAGGCAAGAGCAAAAGAGAAGCACTATGCAGAAGCAGTCGCGGCTTTGGAGGGTATTCCTCAAAGCTCAAGCCAGTTTCAGGCGGCCAAGAAGTTGCGCGATCAATACAAGGCAATGATCAAGAAGCCTAAGAAACCTAAGAAACCTTAGTTAGGTCTTTCAAGCCAATCTTTAGTTGGGCTCAGTAAAGCTTCCGAGGTTTCTAAACTTCGCCTGGCGATTGTCTCTCACTTCGTTTCCTGAAAGCGCACAGAGCGCCTCCAAGTGGCGGATAACTGCTTTTTTGAGGTTGCTTGCAGCGAAATCATAATCGTGGTGAGCACCACCTAAAGGTTCTTCGACTACTTCGTCGACGACCTTGAGCTGATGAATTTCGCGCGCAGTCATTTTCATCGCTTCGCAAGCTTCCGAAACCTTGTCTGCCGATCTCCATAAAATGGATGCGCAGCCTTCCGGTGAGATAACCGAATAGACTGAATGTTCCAGCATTAGGATTTTGTTGGCGACACCAATTGCCAGGGCACCACCTGAGCCACCTTCGCCAGTGACTATCGAGATTACAGGAACGGTCAAGCCTGACAGCTCAAGCAGGTTTACAGCGATTGCTTCTGCTTGGTTGTGCTCTTCGGCCGTCATTCCCGGATAGGCACCAGGCGTGTCGATAAGAGTTACGATTGGCAGGCGAAACTTTTCAGCGTGTTTGAAACAACGCAATGCCTTGCGATAGCCCTCGGGCTGCGGCATTCCAAAGTTGCATTGTTGCTTGTCGCGCAAGGTGCGGCCCTTTTGCGTGCCGACCGCCACCACTTTGAACTTGTCGAGCTGAATCAAACCGCAAACCATGGCCGGGTCATCGGCGCCTTTACGATCGCCGTGAAGCTCGAACCACTCGGTATCCCAGCGATCGAAATAATCTCTGGTATAAGGACGCTGCGGATGTCTCGCGATGGCGAGGTGATCGACAGCTCTCAAATTCATGTAGAGAGACCTGCGCAATGCTTTGTACTGCTCTTTCAAATGCTCGATGTCTTTCTCGAGTTCAGGATGGTCACCGACCTGCTTTTCGAGCGCTTCGATCTGTTGAGCCAGCACGTTGAGCGGTTGCTCAAATTCAAGCGGTACTGGTTTCTTTTCATTAGCCATTGATTTCAGAAGCTCTCCGGTTGCTTTCAATTCCTACTCCCGACGCGGTTTTTGTCAGGTGATGTCGAGACCTGCGATTCATTTTTTTTTACTGACGATCCGGCGCCATCCTGCGGCTTGTGAAACTCGATGAGCTTCGCAAGCGTGTTCTTGAGTTTTCCTCGCTCTACAACCATGTCGACCTGTCCGTTCTTGAGCAAGTACTCGGCTGTTTGAAAGTCCGGCGGCAACTTTTGTCTAATCGTTTGCTCGATTACTCGTCTTCCTGCAAATCCAATTCTGGCGCCGGGCTCGGCTATGATGAAGTCACCTAGCATTGCAAAACTGGCGGTGACACCACCGAATGTCGGCTCTGCCAAAATCGAGATGTAGAGCAAACCCGCATCTGCAAACGACTTAATTGCTGAACTCGTTTTCGCCAACTGCATGAGACTGAGAATGCCTTCCTGCATGCGGGCGCCACCAGAACTGGAGACGATTATCAAAGGCAGCTTGTGCTTCAAAGCGTGCTCGGTGACTCTCGTAATCTTCTCTCCAACCACGGCTCCCATCGAACCGCCGAAATGGTCGAAGTCCATGATCGCCATTGCAACGCGGTTGCCGTTGATGTTGCAACAGCCGGTCATGATCGCTTCAGTCATTCCGGACTTGCGAGTTGCCTCGCGCAGGCGGTTTGGATAGCTGTCGGTGTCGACAAACCCGAGAGGGTCTGCCGAAATCATGTCAGGGTCGAGTTCGTCAAATTGATTGCCGTCGGCGAGCTGTTCGATTCTTTCAATGGCACCGATGCGAAAGTGATACTGACACTTCGGACACACGTTGAGATTCGATCTCAGGTCGCGCATGTAAAGCATTTCTCGGCATTGGAAACACTGCTTCCAAAGCGCGCAATACTCCTCTGTTGTCAGGGGTTGTTTGATTGCGTTGAGGTTTTCTCTGCGCTTTTGCCGGTTAGCAAACCATTCTTTGAGATCCATTATGTGCGACCTATCTTTTTGATCTTTTTGAGGAGGATCTTTGGGTTGGGGTTCTTTAGAACCCTGCGAGTCTTTCGAGTCCGTTGGATCTGTGGAATCCTGGGTATCCTTGGAGTCCTTGTTTGGGTTTGAGGAGCCTTTCGAGGCTGACGAGTCTTGCGGCTCGTTGTTCTCTGGACCCTTGCTTTCTCGATCCATGGCACGACCTATCTGTCGAACTTGTCCTGCGGGGCTTGTAAAGAACAAGCTCCCGAAAGGCGCCAATCGCTTAAAATTGGCTTGCTACAAGCGATCGATGATTATATCACCGTATCTTGGAGTACTGAGCTTTGATACAAACCAATTGTGAAGCGGTTTGAGAACGATTAAGAGAGACCGTCCGACCTTGAGAATTCCCCGATTTTTCGTAAGATCAGATGCCATCGACTTGGCGGCTAATGTCGTCGCTTTTGATGATGTGGCTCAAGTGAAACAGATAACGGGCGTTCTCAGGCTTGGCCGGGGCGACAAGATCGATGTTTTGGATGGAAGTGGAACTATCTATAGAGTTTGCCTGAGTGACATTGGCAAAAAATCCGTAGTCTGCACGATCGAAGAAAAGCTTGATGCTGTGCCGGGTTTTGCATTTTCGCTCTCTATCGCTCTGCCGCTTTTGCGGGGTGAAAGGTTTGAATGGGCAATCGAAAAACTAACTGAACTAGGAGTTAGTGAAATAGTCCCGCTCGTTTGCCATCGGACTGTCGTGCGACCTGCTGACAACGATCGACGCGAGGAGGATTCACCTCGCATGAAGAGATGGCGTGCAATCGCGAAAGAAGCATCAGAACAGAGCGAAAGATTGACGATACCACATATAGTTGCCCCTGTTTTCTTTGATGATCTACTAAGAGGAATGGCGAGTTCCAAATCAAACGGTGGTGTCGCCCGTACTACCATCCTTTTACGAGAACGATCGACAGCCTCGACTCTTGCTTCAGTGCTCCGTGATCATGATCAACAGCCTAATAAGATAGGTAAGGACATCTTAGTTATTACGGGGCCGGAAGGTGGCTTCACTGATGATGAGATCGAGAGTGCCACCAAGCAAGGTGTCACCGCGGTCAGCCTCGGCAAACAGATCTTGAGAAGTGAAACCGCGGCTGTATGCGCGGCGACGTTGATAATAAGCTTCTTAACTAAAGACGACTGATAACTTGACGACTTGATTCAACATCTCAAGGCACCAGATGAGATATCACCTGGATAAGTTGAGTTCGATACCAGGTGAGATATCACTCCGATAGATGAGTTTTGATTTGATGGATTCCAATCTTTGTCGTTCGTATATAGAAACGGGCGAGTCTCGAAGAATAGCGCTAAGATGATTCTCAAGAGAAGTCACCAGGGGTAGTGCCAAAAAATTTCTTGGTGACAATTAAAGAAAGTAGTGTCTATGGCTTGACAAACTGATATTATCCGAGAGTTAATAGTAGGCGTTGCTGTTGATTGACAGATGGCGCACCGCAAAACGAAAAGTGATTGGGGCGTGTCATTTGCAGAAAAGAAAGGCATGAGTGTGGCGGACAACCTAGCCCGCATTCAAAATAATTTGGGCGATGCCCCAGTTTTATTGGTCGCAGTGACCAAGACTGCTAGCCCCTCCCAAATCGAAGAAGCCTTCAAATGTGGTGTCACTGAGTTCGCGGAAAATCGAATCCAAGATTCTCTGAAACGCCGAAATGCATTGCCACCAAATGTGGCGACACAGTCAATCTGGCACTTTATCGGTCACCTCCAAACTAACAAGGTCAAGCACGCAGTCGAGCACTTCGACTTAATTCAGTCAGTAGACTCCCTGCGACTTGCCGAAGAGATCTCAAAAGAAGCAACTAGAAAGGACAAAATTCAACGAATTCTGCTGCAAGTGAAGGTGCTGCCTGACGAATCGAAGTCGGGATTCACGCCGGAAACTTTGCAGACG
>CAYZJR010000110.1:0-20317 GCA_964478655.1 uncultured Candidatus Obscuribacterales bacterium
CGCGGAGCGCGTGGCGCGGAGCGCGTGGCGCGGAGCGCGTGGCGCGGAGCGCGTGCTAGAACAGTCCTGGTATCAGCCTGTAGCGAACCTTTTCGCAATACTCCTTGTAGCCACCTAAATCGACAAGCAAGAATTTTTCCTCATCAAAAATTCTCCATATCAATCCCGGCAAAAGCGCAAAAACCAACAACACGCCCCAATAAGAACCCAGAGCGATCGGCATTGCAAGCGACAGCAAAACCGCTCCCGAATACATAGGATGACGCACCAACCCGTAAGGTCCTGTGGATATCACCTTCTGATCCTTCGCTAGCTCTATTGTGGCGGATGCAAAAGTATTCTCTTTGCACACGCGATTGAAAATCGCAAAGCACAACACAAGCACTACATTTGCAAGAATCACAACTGGCGCCGGGACATGAGACCATCCAAACCTATGGTCCAAACCAGCGACGATGATCAGCCCAATGAACGCCGCAATCACCAAACACATGATGATCTTCTGCGCTGGTCTTTTCTCCTTGGATGGTCCGACACGCATTCTCCGTTCCAACAGCTCAGGAGAATGATTGGCGATATAAAGTGTATGCCACATTCCTGCCAGCGTGTACACCGCGATGAACAACCAGGCTTCCCAGTAGTGGAGCGTTCCTGCCGCAATAAAAATCGGCACTCCGAAGAATAGGGGCGCCAGCAGGCATGCGCCAATCGCCTTTTGTTTTAGTTTGCTATCCATAATGAGTTACCCAATATCTGGTCCACGCGACGAGCAGGTTTCAGCGAATGTTCCTCAAAAGTCTATCCCAACACCCCACCCACTGTACTCTCAAGCCGCCGCCGGGTATCATATGGCAAAGTAAGGTTCGGGGCGACCCGCGGGGCGTCGCGGCGAGCCACAGGGCTAAGCGATGCGAGACTACATCCTTTTGTACATCAACGGGAAGGAGCACCGGGTCACCGGCTCAGAGGTGTTCGTTCCGATTACTGACTACCTCCGCTACGACATGGGAACCTGCGGCACCAAAGTAGTGTGCGCTGAGGGCGATTGCGGTGCCTGCACAGTCGCCTATGGTCGCGTCGAGGGCGACAAAATCGTCTACAAACCAGTCAATGCCTGCATTCAATACGTGTACCAACTCGACTGTTCCCACATAATCACAGTCGAGGGCGTAAAACTAAACGGCAAACTCAACCCCCTGCAAGACGCTATGGTCGAGTGCCACGGCGCACAATGCGGCTATTGCACGCCGGGGTTTGTTATGGCGCTGTGTTCCATTTACGATCAGGGCTGCCCAATCAATACTCGCTCTGTGAAAGAGGGGCTGACCGGCAACCTGTGCCGATGCACCGGTTACGAATCAATCATTAAAAGCGCACTGCAAGTGGATACAAAGTCGATGCAGAAATTCGGCGAGTTGTATCCCGATAAAGCAATGGTCAAATCTCTAAAGGAGCATTCAACACAATCAGTGGCAGTTGAAGCTGGCGGCAAGCGAGTTTTCCTGCCGACAAACAGCAAAGAAGTCAGCGAAATCAAAGACAAGCACGCCCCCTGCGTCATCGTATCTGGTGGCACAGATGTGTCGGTCAACATGAACAAGAAAGGGCTCGTCCCCGACAACATCATCAGCTTGTCGAACGTGCAAGGTCTAACCGACATGAAGGAAGTCGATGGAGTTCTCGAAATCGGTGCGCGCGTGACGCTTACTGAAATCGAACACTTCATGCAAGATAACTATCCCGAATTTCATTATATTCTTTGGGTGTTCGGCTCACCGCAAATCCGCAACGCAGGAACCCTCGCAGGCAACATCGCCAACGCATCTCCCATTGGTGACTCACTTCCGTTTCTCTTTGTGATGGACGCTGAAGTCGAAGTTGGCGGAGCGAAAGGCACACGCAGAATCAAGATCAACGAGCTCTACAAGGGCTATAAGCAGCTTGCAATGACGCAAGACGAAATAATCACTCGCATTTTCCTTCCGTTGCCGCAAGACGACGAGATCGTAAAACTCTACAAAGTATCGAAGCGCCAGCACCTCGATATTTCCGCATTCACAGCCGGCATTCGCGTCGCAACCGATGGCGACAAGATTGAATCAGCAATGGTCGCGTACGGTGGTGTCGCGGCTGTCGTCTTTAGGCTGAAGAAGGTAGAAGAGTTTCTCAAGGGCAAACCCTACACGCTAGAAACCTTCAAAGAAGCCGGAAAGCTCGCTCGCAATGAAATAACACCGCTAAGCGATGTACGCGGCAGCCAGGATTTTAGATGGCAGCTAGCAGAAAACATAATGGTCAAGTTCTTCCACGAGACATCTACAGAGAGGGTGTTGGCATGCCGGTAACGGGAAAAGACATTCCGCACGACTCCGCTAAGGGACACGTAACCGGCGAATCGGTTTATATCGACGACATGCCGTTCGCTAAAAACGAACTCGTAATTGATTTCGTCGGCAGCCCAGTTGCACGTGGCGTGATTAAGTCAATCGACTTTTCGAGGGCCCTCGAAGTGCCTGGAGTGGTCGGCGTTTTCACATACAAGGACCTGGGTGGAACCAATCTCTTCGGCCCAATCACACAAGACGAATACTTGCTTGCAGAAGAACACGTTTCGTTTATCGGCGAACCAGTGGTCGTTGTCGCAGCAGAAAATTACCAAGCCCTCCGCAAGGCGAAGTCGCTCGTCAAAATCAGCGTGGAGGAGCACACACCTGTGCTCACCGTAGATCAAGCGAAAGAACGCAACGAGTACATCGACAAAACCTATTACATAAGGCGCGGCGACGTCGAAGCCACGTTCCGAAATGCAAAACACACCATTGACGGTACCATATTCATCAGCGGCGCAGATCACTTCTATCTCGAATCGCAAGCTTGCATCGCGTATCCAGGCGAGTATGACCAAATCACCGTGCACTCGTCCACTCAAAATCCAAGCGAAGTGCAACAGGTCATTGCTCGCGTCCTAGGCTTACAACAAAACCAAGTGATTTGCATCACTAAGCGTATGGGCGGCGGCTTCGGCGGCAAAGAGTGCCAAGCCACACACCCAGCGGCTCTTGCCGCACTCGTCGCGCTCAAGACTAAGCGACCCGCACGCATCATCTATACAAAAGATGACGACATGAAGTTCACGGGCAAGCGCCACCCGTTTCAAAATGATTACAAAGTGGCATTCGACGACAACGGCGTCATAACCGCGCTCAAGGTCGACTTCTTCGCCGACGGCGGCGCAGCAAACGATCTCTCAACAGCGGTACTCGGTCGCGCAATGACACACTGCGACAACGCGTACTTCATTGCAAACGCTGACATTACAGGCAAGATCTGTCGAACCAACTATCCACCCAATACTGCTTTCAGAGGCTTCGGCGGGCCGCAAGGCGTTATTACAATCGAAAACATCATCGAAGAGATTTCTGCCTACTTGGGCATCGATTCATTCGACGTTCGCCAACGCAATCTTTACGGAATCGAAGAGCGCAATACGACTCACTATGGGCAAATCGTGCGCAACAATACGCTGCATCGAATCTTTGAAGAGCTCGAACACACCTCCGAGTATCGATCGCGAGTTCAAGCAGTCGCCGAATTCAACAAGAGTTCAGACACGCACCTGAAGGGCATTTCGCTAACACCCATCAAGTTTGGAATCTCATTCACAAACACGATGCTCAACCAGGCAAATGCATTGGTGAATGTCTACTTGGATGGAACAGTCCAGGTATCGACAGGCGCCACAGAGATGGGACAGGGCGTAAACACTAACATTCAAATGATCGTCGCGGATGAGTTCGGCATCGACCCCAAGCAGATCATGGTTATGTCGACATCGACCGAGAAGAACAACAACACATCGGCGACCGCGGCGTCAGCCGCAACCGATCTAAACGGATTTGCAGCAGTCGACGCCTGCAGAAAGATTAGGGAAGGGCTTGCTGAGGTCGCAGCTAAGTATTTCGCGTCTAAGGAAATCGGTATCGGCGCCTACCCTGAACAAATCGTCTTTGAAGACGGCTACGTTTACGATCGCCGCAGACCAGAACATAGAATCACCTTCCAAGAAGTGGTTCCCATGGCTTATCGTGCTCGATTGCCGCTCGGCGAGCGCGGCTACTATGCTACACGCGGAATCGATTTCGATTGGAGCAAAGGACAGGGAAATCCATTTTTGTATTTCACGATGGGTGCGGCCGTCTCCGAAGTCTTGATCGATCGCTTCACGGGCGACATGCAAGTGCAGCGTATCGACATTCTCATGGATGTCGGCAAATCGATAAACCCAGGGATCAATCGCGGACAGATTATCGGAGCGTTCGTGCAAGGCATGGGTTGGCTCACCACTGAAGAGTTGAAATACTCCGAAAAGGGCGACCTGCTGTCATATTCGCCGACAACCTATAAAATTCCGAACATCATGGATGTTCCTGACGTATTCAATGTTGCATGCATCGACAATGAAAACACAGTCAACATTCGAGGCAGCAAAGCCGTCGGAGAACCGCCACTGCTACTCGCCATCTCGGTGTGGACTGCCGTGAAGCATGCACTCTCGTTCGTCTCCGGGGACGAGTTGCCTAGATTGGCGACGCCCGCCACCAACGAACAAATTTTGTCGCGCCTCACATATTATGAAAACGCAGCGCGCGGGCAAGATGGCGCAAAACCCCACGACAAAGTGCAAACCGGCAACGGAACCAACGGTAAAAGAAAGGTCGGCGCAACCGCACGCTGATGATTGCATACCACGAAAAACTGAATGACCTTCTTAACGCGAATGTTCCGTTTGTCTCTGTAACTGTCGTCGACACGATAGGAAGCGTGCCCCAAGACGCCGGAAGCAAAATGCTGGTTACAAGCGAAGGCTTATTCTATGGCACCGTTGGCGGTGGCAAGGTCGAAGCGCGCGCGATCAAAGAAGCACAGCGTCTTCTTTCCGAAAAACAAATTGCAGTGCTCAGCGAAGACTCGCGACACCTCCATCGTTCCTCCACACACTTCGTGAACTGGAGCTTGGAAAAAGACATTGGCATGACTTGTGGCGGTTCCGTCAAAATTTATTTTGAGACCTTCAACACAAATTTGTGGAACATTTGCATTTTCGGCGCGGGCCATTGCGCAAACGCGCTCATCCACATTCTCATTAATCTCGACTGCCGAATCACTTGCTACGACCCACGCGCTGAGTGGATCGACAAGCTCCCTGAATCACCGAAGCTGAAGAAGGTCCTTACTGACGACATGCCGTCAAAATCGCACGACTTGCCGGAAAATGCGTTCGTGCTTCTGATAACTATGGGACACTCGACTGACGGTCCCATTCTTACCGAAATTTTGAGAAATTGGCACCTGCGGCAGTTTCCGTACGTGGGAGTCATCGGCAGCAAAGCGAAGTCCGTGCGCCTCAAGAAAGACATTCAAAGTGCTGGGTTGCCGGCGCCGCTTCAGGATGTATTCCACTGTCCGATAGGTCTGTCACTGGGTTCAAATCACCCCCAGGAAATCGCAATCTCAATCGCTGCGCAGCTTTTGCAGGTTCGAGATCAGCTTGAGCTAGCGCCCGAGCGAGTCGCAAATTGCCTGGCTGAAGAATCGCAAAACGAGGAATAATAGTTCGAGACAAGTTCGAGACCACTTGCAAATCGGACATATGACCAAACCGGACGATCCCCAATCCACAGCCAATCAGCCACTTGAATACGGACAGGAATGGTTGGACGCGTGCCGCGCCCTCGATTGGCTGGAAGAAACCATGCAGCAGGTCGATGCGGACGGGAACTTCATAGTGACAAAGACTGAGTTGGCTGAACTGCCGGTGTCTGCCGAACATGCAATTTGGCATAGCTGGACCAAGGACAATTTTTCGAAGCTCGCCAAAACTAATCCGGCTGAGGAAGAGCAAAGCATGCTCTCACTAGCCAACATAACGGCGGCTGCACCAAGTGATTCCGCAGCGCATGCGGCACTGGTGTTTCTCAAGCAATTGGGATTGCGCAATCCTTCGGCAATTACAAAGACTGAAGTAAGAAAGGAGCGCGATCGCCTGAGAGCAGAGAATGCCCTGATTCGTGAAGATATTCAAGCGGTTGATACCACAACCACTAACTTCAAACGGCTCGTCGACACATTTTCCGGAGACTCCGACAGATATCACGGAATTTCAGTTCCTGAGCTGAAAGACTTGGTGCTTGCGGACAACACCGATGAAGCCAAAGAATCCATCAACTTCTTGCGACAGTTCAGCAAAATTATTGATGGGAACGGCGATCAGATCGTCACCCGTTCAGAGTTGGAATCGTACAAAAAATATCTCGAAAAGAAATTCGGCGGAGAAGTAGCTACCTCACTGCTTCCCTACGGCAGATATCTCAATTTTCTCTTGACGAACTTCGAAGAGATTCGCACAAAAGCACCAGCAAACAAGGACATCGGCATTTCGCTCGATGATATTCGACAAACGGAAGACACGGCTCAAGATGCCGATCTCAAGGCTGCCGTATCGTTTCTCACTCGTTATCATAAGATCGAATTGGATGTGGACGGCGACAGATACATTACACAGCAAGAACTGGACGCGTATCGCGCAAAGCTGCTTGAAACCGCCTCAGCATCAGACTCCGAAGTAGCGAAGTTAGAGTACCTGTTTGACAATTTCTCATCGCTGCAAAGCAGCTACCCTGCCGATTCGGCAACCGGAATTTCACCCCAAGATATCGCTGCAGCCAGACTTGATGCGACAGAAGAACTGATTATTTCGATTGTCAATTCGAAAACATTCGCGTCAACTTTTTCTGCACGTGAGAAGGAAGCGCTGAGCAGCGTACTATCGAATGTTCAGCTCGCACTTACGGAGAAGCGAGTCAACAAGCGCTTGGGCGGAACAATGAAAATCAAATTCGTAGTCGACGGCTCGGAGAAAAAGAAACAGCGAGCGCAGCTCTTGTTGATCGATGGAGGTGTAGAACTAGACCACATCAAGTTTGAGTCGACTGGATCGAAAAGCCTTACATCAATTTAGAGAATTCAAAAAACTGCCAAAAAACGAAAGGAATTACCGTGTCAGATAAGCAGCAAAAGAAGTTCACAGTCGACCAGTTCGATCTGCTGTGGTTAAGCGCGATCGGGCTGTTTTTTGAACTCGTTGCAATTCGCTGGCTTGCATCTGAAATTAGAGCTTTCTCGATTTTCAAAAACTTTCCGCTCATTGCATGCTATGTAGGGCTCGGATACGGCTTCATGAAAGAATCAGGAAATGGTCTGTTCAAGCTATTTCCAATTCTTTTTCTAATTCTCATCGCGATAGTCAGCACGAGCGATTGGACTGGATTGACATACATTCTCATTCCTGGCTTGCGAGTCGGCTTGCACTCGGGCTGGATTGACGCCACTCACCCTCCAGCCAATGCAGTGGCAGATCCGCTTTTGTACGCGGGCACGTCGATCGCTGTTTTCTTTGCAATCTTCGTTATCGTCGCAGTTTCAATGGCGGGCTTGGGTCAGGAGCTTGGGAAGCTTTTCAACAAAGGCCCGGCGTTGCAATCTTATTTGATTAACTTGATTGGTTCTGCGTTAGGAATCGCAGTCTTTTCCATCTTGTCATTCCTTGGATGTCCGCCACTTGCCTGGGTTTCAGTAGGTTGCCTGGCAGCAATGTGGACGTATCGCAAGCATAAAATTTGCATGGGAATCCTTATTGCCTGCATCGCTTTAACGGCGCTCATTCCCGAACGAAGCGTGTTTAACCTGGAAGCAGGAACAAAGCCACGTATCATGTGGTCGCAATATCACCGGGTAGATGTCGCGCCTCTGTACTACGGAGATAAAGCAGACCAGCACACACTTGTCGGAACCCAAATTTCCGTCAACAAAGGCTACTTCCAACAAGCTCTAAACCTTAACCCTGAGTTCACTTCAAAGTTTCCTCCAGGTCAAAAGGAAGTACTCGAACACTTCCGGTTGAGTCAGTACGAACTACCCTACTTCTTCATCAAACCCAAAAGAGTCCTCATCATGGGTAGTGGCACAGGCAATGATGTTGCCGCGGCACTCAGGCAAGGGGCGGAACATATTGATGCAGTCGAAATCGACGGCAAAATGGTCGAGCTGGGTCGCGAGCTGCACCCCGAGCATCCCTATGACTCACCCAAAGTCACTGTGCATATCAATGATGCCCGGGCGTTTCTCAGACAACACCCTGAGAAGTACGACTTAGTCCTTACAGGATTTCTCGATTCGCACACGGTTGCGGGCAACTCACTGTCGGTTCGACTCGATGATTATGTGTACACGGCCGACGGTATGAAAGATGCGCTGGCGCATGTCAACCCCGGCGGTCTGTATAGCATCACCTATTGCACTGTTGCCGACTACTTGACCAAACGCATGTCGGCAAACCTGCACCTTGCTTTAGGGGACTCAGGTAAACCGCTCATCATCAACGACAACAAGGGCGGTATCTTACACATGTTTGCGCCTATGAACCCTGAAATAGAAGCGAAACTTCCTGAGTTGCTCAAGATGGGATTATTCACCGATCTCACAAACAACGATACCTCAGGGGTGCGTCCGTCCACGGATGATTGGCCGTTCCTCTACTTAAGCAACGTCAGCTTCGACCCCTTGTATCTCAGCGTCAACGGATGCATTCTGCTGTTAGCATGGGCTAGCTGTTTCCGCAGCATTCGGCAAAACAGCCTGCCGCGTCGATGGCATCTGTTTTTCCTAGGAGCAGCGTTCTTGCTTTTGGAACTAGCAATCATCGATCGACTTGCCTTAGTGTTTGGAACCACATGGTTTGTCAATTCAGTCTGCATTTTTGCTGTCTTGACTGCAATCATTTTGGCCAACATCACTGTGCTGAAGAAGCCAAACTTGATGCCGATAAACTCTATGTATCTTTGCCTGCTTTCATCGCTAATTGCAGTTTATCTTACCCCGCTTCAATCACTCAATTCTTTGGGGATTTGGACTGGAGGTTCAATTGCAGCGGCACTGTCTGCGATACCAATATTCTTTGCCGGCTTGATATTCTCCACTACGTTCCAGCGAGAAGACAAACCAAGTGTTGGTCTAGCATTCAACTTACTCGGTGCCGTCGTTGGCGGGCTCCTGGAGTACATCGCCACCTTCACCGGCATTCGCAGCTTGCTTCTTGTGGCAGCGGTTCTGTACAGCATCTCGCTGGCAATTTGGATGCATGCAAACAAGGGAGGCGCAGCACTGCCCACCGGCACCACAGGTGAGGGCAGCTAAGACCTCAGTCTTCTTGCGAAAACGAAAACCTCGAATTCTTGTCAAACAAGTCTTCGAAACACGTGTAGAGAATCGTGTTCCACCCGACTCCAGCAGCGCCGGTCACGTATGGCACTTCATTGTCGATGAATAAAATGCTGCCAGGCGCGACTCGCAAACGTTCGCCAATACCGTAAAAGTATTCGCGATTAGGTTTTTTAAAACCCAAGTCGCAGGAGAAAAACAGGCTATCAAACAGCCTTTCAAACTGCATAACTTTTCGAATGTACCGTGCACGATGCGACTCTTGGTTCGTAGCCAACCCACAGTGATACCCGACTCCTCTGAGCGCCGCAATTAGTTCCAGCAATCGAGGTTCTGGACAGTTTTCAGTCTCAAACCAGCAATCTAAGAACGACTGCACCGACTGCTTCCATCCCCAACCGCTCAGATACTCTTCCAAAACATCTCTTAAATCGAGGCGACCCAGCAGGCATTCAGTGAACACCCCTTCGAAGAAATCCTTGGTGTGCTCCCTTGTTATTGAATGGTGCTTTTCTAGGTGCTCGGCAAAACGCCATGGATAAACGACCACTCCGTCGAGATCGAACAAAATGGTCTCGATTGCCTCAGCTCCCGGGCCGACGACCCTGACTCCCTTTTTGTTGGTCTTTTCTGCCATCTTGAGGTACCTAACACCTAAAAATCCGGCTCATCCATACCTGCTGTTCCCCTCAACAGCCAAGAATTAAACCGAGGTTTTAAGCCTCAAGCCTCTTAGGTCTGGTATGGTGGAACAAGAGGAAACGCACAGGAGCTGCACTATGAAAGTCTCACTGTCTCGTTCGTACGCCATAAACGTGATTGCATGGCTGTATTTCACGACAACCGCCGTGGCATTCAGCTTGTATTTGGCAAGTCACTGGGAGGCGCGACTGACGCCGGTTGGCATTTTGCTGATTGCGCTTACGCTTTTGTACGTTCCATTGAGCATTTTCAGTTTCGAGCAAATTTTGCCTGGCTACCGTTGTCGTCCATTTAGGACGAACGTCGAGTTTTCACCAAAAGTCGCAGACGGAATCAGATTTGCAGCGCTCGTGTTGCCGACGCAAATGGTCGGGTACATCTTGTTTTACTTCACGACGGTCTGCGCCACACCTTGCGCTGAACTCGCCACTGGTCACACGCCTCATGTATCGAATACATGTTTGATTGCGACCAGTTGCGATGAGCACCGCAAATGGTGCCTCCAATCACACACCAATCAAAAGGACCTGGCACATTGGTTATCAGCAGAGTCGCTCATCAAGGCTGAACGCGCGCTTTTCGGCGACCGCGGCGCCTTCATGACCGAGCGCGCTCTTGCGTTCAAGTTTGGACTAACGGGTGACTACGCGTGCTCGGAATCATTCTGGCAAAGAGCAATCTCCGATGCGAAAAAGACCTACAGCCCTGAGGGCAATAAGGTTCATGATTGCCTCATCGCCCTTGGATCAGCCCAATTTGCACAAGGCAACTATCTGTCTGCGGAAGAGTCGTTTTTGAAAGCATTGGAGATTCGCAAAAAAACTCACGGACCAAGCCATCACCGCATTGCTCGCGATTACGCCAAGCTCGGCGCAGTTAATGACAAAATGCTGCGGCTCGATGTCGCAGATGAATACTACGCTGCCGCTGAAAAAATCGCATGCTGTCACCGCCCGGGAATGATCAAACTCGCTCGGGGTCACGCTCAGCGACTGGCATGCCTCATCGAATCGCCTGAAGCAGCAAACTTCAAGTGGTCGGAAACCATCTTCCCGCGCTCGCCGAAGAAACTTTTGTGGTCGCGCGATTTCGTAGAGATTCCGGTCGCTGATTACGAGTTGCTCAATGAGCGCCAAAATCATGTGTTTGGCTGTTTGTTCAGACCATCAGCGAGCCCAAACTGACCACTGAACTTAGATCGAAGATGAAGTACATCTAGTTCGAATTCGTAGCGCCTTGCAAAACCGGGGCGGCATCGAACTCTTCGCCTTCGAGCGATTGCGGGAATACAGCAGGTCCAATAATACCGTTGGTGACGCCTTGAAGTACCGGAGCTGCTGGGCGCGGCGCAGGCGCACTCGCCTGCAATACAAGCGCGGCTCCCTGCATCGCAGCAGGATCGGTAGCACCTTGCAAAACCGGAGCCGCACCCATCAACACAGGTCGGTTCATCGGTTGCAAACCACCGCCAAAATTCGGAACCAACCTCACAACCGAGTTTGTCGCAATCTCTGCCGTATGTTGAATCACTTCAGTGACTGGAATTGGTTCGCCGTGAAAAATAACCGGTAGCTTAGCGGCAACATACCGTCCGTGCGGCTCCAACTGAGTGCGTACTTGCTTCAATCGATCAAGAGTTGCGAACAATTCAGGAGCATTGGAGGGGAACATTGATACACCCTTGAGCTTTTCTTTCAATGATGCTCGTGCGAGTTGCAGAAGACTTTTGAAAGCAGCTTTTGTCATACAGTGGTTCCAAGAGTTGGGTTCTGCTCTCCACTCCTTGCCTCGCATCTGTGATATAGGATAATACCCTTCAGCCCACTTGAATGGTCTAAGCGCCTCGTTATCTTCGACCCTGGAGAACAACCAGCACAGATATCCGGACTCGACGACCAAACAATCTTTGCCGATGCCAGGCTCTCTGAAACGTTGCTCTTCTGAGCGCCTTTGTGCAGTATTTTGCATGTACTCCGTCACGAAATCCGCTTCATACAGCAAATTTTGAGACAACAGTGTCAGCTGCAAGCCCTGAAGCGCCCCATAGTGATAGAAACCGTTGCGCTCAGTATTAGCAAAGAGAGCCCTCGCCAGTTTCTCGGCACCGACTCCGAGTTTTGGAAGTTCTGGCCAACGCTCGCCGCGATAGAGCATGTTCAATCTGCGCTCATATGCATTGTGCTCAGCTTTACTTAGCTGAGACACTTCAGTATTAACAAAAGCCACAGCCTCATCGACATCTCGATCGGCAATAGCCATCTTGGTCGCGTCCAGCACAGCAAAGTATGTTCCAAACAAATTGCGCTGAAGATTCCACTTAGTGGATTGCGACATCGACAGTCTTTTCGTCAACTCGAGATCATTTGCCTTGTACAAACTCCAGCAAAAGCATAAATGTATGCAACTCACTGGAATTGCAACAAACCAAAGCGCTCCGGCAATTCTGCGCACCGCGATGTCGCCGATTCTAAACTGAATACAAGCGAGCAAAATCACAAGGCTCGCTATCACTAACAGGACGAATATGCCTTGAGAAAATGTTTGAAGCTCACAACCCAACGAAACAGCCAACCCGAGTGAGGCACCAAATACGGTGACCAGCACAGACGCACACAACGCGTCACGAACCGACGTGATTTTCATAATCAAATAACCGAACACATGATTAAACACATTAAGCGCCAACAGGCATCAAATCACCATAGGATTTCCACTAGATCTGATGTCAGTCGGTGAAGAAGAGTGAAATCTGGCTGACGGCGCCCAAGATTTCAGGAAATTCGAGCGCTCGCATACTAAGATCTCAACTCCCAAGACTACAGGAAGCGAGGATCAAGACATGCCCCTAAATCACTATGTCACGCTTGGAAAATCCGGCTTGCGCGTCAGCCCCTTCTGCCTGGGCACAATGACATTCGGCTTGGACTGGGAGTGGGGCTCGACCGAAGAAGAATCGCACAAAATTCTTGCCAAATTCATTGAACACGGCGGAAACTTCATCGACACCGCCAATATGTACACGAAGGGTCACTCCGAAGTAATCATCGGCGATTATCTCAAGAAAAAAGGCGTCCGTCGCGACCAACTCGTCATCGCAACTAAGTTTTTCGGCAATCTGTATCCAGGCGATCCCAATGGTGGCGGCGCAAACAGAAAGTCGATGTACGCCGCAGTCGAGAAATCTTTGAAGCGCTTGCAGACTGACTATATTGATCTCTACTGGATGCATTGCTGGGACCGGTTCACACCAATCGAAGAAACGATGAGCGCGCTCAATGATTTAGTGCGTGATGGCAAAGTTCGATACATCGGTTTCTCCGACACACCTGCGTGGAAAACGGCACAAGCGCAGCTCATTGCGCACTTCCGCGGATGGAATCCACTTATTGCTTTGCAGATTGAATATTCGCTCGCCGAAAGAACAGTTGAAGGCGAGTTGATTCCAATGGCATTAGAACTCGGGCTCGGTGTCACTCCGTGGTCGCCTTTGAAACAAGGCATTCTAAGCGGCAAATACACACGTGAAAACATGAACAAGGTTGCACCTGAGCGCGGTGATTGGGTGAAGATGCACCTCACTGAGCGAAACATGTTAATCGTTGATGCGCTTTTGGAGATCGCGAAGGAGCTGAAGTCAACGCCATCTCGCGTTGCACTTGCATGGGTGCAAGCGAAGGCCGGAGTCGTCTCATCGATTATCGGTGCACGCACAATGGATCAATTGGAAGACAACATTGCAGCTCTGGATCTCAATCTCAAGAAGGAACACATTGATCAATTGGACGAAGTCTCAAAGCCGACTCTCAACTTCCCATATGATTTTGTGTTGAGTGCCGGGCCTTTTGGCATGGGCGGAACGACAATCAATGGCGTGACGTCGCCTGTGTTTGGACTCGCCCCGCAAAAGGATTCGGAACGGTATGAGGGCGCCGGAGTGACAGCAGGACGCTAATCAGAGGGCGTTCTGTTACCCGTGTGTCCGGGCCGGACCCTGACACGGATTCCATGACACGGATCGCATGATCTGGATCGCATGACATAGCACTCACCATAGCGATGGACGCCAGCTAGGACGTGTGTCAGACTGGTATTAGCCGAGAGGTGACGTTATGAATAAAAGCAAACAGACCTTCTTAATGCACGTCGGCGTTGTGATCGCGATATTGAGTGTTAGCTCCGGTTTTGCCTATGGTATTTGGTGGAACCAATCACGGCTAATTGGCTGTCACCTAACGCCTATCAAAGACAATAAATCTTCGAAAGCATCATCAAAAGAATTATACGTATATGAAGCCGCTACAACGGAGAGCCTGGCTACTACGGAAGCTGATCGAAGAATTGGTAGATCGGCCTTCAACAACATTCTTCGGTATTAGGAAACTAAAACGCACCGCCAGTTTTTTCATCAAGCCATTTTTGCTTGTTAGGGTGATCGTCGGGTACTTTAATTCGGTGACCATCAGGATTAGTTGCTGCGTACGCCTTGCGACAGTATTCGCTGAATGCATCCATCCTTTCCGGGTTTCCAAAGTAGTAATCGAGGACATCGTCTACAGCGTTAGTTAGGTTCTGATGCTCATTCCAAAAGTCACCGGGACCAGGCCCGGGGCAGTATTGCATGATACCGAACACCCACTTTTCGAAGTTTGGAAACAACCATCCGTGCGGTGCATCAGAATCACCGCCAAGGACTTCGATCGCGTCAGATGCGTCAGACGCATCCTCGTCAATCA
The DNA here is from genome assembly GCA_964478655.1 of uncultured Candidatus Obscuribacterales bacterium. GTDB lineage: Bacteria > Cyanobacteriota > Vampirovibrionia > Obscuribacterales > Obscuribacteraceae > CAYZJR01. The sequence continues at coordinate 14,712 of CAYZJR010000110.1, forward strand.
CCAGATCTTTTAAACTATTCACCGACGCGCGCGCTTCCGACTTCTCTAGCCGTTCTTGCAGCTTTGCCGTGGCGTTGCCACCAGCATCTGGCGATTTGCTCACAAAAAAGCCGTGTCGAAAGGGACCAGTTTTGCATCGATGAAGAACAATTCCGCGTTCTCTCAACCGATCGAGCTGTAATTGATCTTCTGCACAAAGTTCCAATAGGGGCTCTTCGTGCCGCCACTTGTGATAGCGGACTGCTTTATCGATTTCTTCGTGAGCAATTCCATACTTTTCGGACACCTCCAATGCAAGAGGAATCGCCTTCCAATCTATGCTCTCGCGCTCAGCCTCACGACTTATACAAACGAGCAGCCAGTGCCGCATGTCTTCAGGACTTCGCTCACTGCTGTAGAACTGGCTACATGTATCGCATACGAGGCGTTCATCCAAGGCAGTACTGCATCGACAGCATCTCATTTAACTGTCCTCGATGAGCCAGATCACTACAGAGTGCAACAAAAGTGCTCTCCGTTCTTTCTGACCGTCCTCACTTGCTTTTCTTCACCGCGTGTGCGCGATGATTTTGAGCACCATGGTGATCGTCATGCTCAGGGTGCCCCTCGCCGCGCAACATAGGGAAAGCGTGCATTACGGCAGGGAAGATCGCATCTAAGAAATCTTCGACCCCGGACACCGAACCAGGCAAACTCAAAATGAGAGTGTTCTCTCTGATGCCTGCACATGCACGAGACAGCATCGAGAATGGATTTCGCTGTTGCCCGAAATTTCGCGCTGCTTCCGCGATTCCCGGCACATCGCGATCGAAAAGATGTGACAGAGCCTCCGGTGTATTATCCCGTGGGCTGATACCGGTGCCACCAGTGGTGATGACTAGGTTCACTTCAAGATCATCTGCACACTTCAGCACTGCCGGCACAATCGCCGACTCTTCATCAGGCAGAACCAAATACTCCTTCACTTCAAAGCCAAGATGTTCCAAGCGTTTCTTGATCAACTTGCCGGAACGATCTTCACTCACTCCGCGTGACGCAGAGTCGGACATAACGAGTACGGCTGCGGTGTACTGTGGTTTCGAGAGATGTTCCATATCACTCTTGCCACCGGTCTTGCCTATCAATGTGATGGATTCGATTTGCATCAAGTCATCCAACATCTTCGCCATATCATAAATAGTCAGTGCCGCAACAGAAGCTGCTGTGAGCGCTTCCATCTCGACTCCGGTTTTGTATATTGCCTTGACGGTGGTGACAATATGCACGGAATCTTCGTCTAAATTGAACTCAACGTTCACCCAATCAATTGGAATTGGGTGGCAAAACGGAATGATTTGCGACGTGTTCTTCGCGGCCTGAATTGCGGCTACGCGGGCGGCTTCCAAAACGTTTCCCTTCGGAATTTTGCCTTCGCGAATGAGTTGAATAGTGCTTGGGCTAGCGCGCAGCACAGACTTCGCTTGTGCAGTTCGCAGGGTTGAAATCTTGTGCGAAATATCGCGCATCCAGTGACTAGCCTCCGATTTCTATCATCGCTCTGTTGTCACCGGCTGCAATCTCCTCGGCAGGAGGGTGTGCCTCTGGTTTTTGCGACAGAGCGTAGAGAATCATACTCTGCAACTCGCTATCTGTAATGCCTTTTCGCAAAGCATCACGCAAATTTATCTCAGCTGGGAAGAAAAGGCACGACTTTATTGAGCCATCAGATGTAAGCCGCAATCGATTGCAAGTGCCGCAAAAGCTCTCGGACATTGAGGTTATGAAACTGACGCTACCTTTACCGCCGACGATTTGGAAGTCTTTGGCGACCGCCGATCGCTCGCTTTCAATGGGCTGCAAATCATAACGCTCGTTAATAATTCCAAGCATCTCTTTGTACGTAACAACGCCGGAAGACGACCATTGATTGTCCTTAAACGGCATGTACTCGATAAAACGCACGTTGACCGGCTTGTTATGGGCGAAATCGACGAAGTCCAAAATCTCATCGTCATTGACGCCTTTCATTACCACGGCGTTAATCTTGATGCTATCAAAGTTGGCTTCGAGCGCGGCTTCGATGCCACTCATCACATTCGAAAAATCATCTCGTCTTGCGATTGCGAAAAACCGATCAGGGCGGAACGTATCGAGGCTTATGTTCAGCGCCGAAATCCCGGCTTCCTTGAGGCGTTGCGCTTTGTCCGCGAGCAGAGTCGCATTGGTGGTCATCGCCAATTTCTTCAGCCCCGGCAAGCCGTTCAACTGTTCAATGAGGATATCCAGATTCTTGCGAACCATTGGTTCGCCGCCGGTGATGCGAATTTTGTTGATACCCATCTCAACAAACACGCGCGCGACGCGCAAAATTTCCTCGTAAGTCAGGAGCTCATCTTTCTTGCGCCACTCCATCCCTTCATGCGGCATGCAATACACACAACGCAGATTGCATCTGTCTGTGACTGAGATGCGCAGATAGGTATGTTCCCTTCCAAATGAATCGACCAGTCTGTTCATCTTGCGACTTCTTCCTGTTTCGATTTTTCGTGGTGTGTGTGATTAACCGTTGCTGCGCAGCCCGCGCAGTTGACCCAGCCAGAACTTCCATCCGTGTACGTTTCTTTCTTCCATATAGGAAGACGCAATTTGATTTCATCGATGACGTATTGGCAGGCTTTAAAAGCGTCGCCTCGATGCATCGCTGTAACGCCCACCCAGACTGCGACTTCGCCGATAGAAAGCAATCCGGTTCGATGAACGCATTGCGCATCAATAATGTCGAACTTCTGATGACACTCTTCAATAATCCTCAGCGCTTCCGGCATCGCGAGCCCTTCGTAGGCTTCGTACTCAAGTGAAAGAACGGAGCGACCGTCGTTTCTATCGCGCACCCAACCCTCAAACGCAACAAATGCGCCAGCAGCGTCGGCTGCCATCGATGCTTTCAACTGTTCCGTTTCAATCACTGTTTTGGAGAGCTTGAACATATCACCCCCCAGCAACAGGCGGCAAGAAAACGACTCTGTCGCCGCTTTGCAGCGGGGTTTCCCAAGTGGAAAACTCATCGTTTATCGCCACACCCATCAGCTTACTGTCGAGGCTAAAGCCGTGCTGGCCCCTGAGTTCGTTGTAAAGTTCGCGCGTTGTTGCGGCTTGCGTCTGCAAGAGTTCGCTCTCCATGCCGCGCTCCTCGCGCAACAGGGCAAAGTATCTTACGTGAATCTGCTTGCTCATTGGTTTTGACGCATTGGGAGCCGCCACATCGCCGACGACTTCGGCGATGTCATGGACATGATTGTCTCACATCCGCGATGCCGTGTACCGCCCACATGAACGGAAATTGCAGCGTTCGTGATAAGCTGACCAACCGAGGGGTTACCGACAGGCTACTTTAGCCGCGTCAGAGGGTTGAGCCGTGCTTTCCTATCAAGAAGCGCTCAAAGCGATTCTGGACAATACGAGGGGTCTTCCGACCGAAACGCTACCTCTCAATCGGTTATTGGGGCGCTACTTGGCAGAGCCTCTGACAGCGAAGTTCGACCTGCCGGTCTTCGACAATTCGGCGGTAGACGGTTACGGTGTGCGGCTTGAGGACATTCAGTCGGCTGGTCCGGACAAACCGGTGAAATTGAAGCTGACCGGAACCATCTCTGCTGGAGAACGCGGCGAGCGCGCAATTGTGGCAGGAACAGCGGTTAAGATTATGACTGGCGCGATGGTGCCGGATACGGCTGAGGCTGTGATTATGCGCGAGTTCTGTGAGGAACAAAACGGTTTTGTCGTCGTCGGCAACACGGCTCAGGCTGGTGAAAACATACGCCGCAAGGGAGAAGAACTGAAATCCGGAGCCAGAGTTCTTGATACAGGAACATTCATGTCGCCGCCGGTCATCGGCTTGATAGCCACCTTGGGATATTCGGAAGTACCTGTTTTTCAAAAGCCGAAGGTTGCTGTTGTGGCTACAGGTGATGAGCTTATCGAGCCCGGCAAGACACTTTTGCCAGGTCAAATCTATGACTCTAACTCCTACGCCATGGCGGCCGCAGTACAAGCATTGGGCTTGGAGACTTGCGATCCGTTTCATGCGCGCGATGATGTCGAAGCAACGCGCAAGAACTTGTCGGCAGCGCTCGACGCAGCGGATGTAGTCGTGTCTGCAGGCGGCGTCTCCGTCGGCGATTTCGACTACGTTAAGGACGTATTCGAACAGTTGGGAGTGACGACTGTATTTTGGCGGATCGCCATGAAACCGGGAAAGCCAGTGTATTTCGGCTGTATGGACACAGATGACGGCAGGCAAAAACTCGTTTTCGGGCTTCCCGGAAACCCGGTATCGGCGCTCGTAACGTTTCATCAGCTAGTGCGACCCGCGTTGATGAAGATGCTTGGTGCGACACACCGAAATGTCTTGTCCGCTCACGCTGGATTGAAGGCAACACTGTCCAAGCCGCTGAAGAAGAAGCCAGGCAGACTTGATTTCGTTCGCGGAGTGGTTGCCTCGACGGATGCGCAACTTACCGCGACCCCAACAACAGGACAAGAATCACACATGCTCAGCGGCTTGGCGAAAGCAAACTGCTTGATTCATTTTGCGGCGGACGACGCTGCAAAAAAAGAAGGCGAACAACTTCCGATCGATTTGTTGTCTTGGTTTCCCACGAGTTCATGAGTGCATAAAGAGGAACATTCTATGCAATCCAAAACTGGAAACTTTTGTCTCGCCGTCTCGGTTGCAACACTATTGTCGACACCTTCGGCTGAAGCCAAGCCCATTTCCAAAAATTGGCCTCCGCGCTTCGATCAATATCCGGTGACCAAAACCTACAAAGGCAAACTGACTTTCGATCGCTTTGGATGCGGAAGAAAATTTCGCGACCAAATCAAGTACGCAATTAGAACACAAGGTGTCAATTTTGCAGGCGATAGTTTACTTGTTGAATGGGGCTGCGGAACGTATTGCCAAAGCCACGGAATAGTCTATGGCCCGACCGGAAAAGTAAACTGCCAACTTCCGGCTTCACAAGTCGGCGTGAAGTTTAGAAAGAACAGTCGCCTAATCATTCTCAATCCTCCAGAATTACTCAAAACGGCGCCTGCAGACGAAGCAAAATACTTCACCCCGACTAAATACTTTATTTGGAACGAGGGCAAATTGTCTGAGCTGTTCCCACCAAATAATTTTGGGAATAAAATACAGTAGAACACAGAGACTAACGCGCATGTGGATATTACTGATCGTAGTCTGTGCATTTGTTTGGGGTGCTTTCGCGGCTCCACCTGCGCTTGCCGACCAATACTACGATCGCGGCTTGCAACTGTTTCAGGCTGAAAAGTATCCTGAAGCTCAGTTGATGTTTGAGTATCGACTGCGCGTGGCTCCGAAAGATACCAATGCCCAGTTTTGCAGAGCGGTTTGCTTGGACAAACAAGCAAGAGTCGGCGAAGCATGCGAGATTCTCCGTTCGCTCAGAAAAGAGTATCCAGGAACCGACATCGCAAAACGTTCGGCAGACAAATTGGTTAGCATTCTTGGCGATACGTTCAAAGAAGAACTAAGAAGAGAGCAGGCAGACAAGTCCGAATCCCAACATGCAGCAAGCCAGTCGAGCCATTCTGAGCATGCGGCA
>CAYZJR010000110.1:20417-22583 GCA_964478655.1 uncultured Candidatus Obscuribacterales bacterium
ATACACCGTAGACATGAAAAACAAAGTGCTTCGATTCTTTCACTGAGTCTCAGACTGCCGCTTGAGCTCCCACTCTTCGGGTTCGTATTCTCTCAATTGAGCTTTCAACAGATCCTCAGATGCTTTCGTTTCGTCACCCATAGCTTTATAAACTTGCGCGCGATGCCAGAACGACTCACCGCGTGAAGAATCGATCTTAACTGCCTTCGTAAGTGTTTCCAACGCTTCTTTGTATTGCTTCATGTAAAACTGAATTACGCCTTTGGTATCGTAAGTGGTGCTCATCGAGAAATCGAGTTCGAGCGAGCGATTAACATCTTGAAGAGCTTTATCGTATTCCTTCAGAATCACGAAGCTCCATGCCCGGTTGTTGAAGGCAAGCGCCTTCTTCTTCGCCAGAGCAGCAGCACCAAAGTCGAACATTTGTCGATCTTTCGGCGTGTTTTGCTCGTAGAGCGAAATCAACTCGGTATAGCAGTTCACGGCTTTGTCGTCTTTGCCACCTTGGTGATAAACGATTGATTCCTGAAAATAGATCTTCTCAAGATCCTTATCCACAGCTTTCGAAGCAATCTCGCATTCAGCAATTGCCTCATCAAAACGCTTCAAGCTAACCAGCACTTGCGACTTTGCAAGGTGAAGCAACCAGTGCTGGGGATTGAGCTCGATTGCCTTATTTAGATGATTCAACGCAGATTCGAACGCTGCGGGATCTTTCTTAGGATCTTTTCCATCGGTCAGACTATCGGCTATTTGTTCCTCACCAAGCGCACGCAGAACCGGGTTTTGCTCAACTAAAACGGTGCTCTCGGATACGTAGCCACCGCCGAGCAACACAATCGAAATAATCGAGATAAGCGTGGAGCGCATCGACCACATCTTGGTCAAGTTGTCTTCATCAGCAAGCGCAAATCCGTAAATTAGTCCGAGGATCAAACCGCCACAATGGGCTGCACTATCAATCTGCGGGGTGCACAACCCGAGCAATGTGGTAAACGAGGCGAAGATAATGCCAGGCAATCCGATAAAAACTGCGTACTCTCTGGTTATAGGCAGCGCACCTCGCTGACCGAGAGCAACCATCAAACCAATCAGCCCGAACACAAGACCAGAACAGCCAACACCTACGGTGTCTGCTCTCCAAAGGAGACTTGCCAGCGATGCACCAACTGCGGTGAATATGCTGACGAAGAGAAGTCTGATTGGCCCGATCAGTTTTTCAGCGCGGCTTCCCAGGTACCACAACGCGATCATGTTGAGTACCAAATGAATCACACCTTTGTGCAAAAATGCGCACGTTAAAAGGCGCCAACCTTGTCCGAATATGAGTGTGAATGGTCCAAAATTTGCACCAAAGTCAACCAACATCGTCGCAGAAGGCATGAGTATGACTTCCATCCATTCCTTCGGATGCATGATTGCCATTGCCGCAAGCGCCCCAACATTTGCCACCACCAGCAGGGTCGTTATCCATGCTTGATGTGTTGGCTGAACGGTGGTTCCGTCTGGTGCGCTGGTGGTCACTTTTTACGGTTGCTGACTTAGTTGATTGGCTGAATTGAGTCGAAACGAAACAGTTGAAAGCCAGTTTAGCAAATTCCTAAGACCCAAGCAGCGCGAAAAATTACAATACGTGACAACCCGAAAATCCAACTGGGGCAAGGTTTGCACTAAGTTGAGCATACTCTCAGGCGATTGGAACTCTGTAGTGATCGATAGTTGAGATACTATATGGAGCGACTTTTCGATGCGGAATTGCTGGGTTCGCTGAGACAAAGCGCTGTTCGAAGGAGAGGATAAAAGAGTGTTGGTTCGAAAAGCTATCTCAGTGTCGTTGCTATCAGCGTTTGCAGTTGGATCGACCTGTGATATTGCTGTACTGGCAAATCAGTATGGCAGTCCGTATGCGGTCGGAGCCCCCGTGCCTGCACAAACATATTCAGCACAACCCGCGGCTTTTGTGCAGCAACCATCTGCATACACAGCACAATCAGCGGCTTATCAACAGCCTTCACATCCAGCGCAACCAGCGCGATTTCCGTCGCAACCAATGACTTATGCGGCGCAACAAACTGGGTATCAGCAGCCAACGTATCCGGCGCAGCAAATGGTGCCTGCGCAACCTGCGATGGTTCCGGCGCAGCAAATGATGCCTGCGCAACCTGC
>CAYZJR010000111.1:0-22212 GCA_964478655.1 uncultured Candidatus Obscuribacterales bacterium
GCCGACGAAGGCACCTGCAAAGCCGATCAAGAAGTTGGCGCTGGGGTTCATGTCGACGACATACGTCAGAGCTGCCGTCAAGATCCCGCACAGCGCCCACCCACCCGGACCGATGAGCCACGCGGTTTTGTTGTGATCCGTCTTCATTGCCAAGAATTTCAGGAGCAGCGCATTGGCGATGACGACGACGACGAAGAGGAGGAGGTAGAGTAAAAACATACTGATGGTTCCTTCTTGAACCGGTTTCCGAAGGCAAACGCGTGCTGCGCCTGCCTGACAACCTGCGCGGCGGTGCGCACATAGACCACCGCTGCGCAGGCACTACAAGAGCGAGCGATCAGGCTTCGAACCGCTTGCGCAGCTCTTTGGGGAGCATCGGGCAAGCGTTGACTTGTTTCTCGAAGACCTTGTAGCGTATGCCCGCGACAAAGTCGTAGGCATAATCGAGCGCCACTTTCGGCACCAGACCGAAAGCGATCGACAGCACTCTCCAAACACCGCCGAGGCGGGCAAGGATGTGCAACCACGCGTCAGACTTGACGAGCAGCCGGTTGTCGGAGGTCGCCACGACGAGACTGTCAGGCAGTCCTTTGCGCTGTGCTTCAGCAACGCTATCTTCGAAGGTGAATCCACCCAGCGGCGCGAACTTGAAAGCACTGCCCTCGCGATCTTCGGCCAGAAGGAACCTGACTGCGCGATGGCACAACCCGCACGCCCCATCGTAGAAAACGCGCTCCACACCGCCCGGACTCGGTTTGATCCACGCCGGATTGAATGTGAACAGTTGGAGCATGACCATGCCCATCGAGAGGTCGACGAAGTTGATCATCGTCATCAACCCGATGTGCATGGACAAGAGCATCACCCAAACGTACGGGCGAGCACGACTCATCAATGCCAAGGGAAGGAAGAGAATCTCGGCAGCCAGCGTGCCCCACGTAGCCAGCTTGAGGCAGATTGGCGGCAGCGACAGCATGAGGTCACGAACAATCCCAGGGCGAGCGAGGGGATTGTTGAGCACATGCTCGATGGCACTGCCGTCGACCCAGGACGGGCTGATCAACTTAGTGTAACCACTATAAGTGTAGCCCAGAGCCATGAGAATCCAGACCACTACGAACAGCGGCTGTGGCAGACGCCAGTTGGTGCCCGGGTCGATATCACCTCGCCGAGCAAGAGACCCGTACGGCGCCGACGGAAACAGTGACATCACCAGTAGTACCAGCCCGACATACGGGATGCCCGGGTTGCTGATCAACGGGTTGCGTCCGAGAAGACACGCCCAGAGGTACCAGAGCCCGAACGCCGCCAGTCTGTCCCGCCAACCGATGATGAGCATCAATGAGAGGGCCGACGCAACACACATTAGCGCCGTGACGAACGCTGGCGAGTCACTCAGTGCAAGGATGTTCGGAAACAGGTACAGAAGTGGGCTGTTGCTGCCGTTGGGCAGCACGCCCTGATTCGACCACATCTCCGCCCCCCAAGGAATGAGGCTGAGGAAGTGGACGAGCAGGTAAGTTCCAAACACAACGCGAAAGAGGCTGTACTGACCACCAGTCCAGCCATTGTCGCCGTCGAAGTTGAGAAGTTTTCTGATGAAACTCATTTGCAGCTAACCTCCAGTACGCGAGGCCACTCCCCCATATCGGCTCCGGGAGCGGGCTGGAAACGAATGGATACAGGCGATGCCACGGTCGCAGGATCGATGCCGATCTCGCGAAGAAGTGGAGCATCGCCACAGACAGCGAATCTACTCACCGAATCGAAGATCGGCTTAGTGAGCGGGTCCATCACCATGACCGGCCCATACGACAGCGCAGCTCCGAAGATGTTGCGGCGGTTGTACGGACCTTTGACGTTGTAGTACAACTCAGGCGTCAGGTGAATGGACTGCTTGTTTCCATCGACATCAACGTACTCGACGAAGAACTTTGTGGAGTACGTCTCCAAGCCCTTGTGAGCAGTAAACACCTTCGGAGCCGGCGAAAAGCCAGTGGCTGCGCCGATACCCTTGAGGGCTGGAACGCCGAAAAGATCGCCGATCATCTGGAACAGTCCGATGATGAGGATGACCAGAGCGAGAATCGCAGTGCGCGTGCGCAACCGATCGGCGGTGTCGCTCGTCGGTGGTTGCGCGCTTGCCGGCGAACTGCCAAAAACAGCCTGGAATTTCTTCATGGCTTTTCCTTTCCGTCAGGGGCGACCTTGTTGACGTCGACGCACATGATCATCTCGCCCAGCCGATGCTCGTTGGCGTCGCCGAATCCGCACTCGTCGACGAAGTCCTCCTGCGGATTGTCGAAGGTGCCAAACAGGATGTCCCACAGCGGAAGGTCACCGAAATTGCTTGTGTGATGCCCCTTCTTGTGGTGCACGCAGTGGCTCTCCGGTCGCTGGAAGATATAGCCAAGCCAAACCGGCGTCTTCACGTTCCAGTGATAGAAGAGCTCAGCGAGCCCGGAGATCAAGATCGCGATCGACGCGGCAGCCGGATCGAGACCGCAGAGCAGGTAGAGAATTGTCGAGCAGATGACGCCGTTGGCGAGCAGCTCAAACGGATGCTTGTAGAAGCTGGTGATAACTTCAATGCGCTGCGGACTGTGGTGAACCTGGTGGAATCCCAGCCAGAGAAAGTCGTAGTGGTGGCGTGCGCGGTGCCACCAGTAGAAGACGAACGTTATTGCGAGATATCCCATCACGCCGCCCCAGTTTGGTCCCATCCACTCGGCAGACCAGAGGCGGTGCTTGAGCATCCAGCCGTCCCAGAGGACGCCGGAGAGCCAGATGACGAAGACCTGGACGGCGTTGAGGATTGCCATCCTCGCCCACCACCCCGTGACCTTGGGCCACTGTCTTCCGGGCCTGGTGATTTCGACAGCCATCATCACGATAGCGACGAGAATTACGATAATCGGAACGAACATGTGTACTCCTTGATTCTTATTATTGTTGTAGGAACCGGTAATCCGTTACCGGGCGCCGCTCTGCGCGCGCGCCGAGTTGGCACGAGCGCTTGCTCGATGGCAGAGCAGCTACACTTGCTGATTGTTCGCGTTCGCAGTATCACGCTCCAAGTGCTTCGCACCCAGAAGCCAGAAGATACCTGCCACCAGAACGGTGACGGCGACGGTCAGAAAAGCGACATTCATGCTTCCAGTCGCGTCCGTGATCGCACCGATAACCATGGGCGATATCACATCTCCGAACGCGTGGATGATCAGAATGTTCAAGGCAAACGCTCCGGCACGCAATGTCGGATGGGTCACGTTAGCCATGATGGCGAAGGTCGGTCCCGTATTGAGAAACACGCCGAAGCATGCAAGAAACAGGAAAATCCACGCCATCGGAAACGGCAAGTACAGCGCCGCTACGAAAAGAGGAAACCCTGCAAGCATCCCGGCGGCAGACACCAGGAAGTAAGAACCTGGGCACCTCGGCTTGAGCCTATCGGCGAGATAGCCACCGCTGATAGTGGCGAGCAGTCCGGACACCACGAGGATGGCGCCGAAGATAACGTTGACCTGAGCCAGATTTCCCACGCCGCGGAATTCATGCACATATGACGGCATCCAGAAGCCGATGGCTCCCAGTGCGAAGGTCGACGCCGTCATGCCCAACGTCGTATACAAGTACGACGGTGTTAGAGCAATCTTCTTGTAGTCAGCAAGAGTCAGAGAACGCTTGTCTGACGCTTCTTCTTTCGTGGATACACCGTCCTGCCTTCCGAGAAAGAGCGCCATCAAGGCAAGCAGAATACCCGGCACGAAAGCGAAGTAGAACGCCCATCTCCAGCCGAGAGACGACGCTGCCACCGTTCCGCCCAAAACGAATCCCAGGGCACTTCCTACAGGAATCGCCAGGTAGAACAGAGACATCTTTCGCCCGCGTTCAGCCTCGGGAAACAAGCTTGAGAGAATGGTCGGCGCGATCGGACCGAAACCGCCGACGCCGATACCGAGGAGGCAGCGAGAGAGTATCAGCATGCCGAAGCCGGTCGCCATGCCGGACATCAGCGTCGCCAGGCTCCAGATGGCGCAGCCCGCTGCCACCATTCTCCAGCGCGAGACCGACAGCCAACCGGCTATCGGTGCCGAAAGCATGTATACCACCATGAAGGACATCGCCAGTAGTCCGATCATGGCGTTCTCCGGATTGGCGTTTAGAAGAGCCTGCATCCAGGAGAGCAGTACACCGGTAACACCGGTGTGAGTGGAGGAGCCGTTGAAAAATTCGGTTCGAATAGCCGGTACAACGGCGGCGAGCACCTGTCTGTCGATGTAGTTGAGCAGGTTCATCGAGAGAAGCAGAAGCAATGCCCGCATTGGAAGCGACGTCGCAACCGTGGCGGTCGCGCTGACCGATACCACGGATGGAGTTCTTGCTTTCATAGATCCCTTTCTATGACGACTCGAAGGAGTCGGATCGGACTGTGATGTTGCTAAGAACGGGTAACCCACATCGGTTTCGCCAAATCAGCTTGGAACGCTCGCGCGTCCGAGTTCGAATATTGTGAGCTAGGTGATGACTCTAGTTCGCGATTACCAGATGTAAGTTCGAGGAGGCTATACCTTGAATTACAGTAGCTTCGAGGCGGTTATCAAGAGGAATATTCGGATGTAACGGCAGCGCCCAAATTTTCGTTACAGACAAATTCTGATATTGCTTAGAAATCGGGAGTCGAAAAAAAATGTCACTTCGCAAAGATGTGCACTGGTAAGCATTTCGCCTTAGCACACCGGCGCGAGGGAGCTTAAGGGTTCTTCACTTCTACTGCTTTTTTGAACTTTGATTTTGAAGTTCTGAGCTTCCGAAACCGGTATCATTTCTTCATGATCGTGCCGCTTTTCGTTGGAGAATGACATGTTGTCGCAACTTTCCACAATCACTCAGAGAAACTGTGCCTGACGCTTTCGGTCTGCATGCTTGGATTGCTCTCACTGCCTTTCAAAGCCGATGCCAACTGCAACGAGCCGATGCCTCCGATTTGGGTGGCAGAGGCTGCCATGTCTAAGCTAATGCGAACAATTCCCGATAGTAAGCGCTGTTGGTATGTCTCAAACTCAGACAGCGCGATTCACCTCACAGGAAAATTTGACACCATGACCGGTGCCGAAAAAGCGAAGGTTTTGGAGGAATTGCCGTTACAACGCTGGCCGCGTGACATATTGTCTGAAAAAGAAATCGAAGTCGCAACCGGCATAGTATTGGACGAACTTGTGGCGCGCCAGCAAATGAAGAACTTCATTGCCGGCCGTTGCCGTCTTTCCCCCGAACAAGAGGCGCGCATCCGCAATGAAGCGGCTCCGTATGCAATCGCTGGGTACATCAACCCGATGGTCGTGATGGATAGCTCTTACAGAGTCGTATCTGCGCCCTACAACGGCTGCGAGCGCATGATGATGCTTACCGAATACGATCATCATCAGTTTGCGTCTATGGGACGCACTGACGAACGCACGATTCGCTATGATCTGGAGCCAGAGAAACAAAGCAAGATGCGCAAATTGTTCTGGAATTCTGTCGCTGCAAACAAAGGACACTTTCTGTGGTTCGCATGGGTTCCTGAGACAGGAGTTTTCGAGATTAACATCATTGGCGGCAGCGAGAAGAAGTACAAACAGTACCTCAAACCATTTCTTGCCAAAGTCGAACCAGGAAGCAGCTTCTGTATCGTAAGCGCAGGCGGAACAACTATTGAAAAGCTGAAGACGGGTCAACCGGTCAAAGGCAAAAAGTGATCCAATCGCAAAGTAAAAGAGAGAACCGATTCTTCTGCGCCAACTAGTGTTGCAACCAATTCGATTTACAGATTTTTAGAACGTGCAGAGTGGCATTGCAAAAAGAAACAACAAAGATCAGAGTCGAAACCATAGTCTCAACATCTTCTTGCCACTTCGAAAAATTCAGAATTTCTGAACTACTCTGCAAACTCCCAAACCGACTCCAACGTTACTACTGACACAAAGGTCAGTGGGGTTTGATTTGGCGGCATGCAGCAGTCCCACTCAACTAGGAGCAAAAATGCGAAGAGATACGACAATTCCTCCGCGCAAAGAGAAAGTACCGTTGGCACTCATAAGGGAGATGATCGCTCGCCGATTCCAGACGATAGGCGACAACGAATTACTTAGCCTTTGCGAAGACAACGCCATTGATCTAGTCGTTTTGTTGGGCAAGGAGCAATACTCCCTGCGCCAGCTTCCCGATGGTGACTACGAGCTCTCCGACTACGGCACGACAGAAGACTCACCGAACGTTTCCAACGAGACCGCAAATCGAGCAACTCAGCTTCGGCAAGAAGTAAACGCAGTCATGGAACAGCTAACTGCCACGGTCGCAGACGAAGATCTCAACGAAGCGCTACGAATAATCGCCGAAATTCCGGCGAAGGTGCAAGCTGAGATTGCATCAGTGGTGCGCCTCGGTGAACCGAGCTTCGACAACAAGTACAAGGTCACAATTGCTACGAGAGCGTGTTCGCCGTCCGCACCGGCAGAGGTACAGGACGACCGAGTGACGGAAACCGTGCTGGAACACCTTCGACTCGCCGACCTGGACGCCGGCGTTAACAAGCATGGACAGTTCATCTGCTCAAGTTATGACATCTGGCTCAGAGTCACCATCGATCGCGATGTGGTGATGGGAAACAAGGCGGCGTAAGCTGATTCCTGACTCGACTCTAGAAGAACTTTGAAGGAACCGGAAAGGGCAGTTGAATTGGCACTGCCCGCTAGTAATGACTTTTGCTTCTTTGCCTTCTCGCCTCAATGCTACATGCAATAGTACTCAAGACGACGACAAAAGAGCAAAAAAAATAAGCCCGGAGTCAATTCCTCAAAATTGTTTCGAAGATTTGACTCCGGGCACGACTAGGCAAGTGTTACTTCGGTTAGCGGGTTGTTACTTGTTAGCGGGACCAGTCGGCTTGCGTCGATTAAGAAGCACTCCCAACCAGACTCCCGCCGCCACGTGCAGCCCGCACATGCTGACGATTGCCACCACGCTCAGAGGCTCTGCCTGAGCCCGAAGCAGCGTCACAGCCACCGCCAGAATGATCGATGGCAGAATCGCCTTGGCACCGAAACGAACGGAAGCCCAGATGCCGAGAAGATACGTAACAGCAAACCCGAAAGTCGCCACCGCAGTGAGCAATCCTGCGGTGTACTGCATGATTGTGTCCATTGGTGTCTCCTAGTTCGATCGCGACGAGGTCGTCGCAGAACGGAAGATTAGTATGGTGAGGTATCCAATCACGTAGTGAAGAACGGAGACGGCAGCAACGGCGACAACTCCGAGCGGTTCGGAATAGCCGCGAACAAGGCAGCAAATGACGCCGACGACAATTGCGGGCCACAGTGCGGACTTGTCCATCTTGCGCCCGAGCCACAGCCCGAAGATATACGCCAGCGCGAAGCAGATGCCAGCGACCAAAGTCGCCGCTCCTCCACTCGCGTGTAGAACGGTGTCCATTTTGGTTGGTTCCTTGTTATCTAGATGTGCTCGCACAAAGCGTACCGAGCACTAAGCACGAAGAAGGTTTCGAGACCCGAGATTTCGCGATCCCGTTTTCGTCTATCTGCAATCGCCGCCTCTCACACAGGAGGTCCAGAGCCGCCAATTAAGTAGATTGTGAGCTGGTTGTGCGACGAAATCTGCTGAAGGGAATAGACGAAGAACAAACTGACCTTACGAGGTCGAAGAGTCTATCCTCAAGGGAAAGTGCGATTGCTCAGCAAATGTTTATAGAAGTTTACTAGCGTAAGGGATATTGCGCAGCAAGGTTGATAAATTCCAGCCACCACCTGCGGTGCTTACTGTACAGTACAAACTACAGGCAAACAAAAGGCGACAAAAGGTCAGGCGAGAAGCGTCTTTCTTGGTGGCAGGTGACCACGAGGTCGTACACGTGGCTGTACCCACGATCTGCGGCTGGAAGTCGGCTTACCGTCCGGCACCCTCTAGAATCCGCGCTACTCTAGTGAGTTTGTCGAACTGAGGATGTCGATCGCTTTCCAAGAACTCATTTGGACCACCGTAGTCTCCGAGCGCACGATTGCTACATTCAATAGTAAAGCCGGAGAAAAACGAAAAGGAAGAACCGCGTGCGCGCGAATGCGCGTCGTTTGGTTCTTCCTCTCCGCCGGAGGCGTTGGTTACTGATTCGTCTTGCCTGGGTCGGCAGGCGGCGGCGTGATCTCCAGTTCTTTCGGCGTGAGAACACCGAAGGACAGGAGCCACTGTAAGCCTTCTTGCGGCGAGAAAGCACAAGGACGGGTTTCGTCCTCGGCTACCGTCGAAAGAAAGCCCGTAGTCGGATTCGGCGTAGAGCCGTAGAAGACCACGAGCATTTTGCGCCCGGAATGCATGTCGACTGTGTCAGCCACAACGAAGCCCAGCTGCCACTGACCAGCCCACTTGAACCAAACGCAGCGTTGAAACCGCGATTGGCTCGGGTCGCCGAACGAATCGACCATCTTGCGAATGGCCGCGTAGACGACTCGAACACCGGGAATCGCAAGGAAGACATAGTCGACGAGCTTGAGGCCCGAGCGACCAGGTTTCCAGCTTGCGATGAAACCCAGTGCTGTGAGCAGCACCAACAGCAACGCCAGACTCAGGACCGAGACCAGCGTGCCAGCAAACGCCCCCTGAAGAAACTCAGTGGAGACAATCCAACTCAGAATCAACCGAGCGGCAGGGCCAAACCACGAGGTGATGAGGCCCATTGCGAAGTTGATAAGAAAAACTGTCACCGCGATTGGGAGCGCGAAGAGGATGCCGTTGATGAGAAATCTCGTCAGCGTCTTCTCGCGCGGATTAGCCTGAAAAAACTTCATTCTTGTTCTCCTTCAGGCCCGCGGGGCGAGAGCCGGTCCGACTTTTGGTCGGAACCGGCCCCCGATGGGCTCTGCTTACTTGCCCGCCTTGCTCTTCTTGACGATGAGCATGGCGTGGTCGGTCAGATCGCGCTTCAGCGTGGCGAACCAGCTGACGAGCGTGACGCTGCCCAGACCCGGCACGTTGAGCTGGAAGAAACCGTCCAGACGCCCGCCCATGATGTGGGTGGCACGGCTGTCGGACGCGTCGACCAACGTGAAACCAGCCTGGGTGAGCGGGTCGCAGTCGGTCGTCTTGCCGAGGAACGTGTTCCAGTCACCGCCGACCACGCCGACGAAGTTCTTGCCGAGCTTCTTGGCGATGATCACACACTGCTGGTAACGAACCGGCGCCGTAGTGGCCGGACCGCCACGCATGGACTTGAGGTGCACGACGACCACGGAGAACTTGTCTCCGGTCACCGTGTCCTCGAGGTCCAGACGGAAAGCGGGACGGAGATCCGGGATGCCCTGCACGGTCGCGACATCGTCATAGGACTGCTGTCCCAGGACCTTGAAGCGCTTGTGCACGAGGAAGCCGACGGCCTGACCGCGGGTGTTCTCCGCCGACGTGTATGCCGTGTAGTCCGGCATAGCAGTGGCGAGTGCCTGCAGTCCGGCTGCAGCTACCTCCACGCAGAAGTGAACGTGCGCGCGCGGGATGATCTCCTTATAGGAATCGAGGAAGTACTTCGCCTTCGACGCCTCGAGGAACTCGAAGTTGAGCTCCGAGAGAACCGCCGGGCCTTCGTTGCCGACGAGCGGCACGTTGACCAGAAGACGCTGCACCTCAGCGAGGACAAGTTGCGGGTTGGGCAGCTTCTTGCCGCCGCCTCCCTTGCCCTTGCCCTTACCGCCACGCGCCTGCAGGATGGACCCGAGGCCGACGCGGTTCGTCACCTTGCCGATGAACCCATGCTGCTTGAGCTGCGGCAGGTCCAGACCATCGAAAGCATCGGGGTCCGGATATTCGACCCGGGTAGCGATGACGTGCGCCGTGTGTGCCTTGCTCTTTTCGATGAGCTTGGCGAGCTGACCAGCGGGCACGGTCGTCCGAACGACAGGCGTCTTGCTCTGCTTGCCGGACTTGTTGGAATTCTTGCGACTCATGATAGGACTCCTTCTTCTGGCTAGGTGAGCCAGATTTCTGCGCCACTGCCAGAACGGGCTGGTAGCGGCTGGTTTAAAAGGCGCGACAATGCAACCGAATGTGGTGTCACATCGGCTTCATCTCGCATTCGTTAAAAACTGCGACTAACGCCGCAACCTTGCACTGCCGTAAAGCAGAGCGCGGATTCTCGAACCGGTACAAAGTCCCCGGTGTTTTACTCCTCAAACCTAGCTCAAATCTTCTGCATTACTGCAGGGCTGTGTTGAAGCATAATAAGATCTGAAACGCGATTTTTAGAGTGTTTTCGAAAGTTGCAAAGGAAAAAGGGTAGTAAGTGACCCTACGAAATTTGGATCGACGTATACAAGCTGAGTGCTACTGCTTTTAAAAGTCTGGAAAGGTTCTTCTTTGCCTGAATAGAAGCTTTCTTACTCGCGGGAAGGCTTTCGCGCTAGCGCATGGAAGATCGAAATTAACCTGGCGTAACATATGAGCGAACGCGCGCAAGCTGTTGGCTACGGCAACCACGAATGATAGTGATATAGCGCGCCTCGCAAATTGTAACGAGCAGAAGATTAACCACTTGACATCAACCGCTGAAGCGGGTTTCCGCTTGCAAAGAGGCACATTAACCGCATCACATTTGTGCTTGAGAGCTTTTCCAAGAGTTGGCAACAGAAATTTGCTTAATGAATGCAGGGTTTGCTAGGTAGATAGGGACAGCAGGTCGGTCTTGCTCGTTAGTAACTCGAATTACTCCATCTGAATATCTGTGCGAAATATCGCAACCCTGAGAAAAACAGATGGACTCAAGTGAGAAATACTGGCTGGTCGTTGGCGACAATTGAATAAACTTTCTTGGAAAGATGGTGTTTAGCGCCTTTTCCGTTTTTTATTCGTTATCCAGGCCTACTAGTCTTCGTCGCAGGTGAGATTGACCGACCTATAGTTGTGCCTTGCCATGCCAGTTTCCAAATATCGCCGCCAACAAAAACGACCTCACTCAAGTCCGCCAACTGTACGAAAGCGGAATCAAAAAAATGTGATTCCGTTAACAATACACATAGCTTGCGCAAGACTCAGAAACCATCACTATTTCAAAAGAAAGTACGCTTATATTACGGCTTAACGTGTTCTCATATCCGCGCTAGATGTCAACAGTGGAGAGATGGAGGTGGAAATACGTAGAGCGGGCACGCGCGAGAACTATTCTCGTTCTTACAAAGCCTTACACTGACTGGCTTTAGAGACTTCGTGCTAATTCTTCAACACCTGACACACTGCTTGATCTGATCGACCGAGATCGATAGTTTCTTATCACCATTTCATCTTGTTTCACACAGAGACGCCCGAGACCAAGAAAACTTTCTTCCACTCTCGATTTCAGCCCATTTAAACACCGCACAACGCGGAGGGGAAATCGTCTGCAGTTGGAAAAGCAACTTGGTTTCAGTGTTTCTGTTTCGCCATAGCCGATACCAAAGGGAGCTAGGCATGACGAAAACGGATGGCGGTGCCGCCTAGCAAGCGGTCGAGTAAGCTTCAGCAAGGCCCTGTTGGTCCCACGAAGCGTACTTGGTTTCGAGTGTCGCATTGGCTGCGGTCAGCCTTTGCGAAAGCATGTGTGCCCGCGCATGTGGCGCGTGCGCACGTTTTTTTTCTAACCGACCAGATGGAGTTAGCAAATCCAGAGGTCACAAACGAAAGGAACACATTCAGATGACTAAGAATCGCAAGCAATCGATCAAGCTCGTGGTGACCGACGCCGACGGCACCTACCAGCAGTTCTGGTATTACTTCGTTCCGGCGATGCGCAAGTTCGTCCCGGAGATGGCGGCCAAGCTCGGCATCTCGATGGACGACGTGTCCAAGGAACTCGGCCGCGTCATGATGGAGCAGAAGACGCACGAGTACCCCTGGACTCTGGAGCTCACCCGCTTCCGCAAGGAGTGGAAGGGCTCGCCGGCGGAGTTTCGCCAGGAGTTCGTGGTGCCCTTCTGGGCGTACATGGACAAGTACCGGATCAAGTACCTGCGCCTGCTGGATGACGTCCTCGAGACGTTCGTCGAGCTCAAGCGCCGGCGCATCCCGGTCGCCATCCTCTCCGACGCTCCGTACTACATGGCTGTCTCCCGTGCCACCCAGGTGGGAGTCGACGGTCTGATCGACGCGATGTACGCGCTCGAATCTTCCCCGCCGCCGACCGACCTGGTGCTCGATCCCGAGGACCTGAAGTACGGCATGGACCGCGTCCGGCAGTTCGAGGCCACTCGCACCAAGTTTGCGCTCTCGCGCAAGCTCCCGGTGGACTTCGAGAAGCCGAATCCCCGCGGTCTCGAGCAGGTGATGGCTGACTTCAACGTCAAGCCGTCGGAAGTGCTCTTCATCGGTGACTCGCTCGTCAAGGACGGCGGCGTCGCGCAGGCTCACGGCGTCAAGTACGTCTGGGCCCGCTACGGCGTCACGCTGCCCGAAGACTACCGCGAACTCATCGACGTGCACTTCAACCCCGCGGCCTCGCCGCAGGCGTCGGGTCACGGTGTGACCTTCCGTCCGAAGACGTTCCCGCCGATGGTCGCCGCGGCTGCCAGCTACGCTGAGCTGCTCAAGCACCTCGGTCCGGAGCCTCGTTCGACGAAGCGCACCGTGCTTCCGCTGTCCGCGACCACGTCGGTCTCCAAGACCGGCTGCGGTCACTAATCAACGCATCCGAAGCGGGCGGGAAAGCTGAGCCGAAAGGCGTAGCCGACCCGCCCGCTTACGGCGTTGTCTCGACACTACTGGCGGTGCCAGTCGGTTCAATCGAAGCGGACTTGGTTCGAGTATCGCAGCGGCTGCGGTCAGCCTCTGCGAATCATGTGCGCGGCGCGAGTGCGTTGCGCACGTTTTTTTTCTAAACCGACCAATGGGACAGCAAAGTCCTCAGGTCACAAACGAAGAAGGAACATTCTATGACTAAGAATCGCAAGCAATCGATCAAGCTCGTGGTGACCGACGCTGACGGCACCTACCAGCAGTTCTGGTATTACTTCGTTCCGGCGATGCGCAAGTTCGTCCCGGAGATGGCGGCCAAGCTCGGCATCTCGATGGACGACGTGTCCAAGGAACTCGGCCGCGTCATGATGGAGCAGAAGACGCACGAGTACCCCTGGACTCTGGAGCTCACCCGCTTCCGCAAGGAGTGGAAGGGCTCGCCGGCGGAGTTTCGCCAGGAGTTCGTGGTGCCCTTCTGGGCGTACATGGACAAGTACCGGATCAAGTACCTGCGCCTGCTGGATGACGTCCTCGAGACGTTCGTCGAGCTCAAGCGCCGGCGCATCCCGGTCGCCATCCTCTCCGACGCTCCGTACTACATGGCTGTCTCCCGTGCCACCCAGGTGGGAGTCGACGGTCTGATCGACGCGATGTACGCGCTCGAATCTTCCCCGCCGCCGACCGACCTGGTGCTCGATCCCGAGGACCTGAAGTACGGCATGGACCGCGTCCGGCAGTTCGAGGCCACTCGCACCAAGTTTGCGCTCTCGCGCAAGCTCCCGGTGGACTTCGAGAAGCCGAATCCCCGCGGTCTCGAGCAGGTGATGGCTGACTTCAACGTCAAGCCGTCGGAAGTGCTCTTCATCGGTGACTCGCTCGTCAAGGACGGCGGCGTCGCGCAGGCTCACGGCGTCAAGTACGTCTGGGCCCGCTACGGCGTCACGCTGCCCGAAGACTACCGCGAACTCATCGACGTGCACTTCAACCCCGCGGCCTCGCCGCAGGCGTCGGGTCACGGTGTGACCTTCCGTCCGAAGACGTTCCCGCCGATGGTCGCCGCGGCTGCCAGCTACGCTGAGCTGCTCAAGCACCTCGGTCCGGAGCCTCGTTCGACGAAGCGCACCGTGCTTCCGCTGTCCGCGACCACGTCGGTCTCCAAGACCGGCTGCGGTCACTAATTCAACGCGTCCGAGACGGGTGGGAGGCTGAGCCGAAAGGCTTGGTCGCCCCGCCCGTTTTCGGCGTTGTCTTAGACACTACCGGCGGTGCATGCCGCCGGTGATTTTTTGTGCACCGAGGCGCTACGGCTAGCCTCAAATCAGCTTGAAAAATCGCACTGCAACTCGATTAGCCACCGAGTTGCATGCATTCTGGAGAACTTCAGACCATGGAAAACAACACGGTATCGATCAGCAAGGGCGGCCTTCTGTCGAAGGTTTCGTTCCTTCTCACGCTCAGCATGGGCATCACGGCGTTCGGCTGCTACCTCGGCAGCGGCATCACGTCGTGGGTCGCCTTCATCGTTCTCGCCATCGCCTTCATCGGCGGCGCCATCGCGGTGCCGTTCGCTGCCAAGGCGAGCAAGGAAGCGGGCATCATCGCGCTCGCCGTCTGGACGTTCATCTCCGGTCTGTTCTGCGGACCGTCGATTCACTTCTACGCCAGTCAACTGGGCTGGGAGGTCGTCTTCCTGGCGTTCCTCGGCACCGGCGGCGTCATGGGTGTCTGCGGTTTGATCGGCGCCTTCAGCGGTCGTGACTTCTCGAGCATGGGCAAATGGCTCACCATCGCCCTGCTCATCATGATCGTCGTCGGCATCGTCAACATCTTCGTCACCTTCTCCACGGGCGTCGAAATCGTGTACAGCCTCATCGGCATGGTGCTGTTCGCCGGGTTCTTCATCTTCGACTTCTTCCGTCTGTCGAAAAGCGAGAACACCTGGGAGCAGGCCATCATGTCCACGATGCAGCTCTACCTCGACTTCCTGAACTTCCTGTTCTACTTGCTGCGCCTCCTGCTGGCGATCATGGGCAAGAAGAAGGACTGACGCTAAGCTTCGGCGAGGCGCAGTCTGTTTGATTTAGAAACAAGAGTTCCGACCCGGGCAATCCCGCCTGGGTCGGGCTCTTCTTCAAAATGAGGAGACTCGCTATGAAGAACCATCAGACCGGTGCACGCAGCGAAGGCGTGCCGCACGCAACCATCGCAGCCGCAACGCCGACTGCGCCTCGCTTGGCGGTTCAGCCCGCATCGACGTTCCTCTTCGAGGAGGAGCGACCGCTGCCTGAGCCGCTTCTGCTTCGCAATCATCCCACCAAGGTGCAGTGGCTCCTGTGGGAAGGCATCATGTTCGCCGGCCAGTTCGTGCCGACGAGACTGGTGTCCTACCAGATCGTCGACAAGGCGATCTCGAACTAGGCGACAGCGCTCGCCTGGTGTCTTTGTTTTGAAACCAACCAAACCAAGAAGGGAAACAACCATGGCAAAGAAGCGAATGCACCAGGTCAACGCGGGTAAGGCGAAGAACCCCAACCACGTTGGCACCATCACTCAGGCCGACATCCTGAAGATGGATCGCGCCGCTCGTCGCACCGCAGCCATCGAAGCCGGCCAAAACCGGACCTCGGGCTGCGGAGTGCACGGCGGAAACAAGAAACAGCGCCACAAGCGCGACCGCCGCGACGGCAAGCTCGACGCTCGGAACTACGCCGACTAGAGAGCAAAATGCAAGCAGCAGGTGCAGGCGAATTCTTCCCTGCACCTGCTTGCTTCTTTTCGTAGAGTCAGGAGTCAGGATTATGAATCCCCGAAGACGAAGAGCTTCCGGAAGAGCCAACAAGGCAAGTAAATTGCGACACCGCAAATGGGCGCGCAAGACGCTTGTCGTTGGTCCTTTCAAGCCAATCGATGGGGACTCGGTTGCGTGCACAAAAGCCGTCATCAATTTCCTGCGCAAGCGGGGAAAAGAGGCTTTCACGCTGCCGACGCCCGTTATGTACGCGCAAATCGCGTGGATTCTTTCACAAGACGATTACCATCCGGCCGGCATCACGGGCGGACTCACCACAGACGACCTGCAGAAAGCGTATGACGACGTCATCGCCGTTTGGCGACCCGACGAAATCATCCTGGTAGACGGACAGCTGTCAACCTTGGGCTTCGATACGCGTGGAGTACCGGTGTACACCATCGACCACCACACGCACCTCGGAACCAAGGACGACGAAAGCGCTTTCATCCAGGAAGCTTCTTCGGCTGGTTGTCTGCTCATCGACCACTTCGGCATCTACGATCCGATTCTGGTTGTGAGCATCCTCACGGACACGTTCTGGCTGCGGCAGCATCTGCCGGCCCAAGCCACCATTCGCCTGGCCAAGTTGGTGAAGCGCGGAGTTCTAACGGACGACCTCCTCATCGACATTCAGCACAGGTTGATGGTTCGCAAAGACCCCCACATTGTGGAGGCACTGCGCGAAGGCACCATGAGGGTTTCGAAGTCCAGGAGAACCGTCTACGTGGTGCTCAAGGACAGCAACGCGGAGATTCACCGCGGCTGCATGGGAGAGCTCGGTTACTTCTTCGACAACATCTGTTGCGTGCGCGGTGACGGCTACGTCTCGTTCAAGCTGCATGAGAGGTCGGAGGAACTGCCGGAGCTTGCCATCAAGTATGGTGGCGGTGGACACCAAGACGTAGCCGGCGGACAGCTCGCTTCGTCGACCGACTGGGACATCAACAATCGTCTCGAGCAGGATTTCCTGCGAGTCGCTGAGCCAAGCGCTTAGCGGCGAAACCGAAAGTCTGAAGGCAGCGGCCAGGATGGCTGCAACCTCTGGGCTTTCTGTTTTGGTGCTGTTTCTTTTATAGCATATAGTATTTCCTCTCGTGGAGTCATTTAAGAGATCTGAGACAATACTGGTTCAGAGCCGAGAAACAGCCATAAGAGAAGGAAACTTTATGCGTTCACTGACATTGTCAATCAAGCAACAATACATCTCGTTCGCTGCACTTTCGTTGAGCCTCTTCGTCACACCGGCATCAGCGGTTGAGAAACCAGTCACCAATCCGGAATTCGCGGCCGGGGTGGCGGAATACCAAAAGAAGAACTACACGGCAGCAATCCAACATCTTCGCAACGCAATTCCGGTTATGGAACGCGAGACGGCTGCCTGTGCAGCAAGACTATATCTAGGTCATTCCTACCTCGCCCTCGGCGACAGAGACTCCGCAAAGAAGAACTACGAGCAGCTGGTGAATCTTTGCTATGGCTCAGAAGAGTGGAAAATAGCCAAACAGGCTCTGGAAACACTCAAGAACCAGCCGGCAGCAAGCGCCGGGACTCCCACCAAAGGTGGTGGCACACAAAAGCCGGGTCAAACTGCTCAGGCAGGTCCCGGCTTGCTTGGCAGAATAAGTGTGATACCGCCGAGATTTGGACACCCTGCGGTTAGCAGAACCATGATTTCTGCTGTTCAAGATGCAATCATCAAGCTCCCAAAGGGAGTTCGCAAGGTACTGGATGACGGAGGTGCCGAACTTTTCCTGGCACCGAATATTTCCGACAAATGGCCGGAGTCCGTCTCAGAGCAGGGATTGGGCTACGACAAAGGTCGAACATATGGTCGAGTGATGTACCTCTTCGAAAGACAAATTGAAAGAGAAAACGATCCGTCGGAACTAGGACCCGCATGGGGGGCTAGCGACATTAAAATCAATTTCTACACACAAGTAGGTCTGGCTGTACTGGACATTACCGGGGTGTGCGGACAACGAGACGTAATCGCTACTTATAAAGCCGATTGCGCAAACGTTCCGGCAAATCTAAGAGAGCCATATCATGTGTTCCTCCAAGATGGCAACGGCATAAACGAAACTTGCGCAGAGATAGTCTCTATTTTTCTCGCCCAAAAGAAAGCCACCGAGTTTGACGGAATTTACGCCAACACAAAAAAACTAATTCAATCCAAACTCGGACTCTAGCCAACTCCATTTCAGATGAGCAGCCGGCTTCGCATGCTTCCACATAGACTAGTAGGTTCGACCTGAAGAAAAACAGGGACGGGCAACTCATCGAGTCGCCACCGCATCCCTGTTTCCCGCGACAGAGTTCATCCCAAAAACGAGACGAACTCCGATGCCGCGTTACTTCTTCGCTGGGTCACCACCTGCAGTGGCTCCACTACTCAGCGAGGCGGAAGGTGGAACAACCGGGTCAGGACCCCGCAGACGCTCGACTCGCGTGATTCCGTGGGCGTCGATAACACCCGCATCATGTACAGCCCGCACCGTCACACAGTTGTATGCATAGATGCGCGCTTGATGGCTGGCCTTAACAAGGTTGCTGTTGTACGCATACAGGATCACACCGTCGTCAGCCTTTACGTTGTCGGCGTTGTGAACCTTGAACGTTACTCCAGCGCCAGAGACCTTGACGTCCGGGCGAACAGTTGAATTGTTGCTGGTGTAGCTGATGCCGTAGACATTGACCACACCCTCCTCATCAACCTCGACGGTGAGACGACCGGAATATCGAACCTGCCACTTTCCTTTGAAGGAAACATCCGAGTTGTAGACGTCATCATTTACCTCAGGGGGCAGCGAAGGGCGATTGTCGCAGCCGACGAGAACGAAAAGAGCGAAGAGGAGCGACAGGATTGGCAGAACACGTTTCATGTTTTTGTGTGCCTTCTAATTGCTGGAAATCCAGCGGTTGCGCAACTCAATAAACCTGCCTACTCGACAGGCATGAGTCGCCTTTACTCTTGCTTGCACCGTAGCTTTCGACCCGAACCAAGCCGAACCCATTTCAATGCGCATGCCTTGCGGCACGACATGAAGCTGGTTGATAGATTCTGGGGTCGGGGGGGATCGAAGGGCCAAACAGGCAACAAAAGGGATGACTCAACGTAGACTGGCTAGACGCAAGCAATCAACCAATTGTCAAGAATCACTACTATCTGAAGCAGGTTTCTTCCTGTCCGAGGCACATTTGCCATAGCGCACATAGCGCAAAGAACAACGCCAAGAAACGGTCATCAGAAAAAGATTCTGCAAAGTCGGACCGTTAGAACCGTTTGAAATCAGATCTCGACAATCATCCGTCTTAGTATCATATGCGGTGTCAGCGACTGTAACAGAACGGCATTGTTTTTAACAATAATCTTGCCAAATACGCAACCGTGTGGCAAACGGCAATAACTCGCACAGGCTGCAAGATTTCGCAGCAGCGCGAGTTTGATTTAGGACAATCATTGCCGAACCAATCAAAAATGCGTTGAAAATCAACCGGATTCGCAGCTAGTTTCGATGCACAAGCAGCAATTCTTTGCGCAACCAAAGGCAGCAAATCCAGAAACGAGAGCACCACATTTAGAACCATAGCCCTTGACACTTGAGGAGTGTCCAGGTCCGAAGCCGTGCATCTCTATTTCTGGATTTGAAGCTGTCAAATTACCCCTCAAGCCGCAATACCCTACCCGCGGTTTTTCTATTTGGAGCAATTAAATGCATATAGATAACTATAACACAACCAATTCAGAAAATGGCGCTATATCCCTTTCCCCAATAGAGAAGATTAAATCAAAAGAACAACAAATGCATAACATCCTTCGCGCCATAGCGTTGCTTCCGCAGCACTTAGGATGCATTGAGGAATACGTAGGCACTGCTATGGCACTTCAGACAGCGTTCGGCGTGAAGTGGATCAGGCAGGCAATGCAGAGGTCTAGACACATCAAAACTAAGGCTTTGCGAGATCCGATTATTCTCTCGATTCTGGAAGGCAACCCGCCAAAACTTAGCTTTGAAGCCTTTGCTCATGCAGCGACCGTGATAAGAGAACCGTTCGCTGTGGAGTTTCAGCCCTTCGTCTCTGAGTCCGGCACTAACCCTGTAAGAGTTACTCCGTCTGACGACTACGACTTCAACGAGTTAATTGTTGACGGGTTGTCTTGTCTGAAAATCCGTTTTCAATCAGACGGATTCGTAGTGACAAGCGACTATTGGCCTCAATGCGATCTCGCCAACGCTCTGGATTTTGACCGACAGGTATTCAAAATCGCGAGCATCCTAGGCCACCGATGCGTACTAGTTCTTAGTAGCATGATTAGCGCATAGTAGAGTTACCAGTCGATACAAGTCCGCATGCATGCGGACTTGTATCGACAAACGCGACTGTACCTCCAATCGCGGGTTTCACGCGGAGTGAACGATCTCAAACGATGGAAACCCGCATGACTCATGACTTTCGCCCATTCTACGATATTCATTAGTACAACAGGCAAAAAGAGGAAGGAGCGGAAGCGCCTTGGTGGCGCCCCCGCAATCCTCCCGGAGTCTCGTGCTGCAGGGAGGAGCTGGCGACATGCCAGCCCCTCCCAGATGAGGTTTGCCAGTTTCTTGGCTCGCCTCCGGCGATATTAGCCCTCCCGCTCGAAGAGCGTGAGCACGGTCGGGATACCCTGGTACTCGCCGGGCACCTTGGGCATATTCGGCGGATCGAGCCTCTCGAGGTCGACTTGCCATACGATGAAGTCCCGATCGATCCAGGCATTGAGAACGCCCGAACCTTCCTTCACCCATTCCGCCTTGAAGTCGGCGAGGATCTCGTCCTGCGACTTAGGCTGGTTTTCTCCAGCTGACATGATGTGTTCCTTCTCGCCCCTCCATGGAGCGAGTGTTCGTAAGCGACCGATTTGACGGTATCAGTCGCGATAACCGGATGGCGCGGATCACTTATGTGGAGTTTGGACAGGAAGTCCCGCCCTCCTAGCGAGGAGTCGCCAGCATCTGCTCGACGGCAGCCACGGCGAGCTTGAAGCGCTCGTCCCAGCCACCCTTGATCTGAGTGAAAGTTCGGTGCCTCGACTCCAACTCGAGCACGCAGCGATCGAAGAACGCTGGGCTCTCCTTGGGGATGTAGCGATGCACGTCGTCGACCCAGGGCACATCGTAGTGCGTGAGCAGGTAGAGATCGTAGTGACGATTGTCAGCCTCGTTGCGCAGCCAGTCGGGAATCTTCCCGACCAGCCGCCCACTCCAGATGATGCTCGTCACCAGATCTGAATCGCAGAAGAGCAGACGGTTGGCATCGCGGGCGGTGGCGTCTTCCAACGCACACTGTCCGCGAGCAATGGCCACCATGTCGTCGCTGTCGATTTCCTTGCCCGTGCTCTCGATGTACGTTTTGGCGTACTCGGGCACGTAGACCGTGTTGAAGTGCGCGGCCAGTTGCTTGGCCAGCGTGCTCTTTCCGGTGGATTCCGGTCCGAACACGCAGACTTTCCGCACGAAGTGCGGTCGCACGATGCGCGGCAGCGCCTCCCAGTGTTTGAGTGGATCCTTTCGGACGTCCACCTCACCGGCCGCGTGGCCGAGCGAGGCTGGATCGCACGGAATGAAGGTCGCGCCGAGCAACGCGGCAAGCTTCTTGCCTCGCTCCTCCAGACTGAAAATGAACCCGTTCTTTTTGGGAACGATGCGGCGAAGGCCTTTCACCAAGCCCTCCGAGAAGTCTCCTCCATCGGATTTGTGCCAGATCGCGCTTTCGACGCGCTTCACTGTCACATCCGGAAAGAGCTCGGTGAGCCAGGATACTCGAACCTCCGCCGCGATTGAATCCGCCTTGTGCGCATCAACGACGATGATGAGCTCATCGACGTAGTGGCGGGCGAACTCAATCATGTGCACGTGGGCATTGGTCAACGGGGTGAAGTCCCCGATCACAACGCCCTTTCGAGCGATTTTCTTCATGTTAAGTTCTCCCGAAAAAGGGGTCGAGTTTTATTTCTTCCCCTTCGGTTTGCGCTTGGCGGCAGTCTGCGCCTTTTTCTTGGCAGGCGCTTTCGTCGCGGGCTTGCGCTTAGTGTTGCCACCGCCGGGCTTGCCGGTTTTGGCGGAGCCCTTGCTGGCACCGCTTTCGGTGGCATCGCCGGTCTCCTCGTCGCGAATGTAGAGACCCTTCTTGCCGATGATCTGCTGCACGTCCCAGGGCAGGCAGTACAGCGTCGGGTTGCCGTCGGACACGAGCTGACGGATGTCCTCAGAGGACACCGGCTGACTCGGTGCGTAGACCACCTCGATGTTGGCGTTCGGAATGGCACGAGCGCGTTGCTTCGTCAGCTCGACGTCCGTCCAGTCCGTGGGAAACGCGATGAACTTGCACTGCTTGAACAGCTCCTGAGCACCCATCCACTTGGACAGGCAGTACGGATGCTCAGGGTCGAGGTATTCCGAACGCAGCAAAACGAAGAGCTCGACATCTTTGCCGTAGCGGCGACGAGCTTCCTCGATGGTCTGCAACGTATAGGACACCTTGCCGCTCTCGACCTCCGTCCGCCACGCGTCGAAATACGGGTTCTCCGCAGTGGCAGCCACCACCATGTCGTGGCGATCTTCGGCAGTGTCGGTGATCTGCCGGTTGTTCGGCGGGCTCGCGCTCGTCACGAAGACGACGCGATCGAGCTTGTG
>CAYZJR010000112.1:0-2999 GCA_964478655.1 uncultured Candidatus Obscuribacterales bacterium
GCATTTCGACTCTTGTGGGCGGGCTATCCAAAAGGGAACAACGGAGTGCTGCCGCTATTTAGGAGTTTGGCGAAGGAAAGACTCCAAGCAAAAAGCGCCGCATGAGTTAACCTGCGGCGCTTCTTTCAACTATCCGATGTGCGTTACTCGGCTAGGTTGACCCAGACGCTCTTGATCTGTGTGTACAGTTCGATCGAGTGTTTGCCAAGCTCGCGACCATAGCCGCTCATCTTGTATCCACCAAACGGAACTGCCGGATCGAACGTGTTATAGCAGTTGACCCAGATGGTGCCGGCTTGAATGCGGGCAGCCAACTTGTGGGCTTTCTTCACGTCGGATGTCCAAACTGCGCCGGAGAGACCGAATTTGGTCTTGTTGGCTTGTTCGGCAACTTCTTCAACGGAGTTGAAAGGAATCACTGCCAGAAGCGGTCCGAAGACTTCTTCTTGAGCGATTCGCATGTCGTTGTTGACGCCTGTGAAGATGGTCGGCTTCACGAAGTAGCCCTTCTTCAGGTCTTCAGGGCGCTCTCCGCCACAGGCCAACTTGGCGCCTTCTTTTTGCGCGATTTCGACGTAGTTTAGAATGCGTTCTTGTTGTTCTTTGGAGACTTGAGGACCGATGTGGGTCTTGTCGTCCAAGCCAGGTCCTTGTCTCATCTTGCCTACGCGCTCAAGCAACTTGGTCATGAACTCGTCGTGTACTTTCTTCTCGAGGAACAAGCGGCTGCCTGCGCAGCAAACTTGACCTTGGTTGAAGAAGATACCGGTGATGGCGCCCTTGACGGCGGCATCGATGTCGGCATCTGCAAACACGATGTTTGGGGCCTTGCCGCCCAACTCGAGAGAAACTCTCTTCAAGTTGTTGGTGGAGGCTCTGACGATTTCTTGACCGGTTCTGTCTTCGCCGGTGAATGCGATTTTGTCGACATCCATGTGGTTGGCGAGGAATTGACCGGCGGAATCAGGACCGAGACCGGTGACGATGTTGACTACGCCTTCCGGGAAACCGGCTTCGAGAGCCAATTCACCAATGCGCAGAGCGGAAAGGGGAGTTTGTTCTGCCGGCTTCAACACGACTGTGTTGCCGCAAGCCAGAGCTGGACCCCACTTCCATGCCATCATCAGCATTGGGAAGTTCCACGGAATGATTTGTCCGACGACGCCGACTGGCTCGCGGAGCGTGTAATTGAAGAAGTTGGGGTTGACATTGAGAGTTTCGCCTTCCAACTTTGTTGCCCAACCAGCGTAATAGCGGAAGGTCTCAACAGTTTGCGGAACATCGACGTAACGCGATTCTTTGATCGGTTTGCCGTTGTCCAATGTTTCGATCTGAGCCAATTCATCGGCGTTCTTTTCGATGAGATCAGCCAGTTTGTACATGAGTTTGGCGCGCTCGGCGGTGGTCATTTTGCGCCACGGAGAATCATGCTCGAAAGCTTTGCGTGCAGCTTTGACAGCTTTGTCGATGTCAGCCTTGCCGCCTTCGGGAATCTTGGCCAGTACTTCTTCAGTAGCTGGGTTCAGTGTTTCAAAGGTTTTGTTGGTTTCGGCGTCTACCCATTTTCCGCCAATGAGTAGTTTCTTCGGTCTGGACAAAAAGTCCTTGCAAAGTAGTTCTTTTTCCTGGACGACGGCCATGCGTGACCCTCCACAAATGCACTGCTATATAAAGTTCGCTTGCGAAGCGGGGCTTCGCGTGCTGATGGGACAAGATTAGCACGGAACCTTAACTTTAATTGAAGGGATCGCAAAGTCTTAAGCTTGCCGGAAACCCTGTGCCTGTAGGACTTCAGCTTGTTTGAACGCCGTTTTACGGCAGCCTCTTCTTAAACATTCCACTTGGCTTTTGTGTGTTGCCTAAGCGACGGGCGCGCCAGCTGTGAGAAACTCTAATAGTGAACTCGGGCATCAAGCAATGATCAACAAGCAGCGCAGACCGGAATCTATTCAGCGAAATGTTTTTATGGAACGATTGAAGCGTGTCGTTTTAGTCATGAGCCTGATGCTGGTCCTGAGCTGGTTGGCTCCGGCTGTTGCTTTTGCTGAAGCCGATAGCACTGCAGGTGGTGACAACGGTGCGGCTGCAAATGACGAAACTTCGTTAACAGGCGAAATCTCGAAGTCCAAAGAGAAGCCCAAAGGAAGTGCGACTAAAAGGATTCAGACCGCAGAACTTCTCTTCTTCAACGGCAACCCCGATGCCGCTATCAAAGCCTTCGAAGATGCCCTGGACATCGACCCCAACCAGTGGGAAGCGCATCTGAGTCTCATTCATTTATATGCGCAGAAACCGGATTATCCAAAGGCGATTTTTGAATGCCATGAAGTGCTGAAGAAGAAACCGAAGCATAAGGATGTTCATTTGATCTTGGGCAATTTGCTTAGAGCGGAAGGAAAGTACGATCAGGCGTTCGAACACCTCGACAAAGCCCTCTCATTCGGTGCTGATTCTGCGCTGGCAAACAATGCACGCGGCTTTGGATTGTTGCAGCAGGGAAAGTTCGAAGAGGCGGAAAAGGCTATCCGTGCGGCTTTGGACAAGAAGAAAGTATTTCCAGATGCGCACCTGAGTTTGGCAATCACACTATTTCGACGCGACAAGGTGGAAGAATGTTTGAAAGAACTTGACACAGCCATAGAGCAAAAGGAAGGTAAGTACCCCGAAGCGCGTAATTTGAAGGGAGATATTCTCGCTTCGAAAAATGAGTATGATAAGGCGCTGGACGAGTACCGAAAGGCGATCAAGGATGATCCTAAATTTGCTCAGGCGTACTCCGGTGCAGGCAATGTCTATATAAAGAAGGAAGACTTTGCCAAAGCACAAGTTGCGTTTCGCAAAGCGCAGCAGTTGAAGCCAGCGGACAAAGACATTCGATATGGATTGGCTGTCGCGCTTGAGAAAGATAAACAGTATGCAAAAGCTGCGGCGGAGTTTCAGCGCGCGATTTTGTTGGAAACAGATCGAGAGTTGGCTGCGCAAATTCGCGTTCACATTTC
>CAYZJR010000112.1:3099-16990 GCA_964478655.1 uncultured Candidatus Obscuribacterales bacterium
AGTGTGCTGGTGACTCAAGTCGAGAGAGAAGCACCATCGCGAGGCGATATCCGAATGCATCCTTCGATGACGTCCTCCGAACCTCTCTCAAAGCTGAAAGTGCCTCTGCCCGCTTATTGGACAACGCCAGATCAATTGCTATCACACAACGGAACTCATCACTAAACAAATCCGTGAAGATGAGTTGATCCTTGGACACTTCTCGATGCAGATACCTCAACATGTGAATCTGAGGTATGCGAGCGTTATTTGGGAGTTTCGTGCCTAATGCGTTTGCATTTTCGATCGCGTCGCCAATCACAGCGTTTGCGTCTCTATCGTTGCCCAAAGCTTTAAAAGCGAAAGCTTCCATGATTGCTCTTTCTTGATCTTGAGCACTCCCTGTTTGCTTGTTGTTACGAGAACGCTCCAAATCTGAGATGGCAGTTTTCAACTCTCCTAAGTAAAGGTCAAGCAATCCTCGTTTATAGTAGTTACTGAGTTCGTTGGTGTCGGTGGCAATCAGTCTATCTAGTGAATCTCGAGCGTGCTTATAATCGCCAAGTTCTGTTAGCGTGTGACTCAGCTTTTCGAGTGCCCCGGTGTTTTTGGGGTCTAGCTTGGTTAGTAGCTCATAGTCTGTTCGAGCTCTATCAAATTGCTTGCTTGTGAAGTATGTCCCGGCGCGCAGGTCGAGTGCTTTTAGGTCGTTTGGGTTCTTTTGGAGACGCACGTCTTGTATCTGCACCGGCACAATACCACATGCCGTAAGATAGTTTTTTCCTAGATCGTTTTTGATAAAACCAAGAAAGTTAATGACTGCTAGTACGCAACCTACGATGAGAGCGCCTGCCAATGAAGTTGCTTTCAGGGCGCTCCCAGGCTTCAAGTTCAATAGAGTAGAAGAAACAAGATCGTGGGGAGCTTGTTGTCTTTGAGACAGCAGGATGAATACCAGCGGGGCAAACACCAGAATTACATATGGATTAAGCGCTCCCATTAAACCTGTGGTCAGGTACAGTCCGCCAATCCAACAAATTAAGTAAATCCAGGAGAATCCAAGGCGCGCACAATGCCGGAGGATTGCTCGCCTAATCGAGATTTTGGCACCATTTTTGTCCGAGATGAACAACTGAAGGAGCGCCTTTCCTGGTGTGGCTCTCCAGGAAGCCTCGAAATAGCAGTGATAGATGAAGTTCCAGATTATCATAATCACACATACGACTATCCAGAACCGTGCCACCGGCGAGTCTTGGACCATAGTATTGGTGCCGACACCGATTGGATTGGTGATGTTGAATGCGCAGGACCACATCGAGTAAATGAAAATCAGGATGAAACATGGCAAAAGACCATCGACCAATGTAAGCATAAAAATGGCTGTGGAGATACTAATAGCAGTATTCGCATCGACCTTCAATGCAAGTGCATCGCTTATGGCGGGTGCTACCGGACAGAGCATCAAAGCTGGTGCTGCTATGAGCGCCGCGTCGACTATGGTTGCCGCGATTCGTCTAAGAAAGACGGACAAGGGTTCTACGAGCTTGTATATGGCTCGTATCTGGTTTACTGCCAGTAACGTGCAAGTAAAGTCACCAAGCAGAAGTGCGACCGGACATTTGGTTTGTGGATCTAAGAGGACTCGGAAATCTTTTATAGTGTTGTCTGCGGTGGCGTAGAGAAGTTTTTTGTATTCCCTTTGAAAATTGACTATAAACTTACGTTGCCGACTGGGGTGTATTTCGTCAGGCACTTCGAAGATCAAGCCGAAAGGCCAGCGATACAATCTTGCTGAAATCCGGTCAGATTGCTGCGAAGAAATTAACCAGCTCGCTGAAACTATCTCGTTTTTGATTATCCAGCAGTAGCCCATCCAAAATAGCAAACAAGCGACCTCGAGTAAAAGCAGCGCAATCGCCGGGCCTGTTGTTGGCGTTGAAACATTTGCAAGAGTTAGAAGGAAAATGCCTGATAGAACGAAGGCGCTGATAGTTAGGAGATACACTGAGTCGACGCTTGGATGAATCTTTACTCTTCCAAATTTTGGCTCAGCATTAGATGTCTTTCTAAGAGATATATTTCTCAAATGTACTAGATCTTTTGCACCTGCTTGCACAAGCCTCAAGTCGTGCTCGAGCTCTTCGACTGACTGGTAGCGAAGCGCCTTTTCCTTTTCAAGACAGCGCAAGACTATTGCTTCCAGCGCACCAGGAATAGCCAGGTTGTTGCCAAAGGGTGGTACAGGCTCTTTTAGATGTTTCACAATCAGCTTTACTGGATTTGTCCCTGCATATGGTGGCTTGCCGGAAAGCGTTTCGTACATTACGCAGCCAAGCGAATAGATATCAGATCGGTGATCGATTGGTTCGCCTGTGCCTTGCTCCGGACTCATGTATGTGGGGCTTCCAAAAACGTCTCCTGTCTGAGTCAATTGAGTTGCCTCGCTGTTGTCATTGAACAGCTTTGCGATTCCAAAGTCAGTTACGCGAGCTCGCTCCAGATTGTTGTCTGTGCTGATGAGAATGTTGCTTGGTTTTAAATCACGGTGAATCACCCCCTTCATATGAGCGTGAGAGACGGCGTCGCAAATCTGGATAAAGAAGTCGATAGCTCGTTGCGGAGGGATGAAGGTTTCCTCCTGAATGACCTGTGCCAGCGTCTTACCATCTACGTAGTCCATGACGATAAAAGGCGCGCCGTTGCTGGAAATGCCATTGTCATATACTGCGACGAGATTTCGATGGGTCAGGTCTTTGGCTGTCTTAGCCTCTTGCTCGAATCGTCTTGCTTGGGCATTGTTTGCAGCGAGGTTCGTGCGGAGCAGTTTGATTGCGAAATCTTGTCCCAACAACCTATCGTGTACCTTGAAGACGGTGCCCATGCCACCTTCTCCGATTTGAGACATTACTTCGTATCTATCGCCGAAGTTTGGACGTTCCTCTTTTGTGATGGGCTCTGGATCGTCGACAATCAACTCCGTGGCAATTGGGTCGTTGCTGGTTGATGTTTCCGTCGGTTTGGCGTCGCTTCTGTTGCAGGTGCAGTACTTTTCTTGAAACAGCCATGCCGTGAGTGAGCCCTTTCGAGATTGAATAGTCCTTCCGCAAGCTGTACAGACCGCTTGCAGTTCAGTTTTCTCGTTTTCGCGTTGTTTGAATCGTGGAAAACTCATCGTTAAGTCGCCAAGCCAATCCTATGTGGAACTTATACCCGGAGCAATTCGACGGTTCAATTATGGTGAGCGCGCTGCTAAATGAATCGGCGTTTTGTTTAGTCAGACTACCAATACTGTATGAGCGTAATGTGATTTTTGTTCATTGATATTTTTGCTCACTTATCTTCTGCGTTCATTCTAGACAAAATGGCTGTGCCAACCTGATAAAAGGGAGTGTTGAATGGTGTTGCTGCTGTCTGTTGCTTCGTCTCGTTTAGTAGCTTAATTGCTTCGGTACGTTTTCCTTCGAGGGCTAACTCGATTCCCCGGAAGAACGCATAGTTCCTATCGAGAGAGTCTCTTTCTAGTAGTTGTTTCGCTGTAATTTGACCCTCTAAGTACGACAGCAACAAGCTCGGTTTCTCTTGCTTTGTATTTTTTTCTGCGACAGTTGAGAGGAGCTTGCTTGCATCGACAGGTTGCCCTTGCACCTTGTAGGCTAGTGCCGCGAAAGCAATACAATCGTCTCCGCCGCCTTTTAGCTGAAAAGTCTTCTCAAAGTCATCAAGGGCTTGGCGAGTTTCACCGCGGATGAGATTTGCCAATGCTCGTTCGTAATATGCGCCGCTCTCATTTGGTTTGAGTCGAATTGCTTTCTCAAGTAGGTTAATCCCATCGTCAAATCGATTTCCACAAATGTACGACCAGCTCAGCTTTCTCATGAAGTCGTAGTTGTTCGGTTCAAGACTAAGCAGCCTTTCATAGTCACGTGCAGCTTCCTCAAATCGCGAAACGCCAAAGTAAATGCTTGCTCTCGCTTGTAGAGCCAGCACATTGTTGGGGTCCTCTTTTATTGAGGGTGCCAGTTTTTCCGTCAACTGTTCCGCAGTCATTTGCGACAGCTCGGACATCACTGATTTATACGAATTTCTAACGGCAGTTGGATATGAAAGGACAAGAGCGATGATTGAGACACAGGCTATGAGCGTTTGCCAACCCGCCTTACCCGTAGAGCTGACCCTAGTGACACTGCTAAGATCGTGCAGAGACTGTAGCTTTCCATTCAAGAAGGAGCTGAAAAATATAACAGCGGCGGACATTAAGAGGGTTGCCGGAAATCGTTGCATGGCAATTTCAGAAATGAGGTTGCTGGGATAGTTGTGAACGAACCCATCGCTGAAGATGAAGATTCCGCAGAATGAGCAGACAATTGCGAATACTCCGATTTTCACCGCATGTCTGATGGCTGCTACACCGAATGAGCGCACCGCCGATGCTTGGCGTCCGCTTCGTGCTGTTACATGGAGTCGAAACAAGTGCTTTCCTGGTGTCGCTTTTAGAGGGGATGTCTCGAAGACGACGTGATAGACAAAATTCGCCGCCGCGATGGTCAAAATCATCAAGGGCAGTAACCCTTGAACAGTCGATTCTCCAACGAAAGGTCCGCCACCGCCTGCAGTGACTGCAAGATATGCATACGGCGCAACAAACGGGCTCACAACGTCCATGAATGTAATAGACATTAGGAAGACGGCGATATGTGTTAGCTCCTCCTTACTAGTAGGAAACGGCACCAAGGCGCTAATTTGACTCGCAAATAGAAGTAACAACGCAAAGGGAGATGCCAGAATCACTCCATCTGCGATTGCTGCTGCAATCCGGCGTAGACAGATTGAAAGCGGGCGACAGCCTAGAAAGATAGGGGACCGCTCGTCGAGCAGTAAACTGAAGAAATTATTGATCAAAAGGGCTACCGGTTTGCCAGTCTCAGGATCGACCACCATTCTTAGTTTCTTTGTCTTCCCATCGGCCAGCGCCTTTAGCACTTCCTTGTCCTTTCTTTCGAACATCACAGACAGGGTAACCTTCTTTTGTTTTCTGGAACTCGGATCTTGAATTTCTATCGTAGGAACCATAAAACGATGGAATTCGACAAGCCAAGACAGCCGCCAGTCAAAGGTCCAGCTCAAGGCCCCTTCAATTTCTTTGATTATTGGAGCACTGCTGATTAGTCTGCTGGCAGTTCTGAGTTGCTCTTTTTGGTTATAGATGACCGCAATAAGGAGAAGCAGTATGGCTGATGCAATCAATGTCAGCTCGAGCGAAAGATATTTTGGCAAGAAAATTACAATCAAGTACATGACGATTACTTCTATCGCCGCGTACTTCTCCCAAAGGTAAACCGATGGATGTATCTGCAGCGGCTTTTCGCTTTCTGATGCTTCCTGCGTCGCAATCACAAGTGTATGGCTTGGAGCATGTGCGATTGCGTCATTGCCGTCGCGAATTCTCTCAAGATCTTTGATCAGGTCTTGGACTGTCTGATATCGAAGTGCCGGGTCTTTTTCCAGACAATGAAATACGACCCGTTCGAGGGAATTTGGAATCTGAAGATCATCAGAAAATAGAGCCGGTGGCTCGGTGAGGTGCTTCATGATTATCTTTACAGGATTGGCTGCGGTAAAAGGCGGACGTCCTGTCAATGCCTCGTACATGACGCAACCAAGCGAGTAGATATCGGACCGGCCGTCTAATTTTTCGCCTTCGCCTTGCTCCGGGCTCATATATGTAGGACTGCCGAAGACTTCGCCGGTTTGGGTCAGGCCTTCTGACTCACCAAAACGCACCTTGCCGATTCCAAAATCTGCAACGCGTGCAATTTCAATATTGTTTTCGGATTGAGAAACGAGAATATTGCTTGGCTTGATGTCTCGGTGGATTACGCCTTTCATATGAGCATGGGCTATTGCCTCACTAATCTGAAGGAATAAATCCACAACCCGCATAGAATGCATTGGCTTACAGTCCTTGAGGCTCTCTGCGAGCGTAACGCCTTCCACGTAATCCATCACTATATATGGTGCCCCGGAGGGAGCAATTCCGTCTCTGTAGACTGTGATGAGATTTGGATGAGTAAGCGCACTGGCCATCTGCGCTTCGAGTTGGAAGCGCTTTGAAGCGGCTTTGTCTTGCGCAAGGCCGGGATGAAGCATCTTAATTGCAAAGTCTTTGCCGAGTTCTTTGTCGAGCACTTTGTAGACTGATCCCATTCCTCCCTGCCCTAGAAGTGAGAGAACCTCGAATCGATCGTCTAAGCCCAGATTGAAGGATTTCGATGTCGGATGTTCATCCTCCTCGATTCCCATAGGATTAGGCGGGAAGGCGGTCTCGACATCATTCTGGGCACAGGTACTTACAGGGGCTTCCTCTAGATCGCAGGTGCAGCGGCTGTCTTGAAAGATCCAAGAAGTGAGCGAGCCTTTTCGCCGTGAGGCCTTGGACTTGCCGCATCTCTGGCAAAACACCAGGATGTCGACATGTTCTTTTCGATCTTCCTTGAAGTTGAAAAACGACATCGGCATTGCCATTAACCGCCTTATATTTATACCCGCTAAACCTTGCCGGTCTCGAACTTCTAATGACACTTCTTAGTTTGGCTCGGTGGGGGTGAATTGCAATTTTGTGTTGTGCACCATATGCGGTGCTAGCGCACTTAAGCGTCTTGTGCGCCGTCAAAGCGATAACCGGCTCCGCGAACATTCGTAATTATGGAGGGAAGACCGTCTGAGTCAATCTTTTTGCGTAAGTTTTTGACCATGGTGCGAATCGCTGCTGGAGATGAGTCAGATGACGACTTCCACACACGATCGAGCAGGGCCTCAGGTGTGAATATCTCGCCCTTATGACGCATCAAAAACTCCAAGAGCGCAAACTCGTGCTTGCTCAATTTCAGGTCGATACCTGACTTGGTCGCTTGCAGACGCGCAGGGTCTACGACGAGATCGCCTGATGTGTGCGCAGTTTCTGTATAACGTGAGCCGGACCTTCTAAGCAACGCACGTACACGTCCTGACAGTTCCTTTAAATCGAAGGGTTTAGTCAAGTAATCATCGGCACCCGAATCAAGTCCAGTTAGCTTCTCTTCAACCTCTCTTCTGGCTGTCAGCATGAGAATGGGAGTGTTACCACCTTCCGAGCGAAACTGGCGACATACTTCGATACCGCTTACGTTCGGCAGACCCCAATCAATAACGACTACGTCGTACTTGTAGAATTTCAGGCGCTCCAGTGCTTGCGCTCCATTCATGGCGCTATCGACCGTATGGCCGTCCACTCGCGTGAGCCAATCTTCAATCGTATCCAGTAACTCGAGATCGTCTTCTACAAGTAGGAGTTTGGTCATCGGTTCATCCGAGGCTCGGCTGATCCTCGCCTTTGATTTCCATCCAAAAGTCGAATTGATTTTAGCCCAAATTGGTACGGCATTTCGGTTTGCGATTCGTGGCATCGTACAATCCTTTCGAAAGGGACATACTCTGATTCGGTGTGTTGGTCTGGCCGCAGCCGACTTTGCAGAGGTTAAACATGTAGTGTGAGCCTCGTGTGATTTGCCCGAGAGTTTAGCTTTTGGCGCTCATGATAGGCAAAGTGAACCAAAACGAGCAGCCCGCGCCTTCTTTGCTTTCTACGCCAATAGTTCCGCCGTGTCCTTCGATTATCGCCTTGGAGATGGCAAGACCCAGTCCTGTGCCTCCTTTTACGCGTGAGTCGGAAAGCCTGGCTTGCTCGAATCGACTGAACATTCGCTTGCGGAACTCTTCCGGCATGCCAGGACCTTGGTCTGTCACGATAACCTTTCTGTAATCGCCGTGAAGCTCAACTGAAATCTGTACAGGCTTCCCTGCTGGAGAAAATTTCACTGCATTTGACAGCAGATTTACTAGGACCTGAACGATTAAATCACCGTCAGCACTGACGACCACGTTTTGCTCCGGTAGCTCGACATCGAGAGAAACACTATTTTGTTCGGCAAGGGCTGAGATTGCTTCTACTGACCGTTCCAAAATTCTAAATAAAGCAGTTTGTTCCATAATTATGGAAAATGCACCTGCCTCCATCTTCTCCAGGTCGAGCAAGTTATTGATCATGGTCAGAAGTCTGGTAGTCTCACTCTCCATGGCTTGCGCTTTCTTATGCATCTTCTCTGGACGATCATCGAATAGTCCTTCGGTAAGCGCGTTCAGGAAACAGCGAATTGAGGTGATCGGTGCTCTAAGATCGTGACTAACTATTTGCACGAACTCTCGCTTCATTCGGTCCAGATCGTGCTTCAAAGTCATGTCTTCAAATACAACCAGAAGTTTCATTGTGGCTGCGAATGGGAATGGGCGGAGTAAAATTTCTGCAGGAAATGGCTCGCTAGATAGGCTTTGGGCACTCACTTCGAACGGATCTTGCGAAATCACCTTCAGCTTCTCATCCGAAAACAGTTGTTGCTGCTGATTCTGCGATATGAATACGTTCGACAAATGACGCCCAATGAGATCGCTGTATTCGCAACCTAACATGAGTAGGCTCTGGGGGTTGACGGCCTCTATGTATCCGGTGTCACTGCATATCATCAAGCCGACGGGAAGGCTTTCAATCAAAGTGCGAATTCTTGTTTCACTGCTTGTTACACCGAGTTCGGCCGCATTGAGACGAACTTTAAGCAGTTCAATGGTAGCCTTCAGTTGTTCGACTTCGGCGGTACTCATTCAACTCCGGATTTCGGCAGTTTTATGCGAACTTCGGTTTCAGCTGAGGTCCTGGATCTTGAGGCGGTTCGGTTTGTTTATCAGGTTCCTTCAAAACAATCCTGGTGCCGTCTTCAGTCACATAATCACTTGGAGGTGTGAGGGTATGATCACCGTCACCATCATCAGTTCCGCCAAGTGATTCGCCGGCAGCCAATTTGCGATTTACTTCTTCGATGATCGCGTCGACTTCTTTTTTGTCCAGCGTTTCTTTCTCGAGCAGCACCTTCACGATTGCGTCCATGTGCGGACGGTGACTGGTGAGTAGCTCTTGAACCTTGGCGTATTGCTCACCAACAATCTTCGATACTTCTTCGTCGATGATGGTGGCGATGTTTTCACCGTAATCGCGTTCGTGTCCGAATTCGCGACCGAGGAAAACATGATCGTGTCTCTTGCCGAAAGTCATCGGTCCGAGTCTGTCGCTCATACCGAATTCGGTGACCATGCGACGTGCAAGCTTGGTGCTCTTTTCGAGGTCATCTTGCGCGCCTGTTGTCACTTCACCGTAGACGACTTCTTCTGCGACGCGACCACCTAAACTGACACCGATTTGATCGATGAGCTGCGATCTTGTTTGCGTCAGAATGTCTTCTTCGGGGAAGAACATCGTCAATCCCAGTGCGAAGCCACGCGGAATGATGGTGACCTTGTGCAGCGGGAATGCGTTCTTCAGAAGAATGCACATCAAGGCGTGACCGACTTCGTGATAAGCAGTCATTTCCTTTTCTTTGTGAGAAATGATGCGTGTCTTCTTCTCAGGTCCTGCGATGACTTTATCGATTGCCAATTCGAGATCTTTCATCTCGATTTCGCGCTTGTCGGCACGCGCTGCAATCAATGCAGCTTCGTTGAGCAAGTTCGAAAGATCGGCTCCGGTAAAGCCTGGCGTGCGCCTGGCAAGCGTCTTCAGTTCGACGTTGGTTGCAAGCGGTTTGCCTTTGGCATGAACGTTGAGAATCTGTTCGCGACCGCCGACATCAGGTCTGTCGATGACGACTTGTCTGTCGAAACGACCTGGTCTCAGAAGTGCCGAATCCAAAATGTCCGGTCTGTTGGTTGCGGCTATGACGATAATGCCAGTCGTTCCTTCAAAACCATCCATTTCAACCAACAATTGGTTGAGAGTT
Source organism: uncultured Candidatus Obscuribacterales bacterium (assembly GCA_964478655.1). GTDB lineage: Bacteria > Cyanobacteriota > Vampirovibrionia > Obscuribacterales > Obscuribacteraceae > CAYZJR01. The sequence goes on from CAYZJR010000112.1 coordinate 12,939, forward strand.
TGTTCGCGCTCGTCGTGACCGCCGCCGAGACCAGCTCCGCGCTGTCTGCCGACTGCGTCGATTTCGTCGACGAACACGATACAAGGAGCATGCTTCTTCGCTTGATCGAAGAGGTCGCGCACTCTTGATGCGCCTACGCCAACAAACATCTCGACAAAGTCCGAGCCTGAGATGCTGAAGAACGGAACTCCGGCTTCGCCCGCAACGGCTTTTGCCAGGAGGGTTTTGCCTGTCCCGGGTGCGCCGACCAAGAGCACGCCGCGAGGAATGCGGGCACCCAAGGCTTGGAATTTTTCAGGGCTCTTGAGGAAGTCGACGATTTCTTGCAGCTCTTGCTTGGCTTCGTCAATTCCTGCGACATCGGCAAAACTGACTTTGACTTTGTTGTCGACCATCAGTTTGGCGCGGCTGCGACCGAAACTCATGGCTTGATTTCCGCCAGATTGGGCGCTGCGGAACATTACCAACAACCCTACCAAAACCAGAATCGGCAAGAAGAACGAGCTAATCATGCTGAACCAGAAGCCCGACTTGTCGGGGTCTTTGACCTCAACGTTGATTCCCGCTTTATTGAATTCGCGAATCAGATCTTCTTTGGCTTCGGCCGGAACAACGACGCGCTGCTCCCGGTCTCCCATGCCCATTTTGTAGACACCAATTTCGTTTTCGTTATTGGTGATCGTGACTTTTTTGATTTGCTTCGATGCAGAACCATCAGCAACCAACGTGCGAAGCTGCGAGTAACTAAGCGCTTCTTCGCGACGAGTCAAATTCGCTAACGAGAACACGAAAATGATGAGTACTAGTAATAAAAAGAAAACGGCCCAAGTTGTTCCGTACTTCTTCATTTCATTTGCTCCAGACAACCATTCGTAGATTATAACACGCTAAAAAGAAGCTGATTAAGGCGAGTACTGCCTGGTTTTGCCCGGTTTTTCCGGTGGCAATTTCCCCTTATTCTGCCCTACGTCAATCCAGAAAATCGGACGCGGCGGCGGATGGGGTGGTTCCTCAATTGACTTCCTCTACTTCATGTTAGCTCGATTTTGCTCAGTTGGTTGTCACGCGATCGTTACATTAGGTGCCAAATCCAGCCATGTCAGGTGGTGTGTGGGCCGATCAAAAACCTTAATCCTTTCGCTCAAACCGATGCCCACTACCCAGAGCACTTCATGCTCCGAGGCAAGCACTACATTGGTTCCACAGGCGGTGAGTTGCTCGCCGGCATTGCGTTTATGCGTGTGGATAAACTTTTTCAGACGCACCTGCTCCTTCATTCCCAAAGGCTGAATCGTATCGCCCGCGCGGCGCATGCGAACTTCTAACTTTCCGTCGATGCGTGAGAGGTCGACAAACGCTTCCATCGCGGAGGCTGACGGCAAAGACGGTTTACCGGACTGAGCCCAGGTTTCGACTCGCAGCGTTTTGTTGAGCCAGCTCACAATGTTGGTCGAGCTTCCTTGCTCGGGCAAACTAATCAAGGTGCTGTTGCGAAGAAGACGTTCCTTCCTTTGTTTAGTGTAAGCCGCTTCTTCCTTGTCCACCCAGATTATGCGATCGCTGCCGGGTTCAAAACGCAGATCCCAACGACTGTTGAGCGAAAGTGCGCGCGTTTTCACATGAGCAGTAGTGTCATCTACATCCTCATAGAGTCTTTCGATGCGACGAATTCGCTCAAAACTGACTTCGATGTCGTGCGATTCCAAGCTTTGCTCAATCAGGCGACGGCTTAGTGCCTCGGGTAAGTGGCGCAATGTCGGAAGATGCAAATGCTCGTTGTGGTGCCCGAACACCGCTTCCGACTGCTCGCGAGAAAGCTGATCGAGCAGAGCATCATCGGCTTCAAGCAACGTTCTCAAATGTTCCAACCTGCTTTGAAAACCAGGAAAACGGTCACCAATCAAAGGAACCATCACCTTGCGAATATAGTTTCGCGTGTACGTGAGATCTAAATTGCTCGAATCTTCGCGAGCCTCAACTCCGTGCCCTTTCAAGAACTTCAGGCACTCCGCGCGGCTGAGTTTCAGCATTGGTCTTAATAGGAACATGCCAGGCTGTCCCTCCAAGTGTCGAATCGCCGAGATGCCCACCAAACCTTGCGGCGCGGTACCACGGAAAAGTCGAAATAGCATGGTCTCTATTTGATCGTCCAATGTGTGCGCAGTGCAAATGTAATCAGCTGAAAGCGCCAGAGCCGCGGCGATGAGCTGCCCATAGCGGGCTTCTCTCAACTCGTCTTCCGGCGGGCGGCGCTTCTTGAAGTCGAGGCGCGCGACCTTCAGCTCAACACCGAGATCGGCGCACAGCTTGCGGCAAAACTGCTCGTCGCCGTCAGACTCGGACCCGCGCAAGCCATGATTTATGTGGCACGCAGAAATCTCAGCGCTCGGCATCTGCGTCTTCAATGCTATGAGCAACGCCGTGGAGTCGGGACCTCCGGACAAAGCAACGAGAAACTTCGCATCGCTTGCTTCCACGCCGGATTCGGCGCAAGCGCTGCTTACACTAGCGGCAATGGAGGGGGCGAATTCGGCAATTTTGTTTTCGTCAGCCAATTGAGTCCTGCAGTCGCAGTGGATGGGAAAATAGGTCAGCGCGATAGCGCATAGTGCGTTATCCTACAAGTATTCCAGGTCAGATGTTACCTCCTAGTCCTTGGCGGGCGCACCATTGAATAAAACCGCGACACTGCTTGCTCTTGCTTTTAGTATTTCGGCGTTGTCTCTTTCGACTTTCCCAGCAATGGCGGACGACATGTTAAAAGGTGGCGTCGAAGAAACCGGGGTGGCTCCGGTAAAGTCTGAGCCCATAAACTTGTTTCCTATGCCCGTGCCTGTTGTGCCTAAGCTGGAAGGCGAGGCGAAGTCCGATCAGTTAAAGGGCGGAACGGAACAGAGTGGACTCTCAGGCGGAGTCGAAGACGAGGGTGGCGGAGATCTCAAGCCTGGTCAAGGCAAGCTAGACAAGCGGAAGCAGCCGTTGCAAGGCGCTGCCGCGATTGATGACAGCGACCTTGCTTCCCAGGACCCCGATTTTGAAGACCAAGAGTTGATGGTTGAATGGGACAAATGGAGGAACCGTTTTTTATGGGCGGTTCAGTCGGGTGTTCAAGAGGTTTTGAACAATCCCGATGAGAGTATGTTGCGCTGGGACCCTAACAAAAACTCGGTTGTAATGCGCTTTCCATTAGGAACAACAGCGTGGTTCTCCTGCAAAGTGACTCCGGACCGCCGAGTCGTAAATCTTAAACTCATGAAGTCGTCAGGCTTTCCAGGATTCGACGATGCCGTTTTGCAGTCGGTGCGCAACCTTGAAGGAACTTCAATATTGCGATACCCCAAGCGCTCGCGTCGAAGAGTCGTATCGCAGGTTGCGGGCATTAAAACATCGTCTTCCTCCGAGCAACAGTATTTCCATTTCGGAGACACAGAGCGCGTTCGTGTTCCTGGCGGGCAGTAAGCGCTTTAGCATTTTGCGCGAGCTCAAGAATTGATAGGGTTCTCTGTCAACTCTTTTCTTCTTTGCTTGTGTGTGAAATTAGAAAAAATGAATTCGAAGCTCGTAATTGCACCATATTGTCGACAGGCTCTGCGAGCTGAACGGCACGATCGATTTGCAACTCGTAACTGCGACGTGCTAATGCTTTTGCGCGAGCTGAGCAATACGAAGATTCAAATTGGCCGCGGCAAGACGGGACATCCATTGATTAGTTCCCGCATGAAAATTTGATGCGGAACTTGCAAAATTCCGAAACGTTGACCGCTCAAAAATGGCTCCCGTACAATGCCTGCCACACACATCAAACGAGGTAAATTCGTTATGAAATCAGTAATTGCAGTAACATTGCTCGCTGTTCTTATCAATGGTAGTGCAGCACTGGCACAAGCAACCCCAGACGCACCACCCTCACCGGTGACACCACCGGCAGTGGGAGTACCGTCAGCTCCAGTTCCGCGTATTGATGATTCTGCGAAGCAAGCCAACGGCAATACGAACGACAAGAGTCAAGAAGTGCAGCCCAAACAAGAGCCACAGAAATAGACTCTTTTGAA
>CAYZJR010000112.1:17090-22074 GCA_964478655.1 uncultured Candidatus Obscuribacterales bacterium
AAATAAGCTATAGTCACCGAGGCTTGTTTGTGCGCAAGGGCGCATTGATAGGCGCATTGATAGGCGCTCCTGCTTGGAGACTTTTTGAAAGCTGAGTCTGGTCAAGAATCAATTTTTAGATAAAAGAGGAACAGTTTATGGATTTCATTTTCTTAGCGCTTGCAGTAGCAGGGCTGTCTGTGTTCGCCGCGAGTAAACAAACAGGTCCGCGTGTCGGAGGTCTTCTCGGTTTCGTCGTCTTCGGAGTACTCTGGGCAACGACGGCAATGGCGATTGTTATTCCGCCCGGTCATGCAGGCGTAGTGTTTAACCGAGTTAGCGGCGTCGAGAAGAAAGTTCTGCCGCCCGGATTGCAGCTCGTAGTGCCGTTTTTGCAAGCTGTTTACCCGCATGATGTAAGAACTCAAAGCACTTCATTCGAGAATGAAGAGGCTGTTAGTTCTGACCAGCAGGTTGTGCACACCAACGTCACAGTCAACTTCCACCCGCGCATGGACGACCTTCCATTGTTGTATCAAGAAGTTGGGTTCGACTATCCGCAGAAGATCGTGATGCCTGTTGTTCGTGAAGCCCTCAAGGCTGAGATTGCGAAACACCCGGTTGATAAGCTTCTTGCAAACCGAGAGCAGGTCAGCCAATCGATTCGAGATTACGTCACGAAAAAACTTGCTGAGAGACACATGGTAATGGAAATGATTTCATTGACGAACTTGCGGTTCTCTCCAGAGTATCAAGCCGCGGTCGAAGCCAAACAGGTTGCCTTGCAGCAAGCTGAAGCAAAGAGAAACGAATGGCAGAAGGCTAAAGTAGAAGCCGACATCACACGCACTCAAGCTGATGCTGAAGCGTACAAAATCATAGCCACGCAACGAGCGCTTGCCGGCAGTCCGGATTACATCAAGCTGGAGGCTGTCCGCAAACTCAATCCGAATGCTGAGATTGTGTATGTTCCGCATGGTTCGTCAGTATTGATCCCAGGCAACCTGGGCGGTGGAGCACCGGCCAAGCCCAAGAACTGATTACTGCGAAATCAACGCAAGGCTAATAGAAACCTCAACTAACGCGCGGTAGTAACTGCGCGTTTGTTTTCGACAAACCAAGAAACAAATTTTTTGATTCCTTCTTCGAAAGAAGTTGATGGTTCATATCCAAGCAATTCACGCGCCCTTTCGATGTTGGCGTATGTATAAGGAACATCACCAACCTGCATCTCCTTCATTTCCATTTTGGCTTTAATGCCGAGATGTTTCTCCAGGAGCTGAATCATTTCCATCAACTGAACCGGGTCGCTCCGACCAAGGTTGATGATGTCGTAGCCGGAGGAGAGCGGATACTCAATCGCAGACTCGATGCCGCGCACGATGTCGGCTACGAAGGTGTAGTCGCGTTTGCTGGTTCCGTCGCCGTAGACTTCAATTGATTTTCCGTCGTGAATCAGCTTGCAGAATTTATGTATTGCTAGGTCCGGACGTTGGCGCGGACCGAACACTGTGAAGAACCGCAGTGCAACTACTTTGAGCCCCTTCGAACTGTGGGCGGCATAGCATTGCAATTCGTTGGCTGCCTTCGACGCGGCATATGGAGAAATTGGCAAATCTACGCGATCGGTTTCTTTAAAGCTCTCTCCAGAACGCGCTCCATATACCGAACTCGAAGAACCAAACACAAATCTTGTACGATCGGCAGTCGGTAAGATTCTGTCGATAACCTTTTGCGTTCCATTCACATTTACATCCATATAAAGTGCCGGCTGCTGCAGAGAAGGGCGCACGCCAGCCATCGCTGCTAGATGAACGACGGCATCAAATGGACCATTTGAAAATGCTTCATCAAGAATGGCATCATCCCTGATGTCACCATCTATTACAACGCAATTGTTGTTTGTGCGAAAAGCAGCAACATTGCCTTCTTTCATTGTTGGGTCATAAAAGGTGTTGAAATTGTCGAGGACAACAACTTTGTCGTTTTGCTCGAGCAATTTCTCAACCAGGTGACTGCCGATGAAGCCGGCTCCGCCGGTTACAAGGATGTTTCGAGAACCTTTCGCAGGTGTCATCGACTTGCTCCGACCAACGCCGCCGACTTGACGAACTCCTCAAACAAACCTCTGTTGCCTTCGAAGTCACGCTCGGGATGCCATTGCACGCCGATGAAGAACGGTTTGTCATTGCACTCGAACGCTTCGATTACTCCATCATCTGCATGTGCCGTAACCGTCAAGTTCTTAGCCACTGACTTAATCGCCTGATGATGCGATGTCGGAACCGAAATTCTTTCGGCACCATAAATTCGACGCAGATAAGTGTTGTCGGTAATCACAACGTCGTGCCTGGTGAAGCCATCAATCCAGCCATTCTTGCTTGAGTGGTTGACGTCAGTGTGGCCCAATTCTTCTTTGATGTCTTGAATGAGCGAGCCGCCCATGCTGACATTGAGCAGTTGCAACCCGGCACATATTCCGAGCACTGGCATTTTTGATGCTTGAGTGCGGCTCGCCAGGCGGAAGTCGAAGTCTTCACGCACTGGGTGCGCAACTTCCACAGTTTCGGACTGATAGCTGGCATACCGTAGCGGCGAGTAGTCCAGCCCACCGATCAACATTACTCCGTTGAGCGTTCGCCAGACTTCTTCGAGGTCGTCATCGCTCATTGGAGGCAGCAAAACCGGGATTCCGCCAGCCTTCGTGACAGCTTCGTAGTAGAAGGTCTGCAGGCGAACCTCTTGCGGTGGTCCTGCCGTGACATCTAGATTTACGCCGATTAATGGTTTCATGTCTTTGGTTTCCTGAGTTGTCGCGAGGCACTGTCAGTGCGCTGTCGCTTCAGATGATACATAATTGCATAACTTGATTTAACTGTTCGAAGTTGTTGTGTAGATGAACTTATAATCAGTATCGATCAAGAGCGCTGAAGCGCACAACCAATGGGCTCATGCCCAAGCAATCCAAGGAGAAGCTGTGTCGGTCAAAACAGGGGATGAAACTGAAGTAGAAGAAATCCTCAAGGGCGTCGGAGCCTGGCACACGGGTCATTTCCTGCTGTCCAGCGGGCTGCACAGCGATCAGTACATGCAGTGTCAGCGCGTACTTCAATATCCAACGCATGGCTTGAAGCTCGCCGAGTTCTTATGCGACAGCCTTCTGGCGGATGGTCTGGAACCAAACGTGGTCGTCGGCCCCGCTCTCGGCGCAGTGCATTGGGAGTTGCTCGTGGCGATTGCCATGGAGCGCAAATTGAGGGAACGCCACAAAGACGACCGCACAATCCGCGCGGTCTTCGCCGAACGTGCCGGCGACAGCACCGAGTTTTCCATTCGTCGCGGTGTCGAGTTGAACCCGCAAGACAAAGTCCTTGTGGTCGAAGACGTGACCACTACAGGCGGCTCGGCGCGCAAAGTTGTTGAGTTGGTGAAAGAACTTGGCGCAACCACAATCGCAGTCGGCGCAATCATCGATCGCAGTGGTGGAACGGTTTCATTCGGCGTTCCATTCGTGAAGTTGATCACGTTGAATCTCAAAACGTTCGAATCGAAAGACTGCCCGATGTGCGCAAGCGGAACTCAAGCAATTAAGCCCGGAAGCAGCAAGCAAAAGTAGTTTGAAGTCAGCCTAGTGGCCGGACGCCACCAACTAATTTTTTGACGAACGCTGCTGCATTAGCGCCTGTAACGCCAGCTTGGATTCGAAGTCACTCGGCATCATTTGCGTAGTCGTCAAAAGCTCAGCTATCGCGCCGTTGATGTCGCCATTCTCTTTTAGCGCCATCCCCAGTGCTCGATGTAGTTTCGGGTTTTTAGGATCAATTTTGAGTGCAAGCCTGTATTCAACTACAGCCGATTTGTTATCGTTCGCTTTCGTGTACACCCAAGCGAGATTCGAGTGAGAGTCAGGATCGTTGGGAGCCAATGACACTGCGGTTTTCGCCTCTTTAATCGCCTCATTGATTTTCTTCGTATTTGCCAGCGCCCAGGAAAGTCCGACATGACCTTCGGAGTAATTCGGGTCAAGATCAATTGCTTCAACCAATTCGTGCACTGCAGCGTCCCACTTCCCTAGATTTCCCAGAGCCAGACCGTATCTTGCACGTGTGATTGCATCCTTCGGGTTGAGTGCGATTGCTTTCTTGTACTCTTCAATCGAACTTTCTGGCAGGCGAACAGCGGTGTAGCACTGAGCCAAAATCAGGTGAGGAACAACCAAATCCTTTTGTAATTCAAGCGCTTCTTTGCACTCTCTAATTGCATACCGGAACGAACCTGACATGCGATAGCACTCGCCTAAGTAGGCGTGTGCAAGGGCGTTTCGTGTATCGATTCTGAGCGCCCGTTTGTACTCGATGGCGGCATCAGAGTGTTTGCCGAGCATGCGCAACGCTTCACCTTTCATGAAGTGCGCATCGGAACTCGTCGGTCGAATCTTAAGCACCTTGTCGTACTCTTTTTGCGCTTCTTCGTAATCCGACATGCCCATCAATACTTTGCCGAGCATGTAGTGCGCTTTGAAGTTTTCAGGATCGATCTTCGCGACCGCTTCGTATTCGATCAGTGCGTTTGTGTAGTCGCGCCTTGAAAAGAAAATGTCGCCAAGCTTCGTATGCTTCTCAATCTTCTTTGCGTTCGAGCCGACAATCTCTGCATACTCATCGCCGATTGGTTCTGACGAAGCTGAAGTCATCTCTCGGTTTGAACCAGACTCGTTGCCCTCAGCATCTGGATTTGTTCCTTCAGGCAATCTCGCAGGCGGAGCCTCTGTGCCTTTCATAAATCGCTTCAACAGGTTTGGCAGTCCTTGAGCCGGTCCAGCAGATACCGTCGTGGTTGCTGCCACGACTAGAAAAATTGCAATTGCCCTATCGGACTTGGCTCCGAACAAGATTAATGGTCCCGTTTGATTCCGCTTGGCAATAAATCTAGCACGAAAGGGTTGGCGATGCCGCAGTTTGGCTTTAGATAACGCGCAATCGGCGTTTTGGCGATCAACTCCATT
>CAYZJR010000113.1:0-11190 GCA_964478655.1 uncultured Candidatus Obscuribacterales bacterium
TACCAATTGAAGTCCGTGTCGCTGCCTGTCTGGTGTGGAGTAGTGCCTGTGTTTGTATTTGTAATTCCCTTCAAGGGGTTGTAGAACATCGCGATAGCAGCACCGGCAGCGAGAGCCGGCCCGAATGGGAATGGCTTCGATACTTTTGAGCCAGTCCAGATGACACCAATGAGAGCACCGATTCCGCCTGCACCAAGAGTCAATGATGCTAGTTGAGGTGCAAACATTTTCACTTCGTTTCCGCTTACGGTACACCAGACGATTCCTGTGGCTAGCAAGAACCCTCCCGAAAGAACAGCACCAATTGCCGCCGGCTTCACGCACTCGTGGAGGATTTGTTGCTTTCTCATTTCAATAAGCAAATAGATGCAGCCCATCATGGCGCCGAACAAGAATCCGAAAATGAGGGCAACCACTAATCGTTCCCAACCAAGCCATGCCGAGATGACTGCTGCGAGCACCGCATCGCCACCACCCATAACCTCGAATTCTTCCAGCGGTTCTTCCTTGATATCGAAGACACCATCGATTTGTGCGTCGTCTTCTTCCTTCTCTTCTTCCTCTTCGGGGTCCCTGCTGTGAATCCAGATGTAGAATTTCAGCCCATAAAATGCAAGGAAATCAAAAATTATGTAACTCGCTCCGATACCGGCCATGGTGCCCAACAGATCTTGGCGATGCGCTGCGCTATAAAAAATTCCAAGCAGCATTGAAGGATAGGTTATTTCGTGAGGCAGAAGTTTTTCGCGAAAATCCGTGATGCACAGCGCAATCAACGAAGAGGCGAAGATGAGCATTGCTAGCCCTTCTAAGCTCCAGCCAAAGTAGCGCAAGACGACGACAAATGTGAGCGAAGTGAAAACTTCTACGAAGGGATAGTGCCATGAAATTGGCTTGCTGCAACTACGGCATCTTCCTTTTAGCAAGAAGTAGGAAACAACAGGAATTAGATCAAATATGCGAATGGGATTCTTGCACTGAGGACAACGCGAACGTGGAATGAACAGCGAAATTTCTTCAAGCGATCGCAGTGCCAAGACATTCAAAAAGCTGCCGACCGACACGCCGAGAAGCGCTGCCAAAAGGTCCATGACTAGGGGGTTCGTCGAGAGTGACTGCATTTAGAACTGATTACGGAAACTCACGCTTCTCATTCACGATGGTGGCACATACAAGGAGCAAGATTACGCAAGCAAGAACGTAGCAAACTAAAAATAAGTCCAGCTCCCATGCAGGCTGCCGCCCATACATAATTTGTGCCCTAACCCGCGTTAAACCAGCGAGGTCGGGCAGCAACCAGTATGCAAATTCAGAAATCGTTGCAACCGTGGGATTGACCGATAACCGTCCGAGTTCTCGCAGAGACTCGGTGAAGTGTCCGATAAGCCATATCGATAGAGTGAACACGACGCTCATGATCGGTGAGGCGAACGTCGAATAAAACGTGGCGCAGGCGGTTATGAACAGTAGTTCCAGATAGACTAGGCTCAATGAACTCAAAATGCGCGGAAGTAGAACATCAAGACTGTGAGCGGGGTCCACGCAAAAAAGAAGCCCTGCAAGAAACAATCCCATCGCCAACAACATGACGAAGACGCAGGCTGACAGCCCGACATACTTGCCCAAGATGAATTGCCAACTGCTTACGGGCTTGGTGAAGATGAGGTAGATAGTGCGGTGTTCGAGTTCTTTGTAGACGAGGTTTGTGCCGGCAAAGACTGCGATGATGCCGCCGATAATCGCAATGGCTGATAGTCCGAGGTCTTCAATGACTCTGAGATTTTGACCGACAGAAAGCGAACCTAACAGCAATCCGAGAACGGTGACCAAACAAGCAAAAATGTAAAACACATAGAGAATGCGATCTCGGACTGTTTCGCGAAACGTATTGACGCTGATTGCTACGACCGGGTCGAGTTTGCTCATTTGCCACTCGCCTCGTTGTTTTTTTCCAAACTGTCTTTTTCTGCCATGCCAACTGCGGTCAAGAAGTAGTCTTCGAGGTCGTTATAACCTCCGCCCTTTGCGATATTGGCGATTGTCTCTTCGCACACCAACTTGCCTTTGTGCAGAATGCCGACGCGATCGCAGACGTCGTTGACGTCGGGCAGGAGGTGGGAGTTGAGGAAAATGGTTTTGCCCTTCTCCTTGAGCTGCATCAAGATTGCGCGCACATCCCGGCGGCCGATGGGGTCGAGCCCGGACATTGGTTCATCCCAAAAGATTACGGCTGGGTCGTTGATTAGCGACTGGGCAATGCCAAGGCGCTGCAACATGCCTTTTGAGTATTTGCGCATGGGCGTGTCTTTTGCGGACTCTATGTTCACGAGTTTCATCAACGTTGCCAACTTCTCTTTGCGCTCGGTGGCGGAGATTCCGAAAAGCCTGGCGACGAAATCTAAGAACTCGAGTCCGGTCAGGTAGGAGTAAAAGTAGGGATTTTCAGGCAAGAAACCGACCCGGGCGAGGGCTTCCGGGTGGCCGGCTGGTTTGCCCAATACTGTGACTGTTCCGCCATCGGGCCTCAAAAGTCCCAATAGCAACTTCAGAGTTGTGGTTTTGCCCGCGCCATTGGGGCCCAGAAGACCATAAGTCTCGCCGGGTGCGATAGACAGTGTGAGTTCGTCAAGAACACGAACCCTTTTTCTGAGAAAACTGCTGACCCTTTCCTTGGAAAGCTTCCGGGCTTCAACTACCAAAGCCGAAGAAGAGTCGGAGGTCATTAGCTGCCCTTCTGTCCAGGCCTCTTCGTTTGCGTGATGATCTTATGGAGCTCAGCTGTTGCAGCTCTTAGACGACGCGAAACTTGCATTTGCGAGATTCCGAGGCGCCTTGCAACTTCGGTTTGGCTCAGATCTTCATAGAACGTCAATTGAACTACTTCTCTGAGTCCGTCCCTCAGTTGTTTGATGGCTTCAGCCAGCATAAACCGGTCTTCTTTTGCCAGTTGGTTGCTCTGATAGCGACCATCCACGAGTGTGTCGATGAGCGACTGTTCGCTTCCGGCATCGTTTGAGAGCGCCTGATCGAGCGAGATCAGTGTGCGTCGACGATCGACTTCATAAGCTTCGTTGACGCGACTGACAGGGATTTGCAGCTCGCTGGCGATTTCCGAATCCGAAGGTTCGCGTCCCAACCGTGCTGTCAAGTTTTGAACGAGTCGGTTAATTCTGAACGACAGTTCTTGCAACTCGCGAGGAGCGCGAATCATGGCTGTTTTGTCGCGAAGATAGTGCCGGATTTCACCTGTGATAAGGTGGGTGGCATAAGTCTGAAACTTGGCTCCTGCATCCGGTTTGAATTGGTCGACAGCCTTGATTAAGCCGATCGAGCCGACTTGAATCAAATCTTCGACAGGGTCAGTCGAGCGTCTCGCCAGCCCGTACGCAATTCTCTTGACCAGGGGCAGTGCCGCCTGAATGATTGAGTCGCGAAGGCCCGGATCCCTCGAATCAGAGTACATGGACAACCAATTGTGGATCTGGTCCTGTCCCTTTGAAGGATCAACCTTGGCGGTTGTGTCGTTTGTTGTGCCCACGGTGTCGGTTGTGCCGACGTGAACCGCGGCAGGTTCTTGTTTCGCTTCTTTTGCTTGCAAGCTTTTGCCCACTATTATCACTCGTAAACCCGTTCCCGATTATCCCTAGGGATAATAATTGTATTGTATAGGCAGATTAGCAAACAAAAAGAATAAAAACTAGTCGTCCGTCAATGTAATTGATTGATGACTGTGAAAATTGGCAGGTACATGCCAACAACTACCGAACCGACGATGCCCCCGATGCCCACCACCATGATTGGTTCGATGACCGATGTGAGCGCCTCGACGGAGTTTTCGACCTCCATGTCGTAGAAATCTGCAATCTTTGCCAACATCTCGTCAAGTTTCCCGGTCTCTTCACCAACCGCAATCATTTGAATGACCATGGGGGGGAACAGTGTGGTTCGTGACATGGGTTTGGAGATTGTGCCGCCCTGTCGCACCTCGTGGTAGACCCTCTCTACTGACGTTGCAATCAAGGCGTTGCCTGAAGTGTCTTTGACTACATCAAGCGCCGAAAGCATGGGAACGCCTGCTTTCAGGAGCGTTCCAAATGTCCGGCTGAACCTTGCGATGGCGACTTTGCGGACCATATCGCCGAAAAGTGGAAGCTGAACTATCACCGAATCGATGTTCAGGCGCCCACCTTCAGTCTTGTAATAGCGTCTCAAGAGCCACGAGCCGACGAGCACCGCCACAACAAAGACGATCATCCAAACCGAACGCATGTATTCCGAAAGGGTCATGAGAAACAGCGTATAAGCGGGCAGTTCGCCACCGATTGACTTAAACAACCCCTCAAAGACCGGCAAGATAAATGTGAGCATCGCCCAGAAAACAGCCACAGCCACGATCAAGACGACTGTCGGATAAACCATGGCAGAACGCACTTTCTGGTTGAGTTTCGCTTTGTACTCGAGGAAGTCGGCCAACCTTCTTAGAACGTCTGCGAGAATACCGCCGGCCTCGCCGGCTCGAACCATGGAAACATAAAGCTTATCGAAGACATCGGGATGCCGCGAAAGTGCGTCAGATAATGAGATGCCGGACTCGACGGATAGTCGTATTTCATTAATTGCGCGTTTGAGTTTGCGGTTTGGGCACTGTTCGACAATGATGTTCAAAGAGCGCAACATCGCCACCCCTGAGCCAACCATGGCAGCGAATTGGCGCGAAAAGACGACCATGTCTTTGAGTGACACGTTCTCAACCAAATCAAGGAACGCATCGGAAGCCACCTGGAAATTCAGATTTTGGAAGGGGTTTCGTGGCTTGATATCGATTACTTCGACGCCCCGAGCTGCCAACCTGGCTCTAAGAACCGATGGTGAGTCAGCCTGTGCAACGGCTTCTTGAAGCTTGCCTTGGTTGTCTCTTACGGTGTAGATGAACTCGGCCATGATCAACAATTTTAATGGAACTTCTTAGATGTCACTACTTTTTCACGTAGTCGCTGCGAAAACTATCAGAACAGGCAATTGGAAAGACAAACAATGACTAAGTCAGGGACGACGAAATACAATGGCAAAGGAAAACCAATTTGAGGCTAATTTCTCAAGGCATGATTCTCACGCGCAGCAGGAAAGCGCGTACAAAGCATTAGTAGATGAGGCTCTCGATCTGAAAAAGAGATCAAACGGTGGAGGCACACCTCAGGACATCGGTGCGATTGCGGCTGTTCCGGTTGTGATTGCCAGCGCATCGTACCCTTGGTATTTGCCGGAGCGAGGTACGCCCCTGGCACCACCTGCGATGGTACACACGCAAAAACCATTTCAATGGAGAATTCCTGAACCGCTCAAACTACAGAATCAAATTCCGAATCTGCGTGAGCAAGCTCCGAATCTGCGTGAGCAAGTGCCACACTCGCGTGAGAATCCTGGCGGTAATTCATGGCAGGTTCCATCGTGGGCACTTGAATCGAAAAATCGTCCGCCTCAGCCCCAGCAGCCAGCCGTTCCTTTAGATAGGAATCAAAAGCCTGCCGACAAGAGACCGAATTCAGTTGAGCCGCAGAGACCTACTGATGCCAATCAACACAAAGGTGACAGGCGTCCTGAAGTTCTAAAACTGCCGAAGCAAGCCGACAAGCCGGGGCAGGTATATGAAATGTATGACCTCAAATATGCAACGGGCAAACATAAAACGCCAGATGCGATGGTATACATTCCTGACGGTTTCGATCCTAAGAAGCCTGTGCGCGTGGTCGTTTACAACCACGGATTGGGAACAGACGTAAAAGAAGCGTTCAAGAATTCCAAACTGCAAGAGCAGATGAAGGGCGGAGATCCGAACACGATTTTGATCGTTCCTGAATGGCAGACCAAAACGCAATCGCGCGAGAGTCGAGACTCTGACCGCTTCCATGGACAAGACCACTTCAAGAATATGCTCGATGAGATCTTGAGCAAGACGCCGGAGCTCGCAGGCAAGAAAACCGACGACGTTGCCAGTTTCGGCATCATCACACATTCTGGCGGTTTCAGAGCGACTGAATCGCAACTGTACAAAAACGGCATTTACGATCGCGTCAACAGTTTGACTGTGCTCGATTCGATGTATGACCCCAAGGGCTACGACAAGTGGGTTTCGGAAAACATTGACGATCTGGCAACTGGAAAGAAACGGTTGTTGGTTGTGTACACCGATCATTTAAGCGGTGAAAGCAACGGATTGGCAGATAGAACAAAGGTGTGGCTCAAGAATAGCGGACATCCGACTGCGCAGGTCTACTCCGATAAGACAAATCCGAAGACTGTCACCGACTCGCACACGCTGAGAAATCGCGGCATTGTCTTCAAATACAGCACGCTTAGAGATCCCGGAAACGATGCGCATAACACGATGACGGGGCACTATGTGAAAGAAGTGATTGCGTCTGAGCGAAGATAGGCACTAAGTGTCTGTCGATTGACTATGGGTAGAATCGGCGGCTCTGGCTTTGCGTTCCATTTCTTGCCAGATCGCTTCTTCCTCTTCATCCAATTTTTTCAGATCCAATTCAAATTTCTTGGCGTCGAGCGCATCTTTTGTCGCGCGCGCGGCGGAGGCGGTGCCGGTGGGCTTTGCGGCATTCATTGCATCCAAATCGTCGAGTGCAAGCGGATTGTTTGTTGGGTTGAAGAGCAGAGGCGATTCACCTGCATAAAGTTCTCTTACGGAAGGACGTCCGAGTGTGATAAACGTGAAGACACCAAGCACCGTGCCTAGTGGCACACAGAGGCAGTTGAGAAGTCCCATTATTAGCGAGAATGTGCGGCGTTGTTGCCTGCTGATGCAGCGACCGCTGTACGCAGTGAGACCCGCGAATGTCCAGCCGGTCAATGTGAGAAACATGCCGAAACTAAAGAGCAGCCATCCCGCAAAAACCGGGTCTGAACCGCTTTCACCGATAAACCAAGCCGGATTTATGATCATCGCCGCGCCCATTGCAGCATAAATTAGAAAGATGCTGGCGTTTACTGCAATTAGCCCGCCCTCAATGTAGTGCGCGACCGAAAGAAGGCGAAGGTGTTCTTCGTCGACGGCTGCTTGAATTTCTGGCGGATATCGTCGCTTTGCAGCCAGAGGCATTGGTGATTTTCTAGAATCTGCCAAACGAAGAACCTCTGTCCACGCGTCCTGCCATGGCGCTTCGCTCTGATGAAGACTTGAGCAATTGCTCGAGATCTTCTGGGCGACTCGACTTAGACAGAGCGTCTTGCATACTGATTTGACCACCCTTAACCAGCGTGGCCAGGCAGGCTTCCAACGTTTGCATCCCGAGTGCGCCACCGGTTTGCATCGACGAGTAAATCTGCGGAGTCTTCGCCTCGCGAATGAGGTTGGCTATTGCTGGTGTGTTCACCAAGATTTCCGATGCAAGAACGCGACCTTTCGTAACAGGGCTGCCACCTGCCTGTTCTGCGGTTCTTGCCAGGAGGGTTTGGCTTATTACGGCAATCAAACCGTTAGAAAGCATCACGCGAATCTGTTGCTGTTGCCCTGGTGGAAACACATCAATAACTCGATCGATAGTTTGCGCTGCGGAGCTTGTATGGACGGTTCCAAATACAAGGTGACCGGTTTCGGCTGCTGTAAGCGCAAGGTGAATTGTGTCGAGGTCGCGCATCTCGCCAACTAGAATAACGTCGGGGTCCTCGCGCAGAGCCGCTCTCAACGCATTAGCAAAACTCTTTGTGTCGTGCCCCAGTTCGCGCTGACTAACCACAGAATTCTTGCTTGTGTGCAAAAACTCAATCGGATCTTCGATTGTCAAAATATGTTCGGAACGAGTCTGATTTATCCAATCAATCATCGAAGCTAGTGACGTGGACTTGCCTGAGCCGGTCGGACCGGTCACCAGCACGAGTCCCCGTGGACGCTGAGTTATGTCTTTGCAGATGGGTGGTAATCCCAATTCATCGATTGACGGAATTCTTGATGCCACTACACGCAGTGCCGCGGCCCAAGCTCCGCGATCTCTGTACACGTTTACGCGAAACCGCCCCAGCCCTTCCATGGCGAAGCTGCAGTCAAGCTCGTAGTTTTGCTCGACAGTTTTCTTTTGGTCCGTCGTCAGAAGAGAGAAAATCAGGCGGTGAGTATCTTCCTTGGTAAGCACAGCCAGCGGTGAGCGAATCAGCTTGCCGGAAACTCGTATGACTGGTGGTTCTCCCGCCTTGATGTGCAAGTCTGACGCTGCTCGATCTACGACGAGCTGCAAGACTTCTTGCATTTCAAGTGACATCAGTTGTACCTCTTAGCGGTTTCGACGTTTTTCTTTTCGCGATTGCGGGCGCATATTTTGCGGAGCGACAGGGAGTGAACCTGTTTCTGAGCCGACAGTGTAGCCCGAGTCCGATGAGCCGGAGTCGACTGAGTCATAGCTTGTACCTGAATCGCAATAGTCATATGAGTGTGCGCAATCATCGGAGGCGGCTGCTCCGTTTCTCGGCGATTGGCAATACGGGCATAACCTCCACTCGCCTGGAATCTCTGCTCGGCAACGGCGGCAGCTCGATTCTAGTTTTGATTCTTCTTTGGTGAGACCGCACTTCGGACAACTTGCCCACCCTTCTTGTTGGAGAGTGCCGCAGCGAGTGCAAGAAGTCTTGAGGTCGTGTTGGCAGAAGGGGCACTTGATGAAGTCTTCGCCGATAGGGTTGCGACACTTCGGGCAGAGTCTGTCTTCGCCAGACGTGTCAGCGAGTGTGACTCTGACGACTTCTTCGACTGTTGTCTCACCTAGTCCCACAAGGCGAATGCTGTAGTCTTTCAGCGAGATCATTCCGCTTTGCTTGGCGGCGAGGCGAATCATTGCAGTGTTAGCGCCCTTGGAAACAAGGTCGCGAATCTCGTCGTTGAGACGCATGACTTCGAAGACGCCGATTCGGTTTTTGTAGCCAGTTCCGTTGCAGCCTTCGCAACCGATTCCTCTGTGGAATCGTGGAACTCTGCTGGCATCAACATTCAAGTTGTAGTATTGAATTGTTGATTCGGCCAAATGATCTTGGGTTCTGTCTAAGAGTCCCAAGTATTCGAGTGTCGCTCGCTCAGGTGTGTATGATTCCTTACAGTCGCCACAGATGCGCCTGACTAGTCGCTGGGCGATAACTCCGATGGTTGCTGATGCCACCAAATATGGGTCCACTTCCATTTCTGCCAGTCTGGTGATGGCGCCTGGAGCATCGTTGGTGTGAAGTGTGGTGAACACAAGGTGACCTGTGAGCGCAGCTTCAACTGCTATCTTGGCGGTCTCGCGGTCACGAGTTTCTCCAACCAGCATGATGTCTGGGTCTTGTCGCAAGAATGAACGCAGAATGCGTGCGAAGTCGAGCCCTTTTTCCCTCAAGACTTGCACTTGGGTGATGCCCGACATTTCGTATTCAATTGGGTCTTCGGCCGTTACGATGTTGACTTCGGGTGTGTTGCGCTCGGCAAGCGCGGAGTACAGCGTTGTCGTCTTTCCGGAGCCGGTGGGGCCTGTAACGAATACGATTCCGTATGGCTTCATGACCATGTCGCGAATGACTTCAAGCGACGCTTGCTCGGTAATGAGATGCTCCAATCCGAGCGTGGTGCTCGACTTGTCCAATTGTCTCATCACGACCTTTTCGCCGTGTTTGCTCGGTATTGTCGAGACACGAAAGTCGATGTCTTTGCCGGAGAATCTTACGCGAATTCTCCCGTCTTGCGGAAGGCGGCGCTCTGCAATGTCGAGGTCTGCCATGATTTTGTAGCGGGAAACAAGAGCCGCATGAATAGCCTTGGGAAGCCGTCTGTCAACAAACAGCACACCGTCGAGACGATACCGAACAACGATGTTTTTGTCTTGAGGTTCTATGTGAACGTCTGAACATCTGCGCTTGATGCACTTCGCTAAGACTTGGTTTGCGAGCTGGACAATAGGCGCATCCTGAGCCTGTTTTGCGAGGTCGAGGTCGTTAATGTCCTCGCTCGTTTCGATCATCACATCGAGGTTGCTCAGGTCAACTTCCGACTCGATGAATGTCTGGTCGGCATGTTCTTCGTTTTCTTCGTGCTGTTCGTCTTTGCGCCTTGCATAGACAGTTTCCATGAAATGCTGGAAGTCGTCTTCGGTGCAAACGACGGGTTTTATCTGCACTCCTTTCAAGCGATACTTGATGTCATCGAGCGCAAGCAAGTTGTTCGGGTTCACCATAGCTAGTGTCAGTTTGCTGCCGTCTTGCAACAGCGGAACCACCTGATGCTGCCTCATCACCTTCTCCGGCAGCAATTCGAGCGCTTGCACCTCAGGATGGGTTTTCGCCAGTGACACATAACTGACCCCATATTGAACTTCCAATGCGTTTTTCAAATGGCTCTCGCTCGCCAAACCAAGTCTGGAGAGAATGAGACTAATTGGCTCGCCTGTTTTTAGTCTTTCCTGCTGTACGAGCCGTAACTCTTCGGCTGTTATAAGACCGTTGTCAACGAGAAGTTCGCCAATCTCTTTCTTGATGAGCGCCATGATTGTTTCCCTGAAAGGATTCCTCGAAATGTTGCAGTCCGCGCGCGGAACAGAAATGGTGGGCTGAATGACCGGAGCAACTATGGTGCGGAACTGATATAAGTGTGCCCTAGGGGCCAAGATAATAAACAAATGGCTCTTATATAAACGGCAGGCCTTTTTGAATTAAACTATCGGCTCACCGAGGGACAGATGAAGTCAAGTTTAGGCGAACCGAAAACAGAGTGGCGACAGCTGGGGGCAGCAGGTGACTGACCTCGAAAAGCTGGAGAGCAAGCGCATTTTGACCACGCCGGCGCACCGCGGATTCACGCTGGCCGGCACAGGGTTTGTGTTTTTCGAGATTTTGTTTCTCGTTTTGTACAGCGATCGTTCTTGGTTTCCAGTCGATTTGACCCCGTGGGGAGTGCCTGCCGCGCTTCTAATGGCGGGCGTTGCGCACTTTTTTCTGTGGGCGGTGGAAAGTCCCGCGGGATGTCGATATTTTGGCTTGCTTTGGAAGGGGGCACCGCCCATTGTCTATTGGCGTTGGGTTACCCTTGAAGAGCCGCGCGGAGCCTCTGGGACTGACCCATTTCCTGACGTGCCTCCTGAGACAACCCAGACAACTAGTGGAACAGCGTCCGGCGCACCAGCATCCGAGGCGACGAAAGATTCCGATGCATCGACAGATTCC
>CAYZJR010000113.1:11290-21452 GCA_964478655.1 uncultured Candidatus Obscuribacterales bacterium
ATCGACAGATTCCAACGTAGCGACAGATTCGGATGTATCGACAGATTCTTCGGCAACGATCGATTCTGAAGCGACTCCGGCCCCTGAAGAAACGCCGGCAACACCGCCTGTTCCTACACCGTTTGTCGGAGAACCCGCACTGATTTTTGGAACCCGACGCGTGTTGATCTCCGCAATTGACGAGGTTGCCCTGACGTTTTGGGGAAACCTGCATATTCGCTCGTACAGTCTAACCGGGCGTCGCGAGAAGAATGGCAAGCCTGAGCCGCCGCCGCTTGTTTTCAAAATTCCGTTTAGTGTCGTCGATCAACCCAAGCAAAGAATGTTGATCGATACCATAAAAAAATATCGACCCAATCTGCAAACCAATAAGCGTTTGCGGAAAAGGTTGGATTCGGACGAGTTGCCTGCAGCGTCCAAAATTCAGATGTTTGGTGCCGCTTTCTTGTTTTGGGTATTGATGGATGTTGGACACTCGACTTTTTCGTATCTGGAAATGCTCAAGGGTTATCACTTGGCACAGTTCATCATTCGTCACCCCGCAGATCTCGAATTGACGGGTCGCACAGAACCTCTTAATGAGACGGAAGTGAAAGAGGAAGCACAGAAAAACTTCGATCGAGCAGAAGATTTGCGCACGCACCCACTACCCTGGTCGTGGGTTACGAACACACTCTTGAGTAAAGGAAGCGTCGCTGCAGGAGCCCAGGAAGCCCGTTCGGAGGCGTTATGGTATTTGGGGAACAAAGAAGAGTCAATTAAAGCAGTTGAAGCTGCATTGAAGTTTTCACCAAAGAGCTTTCGATACAACTTGCGTATGGCGCGGCTTTTCTACGAACTCGGAAGATTGCCGGAAGCGCGCAGTCAAATTAGACAAGCTATCGACAATCACAGAGACTCATTGTTGCCGCGACTATATATGGTGGCACTAATTGAGGAAACAAAAGACCAACCGAAAGCGCGGAAGTTTTACGAAATCTACAAGGAAGAATTGGACTACGAGGTTTTCGGCACAGAACCGCATTGGCCGCCTGGCGGCAACACTTTCGTGCACGATGTTTGGTATCGTGAGGATTTGCAGTTTGTCCTGGACAAACTTGTCAAATAATTCGAGATAGTTTCGACAAGCTAGCGCCGACTTATCGACAGATTTTTAAGTAACTGTTTCCGATTGCTCAGCGAAACGAAGCGGAATCTTAAACCAAAAGCGGCTGCCGGAGCCTTCTTCGCTTTCGACGCCAATCGTTCCGCCGTGCGCTTCGACAATGGCTTTGCAGATTGGCAGTCCCAATCCTGTTCCTTTTTTCTGCGTGCGATCTGTGGTCTCGACTTGTTTGTATCTCTCAAATACCGTGTCCAGAAACTTCTTCGGAATGCCGCGTCCTTTGTCCTTTACGCTTATCTCAACTGTTCCATCTTCATCAAATTCAGCATCGACAATTACGCTGCCGTTCTCGGGTGAAAACTTGACGGCGTTTGAAAGAAGATTCACAAGAACTTGCACCATGCGGTCTCTATCGCATCTTATCTCTTCGTCAAGCATCGCTTCTGAAGCGTCAATTTTGACATGATGTTCGTCGGCAAATGCAGAAACCGACTCTAGAGAACGGCTCACGA
The DNA here is from genome assembly GCA_964478655.1 of uncultured Candidatus Obscuribacterales bacterium. Classification (GTDB taxonomy): domain Bacteria; phylum Cyanobacteriota; class Vampirovibrionia; order Obscuribacterales; family Obscuribacteraceae; genus CAYZJR01. Next base: position 12,908 of record CAYZJR010000113.1, read on the forward strand.
TATCTTCGAGAGAGCAGTTGCTTGGATGCATCTCAAGTTTTCCGACCTCGCTTCTTTCGAAGTCGAGGAGATCGTTGACCAAATTGAGCAGCCGTTCTGTGCTGCGTTGAGCCGCATTAAGACCAGTTTTCAATGATTTGTCCAACTTGTCCTCGGCCTTGGCGCTCAACAAGTGATGAAACACTTGAATCGATGTGAGCGGTGTTTTTAAATCATGACTCACCATCGATACGAACTCTTTTCGCAGCCGCGTCAACTCGCGCCGAGCGCTGATGTCATTGAAGAGCACCAAAGTCTCTGTGGAATTTTCGATGACTATATTTTTGGCAATTACTTCGACTGCAATGTCAGATCCATTTCCGTGTTTGGCATTTACTTCAACCAACTGATCTAGCGCGGACTTGAGCAAATCAAAATCACCTTGCACGTGATTGTCGTCGTAAAAAATTTGTTCTAGCTTGGTACCGAGCAGTTCGTTCTGCGAGCATCCAAGAATAGTAATCGCATGGGGGCTGTGTTTCTTAATGATGCTTCCATCTCCCACTACCAATATTCCTATTGGCATTGCTGTGAGCAAAATTCGCAACCGTTCCCTATTTTCCTTATTCTCGGCTTCGGCCTCTGCCAATCGACTCGTCAACCGTCCTGAGTCAGCAAGCATCACCGCGGACAACACATCCAGCTCTGAAAGCTCACTACCACTGCCTTTTCCGGTGGAGTCGTTCAGTGTGACACGCGAACGCAATCGCTCGCTGATTCGACCGATGACCCCTGCGATTTTCTTTTCGAAAACAATCGTGGCACCAGAGGCGGTGACCAAGGCGATGACGAAGGCAACGCCAGCAAGCAGCATCGCGAGCTCTGAATCCTTATGAATCGCTGATACGTACTCTTGTCGCAAAACTAGCTCTTTGTCGATGATTGATTGAATCGATGTCTTGTAATCGCTCCACTCTTTCTCAATGTCTTGTTTGTGCAAAGCAGGGTCTGAAGCCAGGTTTAGAGCTCTGACAAATTTCTCTCGCACTTGCGTTATCGCCTTTGCGTTGCGACCTGGCTGCTCTGGTTCATCCGATGCAACCAGCCTAGCCATTGCAGATTCAAAGGTTGCCATCTGATGCGTCGACTCGTTTGAGGCATCAGGCGCTTGATAGGCTTCACCAATTGCCAATAGCTGATAGCAAGTTTCGATTGCAGAAGTGCTTCTCAAAACTCGCAATGTCTTAACTTCAGACTGCCGAACTGCGACAATGCAAAGGGTTAAACAAATCGCCAATGCAATCAAAGGAACCCACAAAATCAGCGCCGCCTTTGCGGAGAGCGGAATGTTGCTTGCGATCGAGGGTCTTCTGGTCTGCGTCACTAGTTTGATTGTTTAGTTCAGTTTGAGAATTAGGTTATGCTACAAAGATACAGTGGAATAAGTCTAATAGATTCACCACCACATCGCTCCCAATATAAACGTGGAAGAGAAGCTCAAAGAAGCCAAGCCCTCGCTGTGTGTTTGTTCACATAGCAAGGACTCCAACCGTGGCTCGCTGACCTCCTGGATTTTTCGGCGCAGCAGCCAGAGCTGCGCTATTTGCTCCGCCCAGGCCAGCGGCGAATCGCCTAGGCTCGTAGAGGCGAAAGATGCGAGTCCGTTCGGAGAAAGGTACGAACTCATCAGCCTTTTGGGACAGGGGGGCATGGGGTCGGTCTACAAGGTGAAGGATAAGAACCTCGACTCCGTCTTCGCTGTGAAAGTTTTGCGCTCAGACCTCGCGCTTGAACAAGGTGCGGTCAAGCGGTTTGAGCAAGAAGCCATCGCTGCTTCGCAGCTAACGCACCCAAACCTAGTCGCTGTCTACGAGAATGGCGTCACTCACGATGGTGAGCCCTTCTTGGTTATGGACTATGTTGCTGGTGAAAACCTCAGCCAGTTGATGAGTAGAGACGGCTATTTGACTGTGTCTCGGGCGATTGAAATATTCGTTCAGCTTTCTGATGCGATTGCACACGCACACTCAAAAGGCGTTATTCACCGCGATCTCAAGCCCAGTAACGTGCTGGTAACGAAGACGGAAAACGGTGCGGACTTCGTCAAGATCGTTGATTTCGGAATCGCAAAGGTTATGCCTGCCTCCGACAAAGACGCCGCGACACTTACGCAAACCGGTGAACTCTTCGGCAGCCCACTCTACATGAGCCCGGAGCAATGTCTCGGAGATCGGCTCGATTTGCGGTCTGACATTTATTCGATTGGATGCTTGATGTATGAAGCGGTCACCGGAAAGCCGCCATTCACCGGCTCTAACCCAATCAAGATCATTTTCAAGCACGTCAACGAACCCCCGCCGCCAATTCGAAAACCTTTGAGTGGGCATGATGTTCCGCTTGGGCTTGAGGCAATCATTCTCAAGTGCCTAGAGAAGAGCCCCGACAATCGCTATCAATCGGCACCAGAGCTGATGCATGATTTATTGCTTTTGCAAGAAGGCCGAGAGCCGACTTGCATGAAGACTGGTGCAACGACAATGACTTTGAGGCGGCGCAAGAAACGCATCGCACTCTACATTGCTTCGTGTGCATCATTGGTCGTATCGCTTGCCGCGTGTGCTGCGCTTTGGCATTTTCAAGGTCCGACTATTATCAACTATTTCACGCCGCCGCCAAAAGAAGTTGAGCACAAGAAACAATCGATTGCAGACAATGAGTTTATCAAAGATTGCACGCTGCAAATCAAGGCGCATCCAAAGGTCGCGAAGTACTACCTGACTCGAGGTCAGGCATATAGATCGGCGCGCGAGTATCAGCTGGCAATCAATGACATGACAATGGCGATTCAGTTAGAACCCACTGCTGAAGCTTATCGCGAGCGGGCTTGGACGTACAACATGATGGCGAAATGGCAGGAAGCGATCGATGATTGCGACAAGGCTATCAAGTTAGATCCTAAGTTTACTGATGCGTATATCAGCAGGGCTCGCTCTTATGTTGAGCTGAAGAATTGGCCGAAGGCACTGGCCGATTCGGATGTGGCTATTAAGCTTGGGCCACCACATCCGGTGGCGCACATAAATCGTGCCTTGGCCTTGTGGAAGACCGATCGTATCGACGAGGCGCTCAAAGATTTGAGAAAGGCGCTGATGCTGGACAATACCTCGTACCTCGCGTTGAACATGAGGTCGCGAATTTATAACGACATCGGCAAGTACGACAAAGCCATCGAAGACTTGTCTGCAATTTTGGCGGAGAAGCCCGAGGACTTTCCGAGAATGGCTGAAAGAGCCGATCTCTATGTGAAGAACAAAGAGTACGAAAAAGCTGCCGCGGAAGCAAAACGCTTGATGAGCAAGAGCGATCACTCATGGGGGCATCGCGTGCTTGGTCGCGCCTATCTCGGAATGGGCAAATTAAATGAGGCTTTGAGCGAATTTGAAGCCGCAAACAAGCAGACGCCAAACGATGATTACTGTTTGACGCAGTTAGGTATTACGTACCGAACGATGAAAGACTACGACAAGGCAATCAAGTATTTCAACGAAGCGATTAGCCGCAATCCAAACTTCAAAGATGCGTATTTAGAACGCGCCGAAGCTTTCTCCAAATTGGGTGAAAGTGATCTGGCTCGTCAGGACATTGAGACCTATCGAGAAATCACAAAGGTTAAAAACTGAACTTGGCGTTCAGCCCGAATCGGTCACAGGCTGGCAAATTCGCCTGAATTTAATGCGCCTGAGGGAACTATTCAAGGGTTGAGTCCGACCTAAGTGTGGAAGGAATTAGGTAGAAGGGTCACCGGGTGAACCATGGACTTTTGTCCGCGGCACGTTGGTGGTGTTTAGTTCTACGGAGGCATCTTGCTCAATGAGCGAGGGAGTCATTAAAAAAGCATCGGCTCAGGAGATTATCTCCAGCATTAATACACGGCTTTATAGAATCTATTTGGCTCCAGCCGTTTTGTGCATGGTCGGAACGATGCTGGGATTTGTGTCGTGGCTTGGTTGGCCCATTGAACTGGCCAGCCATTTTCGAGTTTTGTATGTCGCAATAATAGGAACATTCATGCTCGCCCTAATTGCCACACGGCGCCGACGATTTGCATGTGTTGCGGCGTTGTTTATTGCTATAAATATGTTCGAGATAACGCCACTTTTGATGGCGCATCCAGCGGTGGCGTCCGCTCCGACAGCGTCAAAACTGCGCCTCATGTTTGGAAATGTTTGCGGTATGCAAACTCGTGTCATGTCTCCATTTGTAGAGGCTGTGAAAGAAGAAAATCCGGACGTCGTGTGCGTTGTTGAGTGCCCGCCGAACTGGGTCAATGAACTCAATGACAAACTCCCGGAATACAAGTATCGCAGAGCGATTATTAGAAACGATGCTTATGGTTGCGCGATGTACAGCAAGTTGCCGCTCGGAGAAAAGAGAGAGTTTGACTTGGGCGGCAAGCGCGAACTTGGTGAATCAGCACCAGCACTTGTGTGTGACGTCGAGGCGAACGGCAAGAAGGCAACAGTCGTGATGACACACGTCTATACGCCGACATCGCCTAGCGGGCTGGCTGCACGAACTGCCCAGATGGATTCGATCAAAACAATTGTGCAAGGAATTGATGGTCCTGTAATTGTGACTGGCGATTTGAATTGCACTTCGTGGTCGTCGTACTTCAAACAATTTATTGATGCGACGGGCCTGCGTGATACTCGGCAGGGCTACGGCATTCAAGCATCATGGGCTTCTACCAATCCGATTTTCGGTTTGCCTCTCGATCACATTTTGACGAGTCGCGACATTCAAACTCTCAATCGAAAAGTCGGACGAAACGTGCATTCCGATCACTATCCAGTAATAGCCGACTTGAAGCTCTAAACGATCTGTCAATCAAGGACGGATGAAGTGCGCGAGCCCGCGCACGTCATTTACAGCAAATGTTTCAGAGGTATTCGGCCATCGAGATCCAGCACGAGTTTTATACGTGTTGATTCTGCTGTTCAAAATTTCTCGATCTTGCGATGCCTTCGAGTTCACACCGTTCGCTGCGCTATTACACGCTTTTCTACACTTGAGCCAGTCCTCTTCGAAATATGCAATCTCTGCAAGGAACAGCCAATACATCCAATTGCCATTGGACATTACGATCGCGGTGGCGGCATCTTGTGTCGCAGACTTATATTCTCCTGTTTTCTTGAACGCATCCATTCGGGCGACATAGTAAGTAATGTCATACGGATAGATTCGAATTGCTTTCGACAAGTCGAAAACCGCAGTGGCCCACTGTTGTGTTTCCTTTGCCTTCAATCCTGACTCGTAGTATTTTTGAGATTCTTTCCATTGCGCAGGGTCACCGCGGCCAGGAAAATCATTTGCAAATGCTGCCGATTGATCTGATGTTCCTGCCAATGAGCAACACAATCCTGCATATGCAACTACTAGAAAAACAATCATATATTTTGCAGCACTTCTCACTTCGCAGTCGCCTCCTGCTTCTGCAAGTGTTCGTGCATCTGTACCATCAATCCAAACAATTGCATCAAGTTTGCGCCGCTGTGATCACCTGCAAATTCGCGATACATCGTCGCGACATTTACCGCTAACCGCTCTGAAATTGTCCAGTCATACTTGTGCGCCGCGGCTATATCGAGTGCTGCTTCGACAATTGGCATTCCCTTGTCGAATCTCGTTTTCGCTTCACCGTACAAGTATTCAAAGTACGCTTTGATTTCCTTGACCCCCTTCTTGTCAGTGATCGGTCCATGACCAGGAACGACGATCTCCACATCCATTGAAATTATTTTGTCGCAGGCCTTCAACCAATTTGCAGTCGGTCCCGCCCACATAATTGGATGGCCGTCGATAAACAAAATGTCGCCTGTGAAGACGACTTTATCATTCGGTGAATACACGAGCACATCGCCTTCTGTGTGCGCTGGTCCCACCTCAATTAGCTGCACGTCTTTCTTCCCGATGCCGACTTTGAGTTCGCCTGTAAACGTCTTTGTCGGAAGGCGCTGTTCGACGTTTGCGAAATCGTAGGTTCCGAATGCTTCGACGAAATATTTTCCGACCGCCCCCATCATTGGTGCTTGCTTCAAAAGCTGAGCCATCATCTGTGGTGACTCCTTTTGCATGCCTTCTCGCGCTGCCACAGAAGAAACAATGTCGGCATCCGGAAGAAGTGAGTTGCCATTGCAGTGATCGCCGTTCGAATGTGTGTTTACTACAGTCTTGATTTTGCTGGCTGGTTGAAGCTCTTTCATCGCGGCGAGCATCTCTGCAGTTAGCGTCTGGTCGTATAGTGTGTCAACGAGAAGCGCACTATCGTCAGACGCGACAAGACCGGCATTGCTCTTGCCCCACGAACCATCGGGTTGCAGCCAGGCGTAACAGCCTTCGCCCAGTTTGTGCAGACCTTTTGAGTATTTGAAGCGCTCACATCCAAGCGACATGCGCGTCCTCCTTCTGATGAAATGGACTTTGACCGACGAATCTAGAATTATAAGACTAGATAGCTGATTGAATCCTTAGCCTATTTATGTTATTCAACACCAAGGCAAGTGGCGGCACATACATGGTCAGCGTCGCGAAAAAATTTGAAGCTTGGTTGCTCAGCAGCGGGCGCGGCTCTTCATCGCACCACAATGACTCGTGGTGGAAAGTAATGTGCTTGACAGGTGTGGATTATTTTTCCACCCTTGGTTACCAGCCGGGTATTGCGTACATCGCGGCTGCGCTTCTGTCGCCTGTTGCGACTTTGATGCTAGTAATCGTGACGCTCGTCGGCGCCTTGCCTGTGTATTGTCACGTCGCCAAAGAGAGCCCGCATGGTCAGGGCAGCGTCGCTATGCTCGTGCGGCATATGCCCGGTTGGTTCGGCAAGTCGCTCGTATTGATTCTCTTGGGGTTTGCTGCGACTGATTTCATCATCACAATTACCTTGTCGGCTGCTGATGCGACCGCTCACATCGTTGAGAATCCGTGGGTAAAACATTGGTTCAACGATCGAATGATCGTAACCATGGTGTTGCTGTCAGTTCTTGGTGGTGTGTTTTTGAAGGGGTTTCGTGAGGCGATTGGCCTTGCCGTGGCGCTGGTCTTTATTTACCTCGGCGTCAATGGGGTGGTTTTGTACAGATCCTTAATAGAACTATTTGTGCATGAACCTCAACACTTCTCTGATTGGACAAGCGCGTTGTTTGCGAAGCACGGAAACATTCCGACAATGATTGGAACCTCTCTTCTTCTCTTCCCTAAACTCGCCCTCGGTCTTTCCGGTTTCGAAACCGGTGTCGCTGTAATGCCGCATGTAAAGGGCAATGCAGACGATACGCACGAACGTCCTATCGGGCGGATTGAAAATACAAAGAAGTTACTCATAACCGCCGCCGCAATTATGAGCGTTCTTCTCATCATAAGCAGCATGGTGACTACACTGCTCATTCCTGCTAGTGAGTTCAAGGAAGGCGGAAAAGCAAATGGTCGTGCCTTGGCATATCTTGCGCATCATTATTTGGGAGATGTGTTTGGCACCGTATATGATGTCAGCACTATTGCCATCTTGTGGTTTGCCGGAGCGTCGGCAATGGCTGGACTGCTCAATCTCGTGCCTCGGTATTTGCCTAGATACGGTATGGCTCCCGCGTGGGCGAGCCGCACGCGACCACTGGTTATTTTCTTTATGCTGGTTTGTTTCTTCGTCACCTGGGTCTTCAAAGCTGATGTCGACGCGCAGGCGGGTGCTTATGCAACGGGGGTTCTCGTTCTCATAACATCAGCCTCTGTTGCGGTAACAATGAGCTTGTGGCAAAGAGCAAAAATGCTTCGATTATATTTTGCATTGATTACGGCGGTGTTCATTTACACGAGCATCCAAAATATGTTGGAACGGCCGGAAGGTCTGGTGATTGCATCGTTTTTCATCGCCGCAATCTTTGTCTCTTCGCTCATCTCCCGTTCGATTCGTTCGCTTGAATTGCGTATCGGAAACGTGATTCTGGATGAGACAGCACAGAGGTTTCTCGAACAAACGAAAGGCAACGCGTGGGGGCAAATTCGCCTTCTATGTCGCCGTCCGGGAGGCACAGACTATTTCCTCAAAGAAATGGAAGCTCGAGAGGCGCACAGCGTTCAACGAAGCGAAGGCAACTTCATTTTCTTGGAGGTGACTCTCGGTGATGCCTCAGACTTTATAGACGATACGTTGGACGTAAAGGGTGAAGATATTGACGGGTACCAGGTCTTGCGATGTACAAGCCCGACTGTTCCTAATGCCATTGCTGCGCTGTTGCTGCACATTCGAGAAGAGACAGAGAAAGTGCCCAACGTTTATTTTGAATGGACTGAAGGAAATCCTCTGGGTTACATCCTCAAATACATCTTCTTGGGTGAGGGCGAAACAGCACCAATTACAAGAGAGATTCTGCGTCGCGTTGAGCCCAATCGCTCTCGCCGTCCGAGAGTTCACGTGGCATAGGTTCACGCATTTGCACTGCAATGAGACGTCACTGTCTCCAAGCCATTCCGTTCGCCTGTACTTCGCGAATCCAATTGCCTGCGCCGATCT
>CAYZJR010000114.1:0-15018 GCA_964478655.1 uncultured Candidatus Obscuribacterales bacterium
CTAATTTCGCCTGCTCGTGCGTTAGACTTTTTGCGGACTCGTTTCGCGGTTAGTTGGCTATGGACTGTATGAAAAAGAAGATCCTCATTTCCTTGGCGTCAGCCTTGTCATTGTCATCAGCGATTTTGAATTCAGCCGAGGCGGCCCGATTTGAAAACTGGCTGCCGACAAAGTTTTCTGAAGGAGTAGTGGCTACCCCAGAGCTCTCTCCACGAAGGAAAGTTGGCTATTGCGACCGAAATGGCAAGCTTGTGATTGAGCGAAAGTTTGATGCAGCACGACCTTTCTCAGAAGGGCTGGCCGCCGTGCGAGTTGATGGAAAGTGGGGATTTATAGATCACGGCGGTGAATACAAGATAAAACCGCAATTCGAAAAGCCGTCGGCGCTCGATTATCCTGGTGATGATCCAATCGACTTTTCCGAGGGGTTAGCAGCCGTTGAGAAAGGCGGACGTGTTGGATTCATCGATAAAGACGGAAGCATGGTGATTGACGCGAAATTTGGAAGTGCTCGCGAATTTCGCAATGGGCTTGCGGCCGCTAGAGACTTCTGGGGGAAATGGGGATTCATTGACAAGAAAGGTAAGTTTGTCATTTCGCCCCAGTTCGCTGATGCGTTGAGTTTCTCTGATGGTCGAGCAGCCATCGCCACTGGTGGCAAGTATCCATCGGAGCAAAAGTGGGGATTTATAGATTCAAGTGGAAAAGTCGTGATCGAACCACAATACTCTATGGCGTTGAGCTTCACTGAGGGATTGGCTCTGGTTCTAAATCTTAATAACGGAACGTACTCTGGAAAATATATCGATAAAGAAGGCAAGAAAGCGTTCGATCTTGAGTGTCATGGCGGATTGTGTTTTGCTGAGGGGTTGGCTCCTATTCCGCTGAAGCAGTTTGTGTATGGATATATCGACAAGCAAGGAAAGACTGCGATTCCCGCTCAGTTTGAGGAAGCTCGCCCATTTTCTGAAGGGCTTGCGGTTGTGAAATTCAGCAACAATGATTGGGGGCTAATCGACAAATCTGGCAAGGTCGTTTTAAAGCAAGCGGTGCGAGCTCGGTAACTTCGGTCTATCACAACTGCGCACTAACTAACTCTGCAGAACGCAACTTTTAGATAGCCGGTTTCAGGTGCTGCAGCGTTAATAGGATGATCGGCGCCGTGTTGAAAGGTCTCGACGATCTGAATCTGTCGATGCGTGTTTCCGGCGGCATCCTTTACGCAAGCTAGAAATTCTTCCATTGTGATTGCCCCGCTGCATGAACATACTACGAGGAGGCCGCCACTTGCTGTTCGCCTTAGTCCTTGTGAATACACTCGAGTATAGCCTTTGACGGCCCGTGGTTTGTCTTTGTGGGTCTTAGCAAAGGCGGGTGGGTCAACTATGACGACATCGAATGTGGTGGCATCGCTGTCAAGCCATTGAAATGCATCTGCTTCAACAAATTGATGATGGTCGAGCGGTACACCATTTAATTCGAAGTTGCGGCGAGCAAGTTCTAAAGCCTTTCTCGACTCGTCCACATTGACGGTTTTGATACTGCAGTTTGCCTTTGCGGCGTAAACTGAAAACGCTCCGCTGTAGGAAAAACAGTTGAGCATGTTGGGCGATCCCGTGAGGAGGCTGCAATACTTTGCTAATGCAAACCGCTTGTCACGCTGGTCTGCAAAAAAACCTGTCTTTTGACCGTGAATAACATCGACCGCGAATTGAATTCCATTTTCTAGAATTGTGATTGTCGAGTTCGCTTGTGTTCCCTTGATGATTGCTGGCGAGTCGAGCGACAGTCCTTCTCGCTTTCTTGCTCCAGAGTCGTTTCGCACAACTATGCATTCGGGATTTACAACTTGTTCCAACTGTTCCAAAAATGGCTTTAACAAAGAATCTGAGCCGCGCGTATGACTCTGAATTACTAGTGTCTCTGCGTACTTATCGACGATGAAGCCGGGCAAAAAATCGCCTTCAGCGTTGATCAGGCGAAATGCGTTTGTTGTTGTCGTATCAATAGATCTTTGGCGGTGTTGCCACGCATTTGCGATGCGACTTCGCAACATGGAGTTGTCGACTATTTCATTCGCGTCCAAAGTGAGAACACGTACCGCTATATCACATTCAGGATTGTAATATCCGCGTGCAATGAAGGCTCCGTTGAAGTCTACGAGGTCAACAACGTCTCCGGCTGATACCGCTTTCGGTGCTTGCGAGATGCCACCGGAGAATAGCCAAGGGTGTCCACGCAAAATTTGCCATTCGCGACCTTTTTTAATCGAGACTCGCGGGTAAGGAGATCGTTGGGTTGTCGCTGCCATTTTCAAATTCCTGCCAAACGGGCAAAAGGTGCACCGTTGCGAGATTAATCTTGCTGATTATACCCGGGGCGGAAACTATTGCGCGGGAGACCCTAGTCTAAGATGATATCCTTGATCTGAGGCCTCGTGCCTCGGCCGGGGATAACTTCTGACAGATTGCCATTGAGGGCTCATGCCACTTCAAGACGCATTTTCGAAAGAACCATCAAAGCAGCGTACAGGCAAGCGCCGAAAGGCGCCTGTGAGTGCTTCTGAGAGCTCTAAACAGCCCTCGCGTGATGACTTGACCGCGATGATGGACAGAGCATCGAAAAGCTCGCCTCTGCCGCAAATTCTCTTCTGGCGCAACGGAAGTCAGAGCTATATTGTTTCTGTAACCTACCAAACCAGGGAGCTTGACGAAGAGCCGCAGTGGGAGCTATCGAGAGAGGATGAGGAGGAAACCCTCATTCTGTGGAGCATTGTCACGGATGATCAGGATCTTGTTCTGACCCTCATCGAGAAGAAGACCGGCGCCTCAAGCGACAAACCGCCTGGTCAGAACCCTGGCGAGATTACAGAAACCAACCCACCGCCTCCGATTCGCCCAATTCCTGAGTTGTCATCGGTGCAGGTAATCGGCTCACTGTTTGCCGATCGGTATCAAATCACCGCCGAGCTCGGCTACGGAGGCATGGGTCGCGTGTACTGTGCGACTAATCTCAAGAGTAGTAAGCAAGTGGCGCTCAAGGTCTTGCACCCTTACTTGCTGGCTGATAGCCAGTCTAGGCGCCGTTTTATTCGTGAAGGGCGTGCATCGATTGAGTTGAAGCATCCCAACATCGTGTCCGTAAACGACCTGGGTGTGGCGGGAAGCGGACTTTTGTTCATGGAGATGGAGTATCTTCCCGGCGGAAGTCTCGCGAGTATTTTGCTCAAGGATGGTCCGTTGTCGTTGCCGCGTTTCATTAACGCGTTCACTCAAGTGTGCAGTGCACTCAATTACGCACACAAACAAGGGATTATTCACCGCGACATCAAACCAAGCAATATTATGCTCACGGAAACCGGCACGTCGACTGAAACGGCGAAGCTGGTGGATTTCGGAATCATCAAACTCATCTCCGAGAGTGAAGATGCGGCACAGCTGACGCGCACCGGAGATGTGATGGGAAGCCCATCTTACATGAGCCCTGAACAGTGTCAGGGTTTCAGGCTTGATTTGCGCGCGGATATTTATGCACTAGGTTGCGTCATGTATGAGGCGATCACTGGTGTTCGCGCATTCCAAGCCGATCATGCATTGCGCATTATGCACAAGCAAGTTTATGAGATGCCACCAGAGTTTGCAAAAGTCAGACCAGATCTCTCGATTCCCGGATGGCTCGAATCCATTATTTTCAAGTGTCTGAAGAAGGAACCTGAGAAACGATACGTTTCTGCCGACCTTCTGAAAATGAACTTGTTGGAAAGCCGTCACGCTGACGAAGAAGAAGAAATGGCGGAGTCTTTCTCTGTGCTCCCTTGGGAAAGTCTTGGTTCGTCTGCAGCTCCTGCGGCTGAGAGCACTACCAGCAGCAGAAAAGAGAAGGCTGCAGCAGAACAACGAACTGAAGACAACCCTTCGATCACTCCGGAGAAGAATTCGCAAAGTCCTGCCGTGTTCAAATCTTTCGAATTCTCGGTTGTAAGCCTTTTGAGAAAGGGTGGAATGATCGGTGAAAGCGACATCATCGCTGCTCGTGATTTCCAGAGAACACACGGTGGCGATCTCGGGCGCATACTTGTGCACATGGGGAAAATTGACAACAAAATGTTGTTATCGACCGTAAAATCACAGCGCATGATTGAGCTTGGACAGCTGAAAGTAGAGCAAGCAATTCTTGCTTTGCACTATTGCCAGCGCATGCGTGTGGATTTTGAAGATGCAATGGAAGACTTGCAGCACGCAGGCGGATAGCCGTTGTTATTCACCAAACATTTTCGAGTATTCCTGCATCACCGCTGCGGCTTGGCGATTTTCGGGCGATGTGTTTTGTGCAAATGATTTTAGAAGAGCGACGATCTCTTTAGGTTGAAGGAATACTTCGTAATAGTTTGGTCTGTGTGCAGACGCTGTATCCAATATCGATAGTGAGTGCGAGATGCCGGCTTCAATGCCTTTTCGGTCTTCGGCTTTTGCTAGCACGTTCGACTTATTTAGAGCCTCGACCAGTCGTTTTAGGGACTCTGGTGACATCGTGATGTGCCAAAGAACTGGCATTTGGTCGTTGGCATAGCCGACTTCCGACTTGTGATGAGCCTTGAATGCGTCTAGGTTTGGCCATCGGTAGAAGGTCGAAATCAACAGACCTGGATATGGCTCATCTTGCGGCCCGACATAAGTCATTTTGATCATGGTTCCACCGAAATCGGCCGATTTGTATTCGTAACAGTATTGCGCCAGCGCACCGGTTTGGTAGCTGTATTGCTTGCCCGTCCATGCGACAAAACCTGCTGGTGTAACTGAAATTGCGCGACCATTGAAAGCGTTGATCTTGCCTTTTGTGCGTACTAGTCCTGTGCGTTTAAAGACTCCGGAAGAATCTTCTTGTGCAATCAATACAAAGTGTGTGCCATCACTGGTGATGCCGATAGCACATTCGGCTTTGCCGTCATGATTGAAGTCACCGCGATACACATGGGTTTCTTCCGGCATCTTCAACTGTCCCTTAGCCCACAATTCCTCGGCTGCAGGAAGTAAGCCTTCGAGCTTTGCGTTTTTCACTTCCGGGCAGAGAGTCAGCAGCTTTTTGTAAGTCTCGTATGTCAGATATCGCTTGCTGTCAGCCATTGCGTTGGTGGTGCACAATAGAAAGGTCACTAAAAGAAGACTTAGTACTCTGTGCATTTCTATCCTAATGAATCGAACAGGTAAGTATGAAGAATAGAGGACCCATGACCGATGCGATACATAAAAGGATTAAGTAAGTTTTTGAGACGGGTTGGTCTTGGACGACCGGAATGAATGAAAGTCTTGCGAAGGAAGGGAAAAGAAGAAATAGAAATCCCATCGAGAGCAAATGTGACTTGGTTGCGATCATATCATTCGCAAGCAAGCAGGCAGCGCCGATAGGTACTCTAAGCCAACGGTTGTGCAGACAAATTCTCGCAAGGTCGCAAATGATAAGCCAGTTCCATGATGCTAGGCAAACACCAGCAAGCACTAGAAATTGTACGTAAAGATCGCTCATCTTGTAAGTAGCAACTGCGGCTTGTCGTCTTTGAACTCGATATTCATGATTGCGTCTTCTTCTTCGTTCTCTGTTGAAGATGGGGTCGCTTGCTCTGCGCGCTTGAGCTGTTCTTCGACCAATTGTTTTAGTTTCCAATCGCAGTTTGCTGGGTCAAATGCTTTGAGTGACGCTCTGAAATATGCTCGCGCGACGAGTATCTTTCCTTCTTTGAAGTTTTTCTCACCAGCCAGAAAAAGGTTGTAGGCAGTAGGATCGGCCAACTCGTTGTATACAGCTTTCAACTTGTAATAAGGGTCTTTCCCTTCGTTGCCACTTTCGTCGTTGCCGTTGGTGCCCTTTGCCGAGTTACCTTTTTGCGGACCGCTACTCACGGCGTGTAGCGCCGCTTCACCTCTTGTCGCGACTACTCCCCGTGTGAACTTGGGTGTAATGGGTGTTGCCTTTTCTTTCGCTGTACTTGTGGTTAGTGGTGGCGTGACTAGTTGAGGCCCACCTTTTACAATTGGTGAATCATCAAAAAATGTAAGTGGTTGATGATGCCCTGGCTCACCATAAAACCTAACGTTTGAAAGATCTGGCTTAGCTGTTATGTCGCTGCCCTTGCCTTGCGCATAGCATCCAAGCGTAGACAACACGCATGCCACTGCTCCTGCTACCATGCGTGCCACCAGTTTGCATCGATCTCGAAGCTTTCTCAATGCGATAGGACAGTCGTCGGTCATGATGGTTCCGTCTGCGCGGCGGTAGAACGATAAGCATTGACTGATGCCATGTTCTTCTAAAAAGGCATTTGCTTCTTTTCGCGTCATGTCGGAGATGTTGTAGACCTTTCGCGAACACATGCTGCACGCACGCGCGCGATCATCACCTGTCATCGAATCCCACGATACCGAACATGGTGCCGCGATGAATAAGTTGTCGAGTAATTCGGACTCTACTTTCTTTGATGATCTAGTCATGTGAGGCTCCCTGCGCGACTCTGAAGGGCTAATCTTGGTTGGAGGACTCGCTGTGAATAATGCGCGGCTTGCCGCCTTGAAACTCGATTTTCACAATAGCGTCATCATCTTCTTTTTCGCTTTCTGTCAGCGGCATGGATTCGGCTTGTTTGAGCTCTGATTCCACGAGCTGTTTCAACTTCCAATCGTGATTGGTAGGATCGAATGCTTTGAGCGCTGCTTTGAAATAGGCTCTGGCAACAAGCACTCGACCCGACATCAAATTCTCGTGTCCGAGACTATACAGATTGAATGCTGTTGGATCAGCCAATTCCGTGACCGCGGCGCGAAGCTTGTAATACGGATCTGTACCTGTTTTGTCCTTCGTGTTGTTGCCCGGTTTGTCTGTGAGGTTTGGTCTCGATACAACCGGCCGATCCGGTTGAGATGGAGGAACGAAAATTGCTTGCCC
This sequence comes from uncultured Candidatus Obscuribacterales bacterium, assembly GCA_964478655.1. GTDB lineage: Bacteria > Cyanobacteriota > Vampirovibrionia > Obscuribacterales > Obscuribacteraceae > CAYZJR01. Next base: position 6,937 of record CAYZJR010000114.1, read on the forward strand.
CGGCACTGGCGGTGGTATCCAGGCTCCACCGGCAATATCCGGATGGAGCGGCTTCCTTGGAGCAGGAGGTGCTGTTGGGTGAATTGCCGGCTTGCCATCAACCATCTCTAGTCTGGCCTGATTTGTGCTGATTGGTGCATCTTTTGCCGTTCCACATTCTTTTGCATCTTTTGCAAACCCTGCAAGCGGCGTCATGAAAAATGTGATTGCGGCTGCTGCAACGCGCATGACTAGTCGATATTGGTCGCGTAGTTTGCGTAGACCGACTGGACAGTTGTCGGTCATGATAGTTCCGTCTTCGCGGCGAAAGAATGTGACGCAATGATTGACACCGTTCTCCTGTAAAAACGATTGCGCTTCTTGCTTTGTCATCGATGAAAGGTTGTAGACCTTTCGTGAGCATTGACTACAAGCGCGCTCTCTGTCATCTCCGGTCATAGAATCCCAGCGCACAGGGCAGGGCGCTGCTATGTAGAGATTATCGAGGAGGTCGGACTCCACTTTGGAGCCTTGTTTGGTGAACATGGTCTAGCCTCTCGCCGCCGCATATAACGAATTTAGACCACTGCCGGCTGCTGTCACACAGGAATAACCCCACATCGGAGGGCGGGAGTTTCCGATATTGCATTGGGGGTTTTATGAAATGAGATAAGAAAGGGAACCTGTTTAAGACGGGTATAGAGAGATTAGATGCTTACCGGTATTTAGAAACAAGTTCAAAGCCATGAACTTTGCCCCGAAGTTTTGGTCGTTGTGTATGCGAGAGTGGGTTTCTATCTGGCTCCTCGGCGCAGCTGCGCTTTTGCAGATGCTGCTGCAAGGTGCATGGATACCGGCTTTCGCTGCAGAAACGTACTTCGACAAAGGCGTCGCGCTGTACAACAAGCAAAAGTACATGGACGCTTTGCGGTGTTTTGACTACTTCCTAACCAAAGAACCGCAAAATGCAAACGCGCACTATTATCGGGCTGTCGCGCTGCATCATCTCGGTTATATCTATGACGCGAAAAAGGAGTATCAGAACGTTGTTGCGAAGTTTCCAAAGACGCAAGCTGCTGAGTTGTCTGAACGCATTTTAGGCGATAGCGTGCCGCCGAAGGTGTCGATGGCACATTCGTATAGACCGACTCCCGATCACATTCCAGATGATCAAACGGTGTCATTTCGCAAAAGCAAACAAGGTGATTTGCTTGTTAGCGCGCATATCGATGGAAGACCAACCGACATGATTTTCGATACTGGCGCAGATGTCTGTTTGATGAGCAAAGACCATTTGAGAGCATTGGGATTGCCGATGCCTACAGGCAAACCGACAACAACGATATCTGGTGTCGGCGCGAAAATTCCTGCGTGGGAAGTCGAGCACACAATTAGCATTGGCAAATTGAGTCGCAGACAAGTCATTTGCGTCGCCGAGAAGCTGGAATGCGAACCACTGCTTGGACAGACCTTCTTCGGTGATTTGCAATACAGCATTGATAATGCAACTGGACATATCAGGTTCATGAGAAAAGGCGCGGGGCAGCGGAATGTTCCAATCTACACTGCGAATGTTCCATACAGAAAATTGGGAAACAATATTGTTGTTACAGTCAGAGTAAATGGAATAGAGACGGATGCATACTTCGATACCGGTGCGGCAGTGTGCAGTTTTTCCTACCTGGATGCGATCAAATTGGAGTTGAGACCAACGGAAAATTCGGAAGTTTATGTGGGAACAAGAGAGGGAATTTCCGCGGCAAATAAGTCAGTTACTTTTGAAGTCGATTCGATGGAACTCGGTCCGATTCGGCGACGAAACGTGGCTGTGAGCGTCACGTCTGGCTATCAGGGACTTCCGCTTCTGGGTCAGTCTTTCTTTGGGTTCAATCGATTTGTGATCGACCCAGATGCACAAGTCATCAGGTTTTTCCAATAGGACGAAAGTCCGCATTGAGATCAACTTTCACGATATCAATCCAACCTTCTGTGGGCGAAAGTTTGGAAACACTTTGTCGATTTCGCTGTTGCCCAACACGTTGGTGAGAGCCTCAGCTAGCACCGATCGATAGTCAATCTTGATCTTCAAGCCGCTGGGGCCGAGTAGCTGCGTCTCAGTTTCTTTCAGTCCGGGCCATTCGCCATGAATTTTTCCACCGAGCACACCATTGCCTATTGCGAAGGCTGCGAAACCTCTGCCGTGGTCGGTCCCCAACGATCCGTTTTCGTAGATGCGTCTGCCGAACTCTGTAATAACAAGAGTAGTCACTGGGCTTTTCGTTGCTGTGATGTCCTTGTCGAATGCAGCGAGTGACTCTGCAAGTTCTTTGATCAACCCGGCTTGCAGACCGTCAAAGCTGCCTTGAAAGAAGTGTGTGTCCCAACCTCCGAAGTCGATGCATGCAACTTCCAAACCTACATTGGTCTTTACTAAACGCGCGATTTCACGCAAACCCTTGCCGAACTCTGTGTCGGGATATGCGGCTCCGCCAGCGGGCTTGTACTCTTTGTTTCCCATCGATTGAACGCGGCTAAGTAATTTCAAAGTCACTTCGCCTGTTTCTTTGAGAACGGTTGAGTCGGCGCTGTACATGCTTGCAAGGGCTCTGGTCACGGCGCTCGGATTTTTCGAAGGGCATTGAATATGCACTTCTTCGAGGGAGTGAAGCGCTGTTACTGCCGGAGCGCTCCTCAGTGATTCAGGAATTGTGGGACCGAGTGAGACTGCAGAGAGTGGCGTCAGTTGACCACTCGCGCGAGTTTGAAGGTGTCTTCCCAGCCAGCCACCACCGGTGGTTTGGCCATAACCTGCGCCATGTTCGATTTGATCCTGTACTTCGAAGTGCGAGCCGGTTTGATTGTCGGTTCCAACTGCTTGAACCATGCCTAGTCTGCCTTCCTTGAACGCTGCAACAAGTGGCTGCATTCTTGGATGGAACGCATAAAAGTCAGTTAGCTTAATTGCTGTTTCTTCTGTTTTCTTGCCTGTGTTCGGCGCCTTGATTGCAAGTGTTGGACGCGCCTTGTAGTACGCGTCATCAGCATAGGGAACCAGGATATTCAGCATATCAGCGCCGCCGCGAAGGAAAACGCAGACGAGTGTGTTTCCATTAGAGCTGGTGCTCTTCGACCCAGTGCCACTGATGGCGGTGCTATCGGATTTGAAGGCGAGTTGCCTGAGAAAGGTTCTGCGATCGTACTTTGACATTGCTCAGCACCTCTGGAATGTAGGTGTGGCAAGAATCAAACCGATCAGCTCTGCCCTGTGTGCCTCGTCTTTCAGACCCTGTGACTTCACAAACTCATTCAAAGCTGCGAGTTCTGATGCCGTTCCTTTTCGACCGATGAAGTGGGGTAGCAGTTGCTCCGGAGAAAGACGTTGAGCTTCGGACTCTTCGTTTGGTTCGCTGGAACTCGACGATGTTCCTGCTATTGCAGCATTCAGTTTCGCGAGATTCACTTCTGTGTTTGGAATTTGATTTGATGCGAGATTGAGGGCAAAGTTCCATCTCCACAAGAGCGTACCTAACCATGGCGAAGTCTCTTCCGGGTAGCCATCGGGTGTTGGATACTCAAATGGTCCCTGTCCCATTCGGTTGAGATATTCGACGAGTTCATCGCGAGCATGCGTATCTGCTGCTAGTGATCTCAGCGAACTGACAACAAAGTGAAATGGTCTTTTGAACTTTTGTCCTCTGGACTCTTTGAATTCTTCGGACAACAGCACGGTTCGCAGAAGGGCTTTGATATCTCCGTCGGTCTTTTTGAAAGTGTCTTCTACCTTGTTGACGAGCGACGCAGGCGGATCTTCAGAGACGAATTTGCGAACCAATTTAGTGGCAATGTACTTCGCGGTTGACGGGTGGCTGCATGCGATTTCAACAACGCGTTTGAAATCATTCTCGCCTCCGCCTTTAGGAATCACTTTGCCCAGAACGTGTTTCTCTCCATCATCATGCAATGCAGGATCGAAATAGACCGTTCCCTTCTGCCACTCAGTTCGCAATCTCCAACCAGTTAAACAGCGCGCCGCCTCGTAAACATCCTTTTGTGTGTATCCACCGTTGACACCCATGGTGTGAAGTTCGAGTAGTTCGCGTGCATAGTTTTCGTTGGGAATTTCTTTTGGATTGCTTTTCTTGTTCTCCTTTCCGTCGAGGTAAACAAGCATGGCAGGCGAGATAGCTGACTCTTGAATTAGATCGCGGAATCGACCCAACGCATGCTTGCGCACTACTCTACGATCGTCCGCAGCTTTCAGGTAAATGCAATCGCCTTTTTCGATGTTGATGTTGAGATGATCGGTCCAAAAACCCACCATCACCTCTTGCAATTGCCGACGACTGTAAATCGCACGGAGTAAGGTGTGACGCGTGATGTCTTTGCGAAGCGATTCGCGTTTGAAGTCGTAGCACGTGCCTGGTTCTATATGTATAGTTTCAAAACGCCGTGCGCGAACATCACAAGCCTTGTCGTCGATCTTCTCCGGGTAGAGTTGCTCTTCGATCCAAGCCTTCTCTCCGATTCTGCGAACATAGTCCAACTCCCCGGGCCATGGACCATACGCCGCGCGCGAAAGAAGGTGGAACACCGGATCAATATCCGCCGAATTTGCAACCGAGATGTGAGACGGAATGGATTGCCCAAGTTGTTCTGCTACAACACTGTAGACGCGCTCGCATCCGGAAAGCGCTGCCGAACCACCCAATAGCGCACCCGCTTTCAACAGATCGCGTCTAGAAAGTTTCATGACGACGCAATTTTCTCTTCGACAGTGTGATCTGATTTTGGCTCTGTGTGTTTGACGGGTTCGATATGAGAAATCGTTTGTTCTATATGCGAGACTCTCTGCTCGATGCTGGAAATGGTCTGCTTCTCTGGTGTGGCAGCCGATTTCTTGGGCCAAATCTTGGTGAAGATAACTCTTGTTGTGACACCACATCCGATGAGCCAGGTGACGGGCAAAATGATGAACCAACCTAATAATGGCAGCAAGTATGAAAGTTCAAGAACAATGCCGCCTCTGATTGTGGCTTTCCATGGGCGTTCTGCATCGGCGGGGGAGGGCAGGCGTTTGCCTATGAGTGTGACCAATCCTGAGACACCAATATTTGAGTAGAGAATGTAAAGACAGACAATGCCGATCGCGCTTGCCTGACCAAGTCCTTCGGTTTTTCCAACTATTGCAACCGTGAAGACCATTGCAGCAGTGATTGGAAGTCCGATGAAAAACGACTTGATCAAACCCTTTTCGCAGCGTTCGCGTGAACCTTCAACAAGGCTCGGCCACACGCCCATGCAGGTCAGCCACAAACCGGGAAACGCGAGCATGAACCCCAAGACAACGAGGAAAATAGCCAACGTGTCTGCCATTAGCATGGTTCAATTCTCCGCGACCGGCAAGAATGTTCCGCCCAAATTCCAAGTATTCCAGAGATTCCAATTTCCGAGAATCCAATTCCATTGTGCCAACAATCGGGGTTCGGTAATCGAATAGCACATTGTTCCTTAATGTCCAGGGAAAGTTCGGTGAAAACCCCCCTCTTAATATCCTAGGGCTCAAGATAGGCTGATAAAGGTTGCATGGGAGGGACTATGCGTTTCACTTTTTTTGTGTTGCTGTTTTGCATTGGTGCAGCGAATTGTATTGCCGCTTTCGCTCAGAGTTCTTCTGAGGGGACGGGCTCTTATTTTGCTGATACGACGATAACGCGCCAAGTGGACAAAAGGGCTGAGCTGCGCAGAACGATGGCGCGGCACGCAAACGACAATGCTCAAGTATTCTTGGTGCGGAAGAGCTATGATGCAGCGCTTCGCGAGATAAATGAAGCGCTAAGAATGGACCCGTGTTGCGAGTACTATTACACGCGTGCCCGGGTGTATGAAGCGATGGATCGCACAGAACTCGCCACGCAAGATTGGCAAACAATCTTAGGGATGACTAAGATGATTGGGGCGCTCGAAGATGCGGTCGAGTTCTTTAGAAAGACGCATCAGTTGGAAAAGGCGTTGGCAAGCTGCGATTCTTCAATCGCTAACTATGCATATTGCAGCGTGTACGTGTTGCGATCGAGGGTGAATGCCGAAATGGGCAGGAACAAAGAGGCTATAGACGATGCGACTCGCGCCTATCAGTTGGCATTTGAGACTGGTTGTGATGGTAAGGAGGAACATGCTCAATTGAAGCTGCTTTTGGGTGGAGTCGAACCCGCGAAACCGCAGCCGAAAACCGCGGAGGTGAAGCATGTACTTGATGTCGTGGATGCGCTTGCGAATTCGAAAAAGCCGTTTGACACGGGGCTCACTGCGAAGCTGACGGGAGTAAAGCTGCGCGAGATTCCTTATGAAAACCATCCTGAGTATCACACGGGATCGTTTGAATCTGTGGGGCGAGGTGCCGATCAGCTCTGGTATTTCGTTAGGCTGGAGCGTCCGACAGAGATTGGCCGAAACATGCTGTGGTTGGTTTTGAATACAAGGAAATGTGTGGTAACAGTGGCTGATGTGACTGCGCGGTTTGGACCTTGCAAGTATGTTCCTGACAGATCAACTAGATGCATAATCGACCCTGCTCATCTGACTTACAAACGCCCGTGGGGATCATTGAGATTCTCTTTTGCTGATGGCGGATTCAACGCACTCAATAACGTGAACATGTATGTCGGCGATTTCTCGCGTGACTGATTGTGGTCGCGTTTCGATTTGATTCTATGTTGTGAATTTTGATGCTACCGTTATGAGTGCGGAGAGCCGTCCGCAATCGCGGTTTTCAACGTGTTGCCTATGAATGAACGCAATTGTGATTCGCTGTGATATCCGACAGTCGATGCGTTGGCGGGTGGCTTGCTCGAGTAGATATATAGGGTGGGAACAGCCTGAATGCGGTAGGTTTCGGCGAGAATCGGTGCTTCGTCGATGTTTACTTTGACGAATTTGACCTTGTTGCCGTACTGCTTAGCAAGTTTCTCAACTACGGGGCTTTGAATTCTGCAAGGTCCGCACCATGACGCGTAGAAGTCGATGAATACAGGAACTTGTGATTGGAAAATCTCTGTGACTGCGTTTTTGTCATTCACTGATATGACGTTAGAAGGCAGTCCGTCCCCTTTCAGATCGGATTCAACTATATAGGAAAACCAGAGCCAACCTGACACAACCAGAAGCAGGCCTAGAGCGGCGGTTATTTGGAAGTGCTTAGAGAACATACTTGTTACCTTTGCTGAGCAACCGACCCAAGATTGGCTTCGTGTGCCAAATTTCGATTACTGCAATCTTTAGATTCTCGGGAAGAGTGAAATGTTCCCGAGAGTAAAAAAGTGCGCTATGTTTCTGCCATTCGATGGCATATTATTGTTGCGTCCAACTCCTAATTGTTGGTTTTGGGGAGTTGAATGGAAACCCGAGAAACAATCCTGGCAAGGAACGCTAGAGATGTCGAACGATAACGACGACCAAGATTTCGTGCCGCAGCGCGACCCCCGCCAAGAGACGGGGATGTCTCGGTTGCTGGCGCGGCATAGAGAATGGACGCAAGAATCCGGTGGGCGGCGCAAGACGCGTAAGACGATGGCGGTTCCTAAGATTGTGATGCCGGAAATGCCGCCGGCTCCGCCACCTAGGGCTCCGGGGCCGGATGCTTACCAGCAGCCTCAGCAACAGGGGTATCCTCAACAACAGCAACAGGGGTATCCGCCGCAGCAACAGGGGTATCCTCAACAGCAGCAACAGGGGTATCCTCAACAGCAGCCGGGGTATCCGCCGCAACAGCAGGGGTATCCGCCGCAACAGCAGGGACACCCTCAGCAGCCGCCTGAGCAGCCAACGCAGCCGCCACAGGAGCCGCCGAAACAGGACAAGTATTCAAATCGACCTAACCGGAACGCAACTCCGACCATGGTTATGGGTCCAGACGAACGACCAAAGGGCGGACGTCGCAAGACGAAGGTTCAAATGTCGCTGCCTACGGCAGATTCGCTCCTTAAGCAATCACCGCAAGAGCCTCAGCAGCCGCAGACCCCTCCGCAGCCTGTGCAACAGCCGTATCCGCAACAACAGCAGTCTGGGTCGCACCAACCTTATCCGCAACAACAGCAGTCTGGGTCG
>CAYZJR010000114.1:15118-21071 GCA_964478655.1 uncultured Candidatus Obscuribacterales bacterium
ACAACAGCAGTCTGGGTCGCACCAACCTTATCCGCAACAACAGCAGTCTGGGTCGCACCTACCTTATCCACAGCAGCAGCAGTCTGGGTCGTACCAACCTTATCCGCAACAACAGCAGTCTGGGTCGTACCAGCCGTATCCACAGCAACCAGCTCCACCCCCGCCCCCGCAGGCGCCTCTTTCTGCACCTCGGGCTCCTGGCACTAAGAAGCCGCGAATGACTAGAAGTACGCTCGATATGACGCTTCCGTTGGTCGATATTGGCGAAATGCTGCAACCGAATCCGAACGCCGGAAGTTCGCCGCCAGCGCAGAAGGCTCCGCTTGGAGAACCAACCATCATAGTTCCGCAGTCTCGCTACTATGGACCTGATGAGGAAGGTCGGCTACCGCCGCCACTCCCGCCTGGTGTGCGAAGACCTACAACGCCTATGCAGCGCCTGGTGCGCTATCACCAAGCCTATTCTTATCCGGAAGGAACTCAACCGAAGTCCAGGCTGACTGAAGAGAGCGCGCAGGGGCATTCTCCGCTCATGCCTCCAGGATTCAGGCGTGCAAGGAAGCTTGAAGAGGGGCAAATGGATCGTCCCAGGGCGCCAGAAAGTGCTCCGCAGCAACCGCAACCTACTGCCGCTGAGAAAGCGCCAGCGGACGTCGGTGTGTGGAAGCCCATGAATCGGGTGAAGCCATCGGTTCCGCCGCCGCCCAAAATGAAAATCTTGCCGCCTTCGGAATTAATGAAGGCACAGCAACCACATACGCAGCAACCGCCAGAGCGGCTGCAGTTTGGCAATGTGCCAACCCAGTCGGACGTGCCACCGCAGCCGGTGCCACCACAGCCGGTGCCACCGCGTGCGGCGCCCGCACAAGCACCACCGGCTACAACCGGTAAAGGACGCAAGACGCGGTCGAGCAAAATGATGAAGTTGCCGAACTTTGACGAGATTGCGGCAGCGCAACCGAAGACAAGCGCACCGCCGGAAAGTGCACCGCCGGTAGAACCACGGATAACGCAACCTCAAAGATCGCAACCTTTGCAGGAGGCTCCGCCGGGGTCTTGGCCTCAGCAGCAAAAACCTACGCCTCATCCGGCTCCAGAGCGTGCTTGGCCGCAAGAACAACCAACGCAGCAGTTCCCTCAAGAACGTGCGTTCCCACAAGAACGTGCTTGGCCGCAGGAACAACCATCGCAGCAGTTCCCGCAAGAACGTACATTCCCACAAGAACGAGCATTTCCGCAGGAACAACCATCGCAGCAGTTCCCACAAGAAGAGCCAACAACCCAGCAGTTCCCGCAAGAACGTACATTCCCACCGGAGCCGATGCAGCAGTTGCCGCAAGAACGTACATTCTCACAAGAACGAGCGTTTCCGCAGGAAGAGCCAACGCAGCCGTTCTCACCGGAGCAGGCTTGGTCGCAACCTGCAGAACAGCCCGTACAATACTGGCCTCAGGAAGTGTTGCCGCAGCCACAGGAAGCGCCTTCAACGCAAGATTCCGAACCGACTCAACACATTCCCGAAAGGTCTTGGCCGCAAGCCACTCAGCAGCCGGTGTCCGAACATCCTTGGGCGCAGTCCGCAGCTCAACCAACTCCGGAACGCCAGTGGCCGCAAGAGACTTCGAAGCCTGACGAACGCCAGTGGCCGCAAGAGAGTGCTCCGCAGCCGCAGCCTGAAGAACGCCAGTGGCCGCAAGAGACTTCGCAGCCTGAAGAACGCCAATGGCCGCAAGAGAGTGCTCCGCAGCCGCAGCCGACGCAGTCGCAAAGCAACGATAATTCATGGAACGCGAAAGCCTCGCAGGAAATGGAGATTGTTTGGAGCATGGATTCGGGTTCGTACCCGGTTACGCAAGCGCAGGGGGATGACGATTTTTGGTCGTCGAAGATGGACGGTGAATCACAGTCTCAGCCGATTCCACCGTACACTCCACCGCAGCAGACAGTGCCACCGCATGCGGAACCATCACCGTTCGCAGCACAGGAGCGAAGCTTTCCTCCGGAGCAAGAAGTTCAGCAGGAACCTCCTCGGCAAGCGAAGCGCAAAACAACTAAGTCGATGAAGAAGCCCACAGGCTCTGATTCTCCACTGCCTCAACCTTTGCCACCTGCCCAACCATTCTCCCCGGCACCAGCTCCGGCTCCTGCACCCATGCCCGCTCCCGCACCGGCACCGGCACCGGCTCCGCAGGATCCATGGGCAGTTCATCGCCCGGCCCAACGCTCTCAAGAACCGGTTGCGCCGCCCCCTCTTACTTCCGGACCACCACCGCTGTCGACGCAGCAGCCTGAGTCTATGCAAGGTCAACCGGTGCAAGACCCCACCAGGAAGCAGCGAAAGACTCGCGTAACGACATCGGCGAAGCGACCGGCACAACCGGAACCGCCCCAGCCGCCCGCCCAGCCAATGCAACAGCCGGCGAAGCCGCAGCCACCCCAATCGTTCCCGCAATCTCAACCGCCAGCGCAACCTCCAGCTCCGCCAGCGCAACCTCCAGCTCCGCCAGCGCAACCTCCAGCTCCGCCAGCGCAACCTTCTCAGCCGTTCCCTCCACAACAAACAGCATCAGGAAATTGGGTCGCCGCCCAGCAACAGCCTTTGCCACCAGTACCTCCGGATCTCGCTAAGAAGTATGCCGAGTCGCCGGAGTGGCAGCCGCGACCGCCGAAAGTCAAGCCAGAACCTGCGCCGAATAACCCGCTGCGGGATCGCCGCAAAGCGCAAGATCCGAACTATACCGGTCCCGAGCGGCGCCAGGAGCAAGTCGATGAGAACTCAACGTTGCAAGGCGGTTTTAAATCAATTCGCCGCCCGCCAACCAAGGAGCTGATCATCGGCGGCAAGCAGAAAAAGATGAACGAACAGCCCCGCATGCGCAAACTCACGCGTGAAAGAAAGCAACTGAAAGAGGACGTGCTGAAGCAAGGACTCGAGAGATTCAAAGACAGACCAGGCAATTACTGGGTCGATTCGGGCGTCTAGCCAACGACCCTGAAAAAGTCACTTGTAGCGGTTAAAATGTCTCAAGTCTCTTTGGGGAACCTCATGACAGACCAAAGCTGGCAAGAATGTATGGAACAGGCGGATGACGCCTGCACAGTCAATGATTTTGCGTTGGCAGAGTCGAAATTGTTGAAAGCGCGCGAGGTCAGCACGGCGTTTGATGAGAAGGATTCGCGGCGTGCACGCACATTGGAGAAACTGGCTCAGGTAGCCGTAAAACAGGGCAATCTCGAAGCTGCTGAGAACTACTTCCAAGAAGTCGTTGCGCACTATCAAAAGTGTTTTGGTCCTTTGCATGCACGCGTTGCAAATGCACTGGGGGAACTGGCGGCGTTTTATTACGACCAGTCGCGATTGACTGATGCCGAGCCGATCTGCAAGAAGGTCGTCGATGTGTTAGAGAAATTGTATGGTCGCAAGCATCCGGAAGTTGCTAGTTCGATGTTTCGGTATGCGCTTGTTTTGCACGAGCAGAAAAAGTACGAAGAAGCAGAGTCTAACTATCGAAGGGCGCTTGCCATGCGGAACGATCCGGGTGGTCCGTTCGACTCAGATGTGATTGCAAATCTTGATAATCTCGCAAATTTGCTTGAAGAGACTGGACGAATAGACGAATCTGAGCATCTTCGCGCGATTGCAATGGGGCGCGTATCAGGCAAGATGCGCTTTCTTGTGGACTAATTAGGGAATTGCGACATTAACAACGGCGTTAGAAACGGAGTGCAAGAATGGCTGACGAACAACTTAACACGTCCTCGAAAGCAACCGAGAATTTGAGAGAATCTTGGTTTGAGGTTCGTCGTGAGACAGCGACTATTCCTGTCTTTTCGGTGGGCCCGGACAATAGTGAGCGGCTGCCGGCGGTGATTCTCATTCACGAAATCTTTGGCGTCAACGATCATATCAAGGACGTTTGCAGACGCTTCGCGCGGCTTCCAATGCGGGTCTACGCTCCAGACTTATTTGCACGATCTCCACTGTTCCCGCAAAAACCTGAAGCTCGCAATGACCTTGCCACCATGAGAGAAGTCTGGCAGTCGATTCCGGACAGTGACCTCATCTCCGTTCTGCGCTCCGTCATGAAACATGTGCGTACCAACGATCGCGTAAATGCCGAAGGCATTGGAACCATCGGTTACTGCATGGGCGGCGCAATCGCGTTTATGTTTGCGTGTGAGTCGCCGGAGATCGCATGGGCAGTGAGTTATTACGGGCGCATCAAGTATCAGGCATTGAGTCCTACCAAGACTCAGCATCCGATGACGTACGCGAAAGGGCTTAAGGCGCCGTTCTTGGGAATCTATGCGGGCATCGATGATCTGATTCCGCCTGCCGACATTCAGAATTTGATGGATTTGCTCTCCTCATTGGGCAAATCGCATCAGATAAAAGTGTTTGAGGATGTTCCGCATGCGTTCTTTAACGATCAGCGCGAAAACTACCGAAAAGAGGCAGCAGAGGCGGCTTGGCAATTGACAGTCGGATTTATTAACCGCAGCTTGCTGTATGCTGTCCAATAGAGCCCTTTGTTGGTGTCAGACCGTTGAGTCGACTAACACATGATTGACATGCAAATCGTAATCGGCGTTTCGCTTGCTGTAGTGATTACGGCGGTGCTGCTCGTTACGCGTCCGCGGTTCGTGAAGAAAGGCGCGGCGCGACCGAAGTCTGATAAAGTTAGGCAGCTCGAGACGCAGCTCAAGATGGTTGCGGGCTTGGATGTCGTTGATGTGCTCAATGAACTTGCTGATGCATACCGCGCAGATGGGCGCATGGAGGAATGTGAGCGAACCTATCGCGATCTGCTTGCCGCAGTCGAGCGCGAGGTTGGCGACCAAGACCCGCTTTTGGTACCGATTTTGGAGAAGTATTCCAAGGTTCTGCAAGGGATGGAACATACGGCAGAGGCACGAGTTCTGCGCGAGCGCGCCCGTGCCATTAGCGAGACGCATCGGCGGTAGGTTCGCGGCTTGCAGGTGACAAATTTCTGTCCAAAATGGACAGGCTGGCAGGCGGTGCTACCATTAATAATGGTTCTGTCGTCAGACCTGGTGAATCGTGCGCAAAAGTAAGAACAACTGGTATTCTTGTGAAGCAGCTCTAGCTGCGCTTCTTGCGTCAAGCCAGCTTGGCGCGTGTGCCGACCAAACCATTAAGCAACCTGCCTCGGCATTAGCTGCGAGCCAGGTTCAGACAAAGGGAGTGAAACAGAAAATGGCAATTGCAATATTTGGCGCTGGCTGATTCTGGGGTGTGGAGGATGCTTTCCGCGCACAGAAAGGTGTGACTGATGCAGAAGTCGGCTACGCAGGCGGAACGAAGAGCAACCCCACATACGGAGACGTGTGCTCCGGATCAACAGGACATGCAGAAGTCGTGAAGGTCACTTACGACCCTTCAGTCGTGTCATATGAAAAGCTGCTAGAGGTGTTCTACTCGCTGCACAATCCAACCTATCCGACTGGAAATGTTCGCGGTGGGCAGTACAGATCAGCTGTCTTTTTCACGACAAAAGAACAAGAGGACCTCGCAAAATCTGTGAAGGAACGGTTGGAGAAAAAGCTTCGCGCGACGGTGTACACAGAGATCGCGCCAGCTCCGACCTTCTGGCGTGCTGAGGAATATCATCAGCAGTACTACAACAAGCACACCCTGAGATTGTGTCGCTGATGCGTCTCTACCCCTTTAGCTAATTCGTTTGTTCAATTTTCTTCGCCTGTTCCCGTGCTTGTGCTGCTTCTTCACTCTTGCCGGACTTGTCCAACAGCTTGGCGAGGGATTTGTATCTCGAGGCTTCCCAAAAGGAGCTTTCACTCTTAGGACTTGATTCTCGAAGTTTGATGCACTTCTTCAGTGCATCGGCAGCTTCGTCGTACTTGTTCAGTTTTTCATAGGCCCGCGATAACTGCTCCCAGGAATCTGCTTTTTCGAAGAAATGAATTTGCTGCT